>NZ_JAYXBK010000003.1:0-618894 GCF_036016995.1 Paraburkholderia sp. MPAMCS5
TGTCCTCGCGCTTCAGATAAACCGGATTGCGCAGACGCGCCGACAGATGCGGCGCGTGCTCAAGCTCGGTCTCGCGGGCCACATCGTAGACGCGCGCGGTGAGGGTTTTCTTCAGGTAGTCGTTGCAAAGCGCGACGCTGTCGGCGGCTTTCGCGACCTGTTCGAGTTCGTGTGACGGCAAGGCTGGCTCCTGTGCGGCAAGGACGTGCATCGAAAGTCGACCAGGAGGCGGGAGCAAGCGGACATAAAAAAACCCGCCTCGTGGGGCGGGTTATGTGTGACTGCTATCAGACGCGCGCTAACCCACCATTCGATGAATGATGCTAATAATCAGCGCAATACGGATGTCGAGGCAGTTCATGCGGCCGATCATCGTTGACTTGTCGCGATTTGTCAATGCCGCTCCGCCAGCCGCATCGTCCTCATTGCACGCCGCTCTGCTTCTTGAACGCGCCCAGAATGCGTTTTTCGAGCGCGTCGTAATCGCCACCGAAATGATGGTCGCCCGAAGTGCGGATCACCTGGATGCCGGTCTTCATCAGTTCGGGACACAAGGTGTCCTTCTCGTTTTCACCGTAGATGCATTGCACCAGCGCGGGCGGCACGCGCGTCAACTCAGGCCGCACTTTCAGCGCCTTGTCGCTGGCCGGCATGCCGAGCCAGCCGCCCACGCGGATCTGGAAATCGGCGTCGGGCGCGAAGCCGAGCAGCGAAATCAGCGAAACCTTGTCGCGCAGCGCCGTCGGCAAACGGTTATACGCGAAGGGCATCACGTCCGCGCCGAACGAATAGCCGACGAGCGCGATATGTTGCGCATGCCAGCGCACGCCGTAGGTTTGCATCACGCGCGCGAGGTCGCGGCTCGTTTGCGCGGGCGGCTTCTCGCTCCAGAAATAACGCAGACTGTCCCAGCCGACCACGGAGACGCCATCCTTCTGCAACGCTTGCGCGATGGTCTTGTCGAGATCGCGCCAGCCGCCGTCGCCGGAAATGACGATCGCCATCAAACCGTTCGGATGCGCGGCCGGCAACTCGATGAGCGGCAGATCGGAGACATCGTCGTCGCGGGTCGAGAGGGTTTGCAGGTGCGGCGTGACCAGTGCGACAAGACGCTCGCGGTCCGCCTTGCCCGTGCTCGCTTTCTCCACGAAGCCAGGAATCTTGTCGCGAATGATCGTCGCATCCGGCGGACACGGCAGGAAACGCTGATCGAGCTTCGGCTGCGCATCCACGGAAACGGCGCCGGCAATCGTGTTCGAGGGCGCCTGTTCGAGCACGTGCATGGCGAGCGTCGCGCCCTGCCCCGTGCCCGCGACGATCGGCGCGAAATAATGGCTCGACTGCGATTGCCGTTCGAGCTGATGGCTGAGCGCTTCGGCATCGCCCACGAGCTGATGGCAGGTTTCCTTCTTCTGCGCGAGCGTCGCGGCGAGATTCGCTGCATACCGCGAGGTATCCACGCCGACGGTCATCGCGCCGGCTTTCGCGAGCGCGTCGGCGCCCTGCTGGTCGGCCGCGCTCCAGCCGCTCGCCTGTGAGTAGAGCACGACGAAACCGCGCATCGGCCCAACCGGCTGGGTGAGCGTGACGTCGCCATAACGGCCGCCGGAGATGGTGGTCGGCGCCGCGTTCGCGAGCGCGCCGCCCGTCACGAGACTCGCCACCACGGCGAGCCTGAAAAACGAATGCAATGTCATGAACGCCGGCCTCCTGCCAGCAATGACAGGTCCGCGAGCGTGAACACCACGCCCACCGAACCCGACGCCGCGAGATAGCGCGGCTCCCAATGCGGCTGGAACTTGCTTTTGAAAGCGCGCAGTCCGCGGAAGTTGTAGAAGCGGCCGCCGAAGCGCCACACGATGCCGGCAAGCCGGTGCCAGCGCGACGCGAGCGGCGTCGGCTGCATGCCCGAAAGCGGCGCGATGCCGAGGCTGAGCGAGCGGAAACCCGCCTGCTTCAGATGCAGCGCCAGTTGCGTGAACAGATATTCCATTGCATACGGCGACGCGCTTTCCACGTGACGCATCACGCCGACGGTCGCCTCGGTGTTCAGGTCGGTCGTCATGAAAGTCACGAACGCGACCGGCTCGTCGTTCTGACGCACCAGCATGACCGATTGGGCGGCAAGATATTCGTCGGTGAAGGCGGCGACCGAGAAGCTTTTTTCGCGCGCGTCGCGGCTCGTGAGCCAGCCGTTGGAGATGCGGCGCAATGTTTCCAGCGACGCGGGCACCTTCGCCTGGTCGATCACTTCGACCGTGAAGCCATCGCGCTCGCCACGCTTGAGCGCATATCGCAGATGCGCGCGGTGCGAGCCCTTCAGATCGAAATCGTCCAGCACGACATGCGCTTCCTCGCCGAGCTTCATCAGCGAAAGGCCGGCGTCGAGATAGAGCGGCAACGCGTTCGCGCGCACCTGATAGAACGCGGCGCGCCCGCCGTGCGCATGCGCGAGCGCGACGAACTTGCTGATCAGCGCGGCCCATTCTTCGCGCGGACCCACCGGATCGTGCAGCGCGGCCCACGTGCGGCCGTTTTTCGCGTACATCAGAAAAGCCTCGCGCGACTCCGAAAAAAGGAAGCTCTTGTCGCCCATCAGCGCGAGCCCGGCGTCGCTGCGTTCCTGCGCGCGCACGATACGCGCCGCATCGTGCAGATCTTCCGCCGCCGGCTTCACGAAGTGGCCCGGCGCCGGCCGCAGCAATTGCCAGAACGAAAACGTCGCGGCGAACAGGCTCGCGGCGAGCGTGGCGCGCAGCGCGCGCGGCGCGCGCTCGTCGAACGCGAATTGCCACCACAGGTCACGTGTATAGGGGACGTCGCGGAAAGCGAACAGCATCACCCACGTGGCGAGCATCAGCACCATCGCCACCGACACCAGCCAGCCCGCCGTGAAGCGCTCGGCAAACAGCGACGAATGACGGTTGAAGCGCCGGCGCGTGGCCAGCAGAAGCACGATCAGCATGCCGAGCACGCCCGCCTCGACGAACGCGAGACCTTTGGTCAGCGAGAGCGCGAGGCTCAGGACAGCGAGCGCGAGGGTCATCCACCACGCGGCGTCCAGACGCCGCAGCAGCCCGCGCGCGACGAACAGCAACAGCACGCCGAGCACGCTGCACAACATCTGCGAGCTTTCGAGCACCCACAGCGGCAGCAAAGCGCTGAGGATATGAAGACGATGCCAGAACGCGGGCGTCGCACTGGAGATCACCAGCATGCCGCCCACCACGAACGTGACGAGACTCAGAAACAGCGGCGCGAGCCGCGACGCGCGCGCCGCGTGCCGCAGCGGCAGACGGCCCTTCAGCGCGCGGCCTTCGAAACCGGCGAGCAACGCAGCGGAAACGATGAGCGGCACACCAAAATAGATCGCGCGATAGGCAAGCAGCGCGGCGACCATCTGCTGCGTCTTCACGCTGCCGCTCAGCGTGAACACCATGGCCGCTTCGAACACGCCGACGCCGCCCGGCGTATGACCGATCATGCCGAGCAGCATCGCCGCCGCATAGACCGTGATGAACGCGACGAAGCCGACATCGGCATGCGGCAGCAGCGCCCACAGCGCAAGGCCGGCTGCGACCACGTCGAGAACCGCCAGGCCGACCTGTTCGATCAGATCGCGGCGTGCGGGAATATCGAACGACAGCCACTCCCAGCGCGTGCGGACCGGACGCGTTTGCGCGCCGCAGGCGGCGCCCAGCACGCCGAGCGCAACGAGCAGCAAGGCGCCGACCCAGCGCAGCGTGGCGGGCGTGAGGTGCAGCATCGGTGCGATCGGGCCGGCCATGCCCACCATGCCGAGCGCCGTCATGAGGACGAGCGCGAGCGCCAGCGAGACGCTCGTGAATACCGTCATGCGGCCGATCTGCGCGGGCGTCACGTTCGCCACGCCGTAGACGCGGGCGCGCACCGCGCCGCCCGTCAATGCGCCGAAGCCGGTGGCGTTGCCGAGCGCCGAGCCGGCGGTCGCGCCGATCCACAGCGACGCGCGAGGCACGGCGGCGTCCAGGTAGCGCAACCCGACGGCATCGCGGCCGACCAGCGCCAGATAGCTGAGCGCGGTGGCGCCGAGCGCGGCGGCCCACTCGCCGGCTTTCAGCCTGCGCAACTCGTGCATCACCGAGCGATAGTCGACGGCCTGCGACAGGTGTTCGAGCACCACGAGCAGCAGCCCGCCAATCACGAGCGCGAGGACGGGCGAGAGCAATCCCCTGACGCGAGGCGCCTTCGATGCATGGACGAGCATCGCGCCTAGCCGGTCGAAATTGTTCTTATATCGATGGAACATGGTCAATGCGGGGCCTTGCGTGGAGCAGTCGCGGCGACGGGCCGTCTGCCGCGGAGTCGCCGGGTCGGCGATTTACAAATAGATAACGGCAAACTGTTCAAAAGGTTGACAGTGCAGGCCTTCGCGCCGGGTTTTACCTGGGATTCCCGGGATCGGATGCGCGTCGCCGCGCGTTTGAACTTGCAGGGGCCTGAAGTTTAAACGCAATCACGCGTCATGAAGGAAGATTCGGCGTCTGCTTAATCGCGACGCGCCGCAAAAGCTGCCAAATGGGGCGCATGAATAGGCGCATGAATAGGCGCATGAAGGGCGCCCGTGATCAAGTTTTTTCCTGCTGTGCCGTAATTGCAAGCAGGAGTCCGGTGAGATGCGGCGCGTTGACCGCAAGAACCTGACATTTGACAGGAGAAACGACGATGGCCGAACAGGATTGGATTATGGCGGGAGTTTATCTGGCCGGTCTCATGTCGAGCGCGCTCGTCATGGGTGTTCTGGCTACGCACGCGGCGAAAACGCGGCACGCGGCGGCCAAGGCGCTGCGTCGACCGGGTAAGTAACCGCAGGACAACGCGACCCACAATGCACAAGCGGCGCCTGAAGCGCCGCTTATTGCTTGCTGGTCCGCGCGCGGCGCGCACTTCCCGCGCTCCGCCGATGTCCGGCTCTTGCCAAGCGTTTATTGCAGTTTGCTTACTGCGGACGGCGATGCGCTTCAGCGATGACAGCGCAGTTTTGCAGATGCAGATTCAGCGCGTGGACTGCGGCAGCGCGCAGCTTGGCGAGCCAGCCGTTGTTGCTGGCGACGGTGTTTCGGGCGGAAGCGGTGTTCGTTGCGGTGTTCATGGTCGAGCTCCTGTATAGGGTTTATACCTAGGGAATAACCCGATTATAGTCTTCTCGTTGCGCAGCGCAACAAAAAACAAAGGTGTTGCGTAAAAAGCACGCATCGCATGAGGAGATTCGTCGTAGCGAAGCGGCAAAAAAGGCCGATATCTGTGGAAAGGCTATTAACAAACCGCACCGTACAGGTGCAATAATGGCCCTTTTACCTGCGACCGCCTGCCGCAGCCCATTCCATGACCGCCGTCGAGAAAGCCCTGCTTGCGCCTCTGATCGTCGCGTGCGCGATGTTCATGGAAAGTGTCGACGCCAACGTGATCGTCACGGCCTTGCCGGCCATGGCGCGCGACTTCGGGCGCGATCCGGTCACGCTGAAAATCGCGGTGACAAGTTACGTGCTCGGGCTCGGCGTGTTCATTCCCGTGTGCGGCTGGCTCGCGGACCGCTTCGGCGCGCGCACGGTGTTCCGCACGGCGATTGGCATCTTCGTGGCCGGGTCGCTGCTGTGCGCAGCGTCAAACTCGCTCGCCACGTTCACGCTGGCGCGTTTCGTGCAAGGCGTCGGCGGCGCGATGATGGTGCCGGTCGGGCGCATCATTATTTTCCGCGTGGTGCACAAGTCCGATTTCATCCGCGCGATGAACTATCTCAGCGTGCCCGCGATGCTCGGCCCCGCGGCCGGGCCGCTGCTCGGCGGCTTCATCACGACCTATCTGCATTGGCGGCTGATTTTTTTCATCAACGTGCCAATCGGCATTTTCGGCATTTATCTGACGAACAAGCATATTGCCAACACGCGCGAGCCCCATCCCGGGCCGCTCGACTGGATCGGCTTTTTCCTCTCGGCGGCGGGCGCGGTGCTGCTTCTGCTCGGCTTGTCGCTGATCGGCGGCGAACTGATTTCGAATAGCGACGCGTTCGCGATGTGCGCGATCGGCGCCGTCCTGCTCGCGCTGTATGTCGTGTATGCGCAGCGTGCGCGGCTGCCGCTGCTCGATTTGCGTTTCTTCAAGGTGCCGACGTTTCAGGCCAGCGTGCTCGGCGGCTCGCTTTTTCGCATCGGTCTCGGCGCGCTGCCCTTCCTGTTGCCGCTGATGCTCCAGGAAGGCCACCACATGAGCGCGTTCGAGTCGGGCCTGATCACCTGCGCCTCCGCGTTCGGCGGCATGTTCATGCGCACGGTGGCCTCGCGCGTGCTGCATCGCTACGGTTTTCGCTCGGTGCTGGTGGTCAACGCGGCGCTCTCGGGCGTGTCGATCGCGGCGTGCGGACTCTTCTTCCCCGGCACGCCGACGTGGATCATCTGGGTGGTCGTGCTGCTTGGCGGCTTCTTCCCGGCCCTGCAATTCACGAGTCTGAACTCGCTGACCTACGCGGAAATCGCGATCCGCGACGTCGGGCGCGCAACGAGCCTCGGCAGCGTCGTGCAGCAGATGTCACTCGGTCTCGGCGTGACGGTCGGCGGCATCGTGCTGCAACTCTCGCGGCTCGCGAACGGGCACGCCGCGATCATGTGGTCGGATTTCTGGCCCGCCTTCCTCGTGGTCGGACTGTGCTCGTTCGCGTCGATTCCGGTCACGCTGCGCCTGCCGCATCGCGCGGGCGAGGACATCTCGCGCGGCGGCCGCGGCTAAGGCCGGATTGTCGGACCGCTGCACCGCTGCACCGCTGCACCGCTGCACTGCTACACCGCTGCATCGTTGAAGCCATTGGGCGGTTGGACCGTTGCACCCGCGACACCCATTACCCGCGCGCTTTCACCGCTCCTTGCGGATCACGCTCACTTCGCCGTTGCGCTCCAGCACGGCGGCGGCAACCTCGTCGAGCGACCGCACGCCGAGTTTTTGCCGCACGCTTTCGCGCACGTCGCTCTGGGTCATCAACGCGGCCCGGAGTTCGTGCTCGTTGAAGGCGCCGTTGCTGTAAACCTCGCGCTCCGCACCGCCCACCAGCCGCTCGAAAGCATGCGAACGCATGCAGAACCACGCGAGCATGCGGTGGCACACCACGATCACGAGCGACGCCAGCACCGTCGCGATAAACGGCGACGCGCCGACGATCGCCCGGCTCAACGTCGCGCCGAGCAGAATCACGACCACCGAGTCGAACGGCGAGCGTTGCCCGAACGAACGCCGGCCGGAAATGCGGATCATGACGAGCGCAATTACGAATACGGCGATAGCGCGCAAGCTCATCTGCAATGGGTCGAGGCTTCTGCCTTGCCCGAATAGCAGATAGATTGCGTCCATCATGTTTCTGTCCTCCTTGGCGGTGGTTGGCCGCCGCATGGGCTCTAACCGGCGGCGAGAGACACGAGCGTGTCGCCGAAGCCGCCGCGCGCGCGGGCCGCAGCGCGCGCACTGGTGATCACGCGCGGCGCCGCGCTCCAGGCGATGCGCGCGCCGATGGCGATCAGGCGATCCACGAGCGCCACGTCCTCGCTGCACGCAAGCGGCGGAAATCCGCCGGCGCGGCGGTACGCGTCGGCGCTCACGCCGAGATTCGCGCCGTGAACGTGACGATGGCCGTCCGCATCCTTGTAGGTCTTGCGGAAATAGTCGCGCACACTGTGCGGATGGTCGCTCCAGTCGTCGACGGCAATCGAGCCGCACACCGCGTCCGCGTCGAGCGCGAGTTGCGCGGCGAGCCAGCCCGGCGACACGCGGCTGTCGGCGTCGGTAAAGGCAAGCCAGCGCGCGCCCGCCGCCAGCAAATGATCCGCGCCGAGCGCGCGCGCGATGCCGACATTGCGCGCCTTCACCGTCAGCGTCTCGACGCCATGCGCATGGGCGATGTCGCCCGAACCATCCTTGCAGTCGTCGAGCACGACGACGATGCGCACCGCTTCGCCCTCCAGCTCAGGCCGCTGCGACGCCTCGGCGAGCGCCACGAGGCAATCGGCCAACAGGGCTTGTTCGTTGTGTGCGGGAACGATGACGCCGATCATAAAAGCCCCTCGCGTTGCGCCACGGAACGCGCGTCGCGCGACCAGACGTCGATCACAAAATCGGCTTCCTCATGATGCGAAAGCCGCGTCGTTCCGCAGCGCGCGTCGAAGAGCGCGTGCACCGTGTCCGCGGGTTGAAACGACTCGGCGAACGGCCGGCGCCAGTGACAGGCGAGCAGCGTGCCATCGGGCGCGAGCGTTTCGGCGATGCGCGCGGCCATCGCTTCGAGTTCGTCGGCGTCGAGGTAATACGCCAGCTCGCTCACGACGATCAGATCGAACGGCCCCCCTTTCTCCGGCCACTCGCGCGGCACCGCGCATTGCTCGACGCGAACCTGCGGCGCGTGCGCGACGCGCTCTCGCGTGAGATGCACCGCGCGCTCATGCAGGTCCGAGGCGATGAGCGCATCGCAGCGCGTCGCGAGTTGCGCGGTCAATTCGCCGTTCGCGCAGCCTGGCTCGAATGCACGTCGATAGCGCTCGCGCGGCAACAGCGCGAGCGTGAGCGCCCGTTTGCGTCGTTCGTACCAGCCTTCGCGCAAATGCCACGGATCGTCGCTGCGCTGGTAGAGGTCGTCGAAATAGCGCTCCGCGCGGCGGGTCAGAGTGTCCACGGCGAGTCTCCGGACGCGGCGTCGTCATGGGCCTCTTTCGCAATCAGTTCGCCGAGCGCGGCAAGATCGCGTTCGGCATGGCTCTGCCTGAGAAACACCGGCAAGTCCGCCAGTGCGCGTGCGAAGCGCGCGTTGCGGCACAGCGGCCCCGCGCCCAGCGCGCGCGTCGCGTGATGCATCACGGCCGTCGCCGCCTCTTCGACGACGAGCCGCGCCCGCATGGCCTCGCGTTGCGAGTCGGCTCGCGGATGCGCGTCGATATGCGCGGCCGTCTCGCGCAACACGGCGGCAGCGCCCGCCAACGCGGACTCGATCGCGCCGAGATGCGCAAGCTGATGCGGGCCGGCATGCAGCAAAGAAGCCTCGCGCACCCTCCGGCCGATTCGCGCGGCGGCCCCGTACCAGCATGCGGCGATGCCCGCGCCGCCGTGCCAGAAGCCCGCGCGGCGCACATACGCATGCGCGTCGCCGACCAGCGTCGCGGGCGTTGCGCTGAACGTGACATCGGCGCTGGCGGTGGCCTGCATGCCGACGGCCTGCCAGTGAGACGTATCGATTGAAATGGATGCGTGGTCCAGCGCGAGCGCCGCGAGCACGGGCTGGTCGCCCAGCCATGCGGTGACGAGCGCATGGCTCACGACGCCCGCACCCGAACACCAGGCTTTGGTGCCGTCCAGCAACACGTTGCCGTTACTTCGGATTCCTTCTGAATTGATTCGAACTCGCGCGTCGGGCGGTTCGGCGGCCCACACGCCCCAGCGGCTTGCGGCGGGCGGCGTGGGGCCGCGCAGTTCGGCGAGGATCGCCAGCGCGTCCGTGTGGCCTTCAAAGAGCTTCACGAGACCGAGATCGCTTGCCGCGACTTCCGCGAGAACGCGCCAGCGCGCGAGCGTCCTGCCGTGGCCAGGCAGCGGCATGGCGGGCTCGCGATCGAAGCCGCGCTCGATCAGCTTGCCCAGCACTTCGCCGAGCGCGGCGGGATCGTTGGCATCGAAACGCAGATCGCGCAAGAAGTCCGCAAGCGGGCTCGCGAACGACGCGTCTATCTGTTCCCAATGAGCAGTGTCATCGGGCGTACAGGTGGCGTTTGCGCCATGCGGCGGCATCGTGGGAGCGCAAGGCGCGCGATCACGCACAGGCAGCATCGTGCCCTCCAGAAAGCAATGAAATGAAGGCGCGCGGCATTTTTCAGGGCCGCAGCAGATGCAGGGATTCAGCAAGCCGCGTGCCGAACGCCCTTCTGCCCGGCTATTTATGCAGCGCCTTTCTCACGCTCGACACCTCGCGCGACGTGACCGGCGCGGCCACATTGCCCCATGTATTGCGCACGAACGTGAGCACTTGCGCCATTTCGTTATCGGTGAGCTTGCTGGCGAACGACGGCATCTTGTGCGGCTCGGGTCCGGTTTCGGTATGCGGACTTTCGCCGCCCTCCACGAGAAGCCGCACGAGCGACGTGGTCGACTCCGCCAGCACCGCCGGATTGCCCGCGAGGCGCGGATATTTTTGCGGCACGCCCGCGCCATCCATCTGGTGACAGCGCGCGCAATACGATGCATAGACGCCCGCGCCGGGCCGCTCGACGTCGCCCGTTTTCAGCGCCTCGACCGTCTGCTGCGCGGCGCGCGATCTTCCGTTGAAGTGGCCGCTTTGCGCGCGCGGCGGCAAGCTCTTCAGATAGGCGGCGATTGACGCGAGGTCGGCGTCGCTCATGTACTGGGTGCTGTCCTCGACGACCTGCACCATGCTGCCGAACGTCACCAGTCCGCCGCCGTGGCCACGCTTGAGGAACGCGGCGATATCGCCGTCGCCCACGCGGCCGAGGCCCGAACCGGGATCGCCCGTGAGATTGGGCGCGAACCAGTGATCGTTCGTGCCACCCGTCAGATAGACCGAACTCGATTCGCTGTAGCCGCGCTCCTGATAGCCGGGTCCGCGCGGCGTGTGGCATGCGCCGCAATGTCCCAGCGATTGCACGAGATACGCGCCACGATTCCATTGCGCGTCGTGCGCGGCATCGGGCTGGTAGCGGCCCGTGGGCGCGAACGCCCAGTCCCAGAACAGCAGCGCCCAGCGCTGGTTGAACGGAAATGGCAGTCGCGTCGCGGGCGCGGGCGTCGAGACCGGCTGCACGCCGTGCATGAAGTATGCGTAGAGCGCGTGCATGTCGTCGTCGTTGATTTTGGCGAACGATGGGAACGGCATCGCCGGATAAAGCCGTTTGCCGCCCGGCGCCACGCCCTCGCGCAACGCGCGCGCGAAATCCTCGTAGCTGTAGCGGCCGATGCCCGCCTGCGGGTCCGGCGTGATGTTCGACGAATAGATGGTGCCGAAGGGCGAGCCCATCCCGAGGCCGCCCGCGAACGGCGTCGTCGCGAGCGGTTTCGCGCCTGGCTGGGTGACGCGCGGCGCGGCCGTGTGGCAGCCCGCGCAGTCCCCGGCTTTCGCGAGGTAGGCGCCACGGGCGATTTCGGCGGCGTCGGCGCTCGTCGATGCATGGCCCGGATTGCTCGTATCGACGCTTTGCGCATGGCTTACGCCACCTTGCAACGCGATACCGGAGAGCGCCAGCGCGAGCGCGGCGCGGCCCGCGCATTGCGCAGCTCGCCGCAACAGGCCGCCGCGCCGCAGAGTCGGAAAATGACGAAGGTTGCGCATGGTCACCACCATTTACACGGCGAGACGATCGCAAGCGCGGCATCCACCGCGATCAGTGCAATGAGAAACAGCGTGCTGCACAATGCCGCGACTCTCAGCAGAAACCGTTGCAACTCCACGCGCTTGCGGTGCGACGCGTCCAGCGCGGCCCAATCCACCGGACCGAGCTGGCGCATCTGGCGCCACGCGACCCACGTGCCGAACGTGCCGGCCATCAGACACAACGCGCCGAGCACGACGAGCGCCGTGTTCATCCATGGCAGAACTGGTTCGGATAACGGATGATCGTACGGAAAGCAGCTTTGCGCGGCCAGCATCTCCGCGACCGTCATCTGCAAAATCCAGGCAAGCGGCGCAACCAGCAGGCCGATCAGCACATGGCGCAGCGGATGCGGCGCGCCCGGCAAGCCGCCTGGTGCGTGTGGTTTCATGTCCTCGGCCATGACCACTCCTGAAACAGATAAGGCGTCAGATACAGCGTGCTGAAAATAAAGAGCCACACAATATCCACGAAGTGCCAGTACAGCCCGCCGATCGTCAATGCCCCGCAACGTCGCTCGTCGAAATAGCCGAGCGCGGTCCACAACAGCAGCAACGTCAACACGACAATGCCGACCGCGACGTGCGCCATATGGAAGCCTGTGATCGTGAAATACAGCGAGCCATACAGGTGTGTCGTCAGCCCGTACGGATGATCGTGCCATTCGACCAGTTGAATACTCATGAACGCGATACCGAGCACGACGGCCGTCGCCATCGACGCCACGGCCCAGCGCAAGCGCCTGCGTCGCACGCAACGCTCGCAGAGCCAGACGAACACGCTGCTCGTCAACAGAACGATCGTGTTGATCACGCCGAGCGTGAGCTTGGGCATGCCTTCGGGCGGCCAATGCTGCGGGTTCTGCGAAGCCAGATACAGATACGAAAAGATCAGATAGCCGAACAGCGCGCCTTCGGTGAGAACCAGCGTGAGACAGCCCCACCAGCCGCCCGAACGCTCGCCCGCGCTGCCCATCGGCAACGGGCCGACCGGTTGGCGAGGCTCGCGCGGAGAATGCTTCAGATCGACGGCGTCGCTCATTTCAGCCTCCCGCGTCGTGAACGGCAAGCGGCTCGCGCTGAATCAACTCGCGCTCCGGCCACAGCCATATGACGATCGACACCGCGCAGCCCGCGAGCATTGCACCCGCGAACACCCATCCACTCAATGCGAGTCCCGCGAAAAAAAGCGCCGCGAACAGCCCGAGAAAAAACGGCGCATAGGAATCGCCCGGCATCTTCAGGATCACGTCGGGGTTCGCTTCGAGCGCGGTCGTGCCGAGCGCCTCGCGTCCTTGCGCGAGCAGATAGCCTTCGTCGAGTTGCGAACGCACATGGCCCGCGTTGCCGGCTTCCGGAATACGGCCTTCCCATAGCGGATGCCGGCTCGCCAAGGTCGGCACCACGGCGAAGTTATACGGCGGCGGCGGCGAGCTGATCGACCATTCGAGCGACGGCGCGTCCCACGGATTGTTGCCCGCCGGTTTGCCGCGCTTCAGACTCACGGCAACATCGACGAGAAAGATCAGCACGCCGAGCGCGAACAGAAACGAGCCGAGCGACGTGACGAGGTTCACCGTATTCCAGCCCATGTCGGCGGGATAGGTGTAAATGCGGCGCGGCATGCCGAGCAGTCCCGCGACATGCATTGGAAAGAAGGCAATGTTGAAGCCCGCGAACATTACCCAGAAACCGAGCTTGCCGAGACGCTCGCTCATCATCTTGCCGGTGAACTTCGGAAACCAGAAGTAGATGCCGCCGATCACCGGAAACACGTTGATGCCGAGCAGCACGTAGTGCAGATGCGCGACCACGAAGTAGGTATCGGTGAGTTGCCAGTCGAACGGCACGGCCGCGGTCAGCACGCCGGACACGCCGCCCACCACGAACAGAAACACGAAGCCCGCGAAGAACAGGAACGGCGCCCGAAATACCGGCCTGCCGGTCCAGATGGTCGCGATCCACGCGAAGGTGGCCACCGCGCTCGGAATCGCGATCACCATGCTGGCCGCGCCGAAAAACGACAGCGCGAGCGCGGGGATGCCGGTCGCGAACATGTGATGAATCCACACGACGAAACCGACCGCCATCGTCGCGACCGTGGCGAGAGCGACGGGTCCGTAACCCACCAGCGGGCGGCGGCAAAACACGGGCAACGCATCGGAGACGATGCCCATTGCCGGCAGCACGACCGCGTAGACCCACGGATGCGCGAAAATCCAGAACAGGTGTTGCCACAGCAGCGGGCGGCCGCCGTTCAGTACATCGAAGAAATGCGTGCCGATGCGCCGGTCCATCCACAGCAGAAGAAACGCGAGACTGACCGAGGGCACCGCGAGCAGATTGCCGCCCGACGCCGTCAGCGTGCCCCACACGAGCACCGGCATGCGGTCGAGCGACATGCCCGGCGCGCGCATGCGCAGCAAGGTCACGACGAAGTTCATCGAGCCGACTGTCGTGGAGATGCCGAGCAGCACCATGCCGAGCGCGTAGACGTCGATATTGGGCCCGGTGCTGTATTCGAGGCCCGAGAGCGGCGCGTAGTTGAACCAGCCGGCGTCGGGCGCCTGCCCGGTTGGAAAGCTCGCATACAGGAAGATGCCCGCGAACAGAAAGACCCAGTACGAGAGCGCGTTGAGGCGCGGAAAAGCCATGTCGCGCGAGCCGAGCACGAGCGGCCACAGATAGTTCGAAAAGCCGGACAGCACAGGCAGCGCGTAGAGGAAGATCATCGTCACGCCGTGCATCGTGAAGAGCTGGTTGTATTGCTCGGGCGTGAGGACCGTGGCGTTCGGGCGCGCGAGTTGAACGCGCATGATGAGCGCTTCCACGCCGCCCATCAGCAGAAAGATGAAAGCCGTCACGAGATAGCGCAAGCCGATGGTTTTGTGATCGACCGAGGAGAGCCAGCCACGCCAGCCCGGCGGCGTCTCCCAGATCTCGCGCAGACGCTTTTCTTCCGGGCTGCCTTGCACGACACGACCGCGCTGCGGCCGGCGCGCAAGCGGCGTCGCTTGCGAGGACGCGTGCTGTTCCTCGTTTTGCGGTGCGCCCGGTGGCGGCGCGGCGGCATGGTCGGACATCGGAATGCGCTCCTTGATTTGCACTGTGTCAGGCGATCAACAAAGCCAATAGGCGAGGCTTCACTGCAAGGTGGCGAGATACGCCGACAGCGCGGCGGCCTCGCCCGCTGTCAACGCGATGCTCGGCATCAACGCCTCCGGTTTGATTCGCTGCGCGTGCTCGATCCAGTCGAGCAGATGATCGGGCGTGTTCGTCAGCGCGCCGGCAGCGATCAGGCGTCGCGAGCCGAGGTGCGTCAGATCCGGCGCTTGCGATCCGGCTGCGTCGGTGCCGCGAATCGTGTGGCAACCGGCACAACGTTCTCCGAACAGTTTCTTGCCGGCGGTGATCGCAGCGGTTTGCGCTTGTGCCTGTGTTTGCGCCTGGGTTTGCGTCTGCATCTGCGTCTGTATGGCCATGCGCCCTTGCGCGTCTCTCCACGCACTGAAATCCGCAGCGCTTTGCGCGACGACCTCGAAGGCCATATGCGCGTGCTGCGCGCCGCAGAACTGCGAACATTGCCCGCGATAGATGCCCGGCCGATCCGCCTGAATCCACTGCTCGTTGGTTTGCCCCGGAATGGTCTGCGTCTTGCCGGCAAGCTGCGGCACCCAGAACGCGTGCACGACGTCCGCGCTTTTCAACTGGACCTTCACGGGTTCGCCGACCGGAATATGAATTTCGTTCGCCGTACTGAAGTTTCTCGCGGGGTTCGGGTCGTCGGTGTAGTCGATTTTCCACCACCAGTCGTAAGCCGTCACGGTGATCACGAGTTGCGAGTGCGCGGCCGGCGAAGCAACGGACTCCAGCGTGATCATCACGTAGACCAGGATGCCGGCCAGCGCGACGCACGACAGGCCCGTGCCCACGTAAATCCAGCGCAGGCCCCCTGCTTCCGGGCCGACCGCCTCAGCGGGCGCGGCGGGCCGCTTACGGACAATTGCGCCGATCAGCAGTCCGGTCAGGATCAGCGTCACGAGCACGACGACGGCGGTCAGCGCCCAACCGAGCCGCAAAGTCGGCGCGGCCGCGGGCCCCGCCGCGTGAAGAAAATAGGCGAGCGGCGGCGCGGCATGAGCGCTCGACGCGAAAAACACGCTGCAACACACGATGAACGACATGCACGACACGAACGTCATGAACGACAGCCACGACACGCGCCACGCGTGCTGGCACAGAGCCGTGCAGGCCTGACTCACTTTGTCTCGCGCGGTCCTCGTGCTTTGCATGCCGGTCCTGTCTCCGGTTTGCTTGCGCCGATCCGGCATCAAGCATCGAGCAGCACGCAGCAAGAATCGAACCTTTCAGAGCGCTAATACGAGCCTGGCCCCGCGATTGCTTGAAGGTCGAGGCACTCTTCAATCTTCGACATAAGGAGCTTCAATTGAAACGCGCATTTTTCGTCACGGCCCTGGTGGCCTCGCTCTCTCTCATTCATACGGCCGCGAACGCGGAAGGCTGCACCAAAGGTGCGGTCGTGGGCGGCGTCGGTGGGCATGTCGCGGGCCATCACGGCGCAGCCGGCGCGGCGGCAGGCTGCGCGATCGGCCATCATGAGGCCAAGAAGAAGGACAAGGAAAAGGCGGCGAGCGGCGCGGCTGCCGCAAGTCAGCCCGCCGGAAAATAACGCGACGTCATGTAAAAAAGACCCGGGGCGATCACACGATCGCCACCGGGTCTGTTTGTTCATCCCTGCTCCCGTTCTTTACATTTTTACCCTGCCGCGCTGACCTTCTCCGCGAGCTTCGCGTCGTAACTGGAATGCACGTGCACGCGTTTTTTGTCGGGATACGCATACGAATACGCCTTGCGCAGCGCAAGCGACGCCTCATGAAAACCCGACAGAATCAGCTTCTGCTTGTTCGGATAGTTGGCGATATCGCCCACCGCGAAAATGCCGGGACGCGAGCTTTCGTAATTGGATGTGTCCACGTCGACGCGTCCGCCGTGAATCTTCAAGCCCCACGTTCCTATCGGGCCGAGATCCGCGACCAGTCCATATAACACGACGAGCTGTTCAACCTGTAGTTGCGTCTCGCCCTCGATATGTCGCAACGTGATGGATTGGAGCGCGCCGCGTTCGACATTCAACCCCGAAATCGCGCCGACCTTGAAGTCCATCTCGCCCGCTTCGACAGCGCGGCGCATCAACTCGACACTCGAATCTGCGGCACTGAATCCGTTGCGCCGATGCACGAGCGTCACGCGCCGCGCGACCTTGTGCAACGCGAGCGCCCAGTCGAGCGCGGAATCGCCGCCGCCCGCGACGACCACGGTCTTGTCCGCGAAATCGGCGAGACGCGGCACGCTGTAGTGCACATAACGCGATTCGAGCGGCACGGCTTCGGCAAGCGGCAACTTTTGCGGCACGAATGCGCCGTTGCCCGCCGCGAGCAGAATCGCGGCGACATCGAACACGAGGCCGCGATCGGTACGCACGCTCCAGCGCCCGTCGTCGCGCGGCTCGACAGATTCGACGCGCTGCTCCAGATGAATCGGCACGTCGAACGGCTTGCATTGCACAAGCAGACGATCGACCAGTTCGCGCGCGGTGCATGACGGAATGGCGGGAATGTCGTAGATCGGCTTGTCGGGATACAACTCGGTGCACTGGCCGCCGATCCTGCCGAGTGCATCGACGATCTGACACGAGAGCCCGATCACGCCCGCCTCGAACGCGGCAAAGAGCCCGACCGGGCCCGCGCCGACGATCAGCACGTCGGCGCGGATGGGTTGCGATGCAGGTTCTGAAGCGGGCTGTGACGCGGGTTCTAAAGCGGGCTGTGAAGCGGGTTCTGAAGCGGAATCGGCGGCAGTCATGCGCTATCTCTTGGAACAGTTGACGACCCACCATACCGAATCGTCCGCGGCGCGGCAACGATGCCATTACAGCGAACAAGGGCGCTCGGGCCACCGCGCCCATGACGAGCCCAGCGTGAAATTGGTCACCTGAAAATAGCAAAAAATGGCCATTTTTCAAAGCCAATGCCGCGATTAGTATTCATCCATCGCATCGCCGGATGCGTTCAACCCGAAGTCAACCCGAAGTGTTGAACCCACAGCTCAACCCAAAACCAAGGATCGAATCATGCAAGAACGTCTGGACTTCTACAAAGCCAATTCCGCCGCCGTGAAGGCCCTGCTCGGCGTTGAAGAACGCATCGGCAAATCGGCTATCGAAAAATCGCTGGCGGAACTGGTGCGTCTGCGCGCATCGCAGATCAACGGCTGCGCATTTTGCGTCGACATGCATACCACCGACGCCCGCAAAGGCGGCGAAACCGAGCGGCGTCTCGCCACCGTGGTCGCGTGGCGCGAAACGCCGTTCTTCACGGATCGCGAACGTGCCGCGCTCGAATGGACGGAAGCCGTGACCCTCGTCGCGCAAAACCACGTGCCCGACACCGTGTGGGAAGCCGTGCGTCCGCATTTCAGCGACGAACAGCTCGTCGATCTCACACTGCTCATTTCCGCGATCAACGCATGGAACCGCCTCGCGATTTCGTTCCGCAAGATGCCGGCCTAAGCGCGGCGGCGCGCGGCATGAATGTGCGGCGGGACTTTCGCGCCGGACGCGATGCCCCTATCATTGAAGCGTTCGCTGACAAACTTCACCCACGCGCTTCACACTGGAGCGGCCGCGCGTCGCGCCGCTCGCCATCTTATGACCAGGGATTCGTCGCAGACCGCGCTGCTGTGGATCGTCGCCGCCGGCTTTTTCATGCAGTCGCTCGACACCACGATCGTCAACACCGCGTTGCCGTCAATGGCTCATAGCCTGCGCGTCGCGCCGCTGGCGATGCAGCCCATCGTGGTCGCCTACACCTTGACGATGGCGATGCTCACGCCCGCGTCCGGCTGGCTCGCCGACCGCTTCGGCACGCGGCGCGTCTATTTCGCGGCGATCCTGATCTTCGTGATCGGCTCGATCTGCTGCGCGAGCGCGCACACGCTCGGGCAACTCGTGACAGCGCGCGTGCTGCAAGGCGTGGGCGGCTCGATGCTGCTGCCGATCGGACGGCTCGCCGTGCTGCGCAGCGTCTCCGGCGAGCAGTACGTGTCGGCGCTCGCCTTCATTTCGGTCGCCGGCCAGCTCGGTCCGATCGCCGGGCCGACGCTCGGCGGATGGTTCGTCCAGACCATCACGTGGCACTGGATTTTTCTGATCAACGTGCCGATCGGCGCGGCCGGTCTTTACGCGGTGCACCGCTTTCTGCCGTCGTACACGCAGACGCAGGCGCCGCCCTTCGATTTCGTCGGCTGCGCGATGCTGTCGTTGTGCATGATCGCGTTTTCGCTCGCCGTGGACGCGCCCGTGCCGGCGCATCAGGCCGCGTGGTCGGCGGCGCTGTTCGCGCTCGCGGCGGCGAGCGCCCTCGCCTACATTCCGCATGCGAAGCGGCGGCGCAATCCGCTCTTCAAACTGTCGCTGTTTGGCGAGCCGAATTTCAGCGTGGGCCTGATCGGCAACCTGATTTGCCGCATCGGTTCGAGCGCCGTGCCGTTTCTCGTGCCGCTCCTGCTGCAACTGGAACTCGGCTATACGCCGCTGCATTCCGGCCTCATGATGCTGCCCGCGGCGCTCGCCGGCACGATCGCGAAACGCTGGATCGCGCCGCTCGTGCGACGCCACGGCTACGACCTCTTTCTGCTCGTGAACACGTTGATCGTCGGTTCGTCGATCGTTGCATTTGCGCTGATCTCGCGCGGCACGCCGCTCATCGTGGAAATTGCGATTCTGGCCGTGTTCGGCGCGGCCAACTCGATGCAGTTCGCGGCGATGAACAGCGTCACGCTCAAAGGCCTCTCGCATGAAGACGCGGGCAGCGGCAACAGCCTCTTTTCGATGGTGCAGATGCTGGCGATCGGCCTGGGCGTGTCCATCGGCGGCGGGCTCGTGAAGCTGTTCGCCGCGCAATGGGGCTCGGCCGCGCTCGGCTTCCGGCTGAGCTTCGCGTGCGTCGGCGCGATCACGCTGCTGTCGGCGTGGGTGTTCCGCCATCTCGACACCACGAGCGGCGCGGATCGACGCCCCGCGCCCGCGAGCCAGGGCGCGGGGCGTTGAACTGTGCTGTTGAAGTGCGCCGTTGAAGTGCGCCATTGAGACAGCCCATTGAGACAGCCCATTGAGCTGCGCCTTCGCAGCGGCCCGCGCGGCGTTTCGCGTTAGCATGTACCGCGTGACGAATAACACAGGACTGCCTCATGCCATTTGACGAGCGCATGCTGAACGGCGTGGGCGTGTTGACGGCGATCGTCGATTGCGGGAGTTTCGCGGCGGCCGGCGTGGCGCTCGACATGTCGCAATCCGGCGTGAGCCGATCGGTCGCGCGGCTCGAAGCGCGTCTCGGCATCCGGCTGTTCGACCGCACCACGCGCTCGGTCACGCTCACCGACGAAGGCCGGCGTTTCTACGAACAGATCGTGCCGCTGCTCAACGGCCTCGAAGAAGCGGCGGCCTCGGCCACGCGGGGCGCGACCGCCGTGCGCGGACGTCTGCGGGTGAACATGGACCCGTTCTTCTCGCGCCTCGTGCTCGGGCCGCGGCTCGGCGGCTTCATCGACAAACATCCGGAGCTGCAACTCGAACTGATGACGCGCGATCAGCTGGGCGATATGGTCGGCGATGGTTTCGACGTCGCGATCCGCTTCGGCGAGCCCCCGGTGTCGTCGCTGATCGCGCGCAAGCTGCTCGACACGCGCATTCTCACCGTGGCCGCGCCGTCGTATCTGAAGAAGCACGGCCATCCGGCGACGCCCGCCGAACTCGAAAGCGGCAAGCACGCATGCATCAAGTTTCGCGACCCGCTCACGGGCTATCCGTTTAGCTGGGAGTTTCATCGCGGCCGCAAGAAGATCGTGATCGCGCCGCAAGGCCGGCTGACCGTGAACGACGTCGGCACCCTGCATAGCGTGTGCGCGGCGGGCCAGGGCGTCGCGCAGATTCTCTCGCTCGGCGCGGAGTCGCTGCTCGCGAGCGGCAGATTCGTCGAACTGTTTCCCGACTGGGGCGACGAGCTTTATCCGCTGTATGCGCTGTATCCGTCGCGGCATCATCCGCCGGCCAAGGTGCGCGCGTTTTTCGATTTCATCGTTTCGCTGACGGGCGCCGGACAGATCGAGTGAAACCGCGCCATGCAGGCCCAAGCTTTGCTTCGCAAGCTAGGCATTCCAACCAGGAGAAAAGCCATGGCCGACCCGAAACAGACCGACACCAAGCCCGACAAGACCGCCGACGACATCGCGCACCCGCATCCGGCGGTGCATAGCGACAACGAGAAAAGCAAGATGCCGCAGCGCGACGATGCCCACCGCAACGAGTCGCCGGCGGACCGTCCAGGACGGAAGCCGGGAGAAGGCGAGCCATCGGTCGGGTGAAAATAAAGCGCGAGTCTGGATGCGGCTTTGCAGCGTTTCGCGGCAAAGCCGCGCAAATTTTTCCCTTGCCGCGCCTTTCACACGCCAGACATTTCGCGAAGAAACTCGTGGCGGAAATGGCCGCCGATACGAGCCGACCCGGTTGATGGCGCGCGCCGCGCAGCAGGCGGCGTCTGCGGGTTTTCTGCTAAGCATCCTCTGCTTAGCAAACGCGTATTTGTTGCTTTGCCTCGCGCGCGCGGCTGATTACGATGAGCCCGACACGTCATCAGCCCCGAGGTGATTCGCCATGTCCGACAGTGCCTGTTTCAAGCCGCGCGTGATCGAGCCCGTCGCAGTGAATCAGCCCGAAGGATTGGGCCTGGCGGTGGAGTTGTGGCTCGCCCAACCCGTCGACGGAATCAGCGGGCGAGCCGTGCAGATTCACTTGCGCAGCGGCGCGAAGATGGCGCAGGCGGAGGCGCTGCGCGATCTGCTGCACGCGCTCGGCACCGAGATCGTCGTGACCTGAGCGCGTGCGCCGCCTTCAGGCCCACGCGCGCGGGCTCACGGTTCGTGACGCAGATAACCTTCCGTCGACGGATCGCGCATGCGCAGCGACACGAGCCCGGCAATCGCGCACAGCAGCGTGACGTACCAGAAGAACATCGATTCGTTGCCGATCGACTTGAGCCACAGCGCCACATATTCCGCCGAGCCGCCGAAAATCGCATTGGCCACCGCGTACGACAGGCCCACGCCGAGCGCGCGCACTTCGGGCGGGAACATCTCCGCCTTGATGAGGCCGCTGATCGACGTGTAGAAGCTCACAATGGCAAGCGCCAGCACGACAAGGCCGAAGGCCGCATACGGGCTCGTCACGTCTTTCAGCGCGTGCAGGAGCGGCACCGTGCCGATGGTCGCGAACAAGCCGAAGCACAGCATCGAACGACGGCGGCCGATGCGGTCCGACAGCGCGCCGAACACCGGCTGAAGCACCATGTACACGAAAAGCGCGGCGGTCATCACATTGCTCGCGGTCTTCGCGCTCATGCCGGCCGTGTTCACCAGATACTTCTGCATGTACGTGGTGAACGTATAAAAGATCAGCGAGCCGCCCGCGGTGAAACCGAGCACCGTCAGAAACGCGACGCGGTGATGCCACAAGCCGCGCAACGTGCCCGCTTCCTTGCGCTGACGCGTCGCGGCGGTCGTGGTTTCATCGAGCGATTTACGCAGATAGAGCGCGATCAGCGCGGCCACCGCGCCGATCACGAACGGCACGCGCCAGCCCCACGCTTTCAGCTCCGCGGTGGAGAGCGTCTGTTGCAGCACCACGAGCACGAGCAGCGCGCACAACTGGCCGCCGATCAGCGTCACGTACTGGAACGAGGCGAAGAAGCCGCGCCGTCCCTTCAGCGCGACTTCACTCATATAGGTCGCGCTGGTGCCGTATTCGCCACCCACCGAGAGGCCCTGGAACAGACGCGCGACCAGCAGCAGTGCGGGCGCGAGCGCGCCGATCTGCGCGTACGTGGGCAACAGGGCGATCACGAGCGAGCCGCCGCACATCATGAACACGGAGATCATCATCGCGGTGCGGCGGCCGTGCTTGTCGGCGAGACGGCCGAAGAACCAGCCGCCGATAGGACGCATCAGAAAGCCGGCCGCGAACACGCCGGCCGTGTTGAGCAACTGCGTCGTGGTGTTGCCGCTCGGGAAAAACGCGGGCGCGAAGTACAGCGCGCAGAACGAATAGACGTAAAAGTCGAACCACTCGACAAGATTGCCCGATGAAGCGCCGACGATCGCGAAGATGCGACGCCGCGTGTCGTGAGCGGAGGCCACGCTGTGGTCTGTGAGGTCGGTCATGTTATGTATTCCTTGTCTCTTGAACGGAGGTGGCGGTCGTCGCGCCGCCTTCGGTACGCGGTTTTCAGCGTGGGCGAATTTTACAGAATCGCAAGTCGAAGTTGGGATTTTGTGGGCAAGCGCGGCGCGCCGCCGCCGAGCCTGACAGCGGACGCCGACAGCGGACCGCTTATCCCGCCAGGCCGCTTTCCAGTTCCGCGAAGCCCGCCTCGTGCGCTTCGCGCATCAGCGTCTCGACTTCGGGCAGCGTGCGGCGCACGAGCGCGCGCGCCGAGCGCGGGAGTTCGGCGCAGGCATCTTCGATGTCGCCCGTGCGATGCTCTCCGAGCATGGCGAGCAGCACCGACGCCTGCCGCACATCCTTCTGCGACTTCACGAGCGTATTGGTGCGAAGCCGCGAGACGAGCAGCTTGTGGATCGCGAACCGCGCCGGCTCGGGCACGCGCACCGGCGCCGCGCCGTGCCGCGAAATCAGCGTGCCGGTGTGCGCCTTGCCGAGCAGATACGCGAGATAAGGCAGGCCCGTCGCGTGCGCGTTGAGTTCGGCCACCGGCACGGTGGGAAAAGTGTCGTCGCGCGAGGGCACGAGCAGATCGACGTGAAAGCGCGACTTGCCGGCTTCCGTATAGGACGTCGACGGCTCGCCGCGTTTCATCGCGGGCACCGGCACGAAGTTGATGCCGGTCTCCTTGAGCATCGCGAGCAGTCCGCCCTCGGGCAGGTTCGCGAGCGCAAGCTGGTGACGGCGCGCGATGTCGATATCTTCCGTCTCGTAGGACACGGCCTTGATGCCGAGCGAGTTCAGGATCACGGCGTAGGCATGCGAGCCGACCAGCACCGCGCCCGCCTCGAAGAGTCCGTAGTTGTACAGCACGCCGACGGTTGCATAGGTCTTGTTGTCCGCCAGTTGAAAACCCAGCTTGCTCAAGTCGCGGATTCTCGCGATCAGATCCTTGCTCAGATCGATGCGCTGGCGCACATGCTCGACGCGCGCATCCACCTCGGGATCGCCTTGCGGGCCGCCGAGGCTTTCCTCCTGGCGACGCCCTTCCGGCCCCATGTATTGGCGCGCGTAGTACACCGCGCCGCCGCGCCGGTGTTCGATAACCGTGCCGGGCGCGCCCATCAGCACCTTGTCCTGCGTGGCGGCGGCCTGTTCGACGTTGGCGAATTGCGAGCAATATGCCTGCTCGTGCTGTTCGTAGAGAGGAAATGGCGACATGGCATTTTTCAGTAATTTTTTTAATTCTACTGAAAAACGGGGAGAGCCGAGATTTTTCAGTAATTTTTCTGAAAATACTGAAACGCCCTCGCCACGCGGGAAGACTCATGAAAAAACACCCCATATCGTTGGACGGGTGTCCAACTTTTGGGGTGCAGTTCAGCGGTCGGAGAAACCACAGGGGCTTTTTACATGCGATGCCGGCCGGATCTCACGATCCCGGCGTGTTCACCTGCTCATGCCCTCACGGCAGGCGGCACATAGCGGCATTCGTAACGCTTTCTGACGGTGCCGTTTTCATCGACGCTTTCCAGATACACGTCGAACTGCCACAAGCGCGCCATGTGCTTCAGGACTTCGTCGCTATCCGAGGAAAGATGCCGGTTGTCGCTCATGAAGTGACGCAGCGTGAGGCTGCGGTCGCCCCGCGTGTTGACCGCCCACACCTGAATGTTCGGCTCGCGATGATGCATGTCGTACTGCCGCGACAACGCCTGGCGCACGTACTGATAACCGCTGTCGTCGTGAATCGCGGAGACCTCGAGCGCGTCGCGCATGTCGTCGTCGAGCACGGAGAAAAGACGCATTTCGCGGATCAGATGCGGTGACAGGTACTGCGCGACGAAACTCTCGTCCTTGAAGTTGCGCATCGCATAGTGCATGGCCGGAAGCCACGGGCTGCCCGCGAGTTCCGGGAACCACTTGCGGTCTTCGTCGGTGGGACTTTCGCAGATGCGGCGAATGTCGCTCATCATCGAAAAACCGAGCGCGTACGGATTGATGCCGCTGTAATACGGCTTGGTGACGGGCGGCTGATACACCACGTTGCTGTGCGAGTGGAGAAACTCCATCATGAAGCCGTCTTCCAGCTTGCCCTGGTTGTACATCGTGTTGAGCAACGTGTAGTGCCAGAACGTGGCCCAGCCTTCGTTCATGACCTGGGTCTGCCGCTGCGGGTAGAAATACTGCCCCACTTTGCGCACGATGCGAATCACCTCGCGCTCCCACGGCTCCAGCAAAGGCGCATTTTTCTCCGCGAAATACAGCAGATTTTCCTGCGGCTCGGGCGGATAGCGCTCCTCGGTTTCCTCCGGCAGCGGCGTATGGCGCGTGGGCAAGGTGCGCCACAATTCGTTCACCTGCGATTGCAGATACGCCTCGCGTTCGCGGCGCGCCGCGAACTCCTTTTCGAGCGACAGTTTCTGCGGACGCTTGTAGCGATCCACACCGTAGTTCATCAGCGCATGGCACGAGTCGAGCAGTTCCTCCACGCGGTCGAGCCCAAAACGCTCCTCGCACTCGGCGATGTAGTTCTTCGCGTAGACGAGGTAATCGACGATGGCATGCGCATCCGTCCACAGCCGGAACAGATAGTTGCCCTTGAAAAACGAGTTGTGCCCGTACGCCGCATGCGCGATGACGAGCGCCTGCATCGTCATCGTGTTTTCTTCCATCAGATACGCGATGCACGGATTCGAATTGATGACAATCTCGTACGCGAGCCCCATCTGCCCGCGACGGTAGCTTTTTTCGGTGGCGAGAAAGTGCTTGCCGAACGACCAGTGACGATAATTCACCGGCATGCCGACGGACGCATACGCGTCCATCATCTGTTCGGAGCTGATGAGTTCGAGCTGGATCGGATACACGTCGAGTTCATATTGCTCTGCAACACGGGCAATATGCGAGTCGTACTCCTCGATCAACTCGAAGGTCCAGTCGGACGGGCACGGCAGAGGCCGTCTATCGGCTACGTTCATACGGACTTCCCTTTGCCCCTCGGTGGGCGTTCCGGTGTGTCCCCGTGCATCGGCGTCGTCGACTGCTCCGGCTGCGGCGGGCCGGATCTCATCCGCCGCTGCCTCGGCATGCCCCGACTGACGCTGCGGCACGCCTTTCCCGCGCTCCGGCTGATAGCCGCGCGCTTCGTTGTGCAAGTGCTTCGTCGTCATGACGTGGCTGCCTGCTTTTCGAACAACTCGCGAAACACCGGATAGATGTCAGCCGCTGTTTCGACTTTCTTCATGGCCATATGCGGCTGGCTCAACGCCAGTTGCGCATATTCGAGCCACAGGTTCTGCTCTTCGGGCGTCACCTGGATATATGCAAAATAGCGCACCTTCTCCAGGATGTCATCCGCGAGTATCTTGCGGCACTTCGGCGAGTCGTCCGTCCAGTTGTCACCGTCCGATGCCTGCGCGCCGTAAATGTTCCATTCAGTCGGCGAATAGCGTTCGTCCATCACCTTCTGCATCAGTTCGAGCGCGCTCGACACCACCGTGCCGCCGCTTTCGGTCGAATGGAAAAAGGTGTCCTCGTCGACCTCTTCCGCGCGCGTGTGGTGGCGAATGAACACCACTTCGATGCGCTCGTAATTGCGCTTGAGAAACAGATACAGCAGGATAAAAAAGCGCTTCGCGAGATCCTTGCGCTGCTCGTCCATGGAGCCGGACACATCCATCAGACAGAACATCACCGCCTGGCTCGACGGCGTGGGCTGCTTCACGCGGTTCACATAGCGCAGATCGAACGGATCGATAAACGGAATGCGCCAGATGCGTCCGCGCAGATGGTGGATTTCCTCTTCGAGCAGCTTGATGTCTTCGCGGCGGTCGTCGGGGTCGGCTTTCATGACCTCGAGTTGCCGCTCCATTTCGTGCAACTGATTGACGAGCGGCGCGCCAAGTGCGATGCGGCGCCCGAGCGCGCTGCGCAGCGAACGGACCACGTCGATATTGTTCGGCGTGCCTTCGGCTGCCCAACCCGCGCGAATGCTCTTCCAGGTAGGCACGGCCATCAGATGAGTTTTGACGAGCCGCGGCAATTCGAGGTCGTCGAAGAAGTACTGCATGAATTCTTCGCGGCTCAGTTCGAACACGAAGTCGTCTTGGCCCTCGCCCTCGTTGCTGGCCTGACTGCCTCCACCTCCGCCGCCACCGCCTTGCGGGCGCTGGATCTTGTCGCCGCGGATGTAGTCGGAGTTGCCGGGGTGCACCATTTCGCGCCGCCCGCCCGGCCCGTGCCGGAACGACGGCTCCGCAATGTCCTTGCGCGGAATGGTGATGCTCTGCGTGTTCTGAATGTCTTTGATGCTGCGGTCGCGCACCGCTTCCGAAACGGCGCGACGAATATAGTTCTTGACGCGACGCAAAAAACGCTCGCGATTTGCAATGCTTTTGTTCTTGCCTGCCAACCTGCGGTCGATGATTTGATGAAGCACGCCCGGTCTCCTATTTCGATCGGAGTTTGGGTGCGCGAGACGCGCGCTGCTAGTCCGATGCTATGTCCATGCAGCTTGCGGCTCGCAGGGTGCTCGCGCGGACGGACCGCGCGAGCGGCACGCGGTGCGGATCATGACGACTTGCGCACGCGTAGATACCAGTCACAGAGCAAGCGCACCTGCTTCGGCGTATAGCCCTTCGCCACCATGCGGTTGACGAAGTCTTCATGCTTGCGTTGCTCCTCCGCCGAACCTTTGGCGTTGAACGAGATGACCGGCAGCAATTCCTCCGTGTTCGAGAACATTTTCTTTTCGATCACGACGCGCAGCTTCTCGTAGCTGATCCATGCAGGATTCTTCCCTGCATTGGCAGCCCGAGCGCGCAACACGAAGTTCACGATCTCGTTGCGGAAGTCCTTCGGATTGCTGATGCCCGCCGGCTTCTCGATCTTCTCGAGTTCCGCATTCAGCGCCGCGCGATCGAAGCTCTCGCCGGTGTCGTGATCGCGGAACTCCTGATCCTGAATCCAGAAGTCCGCATACGTCACGTAGCGATCGAAAATATTTTGCCCATATTCGGAGTACGACTCCAGATAAGCAGTCTGAATCTCCTTGCCGATAAATTCCGCGTAGCGCGAGGCGAGCACGTCTTTAATGAACGACAGATACTTCTGCTCGGTTTCAGGCGGGAACTGTTCGCGCTCGATCTGCTGTTCGAGCACATACATCAGATGCACCGGATTGGCCGCGACCTCGGTCGAATCGAAGTTGAACACGCGCGAGAGGATCTTGAACGCGAAGCGGGTCGACACGCCGGTCATCCCTTCGTCCACGCCCGCGAAGTCGCGGTATTCCTGATAAGACTTCGCCTTCGGATCGGTGTCCTTCAGATTCTCGCCGTCGTAGACCTGCATCTTCGAGAAGAGGCTCGAATTTTCAGGCTCCTGCAAGCGCGTGAGCACCGACATCTGCGCCATCATTTTCAACGTGCCGGGCGCGCATACCGCATTGGCCAGCGACGAATTGCGCAAGAGCTTTTCGTAGATCTTGATCTCTTCCGAATAGCGCAGGCAATACGGCACCTTCACAACGAAGATACGATCGAGCAACGCTTCGTTATTGCGGTTGTTGCGAAATGCCTTCCACTCCGACTCGTTCGAGTGCGCGAGAATCACGCCGTCGAAAGGAATCGCGCCGAAGCCTTCCGTGCCCTTGAAGTTGCCTTCCTGCGTGGCGGTCAGCAGCGGGTGCAGCACCTTGATCGGCGCCTTGAACATTTCGACGAATTCGAGCAGGCCCTGATTCGCGAGACACAGGCCGCCGGAGTAGCTGTAGGCGTCGGCGTCGTCTTGCGCATACTGTTCGAGCTTGCGAATGTCCACTTTGCCGACGAGCGAGGAGATGTCCTGATTGTTCTCGTCGCCAGGCTCCGTCTTGGCAATGCCGATCTGCCGCAGAATGGAGGGATAGCGACGCACCACGCGAAACTTGCGGATGTCGCCGTTGTACTCGTGCAGGCGCTTGACCGCCCACGGGCTCAGAATGCTTTTCAGGTAGCGGCGTGGTATGCCGTATTGCTCTTCGAGGATCGGACCGTCCTCGTCGTAGTCGAATAGACCGAGTGGCGATTCGTTGACGGGCGAGCCCTTGATAGCGTAGAACGGCACGCGTTCCATGAGCTGCTTCAGCCGTTCCGCGATCGACGATTTACCGCCGCCGACCGGGCCTAACAGATACAGAATCTGCTTCTTCTCTTCGAGCCCCTGGGCCGAGTGCCGGAAGTAGGCGACCACCTGCTCGATCACCTCTTCCATTCCGTAGAACTCACGGAATGCGGGGTATACCTTGATGACCTTGTTCGCGAAGATGCGCGACAAACGCGGATCGTTGCGAGTATCGATCTGTTCCGGTTCTCCGATTGCCGTCAACATGCGTTCGCCAGCCGTGGCGTACGCGGCGGGATTGTCTTTGCAGAGCGCGAGATACTCCTCGAGCGAGAGTTCATCTTCTCGCGTTTTCTCGAAGCGGGTCGCGAAACTGCTGTAGATATCCATGCTACCTCCTCGCCGAAGTCTAGACCGATGTCGTGCGCGGCGCGCTATTAGGAAACGACATCGCTCGAATTCATCCTAAACCCTTTTAAATTTTTTTTCACGGACTACGTTGCGAAAAATCGCGCCGTATGAGCCTCCCAACATTCGTCACTTGGAAACCGCGTTTCGACCACCTACAATCTTGCGCGTCGAACAATCTCACTGCTCACACTCACTGCTTGCATCGACGCGCTGCCAGCCCACGCACACGGCGTACCTCAACGGCGCGGCGTTACACAAAATTGCACTACGTGCAGGCTTTTTCTTCTCTTTCCCTCATAACGCTTCGACCCGCGATCGGTCTACACGTCACGACGTCTGTTACATGTCGACTCATTCAGCACGCTATCAATGTTCGCCACCGCACCTTCATGCGATTCGTCCATGCACGCAGGCTTTTTGTTCCGCGGCGCTTCGCATCGATACATGATTCCTTGTGGGACTGCGCACACTTTGCATTCGACACCACGCTTCGAATGCTTCGCATAACCGCGTCGGCGGCATGGCCGGCTCGCATGCCGCTGCCGCGTGCCGACGGGATGCTCTAACTGGATAACGGCGCGCGCCCCGATCGGTTCAATAGGGTATACGGCTAAGCAGTTGCCGGAGATGCGTCGAATGCAAAACGGCCGCCCCCGAGGCAGCCGTTTCAGTTCCGTGTTTTACATCCGCGTTTTACATTCGCTTTGTAATCCGTAGTTACACGCGCGTGGCGACAGGCATCGCGCGAAGTGCAATCGCGCACGCTCGCGGATGACACAGTGTCACGCGCTCAGGTCAGTTCGATCTCCACCTCGCCGAGACCGTCGATATGGCCGCGCACGATGCCCGGTTTGCCCACATTGTGCGCACCGACGTATGAGCCCGTGGTCAGCGTCCATTCGGGTTCGATGGTGATCCCCATGGCGGCGCAATGGTTGACGAACCACACGAGCAGCTCGCGCGGGTCGCCAGCCGGATTGCCGGTGGCGGCGGGCATGAGGGAGTCGCCGTCGAAGCTCAACTCCAGTTCCGGCGAAACGAAGTCGAAGCCGCGAGCGAGCCCCGCATATGCGAGCGGATGCCCCGTGACCAGCGCGCCGTTGTTCTGCGCGTCGGCGAGTTGGGCAAGCGGCGCGACGTTCGGCCATTCGGCGAAACGGCTGTCCACGATCTCGATGGCCGGCAGCACCTCGCCGACCAGCGCGAGCACCTCGTCGCGCGCATAGGCTCGGCCGCGCGGCTCGATCGCTTCGGAAAAACGGAACGCGATCTCCAGCTCCACGAGTACGCGAAAGAACCCGGCATGCTCGACGCGCGTCGGCGAAGGCAGCACCAGTGCCGCCGGAATGGGCGCGCCCGAGGCGGGACCGCCGGGCGTTTTGGCGCCGATCTTCCACGCGCCGGTCGAGTCGCCGAGGCCCGCGATGACCGCCTGCTGGATCGCGTACGCGGTGGCGGCGTCGGGCGGCATATGTTCGGGCGCGAGCCCGCCGATCGGGCAATGCTGCCGGCGTGCTTCGACGAGGCGGTGCGCGAGGTCGTGTGGCGTCATGTCGGTCCTTTGTGGCTGGCGCAGTAAACAGTGAATTGCCGCGAGGCTGGGCGAAGGCCGCGGCTGACTGAAAGCCGCAAGTTCGGCCACGAATAAAACGTAGCCGCGCACGACAATGTACCGGATCGGAAGGCTCACCAGGGCGCGAGCCGCGTCGCAAACGCGACTTAATGCGCGCGTCATGGAAAAAGACCGCGGCTGCTTGCGCAATCGCGGTCTTTCCAGCTCAGGCGGCGTGGCCCTCCGGGCCTGCGTTCATGAGCCGAGCCGTCGGGAACGGATGTTGCAGCGGGCGTTCGACCGCTCGCGACGCGCAGGGCCAGTCAGAACGTTTCCCAGTCCTGATCGCTGCCGGCGCTGGCCACGGCCTGAGTAGGCGCTTTCGGGGCCACTTCCGCTTTCGGCGCGGAGAAAGCAGGCGCCGAAGCTGGCGAAACTGCCGGTATGTTCGAGGCGAACGCGCGCTGCACCGACTGCGGGGCAACCGCCGCACGCGGCGCGACACGCGCTTCAGCGCGCGAAGCCGTCCGCACAGCCGGCGCAAGCCGCGCCGGCGCCGCCATATGGGTTGGCAACGCGTGGGTCGGCAACGCGTGGGTCGGCAACGCGCCGGCCGCCGCCTTCACACCGCCATCATCCAGCTGGAACACGGCGACCGCGCTGCGCAGCTTGCTCGCCTGGTCTTCGAGCGAAGACGCGGCCGCCGCCGCTTCCTCGACGAGCGCCGCATTCTGTTGCGTGACCTCGTCCATCTGCGTGACGGCGCGCGCGACCTGGTCGATACCGCCGCTCTGCTCTTCCGAGGCCGCCGCGATTTCGCCCATGATGTCCGTCACGCGCTGCACCGCGCCGATGATCTCGGTCATCGTCCGGCCGGCCTGATCGACGAGCGCCGAGCCCGACTGCACGCGATCCACCGACGTGTCGATCAACTCCTTGATCTCCTTGGCCGCCGCCGACGAACGCTGCGCGAGGCTGCGCACTTCGCCCGCGACAACCGCGAAGCCGCGCCCTTCTTCGCCGGCCCGCGCCGCTTCCACGGCCGCATTCAGCGCGAGGATGTTGGTCTGGAACGCGATGCCTTCGATGATCGAAATGATGTCGGCGATTCTGGCCGAACTCTGGTTGATTTCGCCCATCGTGCCGACCACCTGGCCGACCACCGCGCTGCCCCGGTTGGCGATCTCGGACGCGTTGGCCGCGAGCGCGCTCGCCTGGCGGGCGTTGTCGGCGTTCTGTTTGACGGTGCCGGTGAGTTCTTCCATGCTCGCCGCCGTTTCCTGCAACGCCGACGCCTGCTCTTCCGTCCGCGACGACAGATCGACGTTGCCGGCCGCGATCTGGCGCGTGGCCGTCGCGATCGACTCGCTGCCGTTGCGCACCGAACGCACCGTGTCGGTGAGGCTGCGCTGCATCTTCGCGAGACCTTCGAGCACTTGTCCCATTTCGTCGCGCGAGGTCACGACGACCTGACGGCGCAGATCGCCCGCGGCGATCGCGTCGAAATGGCCGAGCGCCTCGGCGATCGGGCGTGCGATTGCCCGGCTGAGCCCGACGTAAGACAGGATCGCGGCGAGGATGCCGGCGATCACCCCGCCGATGCTGATCATGCGAAATATCTGGAAATGCGATTGCGCGGCCTGATAGCCCCCTTCCGACGAATCGAACTGAAACTTGCTCAGCGCGTCGTCCGAGACGGAGAGTTCGCTGTACGCGGCCTCGATGCGCTTCGCGCCGTCGACCACCTTGCCCTGGTCGTTCGCCGCAATGGTCGCCGCAAACGCGTCCATCTGCTGATGCAGCACGTCGCGCTTGCCGATGACGTCGCGCGCAAGGCGATCCTCTTCGGCATCGCGCGGCAGGTCCATGTACTTCTTCCACCACATGTCGGAGGTGACGCGCATGGCGCGCGCGCGTTCGAGCGTCGCCGCGACTTCCGGCGTCCCGATCATGAAGGCCGCGCGGTCGAGCACGAGGCGCTCGCGCGACGCGTACAGTTCCGCGTAGCCGATATCGACGGCGCTCGGCATGGCGTTGGTGAACGTGTCCTGATAGGCGTCGTTCGAACGGCTCATGCCGAACAGTCCGAAGATGCCGATCGCGGCGAGTAGTGCGGCGAGAAAAGCCATCGTCAGGCCAATGCGCGCCTTGATCGAAATGCCCTTGTTCAACATGCTGTTTCCTGTGCTTTGAGAGGCTGCGGCGCAGCGGAAAGTCTTTCGACTCTGTGGGGCGCCGTGAGTGTGCAACCCCCGGAAGTGGCGCTCTAATAGCCTCATTAACGGCACGCGAACTGCGAACTTGAAATTTTTATATAGTCCGACAATAGACGCCGCCAAAAACGGAAAACATTACAATTTATAAGGGACGATGCACAAGACACCGGCCGCGAAGCGCAGGGATAAACGCGGTCGGAAGGCGTTACGCACGTGAGCAGGCGGGCCCGCGCGCGACGTTTGCACGTCGCCGCTGGACCCGCCTGAGCGCTTTGCTTTTGAAGCAGGAATTCGCCGCGCCGGACTCAGCCTTCGAGTTCGGCGCGAGTCGGAATGGAGGGCTGCGCGCCGGCGCGCGTGACCGACAGCGCCGCCGCGCGCTGGGCGAAGCGGATCGCCTCATCGACGTTTGCGCCTTGCGCGAGCTGCGCCGCGAACCCGCCGATAAAGGTGTCGCCGGCCGCGGTTGTATCGATGGCTTTGACCTTCGGCGCGTCGTACAGCACGGGCGCCGCGCCTTCGAGCGCCGCCTGCACGCCGCGCGGGCCGAGCGTCACCAGCACGTTGCGAGCGCCGGCCGCGCGCAGCACCGCCGCGGCCGTGGCCGCCTCTTCCGGCGAGCCGACCGGCAAACCGGTCAACGTCGCGGCTTCGAGTTCGTTCGGAATCAGGTAATCGACGAGCGGCAGCCAGTCGGCGGGCAACGGGCCGGTGGCGGGCGCCGGATTCAGGATGACCGTCTTGTTAAGACGCCGGGCCGTGGCCAGCGCCGCGTGGACGCTCGCGAGCGGCGTTTCGAGCTGGCAGATCACCACGTCGGCGGCCGCGAGCACCGCTTCGTGGCGCGCAAGGGTGTCCGGCGTGACCTCGCCGTTGCTGCCGGCCACGATCACAATCGCGTTCTGGCTCGCGTCGTCCACGACGATCAGCGCGACGCCCGTCGCTTGCGCGCCGGTTTCGAGCGCCGCGCAATCGATGCCTTCCGCTTCCAGCCCCGCGCGCAACTGCGCGCCGTTCGCGTCCGCGCCGACGCAGCCGAGCATCGACACCTGTGCGCCCAGCCGGGCCGCGGCCACCGCCTGGTTGCCGCCCTTGCCGCCCGCGACCTGCGCGAACGTGTGGCCAGCCAGCGTTTCGCCGGGATGCGGCAGACGCGGCGCGCGCACCACCAGGTCCATGTTCAGACTGCCGACCACCGCCACGCGTGAGTGCGTTTCCTTGCTTGCCACTCGTTTCTCCTCAAACTCGCGCTTTAAAACAGAAGCGACCCGAATTCTGGTGCAGAAGTTCGGGCCAATCACGCGCGGCGCCGGCCGCTCAGCCCGCGGCCGCGCTCGAACTCACGCCGCCCGATTGCGTTTGCCCGCGCCGGCCCACGTCGAGGTGGATTCGCGCACGATCAGCCGCGGCGACACCACGCGGCGCCGGCCGACGGGCCGCGCGCTCGCCGACGACTTGCCCGCGATCCGCTCGATCAGCGTCTGCGCGGCCATGTCGCCGAGCGCGCGCACCGACTGCCCGACCGTCGAGAGCGCCGGATAGGTGAAGCGGCCCAGCTCGATGTCGTCGAAACCGATGATCGAGCAGTCGCGCGGCACGCTGATATTGCGCTCCGCCGCAGCGCGCAACGCGCCGATGCCCATCATGTCGTTGCAGGCGAAAATCGCCGACGGCTTGATCGTGTCGAACAGTTGCCCCGCCGCCCGATGGCCGCCGGTGCCCGAAAAATCGCTCTGCACGATCGCATCCGGCAAAATCTCGATGCCGCGCTCGGCCATCGCGCGGATAAAGCCGTGCACCCGCATTGCGCTGACCGCCGTATCCACGGGCCCGGTGATGCAGCCGATCCGCACGTGCCCGAGTTCGAGCAGATGACGCGTGGCGAGATACGCGCCCTTTTCGTGATCGATCTGCACGAGGTCCGCATTCACGCCTTCGATATTCCGGTCGACGATCACGAGCGGCTCGCGCGCGTCGGCGAGCGTCTGCGCGAGCACCGCGTCGTCGCCGGCGGACGCGACGATCAGTCCGTCGATGCGCTTTTCCTGCAGCACGCGAAGGTAGTTGCGCTGCTTCGCCGGGTCGTCGTCGGAATTGCAGAAGAACACGCAGTAGCCGTTGCGGGCGCAACCGTCCTCGATCCCGCGCGCGAGTTCCGCGAAGTACGGGTTGGTGCTGTTCGGCACCACGAGCCCGATGGTCGCGGTGGCGCGCGCCTTCAGCGAGCGGGCCACCGCCGACGGCACATAATGAAGCTGGCGAATGGCGTGCTCGACCTTCGCGCGCACGTCGGCCGACACCGGCCGCGAGTTGTTCACCACATGCGAAACCGTGGTGAAGGACACGCCCGCCACGGCTGCCACATCCTTGATCGTCGCCATAACCTCTTGCTCTCCTGCCCGTTTTTCCCGCCGGTCCTGCTGTTCGCCGACCCGCGGACGTCTTCATCGAAGACAGACCACACTCATGAATTCTTACGCTTTACCGCAAACCACGCTTCAACCGCTTTTGACACGCTAATCTGACGACACACCGCACGCGCACCGCTCGCTCATCACATGCACACACATGTCAGACGCGCTTGCGGCGGCTGCGATACGTATCCAGCACGACCGCCACCACGATCACGGCGCCGGTGATCATCCGCTTGGTCGGCTCGTTCGCGCCGATCTGCGCGAGCCCGGCCGCCAGCACCGAAATGATCAACACGCCGAAAAACGTGCTGATGACCGAACCGCGCCCGCCCATCAGACTCGTGCCGCCGATCACCACCGCCGCGATCACCTGCAGCTCAAGGCCGACACCCGCGTTCGGATCGGCCGCCTCCAGACGCGAAATCTGGAACAGCGACGCGAGGCCCGCGAGCGCGCCCATCAGCGCGAACACGATCACCTTGTACGGCCGCGGGTTGACGCCCGCGAGCCGCACCGCTTCTTCGTTCGTCCCGATGCCGACCAGATAGCGGCCGAACACCGTGCGCGTCAGCACGAGTTGCGCGATCACCATCACCGCCACGGCGATCAGGAAAGCCGGCGAAATGCCGACCGCGATCGGGTTCGACAGGAAATCGAACGCGTCGCCGATATAGGCGGTGCGCGAATTCGTCATCTGATACGCGAGGCCGCGCGCCGCTTCCAGCACGCCGAGCGACACGATGAACGACGGAATCCGCCAGCCCACCGTGACCGCGCCGGTGATCGTGCCGGTCAGCGCCGCCGCCGCGACGCCCAGCAGCGCGGACGGCAGCGGACCCCAGCCCCACTTCAGCGCGGCCACGCTCACCACCGAAGCGCCCAGCGCCAGCACCGACCCGACCGACAGATCGATCCCGGCGATGATCAGCACAAACGTCATGCCGACTGACATCACCACCAGATCCGGGATCTGATTGGCGATCGTGCTGAACGTGTCATACGTCAGAAAGTGCGAACTCAGCAGTGAGAACAGCACGATCATGGCCAGCAACGCGCCCGCGAGACCGAGGTAGTTCGAAAAGCCGAGCCGCGTGCCCGCCGGCTTGCCGCTTGCGAGCGGTGCCGACGGATCGGACGGCGGCACGGCGTTCCCGTTCACGGCGCCCGAACCCGGCTTCGCGCCCGACGCTTCGCGCAACGATTGATCTGTCATGACAGACTCCCTGCTTCATCGGCATCGAGGGTGTGCAAGAGCGCTTCGCGGCTGCGATAGCCGGCGAAAGCGGCGGCCAGCAATGCATCTTGCGACCACGTGTTGCGCTCGAACACACCGCTCAGACTTCCCGCGGACATCACGCCGATCCGGTCGCAGATCAGCATCAGTTCGCGCAGGTCGCTCGACACCACGACGAGCGCCCGGCCTTCACGAGCCAGCGCGCCCATCAAGCCATAAATATCGAACTTCGCGCCGACGTCGATGCCGCGCGTGGGTTCGTCGAACAGCAGCACGCGGCAATCGCGCGCGAGCCAGCGGCCGATCACGACCTTCTGCTGATTGCCGCCCGACAGTTCGCCGACAATCTGCGCCGGCCCCGAGCTGCGAATCCGCATCGCGGCGATCTGCTTTTTCGCGAGCGCGTTCTCGCGCTTCGCGTCGACCACGCCGTGCCGCGCCACGCCGCCGAGATTGCCGAGCGACACGTTGGCCGCGATCGGCTGCGGCAGCAGCAGGCCCTCGCCTTTACGGTCTTCGGTGATGAGCGCGATGCCGGCGCGCACCGCGTCCGACGGCGTATCGATCCGTACCTGCGTGGGCGGCGCGCCCGGCGTGGCGGCCAGCGCCACCGTGCCGCCGTCCTTCTGATCGGCGCCGTAAATCAGCCGCATCAACTCCGTGCGGCCCGCGCCGATCAGGCCGCTGATGCCGAAAATCTCGCCCGCGCGCACCTCGAACGACACCTCGCGCACGACCTTGCCGCGCGCGAGCCGATCCACCTTCAGAAGCGGCGCACCGATCTTGCGCTCGCCCAGATCGATCTGCTCGCCGAGTTCGCGGCCCACCATCCACGTGACGATTTCGTCGCTCGTGAGGTTGGCCATCGCGTCGACGTGCACGAGGCGTCCGTCGCGCAGCACGGCGATCTGCCCGGCGACCCGCGCCAGCTCCTCGAGCCGGTGCGAGATGTACACGAGCGCGACGCCGCGCGCCTTCAGCCGCCCGATCTGCTCGAACAGCAGGTCGACTTCGCGCGCGGTCAGCATCGCGGTCGGTTCGTCGAGGATCAGCACGCGGCAGTCGTCGATCAGATTGCGCGCGATCTCCACCATCTGCTGATGACCGATGCCCAGCTCGCCCACCAGCGTGTCCGGATCGATCGCGTCGAGCCCGACCTGCGCCATCGCATGACGCGCGTCCTCGCGCAGCTTGCGGCGGTCGATCCAGCCGAAGCTGAACGCGCCCGCGCGCGGCAGGCGGTTCAGAAACAGGTTCTCGGCCACCGACAAGGTAGGCAGCAGGTTCAGCTCCTGCATCACCATGCGCACGCCGAGCGCCTCGGCTTCTGTCCGGCTCGCCGGCGCATACGGCTCGCCGCCGAGCCGCATGGTGCCGGTGGTCGGATCGACGAGGCCGCCGATAATCTTGGACAGCGTGCTCTTGCCCGCGCCGTTCTCGCCGGTGAGCGCCAATACCTCGCCGGCGCGCAGCGACAACGACACGTCGGCGAGCACCGGTTCGGCGTAGGTCTTGCCGATGCCGCTAACGGACAGAACGGCTGGCAAGGCGTCGTGGTCGGTTGAGTCCATCGCGATCCTGTTGCGCGGTACCGCGCGGTCCCGTTCGAGCGATTCGTACGAGGCCGCGCCGGACACCGCGTGGTCAATGCCGGCCCAATGCGCGGAATGCGCAGGCTCCACGACCGCGCCCCCTCCCGCCGCCCGGCCACCGTCATGACGCTTACCTCTGGAATTAACGGCGGCCCGGCAGGTTTCTTGAGCGATTATTGAGCGTTCGTTGAACAGGCGGCGCGAGTTCGCGGTTTTTGCGCGGCATGGGCGTCTGCCTCGAGCCCCGCGCCGGCGCTTATCCGCGCTAATCCGCGCTTGCCGGTTAGCCAGTTAGCCGGCGGCCTTCACGTCGTCACGCTTTTACTTCGTCACCAGATCGCACGGCGTTTCCACCACGCCCGACAACTGCGACTGCTTCTTGTGCTCGCTCAGGGCTTTCAACGCGGTGTCGATGCCGAACACGGCCTGCTTGGCGGCGTACTGGTCGGCGGTGGCGAGCACGCGGCCGTCCTTCAGCATTGGCTTGATGGCGTTGATGTTGTCGTAGCCGACCACGTACACCTTGCCCTGCTTGCCCGCCGCGCGCACCGCCGAGACCGCGCCGATCGCCATGTTGTCGTTGCCGGCGAGCAGCGCCTTCAGGTTCGGGTACTCGTTGAGCATGGCCGAGGCCACCGCGTTGCCCTTGTCGATTTCCCATTCTCCCGACTGCACCGACACGACTTTGGCGCCGACGCTCTGCATCGCGTCCTTGAAGCCCGCGGTGCGCTGCTGCGCGTTGGTCGTGGTCGAGACGCCCTCGAGAATGCCGACCTCGTCGCCCGATTTCAGCTTCTTCGCGAGGTAATCGCCAACCTTTTGCGCGCCCTTGCGGTTATCCGGGCCGACGAAAGGCACGTTCAGGTCCTTCGACTTGAGCACGTCCGGGTCGAGCCGGTTGTCGATATTCACGACGATGATGCCCGCGTCCACCGCCTTCTTGACGACCGGCACGAGCGCCTTCGAATCGGCCGGAGCCAGCACGATCGCGTCCACCTTCGACACGATCATCTGCTCGACGATGCGGATCTGGTTCGCCGTGTCGGTCTCGTCCTTGATCCCGTTCGTGATGAGATCGAACTGCGACGCGTTGTGCTTCTGGTAGTCCTTCGCGCCGTTTTCCATGGTGAGGAAAAATTCGTTGGCGAGCGACTTCATGACCAGCGCGACTTTCGGCTTATGAGCGGGGGCGGTTTGAGCCTGGACGGCGGAAACCGGCAGGACGGCGGTCACGGTGGCGAGGACGGCAGCTGTCACGATGCGGCGGCGAATGCGATTGCTCATGCCTATCTCCTTGGTTTGTCTGGCTTCGCGGAAGCCGTATTTTTTGTTGCCCGCAAACGTTTGCGGGACTCATTCTCGGCGCAGCCTGAGCGAAATGTCAACGATTCGCGGTGTTGCACTGCACCGGCGCGCACAAAGTGCCGCGCGGCGCGAGCGTTTCGACAGGCAGCGTATGACAACGCATCCTCGCTTGGGTCCGTGCGTAGCGGAAGTGCCGCCGGCTGCAAGGTCAGCGGCCGGCGGGCCGCCCATGCTGGCCCTTTATTGCGCGACATGCAAGGGCAAGTGCGGCGAGGAGCGTCGGGAGAGGCGATCAGAGCCAGCCGGCTTTGCGAAAACGCCAGAACAGAACAAGATCGACGGTCAGCATGATGCCGAGGCACACCGGATAGCCGAACTGGAAATGCAGCTCGGGAATGTTCTGAAAATTCATCCCGTAGATGCCGGCGATCATGGTCGGCACCGCGAACAGCGCCGCGAACGAACCGAGCCGCTTCGTCACTTCGTTTTCCGCGAGCGAGATCATGCCGAGATTCACCTGCACTGCGGTGACAATGATGTCGCGCCGGCCGTCGATAATGCGCACGATCCGGTCCAGGTGATCGTAGACATCGCGAAAGTAAGCTTGCATGCCTTCGCAGACACTGGGAATGCGCCCGCCCGTCAGCTTGCTGATCGCTTCCTGCAACGGCGCGATGTGATGTTGCAACGTGACGAGACGCCGCTTCAGCCAATACAGATCCTGAATGATCGCGCGCGACGCAGTGGAATTGTTGCGCTCGAAAATGCGGTCTTCGATCGCCTCGATCTCGGTATTCAACGCCTCGACGATCGGGAAATAGCGATCCACGATATCGTCGGCGAGCGCATACAGCACGAAGGCCGCGCCCGCCTTGAGCAACTGGGGCTCGCGCTCGCAACGCGCCCGCACGTTCTGAAAGCCGGCGCGCGTGCCGCGCCGCACCGACAGCACATAGTTCGCTCCAACGAATACGTCCACTTCGCCGATCAGCAGTTCGCCGTCCTCGTCCATTTCGACCGTGTGCATCACGGCGAAGAGCGACTCGCCGTATTCCTCGATTTTCGGGCGCTGGTGGCCGTTCAGCGCGTCTTCGATGGCAAGGTCATGCAGGCCGAATTCGTGCTTCATCACCTCGAGTTCGGCGGGCGCGGGGTCTTTCAGCGCGACCCACACAAAGCACTCGGGCCGCGCCACGTAGTCGCTGATACTGTCGATGTCGATGTCTGCGAGCTTCCGGCCGTCCTGATAGGCGGCGCAATTGATCAGCATGTTGTGTACCTTGAAAGCGGAGCAAAGCGGGCCCCGTCGGCATACGCTGCGCAAAGCCGCTTTGCATGAATGGAGAGGCGATAGCCGCCATGTTAAGGGCTGTTGGCGAGGGCCATGTATCGAATTGTTAAGCCTCGCGCGGGCGCTCACGGGTTGCGCTTCGTGATCGTCGCCGTCGAACGAGGCCTCGCGATGGTTTGCGATCCTCACCTTTGCGCCCGGATGCGCAGCGCTTGCATGCCCTCGCGTTCTTCTTCATGATCGATGGAAGAAGCGGCAATACGGAGACTTTCATGCGCTATTTCAACTGGCTGGCCGGCGTCGGCCCGGCGGCTCGAATGGAGGACACTTCCTCATGAGCCGTCTGGTTTTTATTTGCGGTCACGCGGGCACCGGCAAGACCACGCTCGCGAAAAAACTGATCGGCCCGCTCATGAAAGCGGCAGCCGAGCATTTCTGCCTGCTCGACAAGGACACGCTCTACGGCGGCTACAGCGCGGCCGCAATGGGCATGCTGACCGGTGACCCGAACGATCGCGACAGCCCGCTCTTTCTTCAGCATCTGCGCGAGCCCGAGTATCGCGGCCTGCTCGACACCGCGCGCGAGAACCTCGAACTCGGCGTGAGCGCGCTCGTGGTCGGGCCGCTTTCGCGGGAAATCCGTGAACGGCGGCTATTCGATCGCGCGTGGCTCGGTATCGCCGATGATGTGACCGTGCGAGTCGTGTGGGTTCATGTTTCGGAAGATGTCGCGCGTCAGCGGATCGTGGCGCGCGCCAATCCGAACGACGCCTACAAGCTCGCGCATTGGGACGAGTATCGTCAGCGGCGCTTCGCGCCGGGCGGCGCGCTGTGCGACGACCTGCTGATGTTCGACAACACCGCGCCGGGCGCGGCGGATCACGACGCGCTGCTCGCGCGCATCCTCAGCGAGCGGCAGGCCGCATGCGGGATGATGCCGCCACTGCCTGTCTAGCGGCCGCGCCCAGGCGGTAAACGAAAAAACGCCCTGCATGCAGGGCGTTTTCGATTGCAACGACGCCGTTTCTCAAACCGTCGCCGCGCTTTTCATTGACTGCAACGTCTGCCCTTCGTACAACTGGCCGAAACGATTCGCGAGGAACTCGCGCAGCGGCACCTGCTCCTGACGCACGAAGCCGCGTTGCGGCAGCTTGCCTTCGCGGAACAGATCCAGCACCGCGCACATCGCGCCCGCCGTGGTGATCTGAATCGCGCTCATCGGTACGCCGCACACCGTCTTCGCAAAGATCTTGCGGGTGAACACTTCCTGCACCAGTTGCCCGTCGCGCATGCCGCTCACGGTGATGAACACCAGCACGACGTCTTGCGCGGTGGACGGCACCGAACGGCGCATGATGCTCTTGAGCGTGTCGCGGTCGGTGGAAAGACGCAGGTCTTCGAGCAGGAATTGCATCAGATTGCGGTGGCCCGGATAGCGCACCGACTTGTAATCGAGCGACTCGACGCGGCCTGACAGCGTTTCGCACAGCGTGCCGAGACCACCGGACGTGTTGAAGGCTTCGTACTCGATGCCGTCGAGCGAAAAATGTTCGAGGCCTTCGAGCGGCTGCACCCACTGCGTGCGGTTCTCGCGAATCGCTTCGCAAGGCTGGCAATATTCGTTGATGAGACCGTCCACGCTCCACGTCAGGTTGTACTTCAGCGCATTGGTCGGGAATTCGGGCAGCGCGCCGACGCGCATTTTCACGTCGCGGATTTCCGTGAAGCGGTTCGCCAGCTCGTGCGCCGCGATGCCGATGAAGCCCGGCGCGAGGCCGCACTGCGGCATGAACGCGTGGTCGGCTTCGTCGGCGATCGCGCGGATCGCGTGCGTGGCGCGCACGTCCTCGGTCAGATCGAAGTAATGCACACCCGCGCCTTTCGCGGCGGCCGCCACGTTCACGGCGAGGTAATACGGCAGCGCGTTGACGAGCGCGTCGAAGCCCTGAATCGCGGCGCGCAGCGCGGCGGCATCGGCGGAATCCACACGGCGGGTCGCGATGCCCTGCGCCGCGAGCTTGTCGAGCGCGTGCTGATCGCGGTCGAACGCGACGACCTCGTAGTCGCCGGTTTCACGCAGCATATGGGCGATGGTGTGACCAATCAGACCTGCGCCAACGATGGCTACTTTCATGCGCTTTCTCCTTTGTTATTCGTCCGCTGTCTCCAGCTTGAAGTGCGCCGCGGTGTTGGATGCGGCGCCCGGCGGGCTGAACCCTTGAACGACAGTGTAGGGAGAAGCGAGAACGGTTCATACGCGCAAAATGCTGCGCAATGACCACGAGTTTCGACACTTCGACGAGCGCGGCAGACAAAACGTCGAAAGCGCGTAAAAACCGGGTAAAAACGGCGCGGTGGTCGGGCCGCGACGGGCCGCGACTGCCCGCGAGTCACACCATGCCGCGGTCGATCTTGCGCGCGAGAATGATCGAGGTCGTGGTCCGCTCCACGCCTTCCATTCCGCCGATCTGATCGAGCAGATCGTTCAGACGATCAGGCGAATCCGCGCGCAGCCACGCGACGTAATCGAACTCGCCGCTCACCGCGCACAGCAGTTGCACCTCGGGCATCTTGCCGAGGCGCTTCTGCACCGCCGGGCCGTGCTTCGGCGCGATGATGATGCCCACGTACGCATAAATGCTCGAATCGAGCACGTCCTGGCCGAGCCGCACGCTGTAGCCCGCAATCACGTTGCTGCGTTCGAGCCGCGCGATTCTCGCGATCACGGTGGTGCGCGCCACGTCGAGCTGGCGCGCGAGATTGGCGACGCTCTCGCGCGCGTTGGCCTGAAGCAGCGCCACGAGGTTGCGGTCGAGGTCGTCGAGTTGGTCGAGGCGCGGAGGTCTCATCGAAAGAAAAAAGGTGGTCGCGATGGAGCGGATTATCGCGCGTCTTCAGTGTTCGGCGGCGGCTGTCATGCGCCAAGGCGCTCGATCACGAAGTCGATGAAGCTAGTCAGCTTGCGCGTGGCGCGCCGGTCGCGCGGATAGACGAGATGCACCGGCGCGCCTTCGGGCAAATGCTCTTCCAGCACCGAAACGAGTTCGCCGCTCGCGATTTCGCGCGCGAGCAGCGCCTCCGGTTGCAGCACGAGACCGAAGCCGCGCAGCGCCGCCACCTTCAGCGCCTGGCCGTTGTTCGCGCGAAATCGCCCGGCGCGCAGCTGATTTTCCGCGGCGCTTTCGCCTCCCAGACGCCACGTGCCTTCGCGGCCCCAATGCAGAAAGCCGAGGCATTCGTGCTGCGCGAGATCGGCGGGAGTCCGCGGAATGCCGGCCCGCGCGAGATACGCCGGCGACGCGCAGGCGCGCATGCGATATGGCTTCAATGGCCGCGCGACAAAACTCGAATCGGGCAGATGGCCGATGCGCACGGCGGCGTCGAAGCCCTCTTCCACGAGATCGACCATGCGGTTCGACAGATCGAGTTCGAGCGTGACGTCCGGCCACGCGGTGAGATAGTCGGTGATGGCCGGCGAAAACACCTCGACGCCGTAGGTGAGCGGCACCGTCACCTTCAGCACGCCGCGCGGCGCGGCGGCCATGGCTTCGGCGAGCGACTCGGCGCCCTTCACGTCGGCGAGAATGCGCCTGCACTGCTCGTAATATTGCCGGCCGATCTCGGTCAGACTTTGACGGCGCGTGGTGCGCGTGAGGAGCCGCGTGCCGAGCCGCGATTCGAGCGAGCGGATGTGCTTGCCGACCATCGCCGACGAAATGTCGAAGCGCTCGGCCGCCGCCGTCAGGCTGCCCGCCTCGACCACCGCCACGAAAACCTCCATGCTGACGAATTTGTCCACCCGCTATTTCCTGTTCGTTTCGGTTGTAAGCGTTTGTCGCACAAGGGCCGCCTTGTCCGCATAACGTGATACTAATAGCGCCGACGGCCCTGTTGGGCGACCCGCGCCGTCGCGCGACCGCGCATTTTCGCGCGACGCCGGGCGGGCCGCTCGCCACACGCCTTGTCCCTATTCCAACAGACATCAGGAGTTTCGATGAAAAAAGCACTGGTCATGCTGGCCTCCGCAGTCGCCATGAGCGGCGCCTTCGCACAAGCTTCCGCGCCAGTTGCGGCGTCTTCGGGCACGGCGGCTTCCGCGCCGGTCGCCAAGGGCGGCCACGAGCGCAATGTCGAAGACCGCATCGCCTATCTTCATTCGCAACTGAAAATCACGTCGGCGCAGGAGCCGCAGTGGAAGGCGTTCGCCGACGTCATGCGCAACAACGGTCAGACCATGGGCGAACTGTTCAAGGAGCGCCGCGCCGCCGCGAACGTGTCCGCACTCGACGACATGAAGCAGTACGCCAACATCGCGCAGGCGCACGCGGACGGCATGAAGAAGCTGGTCGACGCGTTCGATCCGCTCTACAACAGCTTCTCGCCGGAACAGAAGAAGCTCGCCGATACGACCTTCCATCAGCCGGGCGGCGCGAACAGCCGCCATGGTCACCATGGCAAGGGCAAGGCTGCGCCGGCTCCGGCCAGCGACGCGACGGTCAAGCCGTAAGCGCTGGAACAGCGGCAAAAGCCGTCAAGGGTTCATTGCTGGACCCATCACGCGGCGCGCTGCGATGCTCTCGCACCGCGCCGCGCATCACAAAAACAACGCACCTCGATATGCGTCTGGCATGATGCGGGTCCGCGAACGGGGCGCCAGCTCCCGACGCCGCCGTCAATATCACTTTTGCACCGCTTCATGAACGATCTGAAAAATCTCGACCTGAGCCACGATGCCGCCGCGCGCCGCGTCATCAAAGACGAAACGGTCAATGTCGAATTCGCCGCCGCGCGAGGCGAGCTGATGAGCCTCGAAGGCCCGAACCGCTATCTGCCCGGCGACGCGCTGATCACCGGATCGACAGGCGACCGCTGGGTCGTTTCGCGCGAACGTTTCGACGCCAAATATCTTCCCGCCGACGCCGCGCTCACGCACGGCCAACCGGGCGCTTATCGCAATCGCCCGGCCGTCGTGCTTGCGAAACAGATGAACGAAGCGTTCTCGCTCGCGCGCTCGGCCAGTGGCGGCGACGTGCTGCGCGGCATGGCCGGCGACTGGATCATGCAATACGCGCCCGGCGATTACGGTGTCGTGCAGGCCGCCCGTTTCGCCAAGGTCTACCGTCTCGCCGACTAGTTTCGCCGACTAAAAACGCCGTCAGGCGAACTCGTCGCCGAGGTCCACGGTGACTTCGCGCGGCACCGCTTCGCCGTTCGCATACTGCTCTTCGAGCGAGCCGATGCTCGCTTCGACATACGCGCGCAGCACCGCGAAGCTGCGGCCGCGCAGCCGCGCGGGCAACGCGCGGTATCGCGCGAGCGCCGGCGGCGCAATCTCCACCGTCATCACGATGCGGCGCGCCGCGGCGCCGAAACGCATCGCGACCCAGTGAATCGCGAGCGTCGGCGTGCCGTCTTCGGCTGCGCGCTGGATGAACTGCGTCTGCTCGGGAAAAAGATCGCTGATCACTCGCGCCAATTCCTCGAACTCGGGATTCGCGCAGTCGTATTGGTAAGCTTCCATGGATGTGCCGAAAGAAATAGGCCAGCAGTCGAGGCCGCCGATTGTAAACAAACGCAACGGCGCAGCGCGACTGCGCTAACGAGGCAACTTCGTCATGCGCTCCGAGGCGGGTCGTCTGAACGCTCTGACCAGCAGCGCGACGACGGCGACCGCGCCGAGCGCATAGAGGGCGTCGACGGTCATGAGCGGCACGAGCTGCGCCTGGAACAGCGCGGCGGGCACGTCCACGAGCGCATGCAGCACAATGGCGAGCGGCAGGATGCCGCGCCAGCCGGCTCGCAGGCCGCGCCACATCAACACCGACAAGCCGATCTGGAACACCAGCGCGGCCACGCGTTCGAGCGCGAAAATGCCGGCCGTTTGCGGGCTCAGGCTCGCGAGTATCAGATGGATGCGCATCACGGATTCGCCCGGCAGATTGCTCAGATAGCCGTCGAGCTGACCGCGATTCTCGAACACCGCGAAGAGAATCCACTGAATCTGCACGAGCACGCCGACAAGCCATGCTTCAGCGCCGCCATGGCCGAGGCCGTAGGTGAGCGCAGTGCTGTCATGCGTCGCCGGCGCCGCGCGGGCCGCCGCGCGTTTCATCAGCAGCCGCATGCCGACGAAACGCCCCACTTCCTCGCAGATGCCCGCGGCGAGCGCGCCATACACCACGAACGCAAGCGGATGCGACAGGAAAGCGGCCGTCGCTTCGTTCCGATGCAGCACGTAGTCGTTCAGCGCCCGCTCGATCACCATCGCGAACAAGGCGAACACGGCGATGCCCGCGATTGCGTCGCGCGGCCTGAGCGCGAGCGGCGAGCGCAGGCGGCGGTAGATCAGAAACGGCAAAGCGGCGACGAACAGCGTCGCGAGAACGAGGCTCGACAGGGTAAGCGGTGCAACGACCATGAGTTTCCTTGCGATGACCGGCGCGCACCCGCTGCGCGCCGCAGCCCGCATGATCGCAGATCGGCGCGGAATGGGCCGCCAGCTTCGCCGGACCTCAGCCGGACTTCAGCCGGACGTCGACGCGCGCACGATCAGCTCGCCTGGCAGCAGGCAATCACGCGCGGTCGTCTGCACGCCTTCGATGCGCTCGTGCAGAAACTCCACCGCGCGGTAGCCGATCTCGTAAGTCGGCTGGCGGATCGCCGTGATGCCGGTCAGTTCCGCCCACTCGGGGTCGTCGATGGAAAGGAGCGCGACGCGCGCCTGCCAGTCGGCACCATAACGGGCCTTGAGGTGCAACGCGAGACGCAGCGCGACGGGCGCATTCGCCGCGAACACGGCGAGCCGCGCCGCGTTGCCGACGGCGTCTGGCCGGCTGTTGGCCGCGTCGATTGCGCGGTCGAGTTCCGCGAGACTGTGTTCGGTCTGCGACGGATCGGCGAGGTTCAGCGCGAGCGTGCGGCCGCGCGCCCGATGACCGTGTGCGTGCGCGGCGCCCTCCGCGCCTTCCGCGCTCATCACGTCGCGAAACGCCGCCTCGCGCAAGCGCCGCGAACTGACCTGCTCGAACGGCTGCACGACGAACCAGATGTCGCAAAAGCCGCGCGCCAGCAGATGCCGCGTGCCCAGCTCCGCCGCCGCCCGGTTGTCGAGCCCGACGATATCCGCAACGAGGCCGTCGACGGAACGATCCACCAGCACCGTCGGAATGCCGCCGCTGCCCACCGGCCGCAGCGTTTCCTCGCGCACGCCGAGCGCATTGACGATCACGCCTTCCACGCGATACGTGGTCAGCAGTTGCAGATAGCGCCGCTCCATTTCGACTTCATTGGCCGCGTGACAGATGAGCGGCATCAGGCCGAGCGCGTGGCACGCGGCTTCGACGCCTTGCAGCACTTCGACGCTATAGGGATTCGTGAGGTCGGCGAGCAGCATGCCGATCAAACGGTTGCGCCCGCGCTTCAGGCCGCGCGCCATCTGATTGGGCTGATAGTCGAGCCGCTCGATGGCGGCCTCGATCCGCGCGCGCAACTCCGGCGACAACACGCTCATTTCGCCGTTCAGATAGCGCGAGATGCTGGTCTTGCCGGTGCCGGCTTCGCGGGCGACGTCGGTGATGGTCGCGCGGCGCGGCGCGGTGTGGGACGGCGCGCTGCTCATCGGGCCCACGTCACGCGATGCTCGACGCAGCAGGTCATGGCCACGGGAAGCTTGATCACATGCACCTCACTGTTGCAGCACGTCGCGATTGACGATGTTCGCGCGCAACGTGCCCGCGAGCGCGGCGACCAGATTTTCCGCCGCGTTGCGCGCCATCGCATGACGCGTCTCGTGCGTCGCCGAACCGATATGCGGCAGCGCGACCACATTGGGCATGTTGAGCAAAGGCGAATCGGCGGGCAACGGCTCGGTTTCGAACACGTCCAGTCCGGCGCCGTGGATCGTGCCGTTTCGCAGTGCCTCGATCAGCGCCTGTTCGTCGACGATCGCGCCGCGCGACGCGTTGATCAGGATCGCGCCCGGCTTCATGGATTTCAGTTCCGCCGCGCCGATCAGGTGCCGGGTTTGCGGCGTGAGCGGCACTTGCAGACACACGAAGTCGGCATGGGCGAGCAGCTCGGGCAACTCGACGCGGCGCGCGCCGTAAGCCTCCTCGGCTTCGCGGTTCGCGCTGCGGTTCGTATAGAGCACCTTCATGTTGAAGCCCAGCGCCGCGCGCCGCGCGACCGCGCCGCCAATGCGTCCCAGGCCGACGATGCCGAGCGTCTTGCCCTGCACGTCCACGCCGAATTGCGCGGGCCCGATGCTGTGGCGCCACTGCCCCGCCTTCACCCATTGCGCGAGTTCGACCACCCGGCGCGCCGACGCGAGAATCAGCGAGAACACGGTGTCGGCGGTGGACTCCGTGAGCACATCCGGCGTGTGCGCGAGCACGATGCTGCGCCGCGTGAGATCGGCGACGTCGAACTGATCGAAGCCGACGGAGATGGTCGAGAGCGCCTTGAGCCGCGTCGCGCCTTCGAGCATGGCCGGCGTGATCTTCACGCTCGCGCCGATGCCGCCGTCCGCGTCGCGCAACGCGGCGACGAACGCGTCGTGCCGCGCGGGGTCCGCCTGCACGACTTCCACGTGCTGCCGCAGATACGCGAGCACATCTTCAGGCAGCGGCTTCCAGGCGACGATCTTGTTCATCGGCTTATTTTCCTTGCAACGGTGTGGCGAGCGTGTGTTGGGGTTGCGCCGTCTGTTGTTGCGGCTTCACGATCAGCGTGAGGATGACCGCGGCGATCAGCGCCACGCTCATGAACGCATACGATGCCGCCGGCGATCCGGTCGCGCCGTTCAGATAGCCGACCACATACGAGCCGACGAACGAACCGAGCGCGCCCATGCTGTTGATCAAGGCCATCGCGCCGCCCGCGACGTTCTTCGGCAGCAGTTCAGGCACGATCGCGAAGAACGGGCCGTACGGCGCGTACATTGCGGCGCCCGCGATCACGAGCAAGGCATACGAGAGCCAGAAATGCGTGGAGCCGAGCGCGTAGGACGCCGCGAACGCCACCGCGCCGATCAGCAGAAACGGCCAGACGAACGCTTTACGGCTGTTGAGTTTATCCGATGCCCACGACGCCGCGAGCATCGCGATGGTCGCGGCGAGATACGGCAGCGCCGACAGCCAGCCGGTTTCGACCATGCCGAGCGTCGAGCCGTTCTTCAGGATCGACGGCAGCCACAACACGAAACCATACACGCCGATGCTCCAGCAGAAATACTGCGCGCACAGCTTGATCACCGCCGACGAGCGGAACGCCTCGCCGTAATTGCGCACCGGCTTGATCGCGGCCTGCTCGGCTCGCAGCGTGTCAGCCAGGTCGTTCTTTTCCTGCTGCGTGAGCCACGAGACCTGCTGCGGCTTGTCCTTCACGATGAACCACCAGCACACGGCCCACAGCACCGCCGGAATGCCCTCGGCGATGAACATGTTGCGCCAGCCGACCGAATGCACGAGATAGCCGGAGATGACCGACATCCACAGCACCGTGACCGGGTTGCCGAGGATCAGGAACGTGTTGGCGCGCGAGCGCTCGCTCTTCGTGAACCAGTTGCTGATGAAGATCAGCATGGCCGGCATCACGGCGGCTTCGACCACGCCGAGCATGAAGCGGATCACCATCAGCGAGGGAATATTGCTGACCATGCCCGTGAGCGCCGCGCAACCGCCCCACAGCACGAGGCTCCAGAACACGAGTTTCTTGACGCTGCGGCGTTCGGCGTAGATCGCGCCCGGAATCTGGAAGAAGAAGTAGCCGAGGAAGAACAGCGCGCCGATCAGCGACGACAGTCCTTTGCTGATGCCGAGATCCTGGTTGATGCCCGCGGCGGCCGCGAAACCGTAGTTGGCGCGGTCGAGATAAGCGAGGCTATAGGTGATGAATACGATCGGCATGATCGTCCACCAGCGGCGAATCGCGAGAGATGAAGTCATGGGGTGTCTCCTTGATGGCTTCCCGAAACAATGATGAACGAGGGTTCTGCGGCGGCGCTTGTCAGGCGCTCTTGCTGTTATGGATGAGGTGCTTGGTGCTTGGTGCTCTCGTGCTTCCGGCTAAAGCTTCGCGGCAAGCGCGCGTCTTTCGCCACTACGCGACATTCACGCCGCGTGCGCGACGCTCGGCAAATCGCCGCGTTCGAGCGCATCGAGCTCGGCGCGGCTCGGCAGCCCTTCCGAATCGCCGATCACCTGGATCGCCAGCGCGCCGATCCGGTTGCCGCGCGCCACCGCTTGCGGCAGCGTTTTGCCTTCGAGCAGCGCGCTCACCACGCCGACGGCAAAGCCATCGCCCGCGCCGACTGTATCGATGACCTTCTCGACCGGCTCGCCGCGGATCACGCCCGCTTCGCCGGTGGTGCGGAAATACGCGCCTTCGGCACCGAGCTTGACGATCACGCCGCGCGCGCCGCGCTCCAGATAGAACTGCGCGATGTCGTCGGGCTGCGTATAGCCGGTCAGAATCTCGCCCTCGCCGATGCCCGGCAGCACCCAGTCGGCGAGCGCGGCCAACGCGTTCAGACCTTCGACCATCGCGGCGCGCGACGGCCACAGCGTCGGACGCAGGTTCGGATCGAAGGAGATCGTCTTGCCGGCCGCACGCATCTCGCGTGCCAAGTGGAAGGCGAGTTCGCGCGAGCTTGCCGAGATGGCGGGCGCCACGCCCGTCAGATGCAGATGACGCGCGGGCAGCACATAGTCGGCGGCGTAGTCGGTCACGGACAGATGGCTCGCCGCCGAGCCGCGGCGGAAATATTCGACGGCGGGATCGCTGCCGTCGTCGTTCTTCGACTTGAGCTGGAAACCGGTCGGATAGCGCCCGTCGGTGCTCACGCAGCGCTGGTCGATGCCTTCTCTGGTCAGCGTGTCGCGCACGTACTGGCCGAACGAATCGTCGCCGACCCGGCTCATCCAGCCCACCTTGAAGCCAAGCCGCGACAGCCCAATCGCCACGTTCAGGTCGGCGCCCGCAATGCGCTTCGTGAACTGGCCGACGCCGGCGAGCGGGCCGGTTTCGGCGGCCACGAACATGGCCATGGCTTCGCCGTAGGTGATGACGTCGAGTGCTGCGCCTGTCGTGCTCGTGCTCGTGCTCGTGCTCGTGCTCGTGCTCATGTTCATGCTTTGCTCCTGCGTAGGCTTCGTGAGTCGCGCCGGGGTTTTTGCCGCTGCGTGCGCGGCCGCCCGCTTCTCAAATCCGATGGCGCCGCTTACGCCGCGGCCAGCCATGCGACGCGGCGGGCCGCGTCTGCGTCGATGTTGGCGGCGTCGAGCGGAAATTCGATGCCGCGCGGCACATGGCGAGGCAGCTTCTCCAGCACGGCGGCGAACCACGAGTCGCCGGCATCGGGCGCGGCCGCAAAGCGCCGCGCGCCCTCGCCTGCCGCGACCTTGCAATGCACGTATTCGACGTGGGCCGCGAGCGCCGTGGCCGCTTCGAGCGGCGCGACACCGCACCATGCCCAGTTGCCGATGTCGAAGGTCATGCCAAGCACGCCGGCGTGGCCTTCGCGCGCCAATGCATCGAAGAGGCCGACGAACTGGTCGAGCGATCCGCCCCGCGTCAGTTGCCCGTTTTCAACGACGAGCCGCACCTTCGCGCCGCGCGTGAGCCCCGCGATCGCCTCGCCATCCGCGTGATGAGCGAATCCGCCCAGCTGCAGCTTGACGAAGCGCGCGCCGAGCGCGGCCGCCTCATCGAGCGCGCCGCGCAGCGCGGCGGTGTCGAGCTGGCCGTCCGGCGCGTACAGCGAGGCCGGCGTCGAATAGACGGACCACAAACCCAGCTCCCCGATCCGTTGGCCCAGCGCCTCGAGACGCTGCGCGGCAGCGTCGGCCTCATAGCCGAACAGCTCGCGACGCACCTCGAAGCCGGTGGCGCCCGCCCGCTTGCTGGCTTCCGCCCACTTCCGGTGGCCGGCCGTGCGCACCAGGTCCGCGCCGAAAGCGCTCGCGACGATCGCGACTTCCACTGCATGGATCATGTCGACATTGTCCGGCTCTTCGTGCGCTGAAGCTTGCTTTGGAACCGGTTCCAAAAATGTGTTTCAAAAAAGCGCCGAAGCGCTTGCGATGTCCGAATAGTGCGCCCGCGCCCGTGCGCCAGACCATAGTGGAAATCCCCAGGCACGCTCGCGGCGGTTCGCCGGACGGGTTCAGCCGCCGTCCGCGAGACACAGGGCAAGAAACTGCTGCACCACGCGCGACGGCGCGTTCGCGTGCGGCACGACAATCGACAGCCGGCGTGTCAGCGGCTCGGGACTGAGCGAAAACACGCTCAAGGCGCCGTTCTCGTGCCGCATCGACATGGCCGACACGAAGCCAATGCCCATGCCGGCGCGCACGGCTTCCTTCACGCCTTCGACGCCCGCGATCTCCAGCGCCACGCGCATGCGCACGCCCGCGTGGGCGAACGCGCGCTCCACGATCTGGCGCACGCCCGAGCCCGCCTCGCGCACGATGAGCGGCTCTCCGCCGAGCGTCGCGAGCTCGATCTTCGCGTCCTGAGCCGACTGCGCGAGCGGATGCGAGCGCGGCATGATCGCGACGATCTCGTCCTCGCGCCAGGCGTGCACGGCGGTGTCCGGCGGCAAATGCGCGCCGACCGGCCCTTCGATCAACGCGATGTCCACCGAGCCGAGCGCGCCGACGATGTCGCTCGTATTGCCGTCCGCGGTGTGCACGCTCACCTGCGGATATCGCCGATGAAAATCCGCGATCAGATACGGCAGCAGGTAACTTGCGGGCGTCGTGGTTGCGCCGATCCGCAACGTGCCGTGTTCGAGACCGCGCAACGCGTCGCGATACGCATGCGCCTGCCGCCATGTCTCGCGCAACCGCGCGGCATAGCTCGCGAGCTGTTCGCCTGCAGGCGTCAGGCGCACGCCACGCCCGTCGCGCTGATAAAGCGGCTCGCCGAACTCGTCCTGCAACTGGCGCAACTGGCCGGACACCGCCGGCTGCGAAAGATGCAACGCCAGCGCCGCCCGGCTGATGTTGCGATGCTCGGCGACGGCGGCGAAAGTTATAAGCTGGTCGGGGGTCACTGGGTTTAACTATCGTCAGGGCTGATATTTCTCATTCTAAATCACGATTTTTCATATCCATATATCTAATTTAGGATTAGGCCCATCGAATCCAGTCAGTCACCAAGGCTGCCACCATGACCACCGCTCGCCTCACCGCCGCTACCTCCGAAGAGTCCTCCGCCCGCGGGCAGCTCAACGGCATTCTTTTCGTCGCGCTTTTTGCCGCTGCCGTGACGCGCATCGCCGACATTCCGGCCATTGCCGGGCTGGGGCTGAGCCCGCTGATCGTGGGCATCGTCGCCGGCGCGGTCTACGGCAACGCACTGCGCGACGGCATGCCGGCAAGCTGGGCCGCCGGCGTCAATTTTTCCGCACGCAAGCTGCTGCGCATCGCGGTCGCGTTCTTCGGACTGCGCGTGAGCCTCCAGGAAATCGCCCAGGTCGGCTTGCCCGGCCTCGCGGAATCGGTGTTGATCGTCGTGAGCACGCTCGTGATCGGCACGTTGGCCGGCATGAAAATCATGAAGCTCGACCGCGACACGGCGCTGCTGACAGCCGCGGGCAGCGCGATCTGCGGCGCGGCGGCCGTGCTCGCCTTCGAGTCGACGCTGCAATCCAAACCGCACAAGAGCGCCATGGCTGTCGGCAGCGTGGTGCTGTTCGGCACGCTTTCCATGTTTCTTTATCCGGTCCTGTTCAACGCGGGCTGGCTGCATCTGGACACGGTCGGCGCGGGGCTTTTCTTCGGCGGCACGATTCACGAAGTCGCGCAGGTGGTCGGCGCGGCCAGCAACGTGAGCCCGGAAGCGACGCACATCGCCACCATCGTCAAAATGACTCGCGTGATGCTGCTCGTGCCAGTGTTGCTCGTGGTCGGCCTCTGGGTGAATCGCGCGGCGCGCAACGAGGCCGCAACGGCCGGCACGCACGAAGGCGCGGCCGCTCAGGCGCGCGGTCAGCGCAAGCTCGCGATTCCCTGGTTTGCGCTCGGCTTCCTCGCCTTCGTCGTAATCAATTCCTTGCACGTGCTGCCGCACGCCGCCACCACCGCGCTAAACACGCTCGACACTTTCGCGCTGACTATGGCCATGACGGCGCTCGGCATCGAAACCCGCCTTTCGCAGATTCGTCAGGCCGGCCCGCGCGCGCTGACCACCGGCTTGATCCTGTATGTGTGGCTGATCGCGGGCGGACTCGGTATCACATGGACTGTCCAGCACCTGTTCGGTTAAGCCGGCCTCGCCTGAAACCCACCCCGCCGCGTGCGGGGTTTTGCGCATTCTGGAAACGCATTCGATGTGCTCGCGCGGCATACTGGCTGCTCGCGCGTCACGGCGTTCATGCAATCTGAATGAGGACCCCTCGATGAGCCTGGAACTTTACTATTGGGACGGCCTGCAGGGCCGCGGCGAATTTGTGCGGCTGGCGCTGGAAGAAGCCGGCGCGGACTATGTCGAAGTGGCGCGCGGCGAGCCCTCCGAAGGTCTCGGCACCGACGCGATGATGGCGGTGATGAAAAGCAGGGACGAGCCGTATCCGCCGTTCGCGCCGCCGTTCCTGAAAGACGGCGATCTGGTGATCGCGCAGACCGCCAACATCCTGTTCTATCTCGGGCCGCGTTTGAGCCTCGCGCCGTCGGTGGAGAGCTTGCGCTACGTCGCGAACGGCCTGCAACTGACCATCGCCGATGTCGTGACCGAGGCGCACGACACCCATCATCCGCTCGCGAGCAACCTCTACTACGAAGACCAGAAAGATGCCGCGAAGACGCGCGCGCACGATTTCATCGACCACCGGATTCCGAAGTTCATGAAGTACTTCGAGCGCGTGCTGAAGCAGAATCCCGCCGGCGACAGTTTCATGGTGGGCGACTCGCTCACCTACGTGGACCTGTCCATGTTCCAGTTGATCGACGGCTTGCTGTACGCTTTTCCGCGCGCGTTGAAGCGCTTCGGCGAGCACTATCCGCGCCTCGCCGCGCTGCACGACGCGGTGATGGAGCGGCCGAAAATCGCGGCTTATCTGCAGTCGGAACGACGCATCGAACATAACGAGGCGTGCATCTTCCGGCACTATCCCGAACTCGACAAGGCGGCGGCTTGAGCCGCGCCGCGATTCTCCGTGCACGTCCGGCCGCGCGCCCGCTTCTCCGAGCGGGCGCGCGGCTGTTGCCGTGCGCGCTTTTCAACCTCTTTCGACGCCCCGTACCGCCGACGTGCTTTCATTCCTGCTGAAGCTGCGCACCCGCGCCCAAGATCTTTTCCGTCTCTCCGACGCCCACACGATGCTGGTCTGGTCGGTGGTGGTCGGCGTCGCGGGTGCCTTCGCGACCATCGCGTTTCGCGAGGGCATCGCGACGCTGCAACTGCTGGTGGTCGGCAAGTCCGGCAGCTTCGTGGCGATGGCGCGCAGCCTGCCGTGGACGGTGCGTATCTGGCTGCCCGCGGCGGGCGGCCTCGTGGCCGGCACCTTCTTGCTGATCGCGCAGCGTCACGCCGACAAATGCAATCACATCGACTACATGGAAGCGGTCGCCATCGGCGATGGCGTCGTGCCCGTGAAGCTGAGCCTGTGGCGCAGCGTGTCGTCGCTGTTCACGATCGCCAGCGGCGGCTCGATCGGCCGCGAAGGTCCGATGGTGCAGCTCGCCGCGCTCGCCGCCTCGCTGATCGGGCGCTGGGTGCACTTCGATCCGCCGCGGCTGCGCCTGCTCGTCGCGTGCGGTGCGGCGGCGGGGATTACGTCGGCCTACAACGCGCCGATCGCGGGCGCGTTTTTCGTCACCGAGATCGTGCTCGGCTCCATCGCGATGGAAAGCTTCGGGCCCGTGGTGGTCGCGGCCGTCGTTGCCAACATTACGATGCGCGAATTCGCCGGCTACAAACCGCCGTACGAGATGCCGGTGTTCCCGCCGGTGGCGGGCGTCGAGGTGCTGCTGTTCGTCGCGCTCGGCCTGCTGTGCGGTGCGGCGGCGCCGCAGTTCCTGCGGCTGCTCGGCGGCTCGAAGGCGCTTTTTCGCAAGCTGCCGTTGCCGCTGCCCGCGCGGCTCGCGCTCGGCGGGCTCGTCGTGGGGATTCTGTCGGTGTGGACGCCGGAGGTGTGGGGCAACGGCTACAGCGTGGTGAACTCGATCCTCCATTCGCCGTGGACGTGGACCGCGCTCGTCATCGTGCTGCTGTTCAAGCTCATCGCGACCGCGGCCACGGCGGGCGCGGGCGCGGTGGGCGGCGTATTCACGCCGACGCTGTTCGTCGGCGCAGTGGTCGGCTCGCTGTTCGGCCAGGGCATGCACGCGCTGTGGCCGCACGGCACCTCGGCGCCGTTCGCGTATGCGATGGTCGGCATGGGCGCGTTTCTGGCGGGCGCCACGCAGGCGCCGCTGATGGCGATCCTGATGATCTTCGAGATGACCCTCAGCTACCAGGTCGTGTTGCCGCTGATGCTTTCGTGTGTGGTCGCGTATTTCGTGTCGCGCGCGATCGCCAAGACGTCCATGTATGAAATCACGCTGCGCCGCAATCAGGAAGAACAGGAGCGCACGCGCCTGCGCGCCACGCAGATGCGCGAGCTGATCCGTCCCGCGCAAACGGTCGTGCCGCCCAATGCGACGGTGCACGACATGACGCGCGTGTTCCTCGAATATCCGGTGAAGTATCTGTACGTGGCCAACGATTCCGGCGCGTTTCTCGGCGTGGTCGCATTGAAGGACATCACCTCCGATCTGCTCGACAAGCGCGACACCTCCGCGCGCACGGCGGCCGACTATCTGCAACCGCATTTCGACGTGCTCACGCCCGACATGCCGCTCGGCGTCGCGTTGCAGCACTTCATGGCGTTTCAGGGCGAGCGTCTGCCGGTGGTCGAAAGCACGGCGCATCCGCGGCTCACGGGTGTCGTCTATAAAACCTCGCTGCTCGACGCGTATTTCCGCATGAATCCGACACGCTGAGCGCCGCGCCGCGCCAGTCTTTGCGCGGATGTCGCGCGCGAAGCAAAGCACGGCAAACTTTCTACAATGGGAAAAGCGGCGGCGCTTTCGGCGGGAGGCGCAGGTTATGCCGGGGTGCCCACGGTGGGATGCCCATGCTTGAACGCCCACGCCAGGACGCCCGCGCTGGGCCGCCCACGCGAGAATGCCCGCGCCAGGCCCCGCTTTTCGACCGGAGCGAAAATGAGCGAACCGTCTCCCGACGCCGTGCGCCGCGACCAGGCGGGCTGGATTTTCCTGCACATCGAAGGCGAGCCGTACGACCGCGGCGAACAGCACGGCCAGTTGCTCGCCGCCGAAATCCAGAACGCCATCCGCACCGCCCGCTATCTCGCGAAGTGGGACACCGGCGAAGATTTCGACACCTTCGTCGACGCCGCCGTCTCCCAGTTCGCCAACCAGCTCGACACCGAATTCGCCGACGAAATCCAGGGGATTGCCGACGGCGCGAATCTGCCCTTCGCCGAAGTGCTGGCGTGGAACGGCTACATGGATCTGCTGCAAAGCTGGTGGCCGGCGCACGCCGCGCAGCAGAAGCCGAACCTCGGGCTCAAGCCGTGGCGCGGCCGGCGCGGTCATCATTGCAGCGCGTTCATCGCGACGGGCAGCGCGACGCGCGACGGCCGCATCGTGATGGCGCACAACTCGTGGGACCGCTACGCCGCCGGCGACGCCTTCAACGTCGTGTTCGACATCGCGCCGGATCAGGGCCACCGCATTCTGATGCAAGGCTTGCCGGGCTGCATTTCGAGCCTCACCGATTTCTGGGTGACGGCTGCCGGGCTGATGATCACCGAAACCACCATTTCGAACTTCGTCGGCTACAACGCGGCGGGCGCGCCCGAGTTCTATCGCTCGCGCCGCGCGTCGCAGTACGCGAACAGCATCGGCGAATGGTGCGAGATGTTCGCGATCACGAACAACGGCGGCTATGCGAACAGCTGGCTGCTCGGCGACACGAAAACCGGCGAGATCGCGCGCTACGAACTGGGGCTGCACTATTCCGGCTTCGAAAGCACGAAGAACGGTTTCTACAGCGGCTACAACACGGCGACCGATCTGAAGATCCGCAACCAGGAATGCCTCGGCGAAGGCGAAGACTATACGGACGTGCGCAAGAACGGCGCGCGGCGTCTGCGCTTCATGCAGCTAGAGGAGATGCACCGCGGCAGGATCGACGTGGAACTCGCCAAGGCGATGATCGCCGATCATCACGATGTCTATCTCGATCGCAACGACAACCCGTGCTCGCGCACGATCTGCGGGCATCTGGAACTGGACGACGCGCGCTTCGGCGGCTCGGATCACGGGCCGTTCAATCCGTGGGGCGCGAACGACGGCAAGGTGGTCGACAGCGACATGGCGCGCGACATGGCGTTCACCGCGCGCTGGGGTCATCCGTGCGGCCGCCCGTTCGACGCTCAGGCGTTCATGAAACGGCATCCGCAGTGGAACTGGCTGAACGGCTATATGCGCGACCGGCCGTCGTGGCCGTGGACGCGCTTCGAGGTGTTGCGGTAGCAATGGTCGAGCGGCGCGGGGGCGGCGTCGCCCGGCGCCGCCCGTTGCGCGACGAAACCGGCGAATGGCAGCGCGAAGCGAGACCTCGCGCGCGCCCACGCCTAGCTCGGCTTATGACTCGCGCGCGATCGGGCAGCCATTCCCGCGCCATCATCGGCGATCTACAATGAGTAAAATCGCCGGTGGACGTGCGTGGCAGCAATGACTGCCTCCCCATGGCGAAAGCGCGCGGCCCTTGCGGCAATATCACGCGCGGGCTTGCGCCTTCCTTACGACGCGGGGACGGCACAGCACTTGCTCAACTGTCAGCGCCGCATGCGTTTTAGGAGGTCGGGAATGAAAACCTCGACACTGTTGACCATGGTGACGCTGTCCGCTTCGTGCTTTGCCGCGCCGGTTCATACCGCAGACGAAACCACGCCCGCGAACGCCGTTGCCGCCCGCGCAAATGCCGCGCCGGTCGCCCCCGCGGCGCCGGACGTGGCCGCCACCGACGATAACCGCCCCGACCAGTGGCAGCACATCGCGCTGCCGAAATCGCGACATCCCGAGCGGGGTTACGCAGCACGGCACGAGCATCTGCAGACCTGAACACCGCGCTTCTTGTGGACTCTTTCGCTTGACAGCGGGAGCGCCCGTGCAGGCGCGAACGCCGGCGAACCGGAATCCGGGGCGGCGGGCTTTCAATGGCCGTCGCGCCCGCCGTGGGCCGCGGCAAAATCGATCCATCACAACCGTACCAACAGGAGCGCTCGCATGACGGCATCGTCCATTCCCGGGGAATCCATCGATTTGCAGATTTCCGACGTGCTCGCCGAAGTCCATTTTCCGGCCAACAAGGACGCCCTGGTCGACGCCGCGCGCGAAGCGGGCGCGAGCAACGACGTGTTGTCGATGCTCGACGGCTTGCCTGAGCAGGATTACGCGGACGTCGCGTCGGTCACGCGCCTGATCGGCGGCAATTACGGGCCGGGGCTGAGCGCGTAAAGCGTTCGAAACCGGCGGCATGTGACATCTGGCACGTCCTGGCACGCAATACAAACCGTTCGCCGAATGTGAAGTCAAGCTGCCGCTGGTGCCGGTCGAACCTCGCGGCGCTAGAAATACCGGCGACACAACCTGCGCGCGCCCGCCAGCCCACGACGTCCGGATCTCGCCGCCCCGCCCCGCCCGCCCGGCTTCACATCACGCGGGCAACGCAGCGGGCGCGGCCACGCGCGGCGGCGCGCGCCGCGCCGTCGCACCGGCAACGGAGTGCATCGTCTTCGCAACGCGCGGATCGCGCGCGGGCGCAGTGGCGTCCGGCTGGAAATGCTCGACGAGGTGATCCACAAATGTGCGGACCTTCGCGGGCAAGTGAAGACGGCTCGGATACGCAATCGTGATCTCGATCTCCGGCAACTCGTAATCGCCGAGTAATTTGACGAGGCGGCCCGTCGCCAGATCGCGGCCGATCAGATAGCTCGGCAAAATCGCGACGCCCATGCCGAGCAACGCGAATTGCCGCAGCATTTCGCTGTTGTTCGCGGCGATCGCGTTGGCGGTCCGCACGCGGACCATGCCGCCTGGGCCGCTGAATATGCGTTCTTCGCCGCCCTGCTCCGGCGGCCGGCTCAGGCACGGATGACCCGGCAGATCTTCCGGCCGCGTCGGCGTGCCATGCTGCGCGAGATAGGCCGGCGTCGCGCACACCGTCAACTGACAGGTGGTGAGCCGCCGCGTGACAATGCTCGCGCTGCGCACCGGACGCCCCACCAGAATGCCGACGTCGAAACCATCGTCGACGAGATCGGCCTGACGGTCGGCTAGTGTCACGTCGGGCACCACCTCGGGATAGCGCGCGGCATACGACTGCACCGCCGGCGCGAGACTCTGCAATCCGAACACCACCGGCGCGACGATGCGCAGCGTGCCCACCGGCTCGTGATGGCGGGCCGCCACCATCTGCTCGACGCCTTCGAGGTCGTCGAGAATGTGGCGCACGCGCTCCAGATAAGTCGAGCCCGATTCCGTCAGCGAAAGACGCCGCGTGGTGCGATTCAGCAGACGCGTGCCGAGGCGCGTTTCGAGGTCCGCGACGTGGCGCGTGACGACCGCGGTGGAAAGATCCAGCGCGCCCGCGGCGCCGACGAAACTGCCGAGGTCCGCCACTTTCACGAACACGCGCATCGACTGCAATTGATTCATGGGACAACTCCTGCGTCGCGGGGCCGGCAGCGGCGCTGCCGCCTGTATCACCCGCGCGGCAAGGCACGCGGGGATTCGCCCAACAAATCGATTGTATCGACCCGACCTGTCCCAACCCTGACCTGCTCATGACAATCGCGTCAGTTTTGCCGACGCGCGCGCCGCACTGTTTCCAGCACTATTGCGGATTTGGAGTAGGTAGAAACCCTTAGGCTCTGGTAAGATAGCGTCCGAAAAATGTCCACCGCCAAATCAACGCCAACTCGTCATGCCACATCGTTTTCAACTTCTGGAAAAAATCGCGTTTTCGCTGGTCTGCTGGGGCGCCGCGGCGTGCTCGGCGTTCATCGCCTACGAGCGCTGCCCGGATATCAAGGTGGTGCTGCACGCGAGCGAAGAAGCGTTGCGCCACAGCGGCGACTACGCGTTCATCTGCACGAGCCCCATGGACGACAGCTGCGCGCAACTGGCAACGAACTGATCCAACGCCTTGACGGCACGCGCGGCGCCTCGACGCTCACGTATCAGGCATCGCGCGCGGCATGCGCATCGCGCCCGTAGTCCGTCATGCACGACCGTCACGCGCTTCGCCCAAACACCACGCGCGCGAAAAATCCCGCTAGCACCGCTTCTGCGGCTTCGCTCGGCACATTCTGCGGATCGACGGTATGGAAGAACTGCACGCCGTCGCATAAACCCATCAAGCCCATCGCCAGCATTTCCGGCTCCAGCAGCAGCGGCGTGCCGACTCGCGACGAAAATTCGCGGATATAGGCGGCCAACTGCTTGAGCTTCTCATGCAGGAACGCGTTGAAACGCAGCCTGAAGCGGCCGTCCCGCACGGCGAGCAGCTTCGCCTCCACCCACAGCAGAAAACATTTGTTCTCGCGATGCAGCGTGCTGTAGTAAAGCATCACGCGCGCCTCCATCTCCTCGCGCGAAGCCGCGTTTTCGAAAATGGCCCGCAAGCCTGCCTGCATGGTTTCGTGGTCGCGCCGCAGTAGTTCGAGCAGCAGCTCGTTCTTGCTGCGGAAGTTCGAATAGAACGCGCCACGCGTATAGCCCGCCGCCCCGGCGATGTCTTCGACACTCGCCGCGACAAAGCCTTTCTTCATAAAAATTGCCTGCGCAGAGTCGAGCAGACGCTGGCGCGTCTGGTCTTTGCTCTGCTCGCGTGTAAGTCGTTGCCGTTTCATGGACGCCAGTCTAGCACCTAAAAGAATCCCGATTCATCTCGACATTCAGATACATACCTGTATTAGAATGCGTTTCATCATCCGAAGTCAGATTTGTATGCCAATTGCATGATCCGCCGTCTGCCGTTTGCCGACTGGGCGGGTCCGTTGGCTGTTTCCTGTTGGGGTCATCGTGAAGCGTCCCGGTCTTCCCGCATCGTCCGCGATGCGCCAGCAGTTCCCTCGTCCCGCGCGCCGCGCCGTGATCGCGCTTGCTGCCGCAGGCGTCATCGCGTTGAGCGCGTGTTCGAAACATGAGGCAGCGGCGCCCGAGCCGCGTCCGGTGGTCGCCGTGGCGGTTCAGGCGGACGGCAACACGGCGCCGGTCACGTCGCTGCCCGGCGAAGTGCAGGCGCGTTATTCGACGCCGCTGTCGTTTCGCGTCGGCGGCAAGATCGTCGAACGGCGCGTCCGTCTTGGCGACGTCGTGAAGAGCGGACAGATCGTCGCCCGGCTCGATCCCGCGGATGCGCAAAAGAATGCCGCCAGCGCGGCGGCGCAGCTCGCCGCCGCGCAGCACGGCTACACGTACGCGAAACAGCAGCTCGATCGCGACGAGGCGCAGGCGAAGGAAAACCTGATCGCGCCCGCTCAGCTCGAACAGACCACGAATGCGTATGCGTCCGCCGCCGCGCAGCGCGATCAGGCCGCGCAGCAGGCCGCGTTATCGAAAGACCAGTTGCAATACACCACGCTCGTCGCCGATCACGCCGGCGTGATCACCGCCGAACAGGCGGACACGGGCCAGAACGTGTCGGCGGGACAAGCCGTCTACAGCCTCGCGTGGAGCGGCGAAGTCGACGTGGTCTGCGACGTCCCGGAAAGCGCGCTCGCCGGCCTCGCGCCCGGACAGACGGCGAACGTCACGCTCGGCGCGTTGCCCGGCCGCACGTTCACGGCTCGCGTGCGCGAGCTGTCGCCCGCCGCCGATCCGCAAAGCCGCACCTATCGCGCGAAACTCACACTCGACCACCCCGGTCCCGACGTGCGCCTCGGCATGACCGCGGACGTCGCGCTGTCGTCGGCGTCGGCGTCGGCAAGCGCCGAAGGCCCGCACGGCTTCTTCCTGCTGCCGGCCACCGCGCTCTTTCACGCCGGCACGCAGCCCGCCGTGTGGGTCGTGCGTGCCGCGGACAATGCGCTGGAACTGCGCCGCGTCACCGTGGCGCGCTATAACGAGCGCACGATCGTCGTGAGCCAGGGCCTGAAGGACGGCGATCGCGTCGTGCTGCAAGGCGTGCACACCGTGAGCGCCGGCGAAAAAGTCCGCGCGATTGCGCCGCTGCATCCTGAGGACTTCGCCTCATGAGCACCGCGCACGAAGAAGGACGCTTCAACCTGTCCGCGTGGGCGTTGCGCCATCAGGCACTGGTCGTCTTCCTGATCGCGCTCGCCACCGCATTCGGCGTGCTCGCCTACACGCGGCTCGCGCAATCCGAAGACCCGCCCTTCACCTTCCGCGTGATGGTGATCCGCACCTTCTGGCCCGGCGCGACCGCGCGTGAGGTACAGGAACAGGTGACGGACCGCATCGGCCGCAAATTGCAGGAAACGCCCGCCGTCGACTTCGTGCGCAGCTACTCGCGCCCCGGCGAGTCGCTGATGTTTTTCTCCATGAAAGACTCCGCGCCGGTGAAGGACGTGCCCGAGACCTGGTATCAGGTGCGCAAGAAAGTCGGCGATATTGCGGCGACCTTGCCGCAAGGCGTGCAGGGCCCGTTTTTCAACGACGAATTCGGCGACGTCTACACCAACATCTACACCCTCGAAGGCGACGGCTTTTCGCCCGCGCAGCTCCACGACTACGCGGACCAGTTGCGCACGGTGCTGCTGCGCGTGCCGGGCGTCGGCAAGGTGGACTATTTCGGCGATCCGGATCAGCACATCTACATCGAGATCGCCAACACGCAACTCACGCGCCTCGGCATCTCGCCGCAGCAGCTCGGCCAGGCCATCAACGCGCAGAACGCGGTCTCGCAAGCAGGCACGCTGACCACCGCCGACGATCGCGTGTTCGTGCGTCCGAGCGGCCAGTTCAAGGACGTCGCCGCGCTCGCCGACACCCTCATTCGCATCAACGGCCGCTCGTTGCGGCTCGGCGATATCGCCACGATCAGACGCGGCTACGACGATCCGGTCGTCACGCAGATGCGCGCGGGCGGCAAGGCGGTGCTCGGCATTGGCGTGACGATGCAGCCGGGCGGCGACGTGATCCGCCTCGGCAAGGCGCTCGACACAGAAACGCAGCGCTTGCGCGCGGCGCTGCCCGCTGGCCTGCAACTGAACGAAGTGTCGAGCATGCCGCACGCGGTCGCGCGTTCCGTCGACGACTTCCTCGAAGCCGTGGCCGAAGCGGTCGCGATCGTGCTCGTGGTGAGCCTTGTCTCCCTCGGCGTGCGCACCGGCATGGTGGTGGTGATTTCGATCCCGGTGGTGCTCGCCGTCACCGCGCTGTGCATGTATCTGTTCGACATCGGACTGCACAAGGTGTCGCTCGGCACGCTGGTGCTCGCGCTCGGCCTGCTGGTGGACGACGCGATCATCGCCGTCGAAATGATGGCGGTGAAGCTGGAACAAGGCTGGAACCGCACGCGCGCCGCCGCGTTCGCCTACACGAGCACCGCGTTTCCGATGCTGACCGGCACGCTCGTCACCGTGTCCGGCTTCCTGCCGATCGCGCTGGCCAAGTCGAGCACGGGCGAATACACGCGCTCGATTTTCGAAGTCTCGGCGATCGCCCTGATCGCGTCGTGGCTCGCGGCCGTCGTGCTGATTCCGCTGCTCGGCTATCACCTGCTGCCCGAACGCAAGCGCGCGGCGCACGAAGCCGACGACCACGAACACGACATTTACGACACGCGCTTCTACACGCGTCTGCGCGGCTGGATCGGCTGGTGTATCGAACGGCGCTTCATCGTGCTCGCGATCACCGTCGTGCTGTTTCTGATCTCGATGGCCGGCTTTACGCTCGTGCCGCAGCAGTTCTTCCCGAGTTCGGACCGGCCTGAATTGCTGGTCGACGTGCGGCTGCCCGAGGGCGCATCGTTCGAGGCCACGTTGCGCGAAGCGAAGCGGCTCGAAAAGGCGCTGGTAGGCCGGCCCGAGATCGACCACAGCGTGGATTTCGTCGGCACCGGCGCGCCGCGTTTTTATCTGCCGCTCGATCAGCAATTGACGCAGCCGAATTTCGCGCAGTTCGTGATCACCGCGAAATCCGTGAAGGATCGCGAGAAACTCGCGCAGTGGCTCGAACCCGAGTTGCGCAACAACTTTCCCGCGATCCGCACGCGTTTGTCGCGTCTCGAAAACGGGCCGCCTGTCGGCTATCCCGTGCAGTTTCGCGTGAGCGGCGACGATATCGCCACCGTGCGCTCGATCGCCGAACGCGTCGCGGCAACATTGCGCGCGGATCATGGCACGCGCAATGTGCAATTCGATTGGGACGAACCCGCCGAGCGTTCGGTGCGCTTCGAAGTCGACCAGCAGAAAGCGCGCGAGCTGGGCGTGAGTTCGGACGACATTTCGAGCTTCCTCGCGATGACGCTCTCGGGCTACACCGTCACGCAATATCGCGAGCGCGACAAGCTGATCAGCGTCGATCTGCGCGCGCCGAAAACGGAACGCGTGGACCCGGCGAAACTCGTCACGCTGGCCATGCCCACGCCGAATGGCGCCGTGCCGCTCGGCACGCTCGGACATCTGCGCAACGATCTCGAATACGGCGTGATCTGGGAGCGTGACCGCCAGCCGACCATCACCGTGCAGTCCGATGTCGCGCCGGGCGCGCAAGGCATCGACGTCACGCATGCCGTCGACCGCGCGCTCGCGCCGATTCGCGCGAGCCTGCCGGTCGGCTACCGGATCGAGATCGGCGGCTCGGTCGAGGAAAGCGGCAAGGGACAGACGTCGATCAATGCGCAGATGCCGATCATGATCATCGCGGTGCTGACCCTGCTGATGATCCAGTTGCAGAGTTTCGCGCGCGTGCTGATGGTCGTGCTCACCGCGCCGCTCGGCCTGATCGGTGTCGTCTTCACGCTGCTGCTGTTCGGCCAGCCGTTCGGCTTTGTCGCGATGCTCGGCGTGATCGCGATGTTCGGCATCATCATGCGCAACTCGGTGATTCTGGTCGATCAGATCGAGCAGGACATCGCTTCCGGGTATCAGCGTTTCGACGCGATCGTCGGCGCTACCGTGCGGCGCTTCCGGCCGATCACGCTGACCGCCGCGGCCGCCGTGCTCGCGCTGATTCCGCTTTTGCGCTCGAACTTCTTCGGCCCGATGGCCACCGCGTTGATGGGCGGCATCACGAGCGCGACCGTTCTCACCTTGTTCTATCTGCCGGCGCTCTACGCCATGTCGTTCAGAGTGCGCAACGACGAACGCGAGCCGGCGGCGCCGTCCGCGTCCGGCGCCGCGCATACGGGGAATTGAGCATGATCGACTTCGCACATTCCCGGCTTGTTCGCCGCTTTCGCGCGTGGCCGGCGTCGCGGCTCTCGTCGGGCGCGGCGCTCGCCGGTTGCGCATTCGCCTTGGCCGCGTGTTCGTTCGGACCGAACGGCGAGCCGCCGGCGATGCCGCAGCCGGTCCACTATGGCGCCGCCGCGCAACCCGCGCAAACGGTGCCCGCACAGGGCGTCGCGCAGCAGTTCGTGGTCGGCGCGAAGCCGGTGCCCGAATGGTGGAAGCTGTATCGCTCGGGCGCGCTCGATGCGCTCGTCGACGAAGGTCTGCGCAACAGCCCGACGCTCGCCGCCACCGAAAAGAACCTCGCTGCCGCGCGCGAGCAATTGCGCGCGCAGGTCGGCAGTTCGATGCTGCCCACCATCGACGCGGGCGGCCAGGCCACGCGCAACCGCGCGCTCGCGATTCCCGAGGTCGGCTCGAATACGTTTCTGTACAACATCTTTGTCGGGCAATTGCAGGCGCATTACACGATCGACCTGTTCGGCGCCGCGCGTCTCGCCGACGCCGCGCTGGCCGCGCGCGTGAATGTGCAGGCGTTTCAGCTCGACGCCGCGCGCCGCGCGCTGGCGGCCAACATCGTGAGTGCGGCGATCACGAGCGCCGCGCTGCGCGCGCAGATCGACACGACGCAAAGGCTCGTGACGCTCGCGAACGATCAGGCGCGCGACACGCAGCGACGCTATGTGCTCGGCGCCGTCTCGCACGCCGATCAGTTGAGCGCGCAACAAAGCGCGGCGAGTGTGTCGGCGAGTCTGCCGGGGCTTCAGCAGCAATGGCTCTCCACACGTCATGCGTTGGCCGTGCTGCTCGGACGCACGCCGGACGCCGCGCCCGACGATCTCGATCTCGCGGGCTTGCATTTGCCCGAGCAGGTGCCGGTCGTCGTGCCGAGCGAGCTGCTGCGCGCGCGGCCCGACATCGAGGCCGCCGACGCCGCGCTCAAAGCCGCGGCCGCCGACGTCGGTGTGGCGACTGCGCAGATGTATCCGAGTCTGTCGTTGAGCGCGTCGATGGGACAAGGCGGCTTTAGCTGGCCGGTCGCGCTCTCCGGCGCGGGCGCGATCTGGAGCATCGGCGCGTCGCTGTCGCAGCCGCTCTTTCATGGCGGCGCGCTGGTCGCGCAGCGCCGCGCGGCAATGGACACCTACGACGCAACGGTGTCGCAATACAAGCAGACCGTGCTCGCCGCGTTCCAGAATGTCGCGGACACGCTTGCCTCGCTTGAGCACGACGCGCAGGCGCTCGACGCGGCGAATGTGGCCGCGCGCTCGGCGCAAGGTATTTTCGATGAAACCTCGGGACGTTATCGCCTCGGCGCCGTCCCGGTTTCATCGACGCGCGCGAGCGAGCAGCAATGGCGCACTGCGCAGCTCGACGAGATTCGCTACACGAGCGCGCGTTTCACGGATACGGCGGCGCTGTTTCAGGCGATGGGGAATCCGCCGGTTGGGGTGGTGGGTTTGGAGGGACGTGCGCGGGTGGGTTTGGAGGGATCGGGAGATAAAGCTGGTAGTCAGTAGGGATTCGTTGAGGTTGTCCACAGTTTGTGTTGACAGCCTTGTTGATAACCTCAGGACATAACGGGTAAGTACTTGAGCGCGCGAACAATTCACCGGGCGCTGCGTTCGCGGCCGAGCCCGCCCGGCGCAATGCGCGTGCGAAGCCCCCGCCCCGCACGCCCCTCACCCAATCAAGGCTTGTTCGACTCGAACAGATCCATGATCTGCTTCTTCTCATTCGAGGACACGCTCGGCGGCGGCACCGCCGGCGGCGTCATGCCCGCGGGCCCCACGCCGCCGACCGCATCGCTCACGCCCGCCGTCGGATTCGCCGAATCGAGACCGATGCTCGCGACGAAACCGTTGCCCGGCGTCATGTCCGTATAGAACAGTTCGCCGTCCACGGAAGTCACGCCGTCCGGTTGCGCCGGCTCGCTTTGCGGCACGCCGCGCAACGCGCGCTGCATGTACTCGACCCAGATCGGCAACGCGAGTTGCGCGCCGAATTCGCGGCTGCCGAGGGTCTTCGGCTGATCGTAGCCCATCCACGCGACCGCCACGAGCGACTGCTGATAGCCGGCGAACCAGCCGTCCTTCGCGTCGTTCGTCGTGCCCGTCTTGCCCTGCAAATCCGAGCGATGCAATACGTTGGTGCCCGCGCCCGTGCCGGCCGTCGCGACCGAATGCAGCAGGCTGTTCATGATGTACGCGTTGCGCGGCTCCAGCGTGCGCGGCGCGTCCTGGCCCGCCGTGAGCGGCTGCGCCTTCGAAAGCGGCTCGCCGCGCGCGTTGGTCACTTCGCTGATCAGATACGGATTGATCCGGTAACCGCCGTTCGCGAACACCGAATACGCGCCCGCCGACTGCAACGGCGTGACGAGGCCCGCGCCGAGCGCCATCGGCAGATACGGCGGGGTCTTGTCGGCGTCGAAACCGAAGCGCTGCGTGACGAAGTCCTGCGCATACTTGGTGCCGATGAACGACAGAATGCGGATCGACACCAGGTTCTTCGACTTCTGCAACGCGAGACGCAGCGGCATCGGACCATCGGGCTGGTCGTCGTCCTTGGGTTCCCATGCATCGCCGCCCGGCGTGCTCGACGGGAAATACAACGGCGCGTCGTTGATGATGGTGGCCGGTCCAAGCCCCTTGTCGAGCGCCGCCGAATAGATGAACGGCTTGAAGCTCGAACCCGGCTGACGCCATGCCTGCGTGATGTGGTTGAACTTGTTCTTGTTGAAGTCGAAGCCACCCACCAGCGCGCGAATCGCGCCGTCCTGCGGCGTGAGCGAGACCAGCGCGCCCTCCACTTGAGGAAGCTGGGTGATCTGCCACTTGTCCTTGTCGTCGCTCATCACGCGCACGATCGAACCCGGCTTGATCTTCGTGGCGGCCGCGGCGCGCGCGCTCAGCGCGCCGGCCGCGAAGCGCAGGCCGTCGCCGGTAATGGTGAGCTGCGTGCCGTCCACCAGTTGCGCCTTGACCTGCTTCGGATTCGCGTCCGTGACGACCGCGGCGATGATTTCGCCGTTATCGGGGTGATCGGTGAGCGCGTCGTCGATAGTCTGGTCGCGCTCGTCGCCCGGCGCGGGCAATTGCACGAAACCTTCCGGCCCGCGATAACCGTGGCGCCGCTCGTAATCCATCACGCCTTTGCGCACCGCGCGGTAGGCGGCGTCCTGGTCGGCGGAATCGATCGTGGTGGTGACGTTCAGCCCGCGCGTATAGGTTTCGTCCTTGTATTGCGCGTACATCATCTGCCGGACCATTTCGGCGATGTACTCCGCGTGCACGCTGTATTCGTTGCCGGGATTGCGCGTGTGGATCTCTTCCTTGACCGCCTGGTCGTACTGCTCCTGGCTGATATAGCGCAGCTCCAGCATGCGCCTCAGAATGTATTCCTGACGGATTTTCGCGCGCTTCGGATTCACGACCGGGTTATACGCGGACGGCGCTTTCGGCAGGCCGGCGAGCATCGCGGCTTCAGCCAGCGTGATGTCTTTCAGATCCTTGCCGAAGTACACGCGCGCTGCGGCCGCGAAGCCATATGCGCGCTCGCCCAGATAGATCTGGTTCATGTACAGCTCGAGAATCTGGTCCTTCGTCAGCGCGCGCTCGATCTTGTACGCGAGCAGCATTTCGTAGATCTTGCGCGTGTACGTCTTTTCACTCGACAGGAAGAAGTTGCGCGCGACCTGCATGGTGATCGTGCTCGCGCCCTGCGACGCGCCGCCGTGCGCGAGGTCCGCGAAACCGGCGCGCATAATGCCCAGGAAGTCGACGCCGCCGTGCTCGTAGAAGCGGTAGTCTTCGATGGCGAGCACCGCTTTCTTCATCTGGTCGGGAATGTCCTGAAAGCGCACGAGACTGCGGCGCTCCTCGCCGAATTCGCCGATCAGCACGTGGTCGGCCGTGTAGACGCGCAACGGCACCTTCGGACGATAGTCGGTCAACGCGTCGAGCGAAGGCAGTTGCGGCCCCATCACCACGAGCGCATAGCCGACGATCAGCGCGCCCACCACGGCGATCGTCGCGAGAAGGCTCGCGAACCAGATGGCAAGGGTCGCGCCGATCGAGCGGCGGCCGCCCTCGGGCTCGCGCGAAGCGGCGTTGCGTCCTGGCGTGCGTTGGTTGGAGTCCCGGTCCTGACCGGCGGGAGAATGCGAGGAATGCGGTCGTTTGATGATTGGCATGACTGGAATAGTGGGCGCGTGACACGCGGGACTCGTGTGACACAACGCCTTGTTCTCGCGCGTCAGGCGCGCATGAATCGTGATCGAGCGTGGCGGGGTGCAAACCGCCTGGCGCAAACCGCCGCGCGCCCCTTTGCCCCCGGCCAGGCCGCGCGACGCGCCCGGACCGGCGTCCGGCGCAACGTAACAGGGCATTTTAAAGAAATCAAGCAGTGCCCAACGCAGTTTTTTTGTAAGAATTCCCTTCGCGTCAAGGTCTCGCGGCGCGTGGCGGGTAGATCCGGCAGTTTTGCAAGGCGCCCGCACACGTTGGCCGGGTTATCAACAGAAAATGTTCACAGCCCTGTGGACAAGCCCACAAAAAGCACGACAACTCGTTGATGTCACAGGATTTTCACGACGCGCACGTTCCGCATCCGCGCAACTCGTCATATGATGAATCAGGCGCGCACCGAGACGCGCCGTGCAGCGCCAAAGCCAACAAGTATGCGAGCCGATCATGACAAAACCCAGCGAACGCATCGTCGTATTCGTCACGCCCGCGCAGAAACGCGCGATTGCCGCCACCGCCGACCAGCTCGGCATCAGCGTCAGCGAGCTCATGCGCCGCGCGGTGCTGAGCTTCGGCGCGACCAGCGAACAGGTGAAAGCAGCGAGCATCGTGGACCGGCTCAATGTGCCCCGCGCGCCGGATGCGCTCGACGCGGCGCTGCAACGCGTCGCGCGCGACACGCGGCAGGCGCGCAGCGAAGCCAAACCGGCCGCCGCGCCCGCCCCGCTGCTGCCGGCGGATGTACTGGCGGCGCTCACCACCGAGGTCGATGAAGACGCCGTGGCCACAGCCGAAGCCGTCGCGCGAGTCGCCGCCGCGCGCGCTGCCGCGATCGGGAACGCGACGCCCGCGCCCGCGAGCACGCCAACGCAGATCAGGAGCGTGCTGAAGCGTCCGCGGCTCGCGCGCGCGCAGGAAGACGAGGATGCGCAAGGCGACCTGGGCACCGAAGGCGGACACTTCGCCTAGCGCGCGGCGTGCGGCGTGCGCCCCGTGGCGCGCACCAAGGCGCCATGTGCGATACGCGGCGTGATCTCCCTCCGCCATCCGCATGTGCCGGCGCGCAGGCAAACCGCGCGCCGATTCATCCAGCCGACACTCGCCGCCAGCACACTGCAGGCTTGCCCATCGCGCCCTTTAAGGCGATTTTAAGAGAGCCCGTGGTGTAATATCCGCGAGCTGCTGATGGTCCCGTCGCGCGTGTTTGTTCATTGCTGAACCTTATCCACTGCTCGTGCATCACGACGCATGCGCACACGCACAGGACAATTTGCACACGCGCTATTGCAATCGGCGCGCGTGCCCCGACCTCCGGTGCGAACGCTGCGCAGCTTCTCGCGCGGCGGCGTAAAGTAACAAGGCAAAGCAGTTGAGCGCACGGGAAATATCAGCGCCGACACCATTCTCTGGAGGTTTTCATGTCGCTTTTTGACAGCATTTCGCGCACGCTTAAAGGTCTCCTGAACGACGCAGCCGATTCCGTGCAAGACCCGTCGCGCGACTCGCGGCAAATCGTCCGCGAGCTTGACGAGAGCATCGGCAAGGCCGAGAACTCGCTGATCGAGATTCAGGCACAAGTGGCCACGCAGCAAAGCAAGCGCGACGTTGCCGCCGACAAGGCGAAAAAGTACGAAGACGGCGCGAAGCGCGCGCTGCAATCGGGCGACGAAACGCTCGCGCGTGAAGCGCTCGGCGCGCAAGCCACCGCCGAAGCCGAACGCGACGCGCTGACGAAGGAACTCGCCACGCTGGAGCCGTCGGTCGCACAATTGAAGAGCCAGATCGAAGATATGCGCAGCCGCCGCAACGACCTGAACGCGCGTTCGAACATTCTGCAAGCCAAGCAGCAAATTGCCGAAGCGAAAGACGTCGCGGCAACGGCGCTCGGCGGTATCGGCGGAAAGAACCTGTCGGAAGATTTCCAGAAGCTCGAAGACAAGGTCGCCCTGTCCAATGCGCGTTCGGACGCGCGTCTGAACTCCGCAGACGTCCAAAGCGGCAAAGCGCTCGACGACAAGCTCGCCGATCTGAACCGCGGCCCGTCGGTGGAAGACCGTCTGGCCGCATTGAAGAAGCAGCTCGACACGCCGGCCCAGTAATTGCGTGAGCAGTGCATGGCGGCTGGCCGCCGGACAGCCGCAATCGACTGAAGGAGACGGGCGCATTGCGCCCGGCCCACACATGAAAAAACTTATCGCGAGCGCATTCGTCTCGCTGATGTTCGTATCGGCGGCGGCGTTTGCCGTACCCACGGTTCAACAGATCGAATCCGCGATGTCGCAAGGCAACTGGCAGCAAGCCGACGCGGGCTTGTCCGACGTGTTGCAGGCGCATCCGAACAACGCGCGCGCGCATTATCTGTACAGCCAGGTGCTCGACCGCGAAGGCCGTTATGGCGACGCGCTCGCGCAGGTCCAGCAGGCGAAGACGCTCGATCCGCAAATCCGCTTCACCGACCCGACACGTTTCGCGCAAACCGAGTCGCGCCTGCGCCGTGACGCCGAGCGCGCCGCAAACGCAGGCGGCAACGAGAGCGGCAACGCGGGCGGCAAAATGGCCAGCCACGCGGCAAATCCGTTCGCCCAGCAGAATGCGCCGGCCGTGCAGCAACAATCGGCCATCGCGCCGCAAGCGCCCACACGCCATGGTCCGGGCATCGGCATGTGGATCGGCATTCTGATCGTGATCGGCGTGATTGCGCTCGTGCTGCGCTGGACGTTGCGCCGCGCGCGCACGCAAGACGACACGCGTGCCGACGACGATCGTCGCGTGCAACTGAAGCGCGCCACCGATCTGCTCAACACCGTGCGCTCGCTCAAACTCGACGTGAAACTCTCCACCGCGCCAGGCCACGAAGCGCTGGAAAAGGAAGTCGAAGCCACCGAAGACCAGTTGCGCGGCCTCGTCGAAACGCTGTCGAACGGCAAGAATCCGGTGCCCCCTTATCAGCTCGACGAGCTGGAACAGCGCATCGGCAGCCTGCGCGCGCGCGCCGATGGGCGGCCCGATCCGAACGCGGCGGCAGCAGGCAACGTGCAGTCGCCCTATGCACGCGAAGCCGAGCGTTTCGGCAATCCGCCGCAAGCGCCCTATCCGCAGCAAGGTCCGTATCAGCAGCAACCGCCGGTCGTCGTGCAACAGGGCGGCGGCTTCGGCGGCGGCATGGGCGGTCTGTTGACGGGCGTTTTGCTGGGTGAAGCGCTGAACTCGGGACGCGAGCGCGTGGTGGAACGCGACGTGATCGTCGACGACGAAACGCGCCGTCGCGGTAACAACGGCGACAATGGCGACAATGGCGGCGGCCTCGACTTCGGTCAGGGTTCGAACGACTGGAACGACAACAGTGGCGGCGGCATCGACATGGGCAGCAACGACGATTCCGGCGGCTGGTCCGATACCTGACGCATCGAACGCGCGGCATCCGCGGCATCGTTAGCAAAAAAACAGGCTCCATCACGGAGCCTGTTTTTTTGCCTGCACGTTTGACGATTCACGCGCGCTTCGACATAGGCGCCCGCTCCGCGTCATGTTGCGCGAGCAGCACCGATCCCGCAAAAAGCCTCACGATAAAACGCTCCGCATAGCCCACCAGCGCATCGCGACGCGCAGCGTCTGCGTCGATGTATTCGGCTGAAAGATGGAACAGCTGCAACACGATCTGCGTGCACACTTCATCGACGACATCGCGCGCGAGTGTCGGCATGAGATCGAGCTGCACGACGTCGTCCGCCATTTCCGCCGAGACCGCGTGAAGTGTCGCGCGCACCGCCTCGCGCAGCGCCCGCGACGTGCCGTGATATTCGGCTAATGCGCTCAGAAAAGCCTCGCGGTTCTCCAATGCGAACGTGAAGAACGCGACGCACGCGCGCCGCGGCACGCTGTGCGGCTGGTCGTGCGCGGCGAGCCAGCGCTCGCGCCGCAACATCGGCCGCAAACGGCGGCTGACCCATTCGACGGCCTCGCGCGCGAGGTCGTCGAGCGTGTCGAAATGACGGTAGAACGTGTTCGGATTGAGCCCCGCCTCGCGCGCGAGTTCGCGCAAACCGAGACTCGCGAAATTGCGCCCGCCCGCGGTCAGACGCAAGGCGGCTTCGATCAGTTTGCGCTTACCCGCCGGCAATTCGTGAGCGGCGGCGATGTCGGGCTCGGCGCGAGGCGCCTCGTCGGATGCGGATTTCATGGCCTTCAAGGTGGCGTTCGGATCGGCTTTAAATCACTGCGCGGCACGCGCGTTTAATAGGCGTACTCTAATCGATCTTGACGCGAAGTGTACAGTTGTCTACCCTGCGCGTAACGTTCGGGCGGCTGCCCGGCAGCAGGTTCGCTGCATGCCGTGCATACGGCCTCATGCCGCCAACCCGGACGCAGCCCGAATTTCCCTTGCCGGAGACCGCCGTGACGCCCGCTTCATCCGCCGAATCCACACGATCCGCCGCGCCGCGAATTGCCATCGCGGGGAGCGGCTTTTCCGGCATCGGCATGGCTGTTCGCCTGATAAAAATGGGCATCGCTTCGTTCACCGTGTATGAAGCCGCCTCCGATATCGGCGGCACGTGGCGCGACAACATCTATCCGGGCGCCGAATGCGACGTGCCCTCGCATCTGTATTCGTTTTCGTTCGAGCCGAACCCGGCGTGGTCTCGTGCGTTCAGCGGCCAGGCCGAAATTCTCGCCTACCTGAAGCATTGCGCTCGCAAATATGGCGTGGACCGTTACGTGCGTTGCAACGCGCGCGTGGTGGCCGCGCGTTTTGACGAAGCGCGTCACGTGTGGCGCGTCGAACTGGATGTGAACGGCACGCGTGAAGAGATCGAAGCCGACGTGGTGATCGCCGCGAGCGGCCCGCTGTCGCGTCCGGCCATGCCGGAAATCGCCGGGCTCGACACCTTCGAAGGCAAGCTCTTTCATTCGGCGCGCTGGGACCACGTGTATCCGCTCGACGGCAAACGCGTCGCCGTGATCGGCACCGGCGCGAGCGCGATCCAGTTCGTGCCCCGCATCAGGCCGCGCGTCGCGCAACTCGATCTGTTCCAGCGCACCGCGCCATGGGTCATGCCGAAGCCCGACAAGCCGATCGGCCCGCGTGCGCGTTGGCTGTTCGAGCATCTGCCGTTCACACAACGCTTTGTGCGCAGCGCGATTTACTGGCAGCTCGAATCGCGCGCCATCGCGTTCGTGGTCAACCCGAAACTGATGAAGTTGCCGATGAAATTCGGCCTCAGCTATCTCGAACGGCGCGTGAAAGACCCGGCGCTGCGCGCGAAGCTCACGCCGAACTATCGCCTCGGCTGCAAGCGCGTGCTGCTGTCGAGCGACTATTATCGCGCGCTCGTCGAGCCGAACGTGAACGTGATTACGACGGGCATCCGCGAAATCATGGCGGACGGCATCGTGACGCACGATGGCCGGCATCATCGCGCGGACGCGATCATTTGCGGCACCGGCTTCCAGGTCAACGACGTGCCCGCGCCGTTTCACGTGACCGGCCTCGACGGCGCCGATCTCGGCGCGCTGTGGCTGCGCGACGGTCCCGAGGCTTATCTCGGCACGAGCGTCGCCAACTTTCCGAACTTCTTCATGATCGTCGGCCCGAATACCGGGCTTGGGCACAACTCGATGATCTACATGATCGAATCGCAAGTGCAATACATCGCCGACTGCCTGCGCGAGTTACGCCAGCGCAACTCGCGCACGATGACTTTGCGGCCCGACGTGCAGCGCGACTTCAATGCGCGCTTGCAGCGGGACATGCTGCACGCGGTGTGGACGAGCGGCTGCCATAGCTGGTATCAGACGCGAAGCGGCAAAGTCACGGCGATCTGGCCCGGCTTCACGTTCAGCTTTCGCAAACGGACGCGCCGCGTGCAACCGCGCGATTATCATTTCGTGCCGTAGCGCGCGAGGCCGAGGTTGATGTCGATTGCAGCTTCGCAGCAGTGCCGATTCGAAGAAAAAGGGAGACAAAAAATATGGCAAGCATCGAACCCAGCACATCCAACCCGCCGACGGCCGCGCTGCCGAGGCGCTCGCTCGCCGCATGGCTTGGCATCACCAGTGTGCCGCGCGACGAATTGCGGCGGCGCTACACGCAAAGCGGCTCGAAGTTCGTCACGATCATGGGCGCGGACGTGCATTACGTCGACGAAGGCAGCGGCGATGTGATCGTGATGATTCACGGTTTCGCGTCTTCGCTGCACACGTGGAATCGTGTCGCCGACGAACTCAAGCGCGAGTACCGCGTGATTCGCCTAGATCTGCCGCCGTTCGGCGTGACGGGGCCGTTGCGATCGCGCAGCGGCGAGATCGAAACGATGAATCTGCCGGCTTACCGGCGTTTCATCGACACCTTCGTGCAGGCGCTTGGCATTGGGCGCGCGACGTTTATCGGCAACTCGCTCGGCGGCCTGATTTCGTGGGACTACGCGGTGCGTCATCGCGAGGCCGTCGAGCGGCTCGTGCTGATCGATTCGGCGGGTTTTCCGATGAAGCTGCCCATCTACATCGGTCTTTTCAATAGCGCGCTGGTGCGCGCGAGTTCGCCGCGCTGGCTGCCCGAGGCGATCATCCGGAGCGCGGTGCGCAATGTGTATGGCGATCCGCGCAAGCTCGACGCGGCGACGCTGCGGCGCTACGTCGAGTTCTTCCACGGCGAGGGCACCCGCGCGGCGATCGGCAAGATGGTGCCGACGCTCGACTTCGCCGAACTCGATACGGACGTGCTGACCACGCTGACTGTGCCGACGCTCGTGTTGTGGGGCGCGAAGGATCGCTGGATTCCGACCACGCATGCGGCTGAGTTCGCGCAGCGGATTCCGGATTCGAGGTGGGTGATGTATCCGGGCTTGGGGCATATTCCAATGGAAGAGGCGCCCGAGCGGGTGATGATGGATTTGCGGGCTTTCCTTTGCGCGGATACCGCGAATGCGCGTGCTGCCGATGTCACGGGGTCTGCGGATCTCTCGTCGGCCAGGTAACGTGGCTCGCTTAGCCGCCGCCTCCAAGGAAACGCAACAGGTCCCAAAGGAATTTGCAGAGCAGGACGATTAGCTCCCACAGGTGGTAGAGCTGTTGCCAGCCTGAGACGCTGAGGATGGAGTCGATCATCGGAATGGGGGCGGACGCGGCGGCGGTTTTTTGGTTGGCGCTTGATTTCTGAGTGATCTCTTAGTGGTCTCTTAGTGGTCTCTTAGTGCCGCCCCGCACAGGGGCAACGCTAATAGACCGCAAACAAAAGCAGCAACAACAGAACAACAGAACAGACGACACCCCAGCCCTTACACCGCCCCGGCGGCCCTCCTCCTCTCACTCCGCTGCATGAAATAATTCACCACCACAACCCCGACAGTAACAACCGCAATAAACAAAGTCGCCAGCGCGTTCATCTCCGGATTCAACCCCAACCGAACCCGCGAGAAAACAACGAGCGGCAAAGTCGTCGACCCCGGCCCCGACAAAAACGCCGACAAAACCAGATCGTCAATCGACAAGGTAAACGACAACAACCACCCCGATACCAGCGCCTGCGAAATCAGCGGCAAAGTGATCCAGAAAAACACCCGCAGCGGCGTCGCGCCAAGATCCAGCGCCGCTTCCTCCAGCGAAGGATGCAACTCCTTCACGCGCGACTGCACGATAATCGCCACGTACGAAATGCACAGCATCACGTGTCCGATCCAGATCGTGAAAATGCCGCGCCCCGCAGGCCATCCGAGCCACTTCGCCATTTCGATAAAGAGGAGCAGCAGCGAAATGCCCTGAATCACCTCGGGAATCACCAGCGGTGCGTTAATCATGCCGGTGTACAGCGTGAAACCGCGAAAGCGCCCCATGCGCGCGAGCACGAAACCCGCCCACGTGCCGATAATCACCGACGCAAACGCCGTCAGCAGCGCCACTCTCAACGACAACCACGCCGCCGCAATCAGTTCGTCGTCGTGCAGCAACGCCTCGTACCAGCGCGTGGAAAAGCGCGTCCATACCGTCACGAGTTGCGATTCGTTGAACGAATACACAATCAGACTGATGATCGGCACATACAGAAACAGAAAGCCCAACGTCAATGCCGTGAACTGCAAAAACCGGTTTGGCTTCATCAGCGTCTTTCCTCCATCGCCTTCGCCTGCGCGTACTGGAAAAACGCCATCGGCACCAGCAACAGCAACACCATTGCACACGTCACAGCCGAAGCCATCGGCCAGTCGGCGTTGTCGAAGAACTCATTCCACATCACGCGGCCGATCATCAGCGTATTCGCGCCGCCCAGCAATTCCGGAATCACGTATTCGCCCACTGCGGGAATAAATACCAGCAGACAACCGGCGATAATGCCGTTCTTCGAAAGCGGCAACGTGATCTGCCAGAACGCCTTCCACGGCTTCGCGCCGAGGTCGTAAGCGGCTTCGAGCAAAGTCATGTCCATTTTCACGAGATGCGCGTACAGCGGCATCACGAGGAACGGCAAATACGAATACACCATGCCGATATAAACCGCGGTATTCGTGTGATATAGCTCGATCGGCGAATGAATCAGGCCCATCGACATGAGAAAATTATTCAGGAGCCCGTTGTTTTTCAGAATGCCGATCCATGCATACACGCGAATCAGAAACGACGTCCAGAAAGGCAGCATGACGGCCATCATCAGCAGATTGCGCCGAGCCGGATTGGAACGCGCGATGTAATACGCCATCGGATAACCGATCAGCAGACACAGCAGCGTCGAGATCGCGGCGACCACCACGGAATTCACGTAGGTTGCGAAATACAGGCTGTCCGTGACGAGAAACGCGTAATGCGCCAGATCGAGCTTGATATTGAGCGCGCCGTCTACGAAGCTGGTCAGCTCCGTGTACGGCGGAATGCCGAGTTGCAAGTCGGCAAAACTGATCTTCACGACCAGCAGAAACGGCACCAGAAAAAACAGCAGCAGCCAGGTGAACGGGCCGGCCACCACCGCCGTGCGGCCGGTCAGCCTGAAACGCCGCACCGGCCAGCTGAGGAACGAACTGGACGGGCGCTTCATGACGTCAGCACCACACCAGCCGAGGCGCTCCAGCGCACGTACACTTCGTCGCCCCAGGTCGGCGTGTCGATCTCCGTCAGCGCGAGACTCGTCACGTTGGCGATCACCGTCTTGCCGCCGTCGAGCTTCACGTGATACAGCGAATAGCCGCCCATGTACGCGATATTCGTGACGACGCCCTTGCCCCAGTTGTACGCGCCTTCGGGCGGCTTGCGCGTGAGCGCGATGCGCTCGGGCCGCACCGAAATAGTCACCGGCATGCCGAGCGGCCCTGTGATGCCGTGGCTCACATAGAGGCGGCAAGTGAGATCGGGCGTGTCGATAAAGACGTGATCGGGCTCGTCTTCAACCGTGCGGCCTTCGAACAGATTGGTCGAGCCGATAAACTCCGCCGAAAAGCGGCTATTCGGATACTCGTAGACCTCATGCGGCGTGCCGAGCTGCACGATCTCGCCTTCGCTCATCACCGCGAGACGGCTCGCCATGGTCATGGCTTCTTCCTGATCGTGCGTGACCATGATGCAGGTCACGCCGACCTTGTCGAGAATATTGACGAGTTCAATCTGCGTGCGCTGGCGAATCTGCTTGTCGAGCGCGGACATCGGCTCGTCGAGCAGCAGCAGCTTCGGCCGCTTCACCAGCGAGCGCGCCAGCGCGACGCGCTGTTGCTGGCCGCCGGAAAGCTGATGCGGCTTGCGCTTCGCGAAACGGCCCATCTGCACGAGTTCGAGCGCGGTGTGCACGCGCTCCTGCAATTCGGCCTTGGCCACGCCTTCCTGCTTGAGACCGAAGGCGACGTTCGCCTCGACCGTCATATGCGGAAAGAGCGCGTACGACTGGAACATCATGTTGACCGGCCGGCGATACGGCGGCAGTTGCGCGAGATCTTCGCCGTCGATCAGGATCTTGCCCGAGGTCACGCTTTCGAGCCCCGCCAGCATGCGCAGCAAGGTCGACTTGCCGCAGCCGGAACTGCCGAGCAGCGCAAACAGCTCGCCCTTCTTCACCGACAGATTGACTTCCTTGACCGCCACGGTGTCGCCGAACTTCTTCACGACGTCGACGATCCGCACGAAATGATCGGCTGCGTCGTTCACGGCGGCGCCGGCGGACGGCGCGCCCGCCGCGCCCGACTGCTCACTACTCATCATAAGGCTCTACTCTGGCATTTGACGAACAAAGCCCCCGGTGAACACCGAGGGCTTCTTGATGATGCTTACGCGTGCACTGTGCCGCGAATCAGCGGCCGGACTTGAACTCGGTCCACAGCCGCGTTTGCAGCCGCTGGATTTCCGGCGGCAGCGGCTTGAGCAGGAACAGCGTCTTGATGACTTCCGGCGACGGATACACCGCCGGATCGTTCGCGACGTCCTTGTCCACATACTTGCGCGCTTCGACGTTCGCGCTCGGATAGTAGACGGCGTTCGTGATCGCGGCGTGCACTTGCGGCGTCTCGATGTAGTTGATCCACTCGAGCGCGGCTTCCTTGTTCTTCGCGTCCTTCGGAATTGCCATCACGTCGAACCAGACGGGTGCGCCACCCTTCGGAATGTAATACTCGATCTTGTAGGACTTCTTCGCCTCGACCGCGCGATGCTTCGCGATCACGACGTCGCCCGACCAGCCGTAGGCGAAGCAGACGTCGCCGCCGACCAGGTCGTTGATATAGCCCGACGAGTTGAACTGCGTGATATACGGGCGGATCTTTTTCAGCATGGCGAGCGCGGCGCGGTAGTCGGCCGGGTTCGTGCTCATCGGATCTTTACCAATGTAATGCAGCGCGGCGGCGAACATCTGGTCCGGCGCATCGAGCACGGACACGCCGCACGCCTTCAGCTTCGAGATGTTTTCCGGCTTGAAGAGAATGTCCCAGTTATCGAGCGGCACGTTCTTGCCGAGAATCTGCTGGGCTTTCGTGACGTTGTAGCCGAGACCGGTCGTGCCGTAGGCCCAGGGCACCGCGTACTTGTTGCCCGGATCGGCGCCGGCCACAAGTGCCATCAGCGAAGGATCGAGGTACTTGAGGTTCGGCAGCTTCGATTTGTCGAGCGGCGCGAAGATGCCGGCCGCGATCTGCTTGCCGGCGTAGTTGCTGGTCGGCACCACGATGTCGTAGCCGGAGTTGCCGGTCAGCAGCTTGGCTTGCAGCGTGTCGTCGCTGTCGTAGTTGTCGTACTTGACCTGAATGCCGGTCTGCTTGCTGAAGTTCGGAATGGTGTCCTTGGCGATGTAATCGGACCAGTTATACACGTTGAGCTGCGTATCCTTCGCTGCAGCCGTCAGCCACGGCGCCGCGCACAAGACCAGCGCAGCCACTTGCCCCACTACCCGTCTTTTCATTCCGTTCTCCGATCCTGACCGGTTGGCCGGCCGTCCTCACGCATGCCGCGATGCAGTGCTCACACCGCGCTCACGGCTCCCCTGAAAAACCCGAAAACTACCATTAATTAGTGCGCGGTCCAAAAAAATTGCCGCATTGTCGCGCAAACGGTACAGCGTCAGCCGCGCCGCCGCAAAATGCGGCGCAATTTTAGCGGGTTATCGGCATGTGTCCACCCAAAAAAAACCGTGGCTCGCGCGGCTGTCAGCTTGCCGACAGGAGGTTGGCGCATGTCGACAGCCATGCCGTCGATGCCCGACGGTCTCGCGCGGCCATCGCATGCGGCTCGCGCCCGGATCGCGCGCCAGCATGCTGTCGTTCGACGGCGCACAATAGCTGACAATGAGCTTAAGAAGAGGCCTCGCGAGGCGGCGGCTTCCGATGGCGGCGCCAAGCCCTCGCGGGCACGCGCCTTGCGAAAACAGGCAGTCCTCCACCTCAGGCATTCATGAACACGAATCCGTCCGCTCTGCGCCCCACCCGCCGCCGACGCCTGCCGGAAGGGGTTCCCGCGCACTGGTTCTCGTTCGTCGGCGCGGGGGCGCTGATCGCTGTCGGCTATATCGATCCGGGCAACTGGGCGACCGCGCTCGGCGCGGGCGCAGGCTACGGCTACCGGCTGCTCGGCATGGTCGTGCTGTCGAGCCTGATGGCGATGCTGCTGCAATGGCTGTCGTCGCGGCTCGGCGTCGTGACGGGCCGCGACCTCGCGCAAGTCTGCCGCGAGCGTTCGAGCCGGCGCCGCACGATCGTTCTGTGGCTGACGAGCGAGGTCGCGATCATCGCCTGCGATGTCGCGGAGGTGGTCGGCAGCGCCGTCGCGCTGCAATTGCTGCTCGGCGTCTCGCTGACCGTCGGCGTGCTGATGTCGGCGGTCTGCACGTTCGCGCTGCTCGCGCTCCAGCAGATCGGCGGCCGCAAGCTCGAAGCGGTGATCGCGCTTCTTATCGGCTTCGTCGGACTATGCTTCGTGATCGAACTGGCGCTCGCGCGGCCGGACTGGCACGCGGCGCTGGCGGGCACCGCGCCGAGCGTCGAGTTGTTGCGCAACGCGGGCATGCTGTGGCTGGCGGCGGGCATCGTCGGCGCGACGGTGATGCCGCACAACCTCTATCTGCACTCGTTCCTCGTGAAACACCATGCGCCCGAAAGCAGCGACGCCCAGATCAGGGCCGCGCTGCATGTCGTCAATCTCGACACGTTCGGCTCGCTGTTGTTCGCTTTGGTGATCAACGCGGCGCTGCTGATTGTCGCGGCGGCGGTGTTCTACGCGAGCGGCCATCGCGATGTCACCGATCTCGCCGACGCGCATCGCCTGATCGCCCCGCTTGTCGGCACGCGCTGGGCCGGCATTCTGTTCGCGGCGGCGCTGCTCGCCTGCGGCCTGAGCGCGACCGTCACCGGCACGCTGGCGGGTCAGGCGGTGATGGAAGGTTTTCTGCAACTGCGCCTGCCGCGCTGGAAGCGTGCGCTGCTCACGCGTGCGCTCGCGATCGGGCCGGCGCTCGTCGCCGTCACGATGTTCGGCCAGGCGGGTTCCAATCAGTTGCTGGTGGCGAGCCAGGTCGTGCTGAGCCTGCAATTGCCGCTGGCGGTGGTGCCGCTGATCCGCTATGCATCCGATGCGCAGCTCATGCGCGGCTGGCGCGTGCGTGGCGTGCCGCTCGTGCTCGCGTGGCTGTCGGCGGCTTTCATCATCATGCTCAATGGCGCGCTGCTGTGGCAGGTCGCGTTCGGCAATTGAACGCCTGGGCGCGGCGCTTCGGCACCCGGTTCGGCCGGGCGCGCGACGCGTATCGGTTAACATAGCGGAACTCCGCATTCCTGCCGCAAGGTTCCCGATGGCTTCAAATCTTCACGCTCTTCCCGACAGCCCGTGCATCGGCGTCTGCTCGACCCTTTTCGACGACATCTGCAAAGGCTGCGGCCGCACGGCCGGCGAAGTGTCCAACTGGGTCTTTTTGAGCGACGAGGAAAAACAGGCCGTGTGGGTGCGCATCGAGCAGGAAGGCACGGCCATGCGTTTCCAGAACGACAAGCTTTAAGAAGCTCGCGGGACGGCGCGGCGCAAGTGCCGCGCGCAAACTCACGCGAACCCGCGCGAGCCCACGCCGACGCGCCTAGAAGCGCATCCCGACGCCCACGCCCACCACCACCGGATCGATGCTCACGCGGCCCAGCGGCTGAGCGTCGAGCGCGGCATCCGTGTGCATCCAGATTTTCTTGATGTCCGCGTTGACGAAAAGCGACCTGGTCACCTGCACATCGACGCCTGCCTGCAATGCCGGACCGAAGCTGTGATTGTTGATCGACACCGGCTGGCCGCCGGCATGCAGACCGTTGTTGTAGAACAGCGTGTAATTGAGACCCGCGCCGACATACGGACGCACGCGCCCCGCGTGATTGAAGTGATATTGCAGCAATAGCGTCGGCGGCAATACGTTCACGCCGCCGAGATTGCCGATGCTCGACGTGAGCTGATGACGCGAGGTGCCGAGAATCAGTTCGACGCCGAGGTCGTCGCGGATCATGTAGGTCAGATCCAGCTCCGGCACGGTCGCATTGTTGACGCCCACGTTCAGCGCGGACAACGTCCCTGAGGTATGGGCGACCGGCATGATGCTGATCGCGCGCAGACGCACGAGCACGTCGCCGGCGTGAATGCCGGTCATGGCGTCGTCGCCGACGGCTTGCGCTTGCGCTTGCGCTTGCGCTTGCGCTTGCGCTTGCGGAGCCAGTATGGCCCCGCCTAGCAGCGCCGACACGACGGCAGCAGTCCTGATTGTTTTCCTGAGCGAGCGGTTCATATCCATCCCTTTATTGTTAACGACCTCGTTTCGAGAAGGGGATTGTCCAAGCGCTCGCCGCGCGACAAGTTGACTCGCATCAACCGAGGGAAAATGCGAAGCGCCCTGCGACAGCCGGCCGCGTTGCGCCGGTCAGCAGCAGTTCGATCAGATCGTGCACGCTGCGAATCGCGCTGCCGAAGGGCAGCGCCTCCTTGCCGCGGAAGAAAAGGCCGTTGGCCACGTCGCCGCGCAACGCCGCCGCCAGCCGCGTATCGATGCAGAAATGGCCGAACCTCTCGACGCCGTCGCGCCAACCGCACACGTTGAGGCATTCCAGCGCGGTCGGGCACGCGTGCCTGAGCGCGCCGACCTTCTCGCGTATCCGGTTTTCGTGCCGCAAATAGCGCGTGAGCCACGGCGTTTTCACGGCGCGCGCGGGCAAGCCCGTCACGCTGACAAATTCGACGATGTCTTCCGGCGCGGCCTCGGCCAGCACGCGCTTGAAGTTCGGATGCGCGTCGCCTTCCTCGGTGACGGCGAACGGCGTGCCGAGCTGCACGCCGTTCGCGCCCGCGTTCAGCAGCGCGCGCACGGCCTCGTGACTATTGATGCCGCCCGCGAGAATCAACGGCACGTCGCGGCGCGCGATGCCGAGCGACGCGAACACGGCGTCGAGTTCTTCGAGAATGCGCGCGAACTGGAAGCGTTCGTCGTTCATATCGGCGAGGTTCGTGACGCCGAGATGCCCGCCCGCATGCGCCGGCTGCTCGATGACCACGGCGTCGGGCAAGCGCCCTTTCTTCATCCACTTCTTGAGCACGAGCGCGACGCCGCGGCTGTCCGACAGGATCGGAATCAGCGCGATGTCGTGGCCTTGCGTCATGTCGGGCAAGTCGAGCGGCAGTCCCGCGCCCATCACGATCGCGTCGGCGCCGCTTTCGCACGCCACGCGCACATAGTCTGCCTGCGCGCTGACGGCTTTCATCACGTTGACGGCGATCATGCCGCGGCCTTCGCCGAGCGCCTTGGCCGAACCGATTTCGCGCGCGAGCGCGGCGAGGTTCGCGGCTTCGAGCGTGGCGCGCTCGGGCGACTGCCGGCAGCGCTCGACGAGATCCGGATGATGATGGCGCAGGTCGATGCTCGCGATGGTGCCGAGCGCGCCCTCGCGCGCGACGCTGCCTGCCAGCCGGTGCGCCGAGACGCCGACGCCCATGCCGCCCTGGACGATCGGCAGTAACGAGCGGCCGCGAATGACCAGCGGCGAAAAGGAGTGAGAGTTAAGCATAGCTGCCCCGACGGACGATGATGAAACCGCTGATCATCGCCGCGCGGGCGCAGCCGGGGTTGCTTCAGATCAATCGGCGCGCGCGCGACACGGCGGCAACCGCCGCGTCGTTGATGCGCGTCATTCCGATCAGACTTTGAATTGCATGGACTTCAGTTCCAGATATTCCTCCAGCCCATAAACGCCGTTTTCGCGCCCGAAGCCCGACTGCTTGAAGCCGCCGAACGGCGCGGCCATATTCCACGCGCCGCCGTTGATGTCCACCTGGCCTGTGCGGATGCGCCGCGCGACGGCGGCCGCGCGTTCGTCGCTGCCGGCCCACACCGCGCCGCCGAGTCCATACGGGGAATCGTTGGCAATCCGAATCGCTTCTTCTTCGTTCTTGTAGGTGAGAATGGACAGGACCGGTCCGAAGATTTCCTCCTGCGCGATCGTCGCCTTCGGATGCACGCGGCCGAACACGGTCGGTTTGACGAAGAAGCCCTTCGACACACCGTCAGGCAACCCTGCACCGCCGGTCACGAGTTCCGCGCCCTCCTCGATTCCCTTCGCGATGTACTGCTGCACGCGCGTCTGCTGCACTGCCGAGGCCAATGGCCCGAGGCGCGTCTTCTCATTGCGCGGATCGCCGGCGGTATAGCTGTCCGCGGCCTCTTTCGCGAGCGCTCGCGCTTCGTCGTAGCGGGCTTCGGGCACCAGCATGCGCGTGTGCGCCGAACAGGTTTGCCCCGAATTCAGGAAGCACGCGCCCACGGTGCCTTTGATCGCGGCGGCGAAATCGGCGTCGTCGAGAATGAGCGCGGCTGATTTGCCGCCCAGTTCGAGCGCGACCCGTTTGATCGTCGCCGACGCCAGTTCCGACACGCGTTTGCCGGCGCGCGTGGAACCGGTAAACGACACCATATCGACCGATGGATGGCTCGCCAGAATTTCGCCGACCACCGGCCCATAGCCGCTCACGAGATTGAACACGCCCGCGGGCAGCCCGGCTTCGTGAATGGCTTCCGCGAGCACGAAGGCATTGAGCGGCGCGATCTCCGACGGCTTCAGCACCACGGTGCAGCCCGCCGCGAGCGCCGCCGCAACCTTCAGCGTGATCTGATTGAGCGGATAGTTCCACGGTGTGATGGCCGCGACCACGCCGACCGGCTCACGCACGACGAGTGAATTGCCGACACGCTGCTCGAACTGGAAGCTGCTCGCGAGCTTCGCATACGCGCCCCAGTTGTATACCGGACTGCCGACCTGGATCGCGCGCGCGAGCTTGAGCGGCATGCCGACTTCGCCGGCGATCAGCGCGGCCAGTTCCTCGGTGCGGGCTTTGAGATTCGCCGCTATCTTCTCAAGATACTCGCCGCGCTGCGCGGCAGGCGTCGCGGCCCAACCGTCGAAGGCCACGCGGGCGGCGGCAATCGCGCTTTCGGCATCGGCCTCGACGCCTTCCGGGATGCGTCCCATCACCTCCTCGGTTCCGGAGTCGATCACGTCGATCGTGCCCGTGCCGCAGGGCGCAATCCATTTGCCGTCGATATAGAGTTTGTCGTAAATCTTCATGATGGTCGGCCCCAAGGTTCGGTTGGTGGTTGTTCTATTTTAGCCAGCGTCGTGCCAAGGGCCCGAGCGCAACGCGCGCGCCATGAAAAAAGCCCGCTTGAAAAGCGGGCTTTTGCGTTTGAGCAACCGGCTGCCGGGTGAGCGGATTCAGCCGGCCGATGCGAGACCTGTGGGACCGTTACTGCACGCCCTGGCTCGCGAGGAAGTCCTCGTAATTGCCGCCGAAGTCGTGCAGCGTGCCATTCGTCTTCACTTCGATAACCCGGTTCGCGAGGCCGCTCACGAATTCGCGGTCGTGCGAGACGAAAATCAGCGTGCCTTCGAACTTGTCGAGCGCGATTTGCAGCGACTCGATCGACTCCATGTCCATGTGATTGGTGGGCTCGTCCATCAGCAGCACGTTGTGGCGGCCGAGCATCAGCTTGCCCCAGATCATGCGGCCCTTCTCGCCGCCCGACAGCACCTTGACCGACTTGCGGATGTCGTCAGCGTTGAAGAGCAGCCGGCCGAGCGTGCCGCGCACCATCTGCTCGTCGTCGCCTTCCTGGCGATAGCCGTCGATCCATTCCATCAGCGTGACGTCGCCCGGAAACTCTTCGTACGTGTCCTGCGGCATGTAGCCGACGTTCGCGTTCTCGGCCCACTTCACCGAGCCGTGATCGAGTTGCAGATTGCCGAGCAGCGAACGCAGCAGCGTGGTCTTGCCCGCGCCGTTCTCGCCGATGATCGCAATGCGCTCGCCCGGCTGCACGCTGATGCTGAAGTTATTGAAGATGCTGCGCTCGTATTTCTTCGAGATGCTGTCCGCGACGACCGCGATGTTGTGCAGCTTTTTCTCGAATTCGAAGCGGATAAACGGATTCTGCCGCGACGACGGCTTGAATTCCTCGATCTTGATCTTGTCGATCATCTTCAGACGGCTGGTCGCCTGGCGCGCCTTCGACTTGTTCGCCGAGAAGCGGCGCACGAAGTCTTGCAGGTCGGCCACGCGCTCCTTCGCCTTCGCGTTGGCGGCCTGCTGACGCTCTCGCGCCTGCGTGCTGGCGAGCATGTAGTCGTCGTAATTGCCCGGATAGACCTTCAGCGTGCCGTAGTCCATGTCCGCCATGTGCGTGCACACCTGGTTCAGGAAGTGGCGGTCGTGCGAGATGATGATCATCGTCGAGTTGTACTGGTTGAGCACGTCTTCCAGCCAACGGATCGAGTTGATGTCCAGGTTGTTGGTCGGTTCGTCGAGCAGCAGCACGTCCGGCTTCGAGAACAGCGCCTGCGCGAGCAGCACGCGCAGTTTCCAGCCAGGCGCGACGTTGCTCATCGGGCCGTTGTGATCTTCGATCGCGATGCCGATGCCGAGCAGCAGCTCGCCCGCGCGCGCTTCGGCCGTATAGCCGTCGTATTCGGCGAACTTCGCTTCGAGTTCGGCGGCGTGCATGTAGTCGTCGTCCGTCGCGTCGGGATTCGCGTAGATCGCGTCGCGCTCGGTCATGGCGGCCCACATTTCGGCGTGGCCCATCATCACGACGTCGAGCACGCGCACGTCTTCGTATGCGAACTGATCCTGGCGCAGCTTACCGAGGCGCACGTTCGGCTCGAGCATGACGTTGCCCGAACTCGGTTCCAGGTCGGAACCCAGAATCTTCATGAAGGTGGATTTGCCGCAGCCGTTCGCACCGATCAGGCCATAGCGATTCCCGCCCCCGAATTTGACCGAGATGTTCTCGAAGAGGGGCTTCGGCCCGAATTGCATGGTGATATTGGCAGTAGACAGCACGGCGCGTCCCTTTGAATGTGATACGGGCGAAAAACCGACTATTTTAGCAGGTTATCGAGAATTCGACCCGCGCGCCGCACGCTAGCGGCCGGCGCCGCCGCGCGGCGTCTGCAAAACGTCGACGAACGCGGACAGGTCGGCCTCGCCGAGCCCCATTGCCGCACCGAGCCGCAGCAATTGCTGGACCGTCGCCGACACGGGCATCGGCGTGCCCGTCTCATATGCGGTGGCCGCGACGGTGTCGACGTCCTTCTGAAAGGTACGCAAAGCGCCAATCGGCGCGAGGCCGCTTTGCGTCATGCGCGGCACGAAGGTTTGCAGCAGCACGGAATCGGCCCAGCCGCCGGCGAGCGCCTCGGTGAGCCGCGCGGCGTCGATGCCGCTGCGCTCGGCAAGGCTCACCGCCTCGGCAATCGCCGCGATCGTCGCGGTCACGATGGTCTGATTGCAAAGCTTGGCCGTCTGTCCGGCGCCGACGTCGCCCATGTGCGTCACGCGCGCCGCATACGCGGCGAGCAAGGGCTTGATCGCGTCGACGTCCGCGGCCGCGCCGCCGGCCATCACGGCGAGCGTGCCAGCTTGCGCTCCCGCGACGCCGCCCGACACGGGCGCGTCGATCCAGCCGGCGCCCGACTGGTTGGTGGCGTGGTCCGTCGCTCCACTCGAAACCGCTGCCGCGCGCAGCGCCAACGCACGCGTCGCCGCGGGCGGAATGCTCGAATGATCGACGATCCAGCGCACGCGGAGCGGCTCTGCCGGGTTGGCGCCGCCCAGCAGCCCTGCCGCGCCGAATACGGTTTCCTCGACCGCCGGCGCATCCGCGAGACACAGCAGCACCGCTTCACAGCGCGTGGCCAGTTCACGCGGCGCGTCGACCACCTGCGCGCCTTCGGCAGCCAACGCCTCGGCCTTGGCCCGCGTGCGATTCCAGACGCGCACGGTATGCCCCGCGCGCAGCAGATGCCGGATCATCGGCGCGCCCATCAGGCCGGGACCGCAAAAACCAATTTCCACTTTTGTCACCTCATCGGATTTTCAGATTGCGTCGGACGGACATCATAACGGGCCGTCCGGCGGGCACGCGACGTGCGGCATCACTCGTTCGCGCGGCGGGCGTCCTTACCCGATTCCGTTACCTATACTCTTTGAACGTCAACGAAGATCAAAGGAGAACTTCATGTCAGACCACGTCTACAAGCAGATCGAACTGACCGGCTCATCGACGAAATCGATTGACGACGCCATCAGCACCGCGATCACCAAAGCGTCGAAAACGCTACGCAATCTGCATTGGTTCGAAGTGACGGAAACACGGGGCCAGATCGAGAACGACAAGGTGGCGTACTGGCAGGTGACGATCAAGGTCGGCCTGCGCATCGATTGACGAAGCGCGGCGCGCGCCGCAACTCAGCACGAGCGAAACAAACGAGCTGCGTTCCCGACAGCGAACGTAGCTCTTTCTGACGGCGGCGATTCAAGCCATCCGCCGCCGAAACGCAAAAGTCTTACTTCGGCAAGGAACCGTCCACGCCCTCGACGTACCAGTTCAGACGTTGCAATTCCGGATCGCTCAGCGTCTTGCCGCCCGGCACCTTCACCGCGCCGGATTGATCCTTGATCGGGCCGGAGAACACATCCCACTTGCCGCCCGCCAGTTCCTCGCGCTTCGCGGCCACTTTCTTCTGCGCGTCGGCCGAAATCACCGACGTATTCAGATCTTCCAGATTGACGGCCTTCTGCGGAATGCCCCACCACACCGGGTCGTTCTTCCACTTGCCGTCGAGCACCTGCTGGATCGCCGCGTTGTAGTACACGCCCCAGTGCGCGACCACCGAGCCCAGATGCGCGTCAGGGCCGAACTTTTTCATGTCCGAATCCCAGCCGAACGCATGCACGTGCTTCTCGGACGCCGTCGCGAGCGTCGCGCTCGAATCGGTGTTCTGCAGCAGCACGTCCGCGCCCTGGCCGATCAGCGTTTCAGCGGCCTGCTTTTCCTTACCCGGATCGAACCAGCTATTGATCCAGATGACCTTCGTATGCACCTTCGGATTGACCGAACGCGCGCCGAGCGTGTACGCGTTGATGTTGCGCACGACTTCCGGAATCGGCACCGACGCGACGAAACCGAGCGTGTTCGTCTTCGTCACGTAGCCCGCGGCGACGCCGGCGAGATAGGCGCCCTGATACATGCGCACGTCATAGGTGCCGAAGTTCGGCGCCTTCTTGTAGCCGGTCGCGTGCAGGAACACGGTGTCCGGGAAATCCTTCGCGACCTTCAGCTCGAAGTCCTGATAGCCGAAGCTCGACCCGATGATGATCTTGTTGCCCTTGTTCGCCAGATCGCGGAACACGCGTTCCGAGTCGGCCGATTCGGGCACGTTCTCGATGCGCGTGATCTTGACCTTATTGCCGAACTTCGCCTCGGCTTCCTTCGAACCCTGATCGTGCGCGAAGGTCCAGCCGGCATCGCCCGGATTGCCGAGATAGACGAACGCGACGCCCGGCGCGTCCGCCGCCCGCGCGGACTGCGCAAGCGGCGCAGCCAGCGCGAGCGAGGCCGCGCCCCAGGCGAAAGCGGTCAGCAGATTTCTTCTCTTCATGTTGTTTTCTCCAGTCGTGTGGGTCCGGTCATTGAAACGTGTTGGGTCATAAAAGCGGGCAATCAGGCGACGCCTCAGCCCGCCGAGAAAAACGGCCTGCCGAGCGAGGCCGGCGCATTCAGGCGAATCGTGTTCGGATTGCGCGAGATCAGCACGAGCACGACGACCGTGGCGACGTACGGGAGCATCGCGAGGAATTGCGTCGGAACCGGCATGCCGATGGCCTGTGCGTAAAACTGCAGCCCCGTGACCGCGCCGAACAGCAACGCGCCAATCAGCAGACGCCCAGGGCGCCACGTCGCGAACACGACGAGCGCGAGCGCGATCCAGCCGCGCCCCGAAGTCAGGTTTTCCTGCCACAGATGCAGGTTGACGATCGAGTAGTACCCCCCCGCGAGGCCCGCCATGCCGCCGCCGAAAGCGACCGCGCCGTAGCGCACGCCGACCACCGGAAAGCCGACCGAATGCGCGACCTGCGGCGACTCGCCGACCGAGCGCAGCACGAGCCCCGCGCGCGTGCGGTACAGGAACCAGCCGATCGCGGCGAACATCAGGAACGCGAGGTAATCGAGCGGCGTGAGGCTGAAGAGAGCGGGCCCGAGCACCGGAATTTTCGAAAGACCAGGAATGGTCCATGTGTCGATCGTCGCGCGCACCGCCGCCGACGTGTACGGCTTGCCGACATACGCGGACAGGCCGATGCCGAAGATGGTCAGGGAAAGGCCGGTGGCGACCTGATTGGCGAGCATGGTGAGCGTGAGAAACGCGAACAGCAGCGACATCGCGAGGCCCGCGCCGACGGCGGCGAGCACGCCGAGCCACGGGTTGCCGGTGATCGCGGTGACCGCGTAGCCGGACACGGCGCCCATCAGCATCATGCCTTCCACGCCGAGGTTGAGCACGCCCGACTTTTCGGCGACGAGTTCGCCCGCGCCCGCGAACATCAGCGGAATCGCGGCGGTGACGGCGCTCGAGGTGAGCGCGCTGGCTTGTTGAATATCCATGGAATGCGGCAGCGAAGCGGTAGACGGGTCAGCGGGCTTGCGCGGCAACGGAGCGCCGGCGCACACGGTAATTCACGAACAGATCGGCGCCCAGCAGGCAGAACAGCAGCAGCCCCTGGAACACGCCGGAAAGCGCCTGCGGCAGTTGCATCGAGGTCTGCACCGCTTCGCCGCCGAGGTACAGCAGCGCCATCAGCAGACTCGCGAGCACGATGCCGACCGGATGCAGCCGCCCGACGAACACGACAATGATCGCGGTGAAGCCGTAACCGGGCGACCACGTCGCCTGCAACTGGCCGATCGGGCCGGCAATTTCGCCCATGCCCGCAAGACCGGCCAACCCGCCGCTGATGAGCAGCGACATCCAGATGGTTTTCTTATCGGAAAAGCCCGCGTAGCGCGCGGCGAGCGGCGCGAGGCCGCCGACGTTCATCCGGTAGCCCGCAAAGCTCTTGCGCATGAAGAGCCACACGAGCGGAATCGCGGCCAGCGTGATGAACACCGACGCATTGAGCCGCGTGCCGCGCAGCCATTTCCAATGCCAGTCGCCATAGAACGTCGGGTACAGCGCGTCGCCGCTGAACATTTCCGAGAGCGGAAAATTCATGCCCTGCGGATCGCGCCACGGGCCGCTCACCAGATAGATCAGTAGTTGCGTCGCCACATACGTGAGCATCAGGCTCACGAGAATCTCGTTGGTGTTGAAGCGGCTTTTCAGGAGCGCCGGAATCGCCGCCCAGAACATGCCGCCGATCGCGCCGGCGAGCATCATCAGCGGCAAGATCCACCAGCCGGTGGCCTGATCGAAATAGATCGCGACGCCGCTCGCGGCAATCCCGCCGAGCAGCATCTGCCCTTCCGCGCCGATGTTCCAGACATTCGCGCGGTAGCCGACGGCGAGACCAAGGCCGATCAGACACAGCGGCGACGCCTTGAGCAGCAGCTCCGCCCAGCCGTTCACGCTGGACAGCGGTTCGATGAAAAACGCGTGCATGGCTTGCAGCGGATCGCGGCCGACAAGCCCGAATATCACGAAGCCAATGGCCAGCGTGAGCAGAGCGGCGATCAGCGGCACGGCCAGCTGCATGGTGCGCGAGGGCGTCGTGCGCGCTTCGAGTCGATACGGAAGAATCATGGGTAGCGTGTGAATTGTCGTGTTCTGATTTGGGTCGCGGGGCGCGCGCGTCTTAAACGCGCGCCGGATGCCCGGCTGAAGGCGCCGCGCCTTCGCGGCCGCCAAACAGGCCCGCCATCCAGCGGCCGATTTCCTCGGCATTGGTCGCGCCCGTCGTGCGCACCGGCGAGAGCCTGCCGCCCGCGAGCACCGCGATCCGGTCGCAGATGTCGAATAGCTCCTCCAACTCCTCCGAGATCACGAGGATCGCGACGCCGCGCGCCGACAAATCGAGCAGTTGCTGGCGAATGAACGCGGCCGCGCCGACATCGACGCCCCATGTGGGCTGCGCGACCACCAGCACCTTGGGCGCCTGCAGAATCTCGCGGCCCACGATGTACTTCTGCAGATTGCCGCCCGACAGGCTTTGCGCGAGCGCTTCGGAGCCGCCGCAACGCACGTCGAAGGCTTCGATGCAGCGTCTCGCGAACGCGCGCATCGCGCCCGCCTTGATCCACCCCGAACTCACCATCTTCTGCCGATGCGCGGTCAGCAGCGCATTTTCCGAGAGCGTCATGGCGGGCACCGCGCCGCGGCCCAGCCGCTCCTCGGGCACGAAGCCAAAGCCGAGCGCGCGCCGGCCGCCCGCGCCGAGACGCCCCGCGGGCTTGCCGCAGATCGTGACCGAGGAGGCGGAATGCTTGTTCGCGCCGCGCTTTTCGCCGGACAGCGCGGACAGCAGTTCCGCCTGGCCGTTGCCCGAGACGCCCGCGATGCCGAAAATCTCGCCCGCGTGCACGGCGAACGACACGTTGTCGAGCGAGGTGCCGAACGGGTCGTCGCTTTCCACCGACAGCGCCTTCACGTCGAGCAGCACGGCGCCCGGATTGTGCTCGCGGCGCGTGTAGTCGGGCAGCGAATGGCCGACCATCAATTGCGCGAGCGAGGCATGCGTTTCCTCTTTCGGCGTGACGTGGCCGGTCACGCGACCGCCGCGCATCACCGTGGCGGTGTCGCACAGTTCCTGGATCTCGTCGAGCTTGTGGCTGATGTAGAGGATGCTGCAGCCCTCGGCGGCGAGCCGGCGCAGCGTCGCGAAAAGCTTGCGCACCGCCTGCGGCGTGAGCACGGACGTGGGCTCGTCCATGATCAGAAGCCGCGGGTTCTGCAACAGGCAGCGCACGATCTCCACGCGCTGCCGCTCGCCCACCGTGAGGCTATGCACATGGCGCTGCGGATCGATGTCGAGGCCGTAATCGGCGGAGACTTCGCGGATGCGCTTGGACAGCGCCTTCAGGTCGAATGGTTCGTCGAGCGCGAGCGCGATGTTTTCGCCGACCGTGAGCGTCTCGAACAGCGAAAAGTGCTGGAACACCATGCCGATGCCGAGCTTGCGCGCGGCCGCCGGACTCGCGATGTCGAGCGCCTCGCCTTCCCAGTGAATCTCGCCGGCGTCGGGGCGAACCGCGCCGTAGATGATTTTCATCAACGTGCTTTTGCCGGCGCCGTTCTCGCCGAGCACGGCGTGAATCTCGCCGGGCGCGACGATCAGCGTGACGTCGTCGTTGGCGCGCACGGCCGGATATTGTTTGGTGATGCCCTTGAGCATCAGCCGGGGCGCCGCCTGTTCCGGCCTCGCTGCCGGCTGCGCGGCGGCGCCGTCGCTATAAGAAGAGTCGCTCATGTGATTCCGTAGTACGCCAGTGACTGCGGTTGCCGTGCGGTCGTCCGTCTTGCCGGCGGCCGATCCGTCACCACAACCGGATGACAATACCTAATTCGACCCGCTCAGTCGAGCCGACAAAATTCCCCGAAACCCGCGCCACAGCGCGCTCTGCGGGTATGTCTCCCTTGACGCAGTCTCGCGTTCATATTAAAACGCATATACCCCCACGCCCACTCGATCAGCCAGCACATATATTTCGGAGAAGTCATGAGTCAGCAACGCGAGGCGATCGATACCTATCTTTTACGCGTCTTGCATACCCTGTTGATGGAGCGCAGCGTCACGCGCGCGGCCGTCAAACTGAATCAATCGCAACCCGCCATCAGCGCGGCGCTGCGCCGTCTGCGCGACATCACCGGCGACCCGCTCCTCGTGCGCGGCAAATCCGGCATGGTGCCCACCGAATACGGCCTGCGTCTGCTCGAACCGGTGCAGAACGCGCTGCGGGAAATCGAGCGCATCAAGTTCCAGCAGCACAATTTCGATCCGGCGACATCGATCCGCTGTTACCGGATCGGCTGCCCGGACTATCTGAACGTGCTGTTCGTGCCGACAGTGGTCGAACGCTTCCGCCAGGCCGCGCCGAACGCCACGCTCGAATTTCATTCGCTCGGCCCCGCGTTCGACTACGAACTCGCGCTGGAAGACGGCAAGCTCGACATCGTCGTGGGCAACTGGCCGGAACCGCCGGAGCAGCTGCATCTGTCGAACCTGTTCGTCGATCAGATCGTCTGCCTGATGAGCAACGCGCATCCGTTCGCCAAACGCGGCGGGCTCACGCTCGACCAGTATCTGAATGCGCCGCATCTCGCGCCGACTCCCTATTCGGTGGGCCAGCGCGGCGCGATCGACGTGCATCTCGCGCGCGAGCGGTTAAAGCGCCACGTGGTCGTCACGTTGCCGTACTTCAATCTCGCGCCGTACGTGCTGATCAAGTCCGATCTCATTTTCACGACCACGCGCCTCTTCGCGGATTACTACGCCAAATTCCTGCCGCTCACCGTGGTGCCCGCGCCGCTCGATTTCCCGCCGATGCAGTATTACCAGCTCTGGCACGAACGCGTGCATTATTCCGACGAAGTGCGCTGGCTGCGCAGTCTCGTCGCCGAAGCGACCAAAACCTTGATCGACAAGCCTTGAGACCGGCGGCGCCTGCATGACGGGTCGGGCCGCGGCCCGATATCCGCCTGCGTCACGCCGCCGCTTCGTAAAGCGCCTTAGCCAACCGGTTGTGCTGCCCGATGACCGGTTCCAGGTCAAGCGTGGTCAACCGTCCGTCCTTCACCACCAGCTTGCCGCCGATCACGCTGTGACTCACCTGCGACGGCGCGCAGAATACCAGCGCCGCGACCGGGTCGTGCAATGCGCCCGCAAAGAGCGGCTGACCGAGATCGAACGAGACGAAGTCCGCCGCCATGCCCGGCGCCAGCGCGCCGATGTCGTCGCGATTGAGCACCTTCGCGCCGCCGAGCGTCGCGATTTCCAGGGCTCCGCGCGCGGTCATCGCGTCGGGGCCGAAACCGACGCGCTGCAACAACAACGCCTGGCGCACTTCGGCGACCATCTGCGCGCCGTCGTTCGACGCGCAACCGTCGACGCCCAGACCGACCGGCACGCCCGCGAGCCGCATCCGCCTGACCGGCGCGATGCCCGACGCGAGCCGCATGTTCGAGCACGGACAGTGCGCGACGCCGGTGCCGGTGCGCGCGAACAGTTCGATGCCGGCGTCGTCGAGTTGCACGCAGTGCGCGTGCCATACATCGCGCCCGACCCAGCCGAGATCTTCCGCATACTGCGCGGGCGTCATGCCGAACTTCTCGCGGCTGTATTCCACGTCATTGGTGTTCTCGGCCAGATGCGTGTGCAGCGAGACGCCGTAGTGCCGCGCCATCGCCGCCGACTCGCGCATCAGATCACGGCTCACCGAAAACGGCGAGCATGGCGCGACGACCACGCGCAGCATCGCGTAACGTCCGTCGTCGTGATACGTCTCGATCAGGCGTTGCGTGTCCTTCAGAATGTCCGCTTCACGCTCCACCACGGAATCGGGCGGCAAGCCGCCGTCTTTTCGCCCGACGCTCATGCTGCCGCGCGCCGCGTGAAAACGCATGCCGATACGGCGCGCCGCGGCGATGCTGTCGTCGAGCCGGCTGCCGTTCGGATAGATATACAGATGGTCGCTCGATGTCGTGCAACCGGACAGCAGCAGCTCGGCCATTGCCGTCAATGTGGAGACTTCGATCATCTCCGGCGTGAGGTTCGCCCACACCTTGTACAGATTCGTGAGCCAGCCGAACAGCTCGGCGTTCTGCGCGCCGGGAACCGCGCGCGTGAGGCTCTGGTACATGTGGTGATGCGTGTTCACGAGGCCGGGAATCACCAGGTGTCCGCGCAGGTCGAGTATTTCGTCGGCCGTTTGCGGCAGCTCCGCCGTCGGCCCGACCGCGACAATGCGATTGTCTTCGATATAGAGACCGCCGTCGCGCAGTTCGCGCCGCGCGCCGTCCATCGTGACGAGCACGTCCGCGTGTTGGACCAGCATTGTTTTCTTCGGCCTGCTCGTCGTTGTTTGTGCCGCCTGTTCCATCGTCATCCGTTTCTCCGCTTGATTGCTGCCGTGCAAAGTCGTGCGAACGCGATGTGACGGCGCGCCAACCGCGCCGCCGCGTCCCGTCGAACGCCGTTGGCCCGGTTACCCAGCGTATTCCGCCGTCTTCGGGATGTGCGCCGCGCTGACAGCCCGCTTCTCGCTGCTTGCTGGAGCCCGTCTGGGCTCGCGATTGCCGCGGCGCACTGGCGTTACCTTCGACGGCCAAAATAACGCTGGCAACTCGCGCCGGTGCGATAACCATGTTCAGGCTGCCGATATGGAGGCGCATTTTTGACGCCGGTACGATCCAGCGGGGACATCTATGCCGCGAGATCTGCCCGAGCTGTCGCGCGGCTTTCAGCGCGCTGTCGGTCATGCGCCAGCTATTATCTTTCTTATCGCTCGCGCGTTTCGCGGGACAACTTTCTACAATGGTGCCACGGCGCTCGCTTCAATTCGCCGACGGGTATGTAGCCACTGACGTGGAGCCTCGATCCGCCGCAAACGTAATGGATCGGGACGCCGCCGAAACCTCGCATTCACATAAGGAAAATTGCGAATGGGAAAGCTCACTACCCATGTGCTCGACACCGCAAACGGCCGTCCCGGCGCGGGCATCAAGGTCGAACTCTTCGCGCTGTCGGGCGACACGCGCCGCGCGCTGAAAACCACCCTCACCAATAGCGACGGCCGCTGCGACGAACCGCTCCTGCAAGGCAACGCGCTCGTCGCGGGCGAATACGAGCTCGTGTTCGCCGCGGGCGATTACTTCGCATCGATCGGCACGAAGGTGCCGGAGCCGCGTTTCGTCGATCGTGTCGTGCTGCGCTTCGGCGTGGCCGATGCCGGCGCGCATTATCACGTACCGCTGCTCGTGTCGCCGTGGTCGTACAGCACCTATCGCGGCAGTTGACAGCGGCAGTTGACAGCGGCAGTTGACAGCGGCAGCTGACCGCGCCCGCCGAACGCGCGCGGTTCATCTCAGGACTTCAATAGAAAACGGCGTCGTGCGAACTGAGCGCACCGCGTCTTCGACCCCGCAGTCCGCGTGGGACGTCTCGCCGCGCGCACGATCCGCCAGGTGGCTCTGCGACACGCCGAACGTCGCCGCGTGAACAACGAATCAGAAGTGGAGGAGTTTCATGGAAGGCTTTATTACCGACTGGTTGAACCTGGCGATTCGCTGGTTTCACGTCATCGCCGCGATTGCATGGATCGGCGAGTCGTTTTATTTCGTCGCACTCGACAACAGCCTGAAACCGCCTCAGGACCCGAACCAGCGCAAGCGCGGCGTGTTCGGCGAACTGTGGCACGTGCATGGCGGCGGCTTCTACAACATGCAGAAGTACACCGTCGCGCCGCCGGAAATGCCGGACGATCTTCACTGGTCGAAGTGGCCGTCGTACACCACGTGGCTCTCGGGCTTCGGTCTGTTCACCGTGCTGTATCTGTTTTCGCCGTCCACGTATCTGATCGACAAGAATGTGCTCGACATGGGTCCGGTGGTCGCGGTCGCGTCGGCGCTCGGCTTTCTCGCCGCCGGCTGGATCGTGTACGACTCGTTGTGCCGCCTGCTCGGCAACAAGGACAAGGTGCTCGGCATTTGCGTGGGCGTGTATGTGCTGATCGCGGCCTGGCTCGCGTGCCATATCTTCGCGGGCCGCGCGGCGTATCTGATCATGGGCGCGATGCTCGCGACCATCATGTCGGCCAACGTGTTCTTCGTGATCATTCCGGGCCAGCGCAAGATGGTCGACGCGATGCTCAAGGGCGACACGCCGAATCCGATCTACGGCAAGCGCGGCAAGCAGCGCTCGGTGCACAACACGTATTTCACCTTGCCCGTGGTGTTCGCGATGCTGTCGAACCACTACGCGATGACCTACACGCATCCGTACAACTGGGCCGTGCTGCTCGTCATCATGCTCGCAGGCGCGCTGATCCGTCAGTTCTTCGTGATGCGTCACCGTGGCCAGGTGCTGTGGTATCTGCCGCTCGTGGGCATCGCGCTGATGTTCGGCGCCCTCTTCTGGACCATGCCGAAGCCGATCGTGCCGCAAGCGCAAGCGGCCAACGCGCCGGCGGTGAAGGTCGCCGACATCGCGCCGCTGCTGCAACAGCGCTGCGTGGCCTGCCACTCCGCGCATCCGACGATGATGGGCAGCGCCCCCGCCGGCGTGCTGCTCGACACGCCCGACGAGATCTCGCAGAACGCGCAGCGGATCTATCAGCAGGCCGTGACGCTGAAGGCGATGCCGCTCGGCAACGTCACGCATATGACCGACGACGAGCGCATGAAGATCGCCGCCTGGTTCCAGGGTGGCGCGAAGTAATGCGCCCGGCCATGCGCCCGGCCGGGCGTTGTCGGCCCGGCTAACGATGCAGGGTGAGCAAGCGGGCTTTTCGCGGAAGCGGAAAGCCCGCTTTTTTTGTCGGGTGGCGTCGCGCGGGAGGCATTGAAATGCGGCCGAAGCCTGGAACTCACCGCGATTCCTGCGTCGATTAAAAAGCCGGTCCGCGGACTTCCGCCGAACGCGGCTGCGCGCCCGCTCAAGCAACACTAAACAACATCAAACAACACCAGAGAACACCCGCCAGATACGCAAAAAAGCCCACGGCATTTCTGCCGTGGGCTTTTTGATATCGGCTTGCTCCTAACGTCGAAGCAAAAACCTTAAACCGTCACTGCGCTCAACGCATCTTCGGTGAGCCAGAGCGACGCCGTCAGATCCTGCTCGTTGAGGTTGAGCCCTTCGCCGCCGCGATCCACGACAATAAAGTCGCTCACTTCGCCCAACGCAATCAGCGGATGGTGCCACACGCCCTTCGCATAATTGACGCCCTGCCAGCCGCTCGTCACGAACGCGCGAATCTGCGATTCGTCCAGCTCGCCCGCCGGCGCGACCACCACCAGATAGGGCTTGTCGTTCAGCGGCACGAAAGCCTGGCTGCCGAGCGGATGGCGTTCGAGCATCTTCACCTCGAACGGCAGCGTGCGCGGCTGCCCGCGAAACAGGTTCACAAGCGTGCGGCCGCTCTCGTCGGTCACATCCACTTTCGCGAGATCGTGAAAACGGATCGTGGTGCCGAGGTTGATCGGAATCTGCTTCGCGCCTTCGAGTTCGATCACGTCGCCGAACGCGGCGAACGCTTCCTTTGTCAGCGGTTCGATGGCGAGCGTCTTCATGATGCGAGCGTGCCCCACAGACGCAGACGCGACACGCCGCCGTCCGGAATGATGTTAAAGCGCACGTGCGTGACGGGACCCAGCGCGGCGATCTCGCTTTCGAAGTAATGCTGCTTGTCCATTTGCAGCTTCTGTTCGCCGAGCAGCACGGGCCAGAACATGGCTTGTGTGATCAACGAACTGTCCGTGCCGCCCGTCACGTACGCGGCCTGGATCGAGCAGCGGTCGGGATAGTTGCCCTTGAAGTGCGCCGTATCGACTTCGATCTTTTTGATCACGCCGGGTTGGGCGAGCGCGACGATGGCCCAGTCGTTGCCCGGCTCGCGACGACGCCGCGTTTCCCAGCCGTCGCCCATGTTCACGCCACGGCCCGGCATCAGAATCGTGGACGCCGCGCCGAAGTGCTGGTTGTTCGCGCCGACCAGGTACGCGCCGTTTTCCATCGCGGCCAGATCGAACTGCTCAGTGCGGCTCGCGCCGGCCCAGTCGACCTGCGGCTGGCCATACACGCGCAGACGCGCGATGCCGCCGTCCGGATAGATATTCACGCGCAAATGCGTGTACGCGTTGCCGTCGCTGACTTCGTGATAGTGATGGCTGTTGCCCTGCAAGGTGGTCGACGCAACGATTTCGGTCCATTGCGTCAACTGGTTCGGCGCGCCGTCCACCACGCGCGCCGCCTCCACGGAAGCCGCCGGCGGGAAGTTACCCGTGAAGTGGCTCGTGTCGAGATCGAGCCCCTTGATCACGCCCGGACGCGCCAGCTTGACGACGCACCAGTCGTAGCCGTTGGCGCGTTTGCGGCGGGTTTCCCAGCCGTCCATCCACTTGCCGTTGTCGTCGTACTTGCCCGGAATGAAGACGGCCGGCTCCGGGTTCAGCATGCGCTCCTTCGGGGCGAAGAAGTCGTCGCTCGCCTCGAGCGCCTGCGCGCCCAGGCGCGGGTCCGCCAGGTTCACGTAGCGGCGCGTGAATTCGGGTGCGTTGGGGTCGAGAATCGGGAGTGCCATCTTTGTCTTCCTTGATGTTTGTTAATGCCAGAAAAGCTTCTGGTGAAGCGCCGCGCCCTGATCACGCGGTGATCGTGCCTCGATCACGCATTGATCAGGTCGTCGAGCCGGAAACGCGCGATACGGTAGATCTGGTCGAGGCTCGCGCGCAGTTCGTCGGCGCGGCTGTTGTTCACGCGCGCCTCGAAATTCGCGATGATGCCGTGGCGGTCATAGCCGCGCACCGCGAGAATGAACGGAAACCCGAACTTCTCGCGATACGCCGCGTTCAGCGCGAGCAGCTTGTCGAACTCTGCCTGCGTGCATTGCGCGAGGCCGGCGCCGCTCTGCTCGCGCGTGGATTCAGCCGTCAGTTCGCCGCGTACCGCTGCCTTGCCGGCCAGCTCCGGGTGAGCGTTGATCAGCGCCAGCTGTTTCTCGCCGCCCGCCGCTTCCACGATGTTCGACATCGTGCGATGCAGCGCGTCGATGCTCGCAAACGGCCGCTCGTGCGCGGCGATTTCCGCGACCCACGGCGAGTGCTCGAAGATGCCCGATAGCGCCGCGACGAACGCGTCGGTCGAAACGGTGTTGAGTTGGTCCAGTGTGTATTGCATCGCTTTCATGCCGCCGCCCCGCGGTTGTTTTGCTGATAAGGATGATGTTCGCGCCAGTGCCGCGCGATGTCGACGCGCCGCGTCACCCACACGCGATCGTGCTGTTCGATATGGTCGAGAAAACGCTGCAAGGCGCGAAAACGCCCAGGGCGCCCGAGCAGCCGGCAGTGCATGCCGACCGACAGCATCTTCGGCGCTTCGTCGCCTTCTTCGTAGAGCACGTCGAAGGCGTCGCGCAGATAGGTGAAAAAGTGGTCCGCCGTATTGAAGCCCTGCGGGCTCGCGAACCGCATGTCGTTGGTGTCGAGCGTGTACGGCACGATCAGTTGCGGCGCGTTCGCGCCGCCCGTGGTTTGCACGTCCATCCAGAACGGCAGGTCGTCGCCGTAGTAATCCGAGTCGTACAGAAAGCCGCCATATTCGGCGACGAGGCGATGCGTGTTGGGACTGTCGCGACCGGTGTACCAGCCCAGCGGACGCTCGCCCGTGACGCGCTCGATCGCTTCCATGCCGAGCCGCATATGCTCGGCCTCCTGTTCCGGCGATACGTCCTGGTAGTGAATCCAGCGATAGCCGTGACAGGCAATTTCATGACCGAGTTCGACGAACGCGCGCGCCACCTCGGGATGCCGCTCGATCGCCATGCCGACGCCGAACACCGTGAGCGGCAATCCGCGCTTTTCGAATTCACGCAGAATGCGCCACACGCCCGCGCGCGAGCCGTATTCGTAAATCGACTCCATGCTCATGTGCCGCGACGGATACGCCGCCGCGCCGACAATTTCCGAGAGGAACTGTTCCGAGCCGGGATCGCCGTGCAGCACGCAATTCTCGCCGCCCTCTTCGTAATTGAGGACGAATTGCACCGCGACGCGCGCTCGCCCCGGCCAGTTCGCCTGCACCGGGTGGCGGCCGTAGCCGATCAGATCGCGTGGGTAGTGAGGGTCGAGTGACATGTTTGACGAATGCGTGATAACGATACGTTGTAGCTCGCAAGGCGCACTGAAACGGCCTCTTGAAGCCGGTGCCGGGGATGCCGGCCATTTCCGCAATGACAGCTCGAAGCGGCGCCCGAAAGCGCGTCGTACAGCCCGCGCCGAGTTGGACCAGTGTAGCGAAAAGGCCCGGGTGCGCCCATACACCCGGCCAGATAGTGCGTGTCACACGGAATGTATGTGCGGCTGCGCTTCGCTGGTGTTTACCCGCACCGCATCGGCCACGAACACGCGCTGCGGCGCGGGCTGCGGATCGGCACCCGGCGGACTGAACGATTCGAGCGCGCCGTCGTAGCGCTTCGCCAGCGGCCTGGCATAGTCGCCGCGTTTGGCCGTTGAAAGCCGCAGCGAAACCAGCGCCTCCGTCCATTTCACGGCTGCCGTCACGCCTTCGATCACCGGCGCGCCGAGCGCGTCCTCGATCTGCGCGCACAGCTCGGCCATGCCCGCGCAGCCCAGCACGATCGCATCGGAACCGTCCTCGGCCAGCGCGCGCCGGCATTCGTCGAGGATGAGGCGCCGCGCCGCCGAGCCCGGCTTGTCGAGATCGAGCACGGCGACGTCGGTGGCGCGCACGTTACGGCAAAACCGCTTCATGCCGTAGCGTTCGGCGAGATGCCACGCCATCCCGCAGGTGCGCGCAAGCGTCGTGACCACCGAGAAGCCCGGCGCGAGCACGCTCGCCGCATGCATCGCCGCCTCGGCGATGCCGATCACCGGCCCGCGCGCCAGCTCACGCGCCGCGTAGAGGCCAGGGTCGCCGAAACAGGCGATCACGTAGCCGTCGCAGCCTTCGCGCTCGCCCGCCATCACTTCGGCGAGCAAGCCCGGCGTGGCGAGGGCTTCGTCGTAATAGCCTTCGATCGACGGCGGCCCCATGGTCGGACTCACCGCGATCACCTCGGTGCCCGGCGCGGCCACTTCGCGCGCGCAGCGGCCCATGGCATCGGTCATGCGCTGGGTCGTGTTCGGGTTGATCAGTTTGATACGCATATCGACTCCTTGTCTGCTGCCTTTTTCGGCTGCCTTTTTCGGGTAGCACCACGCCCGCGCCCTATCCGCGCGCCGGCGCCGAGCGCACGAGCACCCCATAAAACGCCGCCCCGAGGCCTGCGCCGATGAACCACGAGAAATTCGCCATGCCGTCGAGCGACGGCACCATCACGCACACCACGGCGATCAGCGCGGCCGGCAAGAGCGCCGCCACGGCCCGATAGTTGACGCCGTTGCGATACCAGTACGATCCCGTGGGCGCGACGCTGTACAGATCGTCGAGCACGACGTTCTGGCGCTTCACGAGGTAATAATCGACGATCAGGATTCCGTACAAAGGTCCGATGAAGCTGCCCAGAACATCCAGCGTGTAGTGAATGACCGCCGGATTGTTGAACAGATTCCACGGCGTGATGAAGATCGACGCGACCGCCGCGAGCATGCCGCCCGCGCGCCAGCTGATGAGCCGCGGCGCCACGTTCGAGAAGTCGAAAGCCGGCGACACGAAGTTCGCCACGATGTTGATGCCGATGGTCGCAATCGTGAAGGTCAGCGCGCCGAGAATCACCGCGGTCGGATAGTCGATGCGGCCCACGGTCTCGACAGGATCCGTGATCAGTTGCCCGAACACCGGCAGCGTGGCCGCCGTCGTGACCACTGTCACCAGCGAGAAGGCCAGGAAGTTGACCGGCAGTCCCCAGAAGTTGCCGCGCCGCACGCTGCGAAAGCTCTTGCCGTAGCGGGAAAAGTCGCCGAAATTCAGCATCGGCCCAGAGAAGTACGACACGACCAGCGAGATCGCGGTGATCATCACGGGCACCACCTGCATGCCGTGATACTTGACGCCGCCCAGGTTGATGCCGATGTTGCGCCAGCCCGCGCGATACACCATGTAGCCGGCCAGAATGAACATCACCACATAAACCGCCGGGCCCGCGAAGTCGATGAACTTCTTGATCGTCTCCATGCCGTGCCAGAACACCAGCGCCTGCAACACCCACAGCAGCATGAAGCCGCACCAGCCGAGCGTCGACAGTCCAAGGAAGGCGTGGTGATGCACGTCCGCATACGGCAGCAATTGCGGCACGAACTTCAGCACGACGATCACGAGCGCGCTGGACGCCAGGTACGTCTGGATGCCGTACCACGCCACCGCGATCAGGCCGCGAATCACCGCGGGAACGTTCGCACCGAGCACGCCGAAGGTCGCGCGGCACGCTACCGGATACGGCACGCCGTTCGTCTGGCTCGGCTTCGCGATCAGGTTGCACAGCACATTGACGATGCCAATGCCGACGAGCAGCGCGATCAGCACCTGCCAGCTCGTCAGTCCGAGCGCGAAGAGACTTCCCGCGAACACGTAGCCGCCGACGCTGTGCACGTCCGACATCCAGAACGCGAAGATGTTGTAAGCGCCCCAGGTCTGGTGACGCAAAGGCGCGAGGTCCTCGTTATACAGGCGCCTGCTGTACCCGGCCGGCAACGACGGGTCGCCGGACGCGCCGTCGCCGGCATAAGGGGGGATTGCGGAACTGCCGGGCGCTGCACTGAACTGAGCCATGATTCCTCCTTGGGATGGGACCGTCGACTGCGCATCGACGGGCAATGCATCGGCCATGCCAGTTGCGGCTGTGTCGTCGCGCGTGCCGCGTTCGCCGTCCTGCCATTTGGCTGTCCGAACGAACGTGGCGCGCGCGTGCCGATGGCCATGCCGCGGTGTCTCCGTACTGATGTACTTGTGGTTATCGCATTGCCTGCCTTGCCGCGGATGCCGGGCAATGCGTGACTGCTTCCCATGTCCGCCGCACGAGCGACGGACGTGCGTGCGCCGGCCGGGCGCGCCCGCGCGGGCCGCCTTGCAACGCTCGATGAATCCGGTTCAGTTCAGTGCGGCGCGCACCAGCAGCGGGCGCACGCCGGCCGCTTGCCTCAGCCTGGCGCGGACTTGCCTTTGCTTGACTCTCGGGATGACTCTTTTCCGACGCCGTTCAGCGCGCCGAATACTTCGTGCAGATCGGCTGCGCCACGCGCGGGCCGCTCCAGCATCTTCAACTCGACGCTTTGCAGATGGCGCGACATGAGCGCCGCCGACTCTTTGGCATCGCCGGCGTCGAGTGCGGCGAGAATGGCTTCGTGATCCTCGAACGAACAGGGGCTGCGTCCGAGCGACTCGTACAACGCCGAAATCAGCGTGGAACGCGCCACCAGTCCATCGAGACAATCGCACAGCACCGTGTTGCCCGTGAGTTGCGCCAACTCGGTGTGAAACTCGCCGGACAGGCGAATCCACGATGAAAAATCGCGCGTTTCGAACGCTTTGCGCTCACGCCCGATCATGTTGCCGATGCTTTTCAGGCGCCGCACGCCGTGGCCGCTGCAAATTTTTTCGACGACAGCCAGTTCGATGATGCGGCGCATTTCGAACACCTCATGCACTTCCTGAAGCGAAGGACTCGCGACAAATGCGCCGCGGTTCGGCTCGAGATCCACGAGACGATCGGTCGCCAGTTGCGCCAACGCTTGACGGATCGGCCCGCGCTTCACGCCGAACACTTCGCATAACTGCGCTTCGGTCAGCTTGGCGCCCGGCGCCAGCCGATGCTCGAGGATCGCGGCGCGGATGCGCTCGACAATCGCTTCGGGCTTCGAACTACTGGCATTCAGGGATTCGGTGTCGGACATGATGTACGTCTCGGTATGTTGGTCATCTTAGGATGGACATAAAAATTGTCAACAATTTTTGTTATGGTTATCGACAATCTTGGCAAGGCATGTCGGCTGTCAGGCGTCGCCGCTGGCTAGAAGCCCCGTCCAGATTGGATTCTGGTTCGATCAGGAGGGACTGGAGGTGTCTCCTGCGGCTTATTTTTGTCAACAAAACAGTTAAGCCTTCGCTGGGTTTTTGTCGCTCAAACGCGTGAAAACTTGACCGTTAGTTGCCTTAATTACTGCATTAAAAGCGGGCAGCTTGCCCGCCTTCCTGACCCGCGATTCAGCTCAAATACGGATAGTTGGATAGCGTGAGTTCGAAGCCGTTGGCGTCGGCGACGAGGTGCGCGTCGGCGCCGACCGGAAGCGTCAGCATGTCCGGCACGTGGCCGAACTGCAAGCCGGTAACGACTGGAATGCCGATCACGGACCTGATGTGCTCGATCATCGCGTGCAGGTCGTAGCCGTTGTCGTAGTCGTAGGACCTGGCGCCGGAAAAATCGCCGAGAACGAGCGCCTGCTGCTGCGCGAGAATGCCCGACAGATGCAGTTGATAAAGCATCCGCTCGATGCGAAACGGCTGCTCGTTGATGTCTTCGACGAATAGCACCCCGCCCTGCACCGGCGGCATATAAGGCGTGCCGATGAGCGACGTGAGCACCGCGAGATTGCCGCCCCACAAGGTTCCCGTGACATCCACCGCCTGCGCTTGCGGCACGTTTCTCGCGATCGTCGTGGTTGGCTTCGTCAGCGTCGACCAGAAGTGGCGCATCGTGAATTCGCTGAGGTGTTCCGCGCCGAAGTCGCTCATCAACATCGGGCCGCCGAACGTCTTGAGACCGGCGCGCGCGAAGAGCGCGAGCTGGATCGCCGTGAAATCGCTGTGGCCGACCAGCGCGACCGGCTGATCAGTCAGCCGGCGCTGCAAACCTTCATAGTCCAGCCCGTGCAGGATGCGCACGGCGCCGTACCCGCCGCGCACGGCCAGCACGATGTCGGGCAACGCGCGCGCTGGGTCCGCGAGCCGGTTGAGGTCGGCCGCGCGCTCCGCGTCGGTGCCGCCAAAGCGCTGATAGCGGCGCCGCGTGGCTTCCACCCCTTCCACGCGATGCCCTTGCGCGCGCAGGCGCTGCAACGCGCGGTGCAGCACCTCGGCGTCGTGCGGGTAGCCGGATGGCGCGATCAGATCGAAGGTGCGGTGGACGGTCATCGGCTGGACCTGCTTAATGTTGTTTGGAGCGGTTTCTGGGAGCGTTTTCCCAGATCGGCCGGGCACTCAGAGCGGCTCGGCCGGGTCTCTTTCACCGCCGACGGCCGCGCGCGCCGCCGCCCGCGCTTCGCGGCTCGCACGCCGCCGTTCGGCGAAAAACGACTTCAGCGCGGCGCCGCATTCGTTTCCGAGCACGCCGCCAGTCACGACGGTGTGATGATTCAACTGCGGGTTCGCGAATGCATCGACGACGCTGCCGCACGCGCCCGTCTTCGGATCGCGTGCGCCGAACACCACACGGGCGATGCGCGCATGCATGATCGCGCCGGCACACATCAGACACGGCTCGAGCGTCACATACAGTTCGCAGCCCGGCAAGCGATAGTTCTGCGCAACCTGCGCCGCGGCGCGCAACGCGGCCATTTCCGCGTGCGCCGAAGGATCATGCGCGCCAATCGGATGGTTGAAGCCTTTGGCGATTACCTCGTCGCCCCGCACGAGGACGGCCCCGACGGGCACTTCGCCGGCGGCTCGCGCTTCTTCGGCAGCGGCTTGGGCTAGCGCCATGAACCGGCGGTCGCGCTCGGAGAACGGGGCGTGGGATGGCGGGTCGGACGAAGCTGCCGACTGGGGCGGCTGGAGCGGCAGTGACGCGGCTGGTTCCAATCCAGTTTGCTCTGACACGACTGCCTCTGGCAAAACTGGCTTCGACGCGGCCAGCTCCATTGCGGACCGCTCCGTGAGCGTCGCATGTCCGCGCGGCTCTTCACGCGCCGACGTGTGATCTGACGTGGCGGCGACGGTTTCCGGCATGCCTGCCACCGAACCGCCGACCGAACTGCCGACACAGTCCGCAGCGCAGACAGCTGCATCCGGCGCTCTGTCCGCCTCGATCGGGTCGGGGCGAGGTGCGCCGCTGGGCATGACGGGCTCGCTCACTGCTGTCCCGCGCCGACGATATTCGCGCCGCAAGTCGCCACGCCAAAGGCATCGGCGTTAGGTGCGGCCGCGTTGGAAGCCCGCGCCGACAGCCGTTCGGCGATCCGACGACAATATTCCCGAGGCAGCATCAAAGGGCCGCCGCGCAGCGACTCGAGCGCCATGTCGAGCGCCAGCATGCGAGCCTGGAGACGGCAACGGGTAGCTCTATCGCTCACGGCATCGAGTTCAGCTTGCAGGTCGCGCAAAGCGCGCAACTGCTCAACAGCAGGCGGCACGAAGCCCGCATTTTTCAGAATCCGGTTGGCGACACGCACTTCCTTTGGGACCAGCAGGTCATCGTCCAGGTTAAGCGGCGCACCCGCGCCCGGCAAATCGTCGAACTCGCCGCGCGCGGCTGCGGCGGCAATACGCTGTTCGACTAACGCATCAAGCAATCTCATCTGCAATCCACTACGTTGCGGCCCAAACATTCTATCAGGGAGCGCACGAGGGTTCGTTTCGCCGCAATTGCCTCCTGTCGCCTCCTGTCGTCCCACACGCGCTCCTTCTGCGCTCCGCCCGGCGTTTCGGCGTTCGCGCAAGGGGACGCACATGCGCCCAGGCTTCGTCGGCTTTGAACCGCGCGAATCGGTGCTGCCCCCTAAGGCTCACCACCCTCAAGCGGCCAGCGCTCCAGCACAATGTGCCGCGTGCGCCCGAGCAAGCTGTGGATCAACGCAAAGCCACGCACATTCCAGCAGACCGGCTCGACCGGGCGCGCCGCAGCCCACGGCAAGCCATAAGCCAACGTCACGTGCGGCGTGTAGGCCAACGCCGCAGCAGCCGCGCGGGTCTCGATGCCGCAATTGCGCAACGCGTCCGCTAACGCGTCGTGAAGCGCGCGCAAACCGGCGACGCCTTCGCCTCCCGACAACACGAGCGGCCCCGGTCGCGGCTTCACAGCAAAGCTGACCACCGTTTCGAATTCGACAGTGAACGGCGCCATGCGAATCGACCCAGCCGCTCGCATCGCCGCGTCGACGCAAGCTGCCGGCAGCCCGCCGGCGAAAACACCGAGGTGGTGCAATGTCACATGCAAACGGCTCGCCGCGAGCGGCTTGCTCCGCGTGCGCGACTCCCCGCAAAGCCCCTGCGCAAGCTTTGAAATACTGGCCGCTGTATTGGTGTCGGGGAACACGGCGAAAAAGAGGCCGTCTGTTGGCGCTGGGGGCGCCTCCAACCCAGGCAACCACAGTTGTTCAGGCATCTTGCTGCGTGCTTGGAGCCGGCATTTACATGGATTCCTCTTCACGTTGAACTGACCGCGACCGCCAGTGCTCGCACCGATCGCGCCGCGGAACGTACCAAGAACTGCCTCGGACCACCGCACAAAAAACGCTTGCACTTCGCGACGGCCCACGTACACTACTGTACATCCATACAGTAGTGGCGGCAACGTGGAATTGCACAAAAACTCGAACTACCTGGTCCGCTCGGCGTCGAGGGACTGGGCACTTCCAGTGGCACTGGAATTTATCGCGGCTTCACGCCAGACCGACGCCGTGTGTCACTCCTGAAAATGCTGGCGCTCCCTTCTGTCTGTATGACTGTCAGTACTGCGTCAACCGGCGTTCGGGCAATACCCCGCACGCGCTTTACGCTGGAAGTGGTGGTCAACCTTCCTCTGGCGTTCTATCGCGCAACGACCGCATTGCCTGCACTAACGCCATGCACGCCGCGACACAAAAACAGCTTACGTATTGGCGATCAGCAACTCTTCGGCATTGTTCGGCGGACGCAGGCCATCCGTTCTCTGCGCGAAGTAGCGCCGCGTAAGATCGGCCGCCGACACATGCCGTGCTTCCGCAAAGCCGGCTTCCCTGGCAAGCGCCAGCATCTGCGGCGGCGTGAAGAAACTTTGGAAAGGCGTGCCGCTGGCGCGCGCGCCCTTTTCCGCCATTTCGAGTCCGGGTCGCACATCGGGGTCCGCCATCTCCAGCGGCAAGAGAAAGGTCATGGCGAGCGTCGATCCGCCCGCGAAGGCCGCGACCTGGCGCAGCGTGGCCGCGTTGGCATCGCGCGTGAGATACATGCTCACACCCGTCGAAACGACAACGGCTGGCTTGTCGCAGTCAAAACCCTCTGTCACGAGCCGGTCGTGCCACGCTTGTCCGGCCTCGAAATCCACTGGCACAAAGCGCAGCCACGGCGGCACGCCGAAGCCAAGCTCGATCAGCCGCTGGCGCTTCCACGCCTGCGAACCCGGCTGGTCGATCTCGAATACAGTGAGGCGCGAGGCAATCTCCGGTCTGCGCTGCGCGAAGCTGTCGAGCCCGGCGCCAAGAATCACGTATTGCGTGATCCCACGGCCGGCCTGTTCGATAACCAGATCTTCGATCAAGCGTGCACGAGCCACGATCGAAGCCCGAAACGGGCGCGTGAACTGCGGGTCCATATCGCCGCGCTCGCGCCAATCGTCGCCGGGAGCGAGAAGCTTCAGGCCGATTGTGTCGTCGAGGACATGAGGCGGCGCGTCCGCTTCCACATGCAGCGCACGCCATAAAGCGACGCGTGCGGCCGTGCTGTCGGGCGCCGCATCTCGCTGTTCGATCATGAGTTCATCCTCCTTGTTCGGATTCGCGTGATGCCCAACGCCAAACGCCGAGTCATGCGAGAAAGAATTGTTCGTTCGCCGCGTGTGCGCGCTCAAATGCAGTAATGCGAAAGAATATCACCGGCGCAACTTCGGGCAACGCACGAGAGCCCGCGCCGCCCGCCATGCGCCCATCGTTTGAGCCAGACCTACGACGGAGATTGCGATGAACGGCAAATGGCTCGCGAACTTCCCAGGCTATCCTTCCACGTCGACGTTCCACATCGACGTGTTGCCCAGGAAGTTCGAGGTCGGCGTCCTGCTCGTGACGATGTGGGGATCGCCGGGCCGCTTTCTCACTATGGCGACACGTGGCAACTCGTCGTCATTAGGTCAACCACGATCGTCACGTTCCGGATGGTTTTCATGATCTCAGAACATGCGAAACCGCGACGCGGCTGCGATGCAAATCAAACTCGACGAGTTGATGCGCCCGTTGGAAGGCGCGCGTAACGCGCTGCCCGATCTTGAAGAATTCGAAGAACAAGAAAACGGCCTGCACGAAGATCTGGCCATGAAAGCGCGGACCACGCTGCGCGCGGCAGACAGCAATACCGAATCGCCGTTTGTCGATACTCGCAATGCGCGCGAGGAACAACACCGAGGCGGCGAAAATGGCCACGTCATTGAAATTTTCTCTTCCAAACGGTTTGCCACCCAGCTTCCGCGATGTCGCAAAAGATCTCCTGAATCGCCGGGCGCGTTGTCCGGCTCAACAGGTCAATTCATCGTATCGAGGCCGCTCCATGTTCAGCCATTCTGAAAGGCTGATGCAGGGTCATCCCCGCGCTCACTCGACCTTCGCGCAGTTTCGATCGCAGTACCTTCAGGCCCTCTCGCCCTTTTCGGCGACTATCGGATTAGCGAACTGAAATTTCCAGGAGCGGCGAGATCACGCACATTCATACGATATCCCGACCATTAGATTTCTAACTACTTAATCGCGCTCGCCTAGTAGTTTCCATGAGTGAACATTGCACGGAATTGACACAAAATGAAATCCGTTGAGCTGTTCGCGTCGACGTGCCAGATGGATCTCAGCATCATGGAGATCGTGATTTTTTCGCAGTCCCGACTCGTAACAACGTCTGTCAGTGTTTCGACAACGTCCGTTTCATAAGGAGAGACCAGTAGCATTCGTTAGTTGTTCGAATTGTAAAGACAACATAGGAGATATTGAATGCACTTCTCAAAATTGGTGGGCGCTGCATTGGCGAGTTCGGCTTTTGTACTCGCTGGTTGCGGTGGCAGTGACCATATTTCAACGGGTCCGCACCTGGTGGCTGACATTTCGATTCCGAACGTAACGTCTGGCGTCAACTTCTCGTTCGATATCAGCACCGTTCTGGGCAGTCGCTTCTTTTTCACCGACCGGAACAATGCCGCGCTGGACGAAATCGATATCCCCAGCAAGAGCTTTGTTCAATCAATCAAAGGCAACGGTGGTCTCGCGTTTGCGGGCGTCGGACCTGGCCCAAGTTCGAAATCCGGACCTGATGGGGCGACGCCTGTCGGCAACCTCATTTATGTCGGAGATGTGAACTCCGTCAAAATTGTAGATCCCACGTCAGGGTCGGTTTCGAGCAACATCGGTGTCAGTACGACCGGCGTACGTGCCGACGAAGGATGTCTCGACGCGGTCCACGGCATGTTCATGATCTCAAGCCCCGAAGAATCGCCCCCGTTTGCCACGTTCATCAACACCACCACGCAAGCTGTGGTCGCGAAAGTGACATTTACTGATTCCGCCGGACAACCGACTGCGGGCCTCGAAGCATGCGTTTATGACCCAGCCAGCGATAACTTCTACGTCAACGTCGACGGCAGTACCGCGAACCCGCATGGTGAGCTGGTTAAGCTTCCCGGAGCCGCAATTCGCTCCATTCCTGCGGCCGGCGCACAAAACTACACTGCGCTCCAAGGTGTCGCAATGTATCCGGAGGGAAGTTGCGACCCTACGGGTCTCGCACTGGGACCGGGAACCGACATTGCCGTCGGCTGTCGGGAAGCCACGACGGGTGCACCGCTGCTGCTGCAAATCTTCAATCGCACAAGCGGCGCACTTGTGGCGTCGGTGAATGCGGGCGGGGGCGATCAACTCGCGTACGATGCTGCGACCAACCGTTACTACAATGCGTCCAGCAGATGGACGGCGTCTGGCAATGCCTCGACGAACGGAGCTTGTTCGGCAGCGTCGCCGTGCACACCGGTCCTCAATATCGTCGACGCCGGCACGAGAAGTGTGGTGACGCGCCTGAACACGGGCAACAATGCGCACTCGGTTGCGATTGATCCTGCGACCGGATTTGTGTTCGTGCCTTACTCGTCGGCAACCGCGCCGGCCGGTTGCCCGACATGCGCCGCAAATGGGTTTGTCAACGGAGGGGTGTCAGTCTTCGCATCTCACTGATGCAAGGGCCGCGCGACGAGCGCGGCTGTGAATGATTCGCGATTTTCCCGGTTGCGGCGCAGTGAGGGCATGATGCTTTTTTTACGTTCTATATGCTCACGCTTTTCCGTTTCTTCATGACCTTCGGCCCGCCTGTCCGGCGGGCTTTTACATTGGCGTGGCCTTTCGATTGGCGCGCTTCCCACAGTCGTTAAATCCTGACTATCCGGACAGGTCGTGCGGGTTATCGGGCAGGGTTGATTACTGCGAACGCCGCCTCAAAGACCCTCAAAGACCCTCAAAGACCCTCAAAGACCCTCAAAGACCCTCAAAGACCGTCAAAGAGGTCTGCGATGACAACGTCGTGCTGTTGCAGGGAAGGGATGGTGCCCTCGCGGATCTGCGATACAACATCCGAGGGGAGCCACGTAGCCTCGATCGCACCGATGCCGCTCTCGATAATCTGTTCGATGAAAAACGACTGCTTGCGCCCCGTGACTTCGGCGAGCAGCCGCAACCTTTGCTCGATCTGTGGTGTGACGCGTACTGCGACCACCTGTTTGCTTCCGGCGGTCCTTTTCACCGCGCGCTCCTTTCAATCAATATTCGTAGGCAGTGCTTCTACCACAGATCTGTCGGCCCCGCTCGAAACGCTGCCCGCTGTCGAAGCAAAGTTACTCAGCTCCGTGGCCGTGAAGATCGGACAGGCTACGCTCACCTTGTGCGTCCCGCCAGATCGATGGCGATGGCTTGCGTGAGCGCATAGCGTGCGATTTGTCAGCTCCAGGACTCGAACAAGCCGCTTTGGCAGCGCTAGCGGTAGCGGTCAACCCACAACGATTCACCCGGCAGCGTTACTTTCCTCGGCAATTCGCCCCATGATCGTGAGCAGTAATTCGATGTCCACTGGTTTAATCAGATGGCTGTCGCAGCCCGCAGCGGACGACCGGGCCATGTCTTCAGGCTGCCCGTATCCCGACACCGCGATAATCTTGAGCCGCTCGCGCAACAGTTGATGGTCCCTCAGACGACGAGCTACCTCAAAGCCGCTGATTCCTGGCAGACCCAGGTCAAGCAGTACGACGTGTGGGTCAAAGCAAGCGGCAATCTTCAACGCTTCTTCCCCGCTGTGCACCGTGCGAACGTCATGCGAGTTCAGAATCATTGCTAGCGACAGCGCAGCGTCAACGTTATCGTCGACGATCAACACTCGCAACCGCGCGCAGTGCGGCTGACCTGCGGCGAAGCCGCGCCTGGCTTCTTCCTTGCCCGGGCAGATGGGAAGGCGTACTTCGAACTCGCTGCCTCTGTTCCTGCCTTCGCTTCTAACGGCGATCGCGCCTCCATGCATTTCGGTCAGGGTCTTGCAAACAGAGAGCCCGATGCCGAGGCCTCCTCGGGATGGTTCACCGTGGCCCGAGCCCTGCACGAACAGATCGAAAACGTGGGGCATCGCGTCATCTGAAATGCCCACGCCCGAATCCGAGACCGTGACGCACACCTCATGCGCGACGACCGTTGCTGCAACAATGATGCGGCCGCCATCCTCGGTGTACTTGATGGCGTTGTCGAGCAGATTTGAAAACGTCTGTGTAATCCGGGCAGGATCTGCATTGACATAAACAGGTCTCTCCAGAGGCAGGCTGATGAGGTCCTGATGCCGCTGCACCGCGGCCGGCATCGCGATTTCCAGCGCATGCTCCAGTGCTTCCGCGATATCAAAGGTCTGTCGCTTCAACTCGATCTTGCCCGTGGTGATTCGCGACACGTCGAGCAGGTCGTCAATGAGATGCGACAGGTGGGCCGTCTGGCGCTCGATCACATTGCGCAGCCACTCCCGCCTGAGAGGATCGGCGCCGGCGCTGTGGCCCAGCAGATGGCCGGCGTTACGCACGGCGGCCAACGGGTTGCGCAGTTCATGCGCCAGCGTAGCCAGAAAGATGTCTTTCCGACGATCGGCGTCCTTCAGTTTCGCCTCTGCGTCAGCGCGCTCCGTCACATCGCACAAACTGCCAACAAATCGAAAATCGTCTTGCCCCACTGCCGGACCGAGATGACCGAACATTTCGACGGTCCTCAGCGCCCGGTCTGCTTTGCGATACAGCCGGAAAGCGACATGCACCGGCTCGCGAGAGAGCAGCCGGGACTGGAAATGGGACCGCAGCAGTTCGACGTCATCGGGATGGATGACCTGGGCCATGAACTCAGTTCCGGTCAACGGGCCCTGCTCCTCCGGTTGCCCGGTGATCTCGTACATCCGACGGTTTTCCCAAACGCCTTTGCGTGAGACGCCACACCACTCGAAGATGCCAATGCCCGCAGCGCTCGTCGCAACGCGCAGCCGTTCCTCCGTCGCCTGGAGCGCGGTCAGCGCCCTCTGGAGACCGGCCTGGGCCACCGACACCTCGGCTGCCTGACGCTGCATCCGCGCCTCGATGGCACTTTCGATAATTGCGCGGAAGGTGCGCTCGACTGTCTCGTGAGCACGCACGTGGACCTCCACGGTAGCCGCGCCTGTACCGAAGTAGCTGCGGATCTCTTCCTTCAAGCAACGCTGCAACGATTCAATGTTTTTAAACAGGTCGGTTACGCGCCATTGCGCGGGCAGGGATTTACCCGGCAGCTTGACACTGATATGCGCTAACAAGGACGGGTCGGTTTCGACAATCAGCAGGCCGGCGCATACCTCCTCCATGGCGAAAGCGAAATAACCTGCGAGTTGCGGGTCGCAACCGACATCGGTCTTTTCGCATTGTTCTGATGTTTCCGCTAACCAGCGCTTCATCAGTTGGTCACGGGTACGCGCGAGCCTGCGTGCGAGGCCGTTCAGCGTGGGTTTGACTCGCGGATCAAGAAAGCAGTCGCGCTTCCTGGCAACACCGCGGGGCGAAATGCGCGAGCCCACCCCTGCCGTGCCCGAGACGGCACGCCTGTCGCTACTCCGAAGCCTCTCTGTCATGGACTGCTTTCCAGGTTAGTAATCGAGGCTCTGACATGGCTGCCCGGTCTGTCCTGCCCAGCGCAATGCGCTCGCTAACGGGCGCCGGCCCTGTGCCAAACCACCTGCCGTCTGCGCCCAAACCGGCAAAAAAATGGCCGGGCGCCATTTCGACGGCCGGCGTCAACACGCACACTCGAAGTCAGGGATAGCTTGACTTTCGAGCTATACCTTAAAGCACAAGGCTGCGTATCACAATTGCTCTGCGCGAAAAACCACACCGACGACTCGCGGGTATTCGCAGGTGGACACGCGGTGCACCGGTCAGCGGCCCTTGGACTGCCGCACTATCATTAACTCATGCGCCCGGAAAAATCCTGATCCGACGAAACAGCCCTGAGCGCCCGCCGGATTCGCATGGTTCGGCTGGCGCTGTCGAAGCCAACCGCAAGCATGCCCAGGACACCCGAACGCACTACTCGAAACGCGCCGAGTGGTTCGCCGCGCGAAGGGAGACGCTAATGACCATGATCACGAGATGGGCGCCAATGCTTGGCGCAATATGCGTATGCTGCGTGGCCAATACGGCCAATACGGCCCACGCGGACGGCAACAACCAGCGCCTGAAACTGCTGCAACTGCAAACCTTGAATCGTATTGCGCCACAGGCCGCGCCGACCAGGAACAACACCTCGAACGACAACAATGGACGCCAGGATCGCGGGGCAGACGGTAGAGTGTCCCAGCCTCAGCCAGACAATCGCAGCACTTCCGTCTACGTGCCTGCTCGAAAGCCCTAGCTCGCGTCAACTGAGTGGCGTTCACCTCTTATCGTGCGCCCGGCGCGTTCGGGGCTTTTTGTGCGCGGCACGGCACCGCCGTGTCCTCTCCGGCGCGCCGCCGGACGACCCGCCTCGCCCTATGCGAAGGGAACGGATGTCGAATCCTGAAAGCGCGAGGTCTTCTGACGTTCAGAGTCAGAGCGGTCATTCGACGTGACCTCGCCACTGTAGAGAGCGAATGGCCAATGGAAAATATCGGCTGTTTTGCAGGACCGATTCTTGCTGAGCCGGCGTATCCCTTCTGGCGCATCGCAGGCCGCAATCATCTGTTCACGCCTTGTCGATGACTTATGTCAGTGCGCGTCCTGTAGAAGGCGAAACGGTGAGCAGTTCGACGGGCTCAGCGACGTTGTTGATTTATTTTGCTCCGACAAGGAGACGGCATTGATGACAAAGGCTTTGCGCTTGCGGTTAGCGCCGGCAGTTGTATTGGCGATCGGACTTGCCGGGTGCGGGGGCGGCGGCGATCCGGTCGGCACAGGTGCAGAGGGCGGCGTCATGAAAGCATCGCTAGCCGCCGCGAGCCCCACCGCACACGGTGGATCGACCTCTTCCGGAATCGTAAAACTTCAGCACTACCAGATTGACCCGGCGAAAGTTTTCGTCGCGGGTATCTCGTCGGGCGGTTTCGCCGCAGTTCAGATGCACGTTGCCCACGCTTCGACCTTCAAAGGGGCGGCAATCTACGCTGGCGGAGTGTACTGGTGTGCCGGCGCCGGAGGCGCCGCGACTGCTCTGGCCAATTGTGGCGGCTTGACGCTTGCCTCGAATCAGGCGTCGTACAAACAGCACGCTGACGGCATCCGAAGCGTATCTTGACGCGCAATCGTCCCTGGGGACCATCGACCCAGCGACCAATCTGCGTGGACAGCCCGTCTACCTCTGGTCCGGCACGCAAGACCAGGTCGTCAATCCGCTGGAGATGGCCGATCTCGACTCGGAATATCGGCGTTATGGGGCTAATGTTCACTTCGACAATGCGTTTCCCGCCGAGCACGGCTGGGAATCGCCTGACGGCGAACTTGCATGCGGCACGCTCGGAAGCCCCTACATGGTGCGCTGCCCAGCGAGCGGCGCGGTCTATGACTCGGTAAAAACGTGGCTGACGATGTTCCTCGGCCCATTGAAACCCCGCAACGATGGAAAGCTCTCGGGTACGCTGTCGGCGTTCGATCAAACGGAGTTCGGGGCATCGCAAAACCTTTCGATGAGTTCAACCGGAAGCGTTTTCGTTCCCAAAGCCTGCGCGCAAGGGAATAAATGCGGATTCGTGCTCGCTCTTCACGGCTGTCTACAGGAGGCGTCACTTATCGGAAACCGCTGGGTCACCGAGGCCGGCATCAACGAATGGGCCGACACGAACAAATTGGTGGTCGTCTATCCCGATACGATTGCGTCGTCTGCGCCGGGGCCCACCAATCCGAATGCATGCTTCGATTGGTGGGGGTACTCCAATCAATACGACCCGAACTATGCACTCAAGAGCGGCCTGCAGATGTCGGTGCTCTACGCGATGGTGCAGCGTGTGACGGGCCAACCATAGGATCGTCGTGAAACGCGATCGACTGATAGACCTTCCTGACTTCAGAAAACAGCTTGCGCGCTTCGAGCGTGGCGTGCAGACGCCCGCGAATCCGCTCCGATTGTTGTCATGATGTTAAGGCGTCCGTTTTATTAAGGCATGCTTTTTAATTTCGTCGAGACTTTCATTCCGGTCCTTTTCCTCCTGACGGAATGAGACGGGCGAGGCACCGGAACAGTCGTCACGGCGTCTCGCCGTTGAACTTATGATGGTGTGGCAGCGCTCACGAACTCGTTCGTGTAAGTCTTCTTCAGATCAATCTGCCTGGACTTGATGGCCGGATTCATCGTCGAAAGCACGGTCAGCACATTTTCCGGTCCGCCGGCAGGCATCTTTCCGTCCGGTGTATACATGGACAGGGTTGACTTCAACGCCTGGACATAAAGCGACTTATTGCCGCCGTAGTAGTCCTTGGGCATCTTGTCCGCGATCTCCTCGGCTGAGTGGGTGTGGATATACGCCATTGTGCGAGCAATCGCTCGCGCCAGACCGGTCGCCTCCGGCTTATGCGATGCCAGCCAATGCGCATCGACATAAAGACCTGTGAACGGATAGATGCCGCCTAAAGCCTTTTTTGTGCCTTCAACGGTGCGCAAATCCACCATGATGGAAGCATCGCCCGTTGCAAGAAGTCGCGACACGGTCGGCTCGGTCGTCATGCCGGCGTCGATCCGATGCTGCCGAACGGCGGCAATGAACGAGTTGTCCGCGCCGACCGGCAGCGTGGAATATTGCTGCGAGGTCACACCGCTTTTCAGCGCCATATAGCGTGTCAGGAAATCAGTCGATGAGCCCAACCCCGTCACGCCGAACGTCTTGCCTTTGGCATCCGCCATGCTTTTCATCGACGACGATTTCGATACGACCTCGACCTCTCCGGGAACCTGAAGGAAGGTCGCGATCGACTGAACTTCCTTACCCTTGCTCTGAAGGTCGATGGTATGGTCGTACGCTCCGGCCACGGCTTGCACCGGGCCGGCAAGCAATTCGTTCTCGGCGTCAACTCCTGAAGGCTGGGAAAGCAGTTCGACGTGGATCTTCTCGTCCTTGAAATAGCCGAGCTGGTCAGCGAGCTTGACGGGAAGATAGATGAACTTGGAAATGCCGCCGACCATGATGGAAATAGTCGGTGCGTCACCGGCCCATGCCGGCGATACATTGGCCACGCTCGCGAGTGCGACGGCGATGCTGAATGCAGTTTGCTTCGATAGCCTTTTCATGGTTTTTCTCTCTGGAATATTCTGCGGTGAATGCCGGAACGCGTTCGTCGGTCGCTCATTCATCTGACGAACGCGGCGCAACTCAGAACTTGTGTCGAATACCCACACGCAACGACATCTGCTTGTCCGTGGTGGACGGCGTCAATCCGGTGATCTGCGCGACCGCGCTCTGGCCGAGCGAATCGGTGCCGCTCGCCTTTTCGTAGACCGCGACGGTGTACACGTCCGTGCGCTTTGACAGGAAATAGTCGAGACCCGCGCTGAACAGGTTGTAGTTCGCGCCGCCCTTGCCGCCGGCGCCGCCATTGCGCGTGTAATCGAACGCGACACCCGCGAGCAGCGACGGCGTGATCTGATACTTCGCGTTGATTTCCGCGTTATTGAAGGCGGCTGCGCCGTTATAGCGCAGCGTGTTCGGTCCCGACGACGAACCCAGGTTCTCGAAGCGCGTGTTCGAATACGCGAGGTTCACGTTCAGCGAACCGAGCGTCACGCCCGCGCCCACGCCCGCGATCTCCAGCCGGTTCGCCGACGAATATCCGGCGAACACAGGGTTGCTTTCCGGACTCGTCGCGCTGCCGAAGCTCCCCAGGTTGTTGCTCGTGGCCGGTCCCGCATTCGGATTCGCGCCAAAGAACGACGTGTTCGGATTGCGGACGTTCAGGTATCCCGCGCCGATCGAAAAGAGGCCGTTCGAATAGTTCGCGCCCGCGCCCCAGATCCAGTTGTTCGAGAACGAACCGGCCGTGCCGCCGAGGTTCATCATGGCCTCGACGGTCAGCCCGCGATAGTTCGCGCTGCGGAACTTGATCGAATTGTTGATGCGGCGCGAGTTGAGCGCATTGTCGAGATCGCCCGGATGCGAGGTCATGTAGCCGCCCCACTGCGGCGCGGCGAGAAACGGGGCCGAACATGTCCACGACCGGATCGTACTGGCGGCCCAACGTCACGGTGCCGATCGGGTTGCTCAAACCAACGTACGCCTGGCGGCCAAACATCGCGCCGCCCTGATTCAGCACGCCATTGTTGCTGTAGAAGCCGCTTTCCAGCAGAAACAGCGCCTTCAGGCCGCTGCCTAGATCTTCGGCGCCCTTCAGGCCCCAACGGCTGCCCTGCAGTCCGCCCGAGCCGCCTTCGATCATGGCGATCTGACGGCCGCCCGTCAGCCCCGTCGCGGTTTTCGCGGTCTGCACGTTGTTGGTGTAGTTCAGACCGCTATCGACGATTCCGTAGAGCGTCACCGTGCTTTGCGCGTGCGCGACGCCTGCGACGCCCGCCGCTCCGCTTAGCATGACTAACGACATTAACGACTTCTTCATCAAGACATCTCCTGTGGTGATACGTTTATGGTTTTTCGATGCGCCGCGACAACGACAGCCGCGGCAGTTAGCGGCTCTGATTGGCAATCGCCCCGGCGGCCTGCGTTGAACGCCCTTCCTGGATGCGAATGAAATAAGTCATGAGGAACGAGGCGACGAGCAACGCCGACAGAAACAGCAAGCCCGGCGTCGCACTTTGCCCGGTGCCCTTCATATAGCCGATCGCGAACGGCCCCACAAAGCCGCCGAGATTACCGACTGAGTTGATCACCGCAATCGACACAGCCGCCGTCGAACGCGTGAGGAAAAGCGTCGGCAACGCCCAGAACGGCGACTTGAACGCATAGAGTCCGGCGAGGCTCAGGCTGATCATCGTGATCGACACATACGGATTCGTCGCGAGTCCGGCGCCGAGCAGCGCGAGCGCGGCAACCGCGAGAGGAATCGCCGAATGCAGGCGCCGCTCGCTACGTCGATCCGAACTGCGCGACCACAACACCATCACGATCGTCGCGAAGATATACGGCACCATCGCGATCAATCCGACCTGCGTGTGGGTCAGCGTCTTCGAAAAGCCCTTGATGATCTGCGGCATCCAGTAGCCGACGCCGAGACTGCCGCACTGATACACGAAGTAGATGAACGACAGATACAGCACCTTCGGATTCGCCATCACCTTCAGCGCGCCCAGATGTTTGGCGTCGGGGCGCGCCTTGCGGTCGTTCGCGAGTTCGTTGAGGAGCCAGTCGCGCTCTTCCGGCTTGAGCCATCTGGCGTCCGCCGGCCGGTCGGTCAGATAGAGGAAACACATGACGCCGCCGATCAGCGCCGGCGCACCTTCCAGCACGAGCATCCAGCGCCAGCCGCTCCAGTTCATCCAGTGCACGTTGTCCATGATCCACGTGCTCAACGGCGCGCCGATGATGTACGACACCGGAATCGCCGCCGTGAAGAGCGCGACGGTGGTCGCGAGCTCCTTGGCGCGGAACCAGTAAGTCAGATACACGATGATGCCGGGGAAGAACCCGGCCTCGGCGACGCCGAGCAGAAAACGCAGCACGTAGAGCTGCGTCGAGTTATGCACGAACGCGGAGACGACCGAAACAATGCCCCACGTCACGAGAATGCGCGCGATCCACACGCGCGCGCCGTACTTGTTGAGCAGAACATTGCTTGGCACTTCGAACAGAAAGTAGCCGATAAAAAAGATCCCCGACGCGAAGCCGAATGCCTCGCTCGTCAGCGCGAGTTCGCGGTTCATCTGCAAGGCCGCGTAGCCGATGTTCGCGCGGTCCAGATACGAAATGATGTACAGAATGAAAACGAACGGAATGATGCGCCAGGCGATCTTGCGCACGAGCGCGCGCTCGTCGATGGCCTGCGTGGGTTGCGTTGCTTGCATGTGTCTCTCCGCTGGCGGCACGCCGCCAGGTTCCTTTGAAAACAGTGTGGCGATTGGCGGCGGTGTTACGCGTGTTCTGACGCGCGATGTTCTGAAAACACCATGCACACCGGACTGCCCGACTCGATGGAAAAACCGGTGGGCTTCAGTTGTCCCGTCGCGGGATCGACAGAGAACGCGACAATGCTGTCGCTGTCTTCGTTGAGCGCGTACAGGTGGCGGCCGTCGGGCGTCGCCGTCATGAAGCGCGGCGTGCGTCCCAGTGTCGGCTCCGCATGCACGAACGCGAGATGCCCGCTCGCCGGGTCGATGCGGAACACGGCGATGCTGTCGTGGCCGCGATTGGACGCGTACACGAAGCGGCCCGCGCGATCGACTTCGATCTCCGACGCGCGGCTGTTGCCCGTGTAGGTGTCGGGCAGCGACGAGACGATCTGCACCGGCGTCAACGCGCCGTTAGCCGGCGAATAGCGATAAGTTGTCACCGTCGAGTCGAGTTCGTTGACCACGTACGCGTGCGTGCCCTTGGGATGAAACGCGAGGTGCCGCGGCCCCGCCGTTTCGCGCGACACGACGAACGCCGGATCGGCGGGCGAAAGTTGTCCGTCCTTGAAGCGGAATGTGAAGACGCGGTCGAGCCCCTTGTCCGGCACGATCACGAACTGTCCGCTCGGATCGAACGGATTGAAGTGCGGCTTGGCCTGCTTCTGCTCGACGCGATGCGGGCCGATCGGGCCGTCGAGATGGACCCGTTGCGTCAGCTCGCCGAGCGAGCCGTCCGCCGCGATCGGCAGCACGGCAAGACTCGCGCCGAGGTGGTTCGACACGACGACGTAGCGGCCCGACGGATCGAGCGCGAGGTGCACCGGGTTCTTGCCCTGCGTGCTCTGCCGGTTGATGAACGCGAGCTTGCCCGTGGCCTTGTCCACCTTGAACGCGCTGATGTCGCTCAGGTCGCCGTGCACGGTGTAGAGATGTTCGCCGTCGCGCGACAGCGCAAGGAACGACGGATTGACGAGATCCTCGACGAGTTGCACGAGCGCGAGCGCGCCCGTCGCGGCATCGACGCGAAATACGCTGATGCCATCGCCGCGGGCGTTGCGTTCGCGGGTAGTCCGCGATCCGACATAAGCAAACATGGGTTCTGTTCCTGTGAAATCTGTGGGGTGCGCCGCGTGCCCTTGCGCGAAAGCCGTCCGCGTGGCGCTGCCGAGCGCGGCCAGCGCCGCGTACGACGCCGCGAACGACGCCGCGCCCTGAACGAGGTGCCGCCGGGCGCGGCTCGGGCCGTCCTCTCGCCCCTTACGACCGGCTTTCCTCACGACCTGTCTCCACGATTATTTTTGCTTTGGGGTTTGCACTAGATTGCATTTTGAACCGTACAAGTGCAAAAATACAGTCATGGAAAACACTTACTCCCCCACTGAAGCCCGGTTGAGCGTCGACGGCACCTCCTATCGCTACGTCGATCTGCCTCAAATGTTCGGCGACGCGCTGCGTGAATTGCCCGTCGTGCTGCGTCTGCTGCTGGAAAATGTGATCCGCAATACCGACGGCGACGAGCGGCGGCAAGCCGTGGAAGGACTCCTCGCGTGGACGGCGCGCGGCACCAGCGAAGCCGAGATCGCGTTCCAGCCCAATCGTGTGTTGATGCACGACACGACGAGCACACCCGCGCTCGTGGATATCGCCGGGATGCGCGACGCGCTGGCCGAAGCCGGCGCCGATCCGGCGTCGCTCAATCCCGTCTTGCCGGTGGACTCGTCGGTCGATCATTCGCTCGCGGTCGAATATTTCGCGCGCAGCGATGCCGCGCCGTTGAATCTGCAACTGGAACTGCGCCGCAACGCCGAGCGTTACCGCTTTTTGCGCTGGGCGTCGAAGGCGCTCAAGGGCGTGCGCATTCACCCGCCGGGCACGGGCATCATGCATACGATCAACCTCGAACAGCTCGCCACCGTCGTGACGGCCGTCGAGCGCGACGGCGAGCAATGGGCGGTGCCGGACACGCTGATCGGCACCGACAGCCACACGCCGATGATCAACGGCATCGGCGTGCTCGCGTGGGGTGTGGGCGGACTCGAAGCGCAGACGGTGATGTTCGGCATGCCGGTCATGCAGCGCATTCCCGACGTGATCGGCGTGCGTCTGACGGGCGCGCTGCGCCCAGGCGTGCTCGCGACCGACCTCGCGCTGACCGTCACGCAGCGGCTGCGTGCGATCGGCGTGTCGGGCGAGTTCGTCGAGTATTTCGGGCCCGGCGTCGCGACGCTGACGGCCGGCGAGCGCGCCGTGGTCGCCAACATGGCGCCGGAGTACGGCGCGTCGACGGGCTTTTTCCCCGTCGATCAGCACACGCTCGACTATCTGCGCGCGACTCATCGCTCCGAACCGTCGATCCGCCTTGTCGAGACGTTTGCGCGGCAAGCCGGCGTGTGGTTCGATCCGCAAGCCACGCCGCGCTACACGCGCAGCATCGACGTGGATCTCGACAGCATCGGCATGCACATCGCCGGGCCGCGCCGTCCGCAGGATCTGCTCGATTATTCGCAGACCTCGGCCGCGCTCGCGAAGCTCGACTTTCAACCGGCGCTGGCTGATCCCGTCATGCCGAAGCATCCCGTGGCGATTGCCGCAATCACGAGTTGCACCAACACGTCCGATCCCGCGCTGCTCGTCGCCGCGGGTCTGCTCGCGCGCAAGGCGCGGGCGTTGGGCCTCACCGTGCCCGCGTGGATCAAGACGTCGCTCGGGCCGGGTTCGCCCGCTGCCGCGGCGTATCTCGAGCGCGCCAACCTGATCGACGATTTTTCGGCGGTCGGCTTCGACATCGTCGGCTATGGCTGCACGACCTGCATCGGCAATTCGGGGCCGTTGACCGAGCCGGTGCGCGCGGCCATCGCCAATAAAAGTGCGTATCCGGTCGCGATGCTCTCGGGCAACCGCAATTTCCCCGGCCGCATTCATCCGGACCTCGACCTCGGTTTCATCATGTCGCCGCCGCTCGTGATCGCGTTCGCGCTCGCGGGCGATGCCGAACGCGATCTTTCCCGCGAGCCGCTCCAGCATGCCGCCGACGGCACGCCGGTCTATCTGCGCGATCTGTGGCCGAGCCGCGAGGAAGTCGCCGAACTCGTGCGCGCGGCCGCCGATCCGCGCGACTATCCGCGCGCGTTCGCGCTCGCGAGCCGGAACCCGGCCTGGCACGATCTCGATGCGCCCGGCACCGCGCAATTCCCGTGGAATCCGGCCTCGACGGCCTTGCGCCGGCCGCCGTTCGCGTCCGCGAGTGAAGGCAGCCAGCTCGGCACGTACCGCGCGTATCCGCTGCTCGTGCTCGGCGACGACGTCACCACCGATCACATCTCGCCCGCGAGCGCGATTCCGAAAGACAGCTTCGTGGCCGACTTTCTCGTTTCGCGCGGCGACGATCGCGACGACCTGAACGTGTTCGCGTCGCGGCGCGGCAACTGGGAAGTCATGGTGCGCGCGGCGTTCTTCAACCGGACGCTCGTGAACCGCCTGCGCGCCGGCATGCCGGTCGCGCACACGCTGCATGTGCCGAGCGGCGACGTGCTGCCGATTTTCGAAGCCGCGCGCCGCTACGAGGACGACGGCGATCCGGTCGTGCTGGTCGCGGGCGAGCGCTACGGCACGGGTTCTTCGCGCGATTGGGCGGCCAAGGGCCAGCGGCTCCTGGGTATTCGCGCGGTGCTGGCGGTGAGCTTCGAGCGCATTCATCGCTCGAATCTGATCGGCATGGGCATTCTGCCGATCCGGTTCGCGGCGGGCGTGCATCCCGATACGCTCGATCTGCGCCCGGGTGATAAGCTCGAAGTCGATGCGCCGGCCGACACGCTGTCGCCCCGCTGCAAGGTGCCGGTGCGTATCATGCGGGTAGACGGACGCGTGGACGCCATCGAGGCGACGGCGGCCGTCGAGACCCAGCTCGAATGCGCGCTGTTGCGCTCGGGCGGCGTGATCCCGCTGATCTTGCAGAAGAACCTCGCGGCGCGGGAGGCTTGAACCGGAGCCTCAGCCGCGCTACGCGAAACAAGTAGAAGGCTGAAAGGCACAACCCACATGATCGACAGATCCATTGCGACGCAGATCGTTGAACTGATCAAGACCGAAGGACTCGACGCGGGCGCTCACCTGCCCGCGCAGATGCTCGCGGACCGCCTGCGCGTGTCGCGCTCGCCCGTCAACGAGGCGCTCGCGCTGCTGCACGAGAAAGGCATTCTGACGCGCGAGAAGAACCGCGGGTTCTTTGTCGCGAAGCCCGTGATCGAACCGCTTGCGGACGTGGTCGGCGAGTTGGGGCTCGCCGAAACCGATGTCGTGACGAGCGTCTATTTCCAGATCGCCGAAGACCGGCTGAAGGGCGATTTGCCCGACGAGTTCCCGGAACAGCTGATCCGCAACCGCTATGGTTTGACGAGCGCGCAGCTCACGGCCGTGCTCGGACGCATCGCGCAGGAAGGCTGGGCCGAGCGCAAGCCCGGCTACGGCTGGCAGTTTTCGTCGATGCTGACCACGCCCGACAGTCTTCTCAAGTCTTACCGGCTGCGCCTCGCGCTGGAACCCGCCGCGCTCCTCGAACCCGGCTACCGGCTCGAACGCAAGGTGCTGGAACGCTGCCGCGAAGTGGAAAAGCATCTGCTCGCGGGCGGCATCGAAACCGATACGGCGGACCAGTTGCACGAGCGCGGCGTGCGCTTTCATGAATCGCTGGTGGAGGCGTCGGGCAATAGCTTTTTCATCGACACGATCAGGCGCGTGAATCGCGTGCGCCGCCTGCTGTCGTATCGCTCGATGCAGCATCGCGAACGCTATATCGAACACGCGAAGCAGCATTTGCATCTGCTCGAACTGCTGGAGCGCGAGCGCAACGAAGAGGCGTCCGAAGCGATGCGCGAGCACCTGCTGCACACACTCGAAGCGCTCTCGCGCATCAGCCAGATTCTCGAACCCTGAACCCCGTTTTCAACCTGAGACAGCCCGCGCACCACGCGGTTACAACGAGAACTTCATGAATATCGATCAATCCGTTATCTCCGCGTTCATGCCGACGGGCAAGCTGCGCGCGTCGATCAATCTGGGCAACCCGATTCTCGCCAACAAAGATCCGCAAACCGGCGAACCGTTCGGCGTGTCCATCGACCTCGCGCGCGCGTTCGCGAAGCGGCTCGGCGCCGAACTGGAACTGGTGGTGTTCGACGCGGCCGGCAAATCCGTGCAGGCGTTGAGCGAGGAACGCGCCGACTTCGGCTTCTTCGCCGTCGATCCCTTGCGCGGCGAAACCGTTGCGTTCACCGCGCCGTATGTGCTGATCGAAGGCTTCTATCTCGTGCGCGACGACTCGCCCGTCACAACGAACGCGGACGTCGACCAGGCGCATAACCGCGTCGCCGTCGGCAAGGGCAGCGCTTACGACCTCTTTCTCACGCGCGAGCTGAAGGCCGCGCAGATCGTCCGCGCACCCACTTCGCCGACCGTCGTGCAAACTTTCCTCGAACAGAATCTGGAAGTCGCGGCCGGCGTCAAGCAGCAGCTCGAAGCCGATGCGCGCACAACCACCGGCTTGCGGCTCCTCGACGAGCGCTTCATGGTGATCCAGCAGGCAATGGGCACGCCAAAGAGCCGCGGCGAAGCGGCGGCGGCCGTGCTGTCGCGCTTTGTGGAAGAGATGAAGGCGTCGGGTTTCGTCGCCGAAGCGCTCGCGCGGCATGGGATCGCGGGAGCGTCGGTGGCGCCCGCGGCCTGACTGGCATGCGGTTCAGGCGAAGGCCGGCGCGCGGCATGGAACACCGTGGGCCTTCGTTCATGTCTCTTTCTGTTGCCGTCTTTCTACCCGGATAGTGCATGCTCAGTTATACCGGCGGTCTCGTCCTTTTCGCCGCCCTGCTCCATGCGAGCTGGAACGCGATGCTGCACGGCAACCGCGACCGCTTCCTCTCGATGACATGGATGAGCATCGCCATCGCGGCGATCTGCACGCTGGTCGTGCCGTTGACACCGTTGCCGGCGGCCGCGGCCTGGCCGTATATCGTGGCGTCGGGGCTCGTGCATATCGGCTACAACGCGAGCCTCGTGCGCGCATACCGCCGCGGCGATCTCGCGCAAGCGTATCCGATCGCGCGCGGCTCGTCGCCGTTGCTCGTCACGCTGGGCGCGGCGCTCTTCGCGCACGAGGAAATCGGCCCGCTGCACGCGCTCGGCATCGCGCTGATCTCGGGCGGCATCATCGCGCTCGCGCTGCAAGGCGGCCGCGTGTCGCGCGCGGGCGTGCTGGCCGCGCTGACCACCGGCGCGACCATCGCGCTCTATACCGTGATCGACGGCATCGGCGTGCGCTCGTCGGGCGGCGAGGCGCTCGCCTACACCGCGTGGATGTTCCTCTTCTACTGGCTGATGCCGGTCCTGTTCATCATGCTGCGCGGATTGCCCGCGCTGTGGACGCCGATCCGGGCGACGCCGGCGGCGGTCGGCTCGTCGCTCGCCGGCGGCATCGTGGCGATCGCGGCCTACGGCATCGTGATCTGGGCCATGCAGTCGGGCGCGATGGGCACGGTCTCGGCCTTGCGCGAGACGAGCGTCGTGTTCGCGGTGCTGATCGGGCGCGTGCTGCTCGGCGAGGCGGTCAGCGCGAGGCGCTGGGTCGCGTGCGTGGTGGTGGCGGCCGGCGCGGTTTGCCTCGGGCTTTGAGCTTGCGCGCGGCACCTTCCCGCTATTGCGCGAGTCAACGTCAGTTGCCCTGACTTTCTGGCATTTCCTTTCGTGTGTGCCCGCCGGCACCGGCGGCGGCAGCGGCTTGCCTCCATTGCGCACCAACATACGGACAAAAACTATTGGTTTTCTCTAGAGTTGATGGATCGTCGGCCAATGCGGGCCGTCGACGTCGCGCTGACTGGGCAGCGCGGCATCAACCAAAAGGAAAATCAAATGGCAACGTCCTTCCACAACGAAATATCAACCCGCGACGACCGACGCGGCGCCTTGCGGCTGCACCCGTCCGGTGCGCCGCTCACGCTCAAACGCACCATCCATCCGGAAGAAATCCGCGACAACCTGCCGGCGGGCCAGGGCGGCGTCGGCTTCCTCTTCCACGCTACAGACTGGGAAACGCTTTCTTTCTCCTTTCACAACGTGAAAACCCGAAGCGAGTCATTCGAAGAAGAGTTGTGGCGCACCGAGCCATTCATTGCCTCGCCGATCTATTCGGGCTCGCAGATGATCGGCGCGAATATCGCCTGCCCGGTGCCGCTCGAAATGTGGCTCGGCAGTCCTCGCGGCATCAAGCGGTTTCGCGAGACTCAGTTCTTCCCCGCGCTCGAACTGGCGCGGCAGGCGGGCTTGAGCATGGTCGCGATGGGCGCTTCCACGCCCTATGCTTGCAATTACGGCGCACTGCCGCGGCAGACCAAGCCGCCGCACATCACGACGGGGCACGCGGCGACCGCGGCCATGCTGAAAGACTGGGCGATTCACTGCTGCAACGAACTCGACCTGGAGTTCGGCAAGACGAAGCTCGCGCTGTTCGGCGCGGCCGGCCGGCTCGGCACCACGGTGGCCAAGTATCTGCTCTACAAGGAAACGCCGAGGGAACTCGTGCTGATCGACTTGCCGGACAAGGTCAACCTGCTCGCGGATCAGGCCAGGGAGTTGATGGCCGCCGACCTGCTCGGACGCACCCGCGTCTCGATTCACACCTTCAGTCCGGACACGCCGTTGCCGCAATTCGACGGAGCGATTCTCGCGAGCAGCACCAGCGTGCCTTACCTGAGCGCCGCCGATCTCAGGCGCGCGCGCTTCTGGATCGACGACTCGCACCCGCGCGCCGCGAGCGTGGAAGCGGAACTCGCGTCTCGCGGACATACGCTATATATTGAGTGTTTCGCCCGAGGTCCGGCCGGTCTCGATTCCAGGTTCCCCTTCAGGCTGCCGAGCACCCGCGATTGCTATACCTGTTTCGCCGAGGGCTACGCCGCCTGGCAGGAAGGCATCGCGTCGGACTTCATCATCGGCAGCCCGCCGGTGTGGTCCGTTTCCTATACTCACGGCCTGTTGAAAAAGTACGGATTTTCGGTGGGACCATTTCACGGCAAAGACGGGTCGGCGATCGACCTCGATCTGCGCGTAGCGGCAAATGTGAGTTGACGGGGTCGAGAATGTCATTGGAGGCCAGATGATCATAGCGCGTGAAAGCATGCAGGATGTGCTGGAACGAAGCCGGTTTGCAATTCGATGGGGAGGCGTGCTGGGCCTCGTGTGCCACCCCATCTATTACCTGGTCTGGACTTACATCCTGCCGCAGCCGTACGACAACCTGCCCCTGCGCCTGAGCGCGGCGTTCATCTGCATTCCATTGATCGTTCAGGCGCACTGGCCGAAGCAGTTCAACCGCGCCCTGCTGATCTACTGGCACGTCTGCCTGATCTACGTGCTGCCGTTCGTCTGCACGTTTCTCGCCATCAGGAATGCGTTCTCCACCATGTGGATGATGACCGAGGTCATGATGATCTTCATCATGGCGCTGTGTATCGACAACCCGTTCCTGCTGATGGGTTGTATCGGCATCGGCGTGTTTTCCGGCGGGCTGGCCGCGGTGGCCAGCTCGCCGGTTCCCATCGTGCTGACCACGGCCAATCAGTCGGACCTCGCGTTGCTGCCGGTCGTCGTGTTGTGCAGCATGGCTTTCAGCCACGCGATCAGCAAGGGCCGCATCTTCGTCGAAAAGAACCGGGCGTTGCAGGCGCTCGCCGGTTCGATCGCCCATGAAATGCGCAACCCGCTCAGCCAGTTGAAACACGTGCTGGATCGCGTGGAAGAAACCCTGCCGGCGCTCACCGATGCAGCCCGCATACCCACGCTCGCGGGTACGGGCGCCGCGCCGCTCTACCGGCATCTTGCGCACGGGCAGTTGTCCATCGAGCGCGGCCTGCGTGTGATCGCCATGACGCTCGACGAAGTCAGCGCGAAACAGATCCACTCGGACTCGCTCACCTATTTGAGCGCGGCGGCCACCACGCGCAAGGCGCTCGACGAATACGGCTTCGCCGATAAAAAGGAACGCAGCAAGGTGCGCCTCGTGGTGCTGGAGGATTTCACCTTCAAGGTCGACGAAACAGTCTATCTGTTCACCCTGTTCAATCTGATCAAGAACGCGCTGCACCATATTGCGCCGCTGCCCACGGCCACCCTCACGCTGACGGTGGACCGTCACTCGGTCACGGTCCGCGATACGGGCAGCGGCATCGCGCCGGAAATCCTGCCGCATCTGTTCGAGCCGTTTCGCACCGCCGGCAATTCGGCCGGCACGGGTCTGGGGCTCGCCTATTGTCAGCGGGCGATGCGCGCCTTCGGCGGCAGCATCGCGTGCAAGTCGGAAGCCGGCAAGTTCACGCAATTCACGCTGCAATTTCCGGCCGTCACGGAAAGCGAGGTTGCCGGGCACGAGCGCGCGATCGTTGCGCGCACCACGACCTTGCTGAACGGCAAACATGTGCTGCTCGCCGACGACGACGCCGCGCAGCGCGAGCGCACGCGGCGGACCTTGTCGAAGCTGGGCACGCAGGTGAGCGAGGCCGAAAACGGGCTGGTCGCCCTCGCGATGCTCCAGCAGGGCACGCATTACGATCTCGTGCTGATGGACGTCAACATGCCGGTGCTGGACGGCTACACGGCCACGGAACGACTGCGCGCCGGTCGCGACCATCCGAACTGGAATGTGCTGGTCGCCGCCTACACGTCGGAGCCGGGCAACGTGGCGCGCGTCCTGGCCCGTCGCGCCGGCATGGACGACATGATCAGCAAGTCGTGCAGCGTGATGGAGTTGTTCACCTCGCTCCAGGCGCTCTTTGACAACGGCAACCGGCGCGAGCTGAGCCAACGATTCGACGACTTCTCCGGCAAGTCGATCCTCGTCGCCGACGACGACACCTACAGCCGGCTCGTCGCCAAAGCCTATCTGGAGCGGTTCGGCGCGAGCGTCATCGAGGCGCAGCATGGCGAGGCGGTGCTGGAGCGGCTCGACGAAGACGTCGCCATCGACGCCATCGTCGTGGATATGAACATGCCGGGCATGGGCGGGCTCGAAACCGCCGCGGCGATCCGCGCGCGCACCGACGCTTACGCCAACGTGCCGATCATCGCGCTCACGGGCCAGTCGGACATCGGTGCGGTGCAGGCCTGCATGGCCGTCGGCATGAACGAAGTCATGGTGAAGCCGGTTCAGGTCGGCTCGCTCTATGCCTGCCTGACGCGCCAGTTTGCGCGGCTACACGGCGGCGGCGCGCCCGCGACGATGACCCAGGCGGCTGCTTCGTCAGCGCAAGCCGGGGCGGCCGCGCCCGCCGCCAGGCTCATCGCGATCGAGGAAAGCGATCTGCTCGACGACAACCACCTCGGGGAACTGGCGGCGCTCGGCCTGCTCGACGAACCGTTCGTGAACGGCATCGAGCAGATTCGCCTGTTGATCGCGCAACTAGGCGCGAGCGCGGCCGCCCGCGACCTCGATGCGGCGCATGGCGCGCTGCACCTGCTGCTCGGCGCGAGCGGCAACATGGGGGCAAAAGCGCTGCATCAATTCACGCGGCAGATCTATCCGCGCACGCTGGAAGGCGAATGGCCCGCCGAGCCCGACTGGCTCGGCCGGATCGACCGGCTGGGCGAGCGTTCAGCCGACGCGCTGCATCGCTATCTCGCCGCAGCCAGTGCGGACCGCGCGCGAGACGATCGACGCGACCGGCCGGCGCAGCCAGGGCCGGCCAGCACCAGCGGTCTCGCGGTGCGCGAGAACTAGTGTCGGTCTGCCCCGGGGGCTTTGGATTCGGGTGGCGTGGCGCGCTCCGGCGCGTGCTCGCCGCTCGCGCCATGCATCCGGCCCGTGAAGTTCGGAAAACGCATGGTCACCGTCGTGCCCTCGCCGACCGTGGATTCGATCCGCAAACCGCCGCCGGATGACTGCATGATGCGGTTGCAAAAAATCATTCCCATGCCGTGACCGCCGTTGCCCGCGTGCGTCGTGACCGGATCGAGCAGCAGCCGCGCCTTCACCTCGGGCGCGATGCCCGGTCCGTTGTCGCGCAAGCGGATTTCCGGCTCGGGCTCGCTCACCACTTCGATTCGCAACGAAGGCGCCGCGCAACCGTCGAGCGCGCGCAACGCGTTGGACATCAGCGAAGACAGCACGAGCGCCACGCAATTCGGCATGGCGTACACCAGAAAGTCGCCTTTCACGTCGACGTCGATCCATTCGCGCTGCGAGCCCGCAAACGGATAGGAATCGAGCAGTGTGGCAACGAGGCGCGTGGCCTTGACTTCGCGGAGCGCGCCGCCCAACGCCGCCTGCTGGCCGCCGCTCTTATGCACGGTCGCCCAGAACGACGAGATCAGCGTCAGGCAATACTGCGCGTTGTTGAGCATCGAGCTGGCCGCGGCGCCGATCTCTTTTTGACGCTGCGGATCGTATTCCTGCGCGACGTCGTTTTCGACGGAGCGCGCGAACAGCGAGATCGCGGCGAGCGGCGTATTCAGCTCGTGGGCCAGAAAGGCCAAGGTTTCGTCCATGGCGAGGAGCCGTTGCTGACGCGTTTCACGCTCGGCGTAGCGCGCCACCGCCTGCTTCAGTACCTCGCGCACGGCCTCCATGCGCAGCGGCTTTTCGATGATGCGGAACAGGTCGCCGGTATTGAACGTTTGCAGCAGCATGTCCTTGTCGGCGTACGCGGTGACGAGAATGCGCACGATTTGCGGATACGTCCCGGCAACCTCGCGCAGCAGATGGCCGCCGTCGCGCCCCGGCATGCGAAAGTCAGTGACGAGCACGGCGATCTCCGGCCCGAATTCGTTCAGCACCGCCAGCGCCTCGTCCGCGCCGTGCGCGAGATGCACGTGGAAATCGTCGCGCACGGCGCGCGCGAAATGATTGCGCGACAGTTCGTCGTCGTCGACGAAAAGAATGGAGAACGGCGCCTGGGCGGCCGCTTGTATCGTGTCACTCATTGCAATTCCAGCACGTGTTTCAGGCAAGGACGTCCAGCAGAACGGATTCGCTGGCATTTTACCTTCGCGGGCCGGCCAGATCGGCGCGCGCGCGCGTCGGCGCGATCTGAATCAAAAACGACCCGGTCATTTCGACCGGATTAACAACCGGATTAACAACTGGATTAACCGCTGCATTAACGCCCGGCCGGCAATGAATTCATTACAGATTGCATGCGCCATTGCAAACACAATCAATACGATATTTACATTAAGCCGACATTTCTATTAATCATGGCATTCAGCACGATAATTGCTCCAGGGATTAACACGGATAAATCGGCGCTGATTCCTGCAGATGCTTAAAGGTGAGCGTACACTCGCTCGAAGCCCACGCCACGGGCACGCTGGATAGTTAAACCATCGTCGAAAACGGGTTATCGGATACCAGGAGAACAATCAATGAGCTGGACACGGGAACAGAGAAACGTCACGGCCGCCGCCTATCTGGGCTGGACACTCGACGCATTCGATTTTTTTCTGATGGTGTTCGTATTGAAGGATATTGCGGCCGAATTCAATACGAAAATCCCTGAAGTCGCGTTCGGCATCATGCTGACACTCATGATGCGCCCGCTCGGCGCGCTGATTTTCGGCTGGCTCGCGGATAAATACGGCCGCCGGCCCACGCTGATGGTGAACATCGCGTGCTTCTCGCTACTGGAATTGCTGTCCGGCTTCTCGCCGAACCTCGCCACCTTGCTTGTGCTGCGCGCGCTGTTCGGCATCGCGATGGGCGGCGAATGGGGCGTGGGCGGCGCACTCACGATGGAAACCGTGCCGCCCAAGTCGCGCGGCATCGTCTCGGGCCTGCTGCAGGCGGGCTATCCGAGCGGCTATCTGCTCGCCTCGGTGGTATTCGGCGTCTTTTATCAATACATCGGCTGGCGCGGCATGTTCTTTGTCGGCGTGCTGCCCGCGCTGCTCGTGCTGTATATCCGCGCGCACGTGCCGGAGTCGCCGGCCTTCAAGACGCTGGAAAAGCGCGCACGCCCCGGCCTCGTGGCAACCTTGAAGCAGAACGTGGGGCTGTCGATCTACGCGATCATCCTGATGACCGCGTTCAACTTCTTCTCGCACGGATCTCAGGATCTGTATCCGACTTTCCTGCGCGTGCAGCATCAATTCGACGCGCATACGGTCTCGTGGATTACGATCACGCTGAACATCGGCGCGATTTGCGGCGGTTTGTTCTTCGGCATGTTGTCGGAAAAGATCGGCCGTAAGCGCGCGATTTTTCTCTCCGCGCTGATCGCGTTGCCGGTGTTGCCGCTGTGGGCATTTTCGAGCACGCCGGTGCTGCTCGCGCTCGGCGCGTTCCTCATGCAGATTTCGGTGCAAGGCGCTTGGGGCGTGATTCCGGTTCATCTGAACGAGATCTCGCCCGATGAAATCCGCGCGACCTTCCCGGGGCTCGTGTATCAGCTGGGCAATCTGATCGCGTCGGTCAACGGCCCGCTTCAGGCGAGCGCGGCCGAAGCGCACGGCAACAACTACGCGCTCATCATGGCGGTTGTGATCGGCATCGTCGCCGTCGTGATCTGCGCGCTGATCCCGTTCAGCCGCGAGCGCCGCGGCATCGACATGACGCAGTCGGCCGAGCATCTCGGCGAACAGCCGCAAGGAAGCACCGTGTGACGACAGCTTCAAGCGTTCGAATCGAACACGTTGTTTTGCCGCGCGGTTCTCGGGCACAATAGAAAAAACAGCGGAAAAAGGCGGCTCGAACCGCCATGGCGCGAAGTCCGCGCCGCCGCACATAGCGCGAGCAGCGCAGGCCAAACAGCTTGTTTCGATGCACCGATTCATACGAGGCCGTTCCGATTCGTCGGAACGGCTTTTTTATTTCCGCGCGCAATGTCACGCGTCCAGGCTTGAAGTCTTCTAGAGGAGTTCATCGACATCCAGGTCTTGCCCCGCTTCACCGTCCTTCTTTATCCTGAAAAAAACGACTGTTTCAAATCGATAATTGAATCGACTGTTTGCGGGCCGCGCGCCCGCCAACCCGGAGACGCAACATGGCAGGTCGCACCACAAGCCGGCAAGCCGGCGATACGAAGTCACGCATCCTCGACGCCGCCGAAGCGCTGTTCATCGATTGCGGATACGAGGCCATGTCGCTGCGCCAGATCACTTCGCGCGCCGAAGTCAATCTCGCGGCCGTCAACTATCACTTCGGCAGCAAGGAATCGCTGATTCACTCGATGCTGTCGCGCCGGCTCGACCATCTCAATCAAGAGCGGCTCAAGCTGCTCGACCGCTTCGACCAGATGCTCGGCGAGCGTCTGACCTGCGAGCATGTGCTCGGCGCCATGTTCATTCCGGCGCTGCGGCTCTCGCGCGATCCGCGCGTCGGCGGCAAGGCGTTTCTGCGTTTGCTGGGTCGCGCCTATACGGACCCGTCGGCGTTCATTCGCGACTTTCTGAACGGGCACTACGCATCGGTCGCCGTGCGTTTTTTCGATGCGTTCCAGCGCGCACTGCCGCATCTGCCGCGCGAGGAACTCGGCTGGCGGCTGCACTTCGCGATCGGCGCGCTCTCGGGCGTGCTGGCCGGCACCGATACGGACAGCCTGATCGCCGAGTTCTCGCAGGGCAAAACGATGAACGATCTGCAACTGATCGCGCGCCTCGCCTCGCTGATGGTCGCCGCGCTCAAGGCGCCGCTGTCCGACGCCTCGCAGTTCGCGATGTTCGCCGCGGTGCTCGGCGACGCGACCGACAGCAACACGGCCAATGCTTCGGCTTCGTCCGAATCTGAATCCGCGGCTGAATCCGAATTTGCAGCCGACGGCGAGCGAGCCGCGCCTTGCATCGAAGCCATCGACGCCATCAACGCGTGTTCGTTTCAGAAGGTCCTATACGGCGCGACGTAACAGCGGCGCCCTCCTGGGCCGTTTGCAAACGCAGGCGGAACGCCGGATTCACGCGTTCCGCGCGAACAACAACACATCGATAAAAACGCGAACCGTCCACGCGCCGTGGATGCGTTCGCACGCACCATCGAAACAGGGAGGAAGGTCATGTCGTGGTTCTTCTTGCTGCTCGTCATTGCCGCTCTTGCGCTTGTCTATGTCGAGGCTCGCGCGCTCGTGTGGCTTGCCTTCCTGATCGTCTGGGTCGCAGCAGCACATCTGGGCCACGCGGCGGGCGCAGCCGGAACCGCGCTGCTGACCGTCGTCTTCGTACTGCCCGCGTTCGTGCTCGCCTTGAAGCCGTTGCGCCGCGCGTGGCTCGCGAAACCCGTGCTCGACGTCTTCCGCAAAATCCTGCCGGAGATGTCGCCGACCGAACGCGACGCGATCGAAGCCGGCACCGTCTGGTGGGACGCGCAACTTTTCTCCGGACGCCCGCATTGGGACGCGCTGCTCGGCCACGGCCCGGCGACGCTGACGGCGGAAGAACAGGCTTTCCTCGATAACGAATGCGAGCAGTTGTGCGACCTCGCGAACGACTGGGACACCACGACGCTCTGGCAGGACCTGTCGCCCGAAGCGTGGCGCTTCGTCAAGGCGCGCGGCTTTCTCGGCATGATCATTCCGAGGCAGTATGGCGGCAAGCAGTTCTCGGCTTACGCGCATTCGCAGGTCATCATGAAGCTCGCCACGCGGTGCTCGGCCGCCGCCGTGTCGGTGATGGTGCCGAACTCGCTCGGCCCGGCCGAGCTCCTGATGCACTACGGCACCGACGAGCAGAAGAACCACTATCTGCCGCGGCTCGCGCGCGGCGAGGAGATTCCCTGCTTCGCGCTGACGAGCCCGTATGCGGGCTCGGATGCCGCGGCGATTCCGGACGTCGGCATCGTCTGCAAGGGCATGTTCCAGGGCCGCGAAACGCTCGGCTTTCGCGTGACGTGGGACAAGCGCTACATCACGCTCGGACCGATCGCGACCGTGCTCGGCCTCGCGTTTCGCGCGCTCGATCCCGAGCGTCTGCTCGGCGGCGGCGACGAGCCCGGCATCACCTGTGCATTGATTCCGACCGATCATCCGGGCGTGAACATCGGCCGCCGTCATTGGCCGCTCAATGCAGTGTTCCAGAACGGCCCGAACTCCGGCAAGGACGTCTTCATTCCACTCGACTGGGTGATCGGCGGACGTGCGCAAGTCGGCAACGGCTGGCGCATGCTGATGGAATGTCTCGCGGCGGGCCGCGCGATTTCGCTGCCGTCGTCGAATGTGGGGATGGCGAAAATCGCCGTGCGCGGCACGGGCGCCTATGCCGCGATTCGCCGCCAGTTCCGCACGCCCGTGGGCAAATTCGAAGGCGTGCAGGAAGCGCTCGGCCGCATGGGCGGCCATCTCTACGTGATGGACGCCGCGCGCCGCCTGTCCGCGCAGGCGGTGGATCTCGGCGAAAAGCCCTCGGTGATCTCGGCGATCGCGAAATATCACATCACCGAGCGCGCCCGCATGGTGATCAACGACGCGATGGACGTCGCCGCCGGCAAGGGCATCTGCATGGGGCCGTCGAACTTTCTCGCGCGCGCGTATCAGCAGGTGCCCATCGCGATCACCGTGGAAGGCGCGAACATTCTCACGCGTTGCCTGATCATCTTCGGCCAGGGTGCGATTCGCTGTCATCCGTACGTGCTGAAGGAAATGAGCGCCACGCGCGAAGCGGACCGCAAAAAAGCACTGCGCGATTTCGACGACGCGTTCTTCGGCCATGTCGGCTTCACGCTGTCGAACGTGGTGCGCAGCGTCGTCTACGGCATCACGGGCGGCGCCTTCATCGCGGCGCCGCGCCGCGCGCATGCGCCGCTTCACGCGTATTACCGCGCGGCCACGCGGGTTGCCACCGTGTTTGCGTTGCTCGCGGACGTGTCGATGTTCGTGCTCGGCGGCGACCTGAAGCGCCGGGAACGCATTTCGGCGCGCCTCGGCGACGTGCTCTCGCAGCTCTACCTGATCTCCGCGACGCTCAAGCGTTTCGAAGACGAAGGCCGTCAGGACGACGATCTGCCGCTCGTGCGCTGGGGCGTCGAAGACGCGCTGTATCGCGCGCAACACGCGCTCGACGGCGTGCTCGCGAACTATCCGGATCGCCTCGCCGCGGGGCTCGTGCGTCTTCTTGCGTTCCCGTTCGGCTTGCCGTATCGCGAGCCGTCCGACCGGCTCGGCAGTGAGATCGCCGAACTGATGCAGACACCGGGCGCGGCGCGCAACCGCCTCGTGTCGGATTCGTACGTGCCGCATCCGGACGTCGACGCGCTCGGCTTCGGCGAGCTGGCGTTCGAACTGAACCCGCACTTCACGCGGATCGAGCAGAAACTTCGCGAGGCGGTGAAACGCGGGCATCTCGAACCGATGCCGCAAAGCGTCGCGCAGCTCGCCGCGTGGGCCGACGCCGCGCAGCAAAAAAAACTGATCGACGCCGACGAGCGGCGCGTGCTCGACGACTACGCGCGCTACGCCGGACAAGTCGTGAAGGTCGACGACTTCGCCGCCGACTTCGACATGCTCGCCGCTCTGCAAAAGCGCAAGGAGACGCTTGAACACACGCTCGAAGCCTCCGCGTGATAGAGGCCGGCGCGGGGCGCCCGGCGCATGAAAAAAGCTCGCCGCGAAGCACGCCGATGCGCCAAACTCAGTGCACACTGACAGCCGCAACGGCGTGCCGAGCGGAGCAACCGACACTATGAACGACACTTACCTGAACTTCGTCAATTCGCCGTTCGGCACGCGCGTGGCGCGCTCTCTCGGCCTTCCGAAGCCCGAGGTGCTGCGCCGCTATCGCGCGGGCGAGCCCGAATTCGGCGGCCTCGTTGCGATCGGCGCGGGACGCGAGCCGCGGCTGCTCGACCCGCTCGCGGATTTCGTGGCGAGCATCGGCGTGACGAGCGTCGCGCATGAAAGCGCCGGACTGTGGATGCCGCTCGCGCATCGTCACAATCTGATGACGGGCCGCTTCGAACCCGCCGATTCCGGCTCGCCCGCGCGCCTCGCCGCCCTGCTTTTCGACGCGAGCGGTATCGAGGACAGCAGCCAGCTCGAACCGCTCTACGCATTCTTTCACGACACGCTGCGCTCGCTCGGCAAGTGCGGCCGGATCGTCGTGCTCGGACGGCCGCCCGAAGCCTGCGAGAATCCGCGGCAATGGACCGCGCAGCGCGCGCTGGAAGGTCTCACGCGCTCGCTCGGCAAGGAAGCGCGGCGCGGCGCCACGGCGAATCTCGTGTATGTGGCGGAAGGCGCCGGGCATCGAATGGAGGCCACGCTGCGCTTTTTCCTGTCGCCGCGTTCGGCGTATGTGTCGGGACAGGTGGTGCGGATCGCGGCGGGCGGGCCGCTTCGCATCAACGCAGATACCCATGCAGATACTGACGCCGGCATCAACGCCGACCTTCCATCGCCGTTCGACTGGCGGCAGCCGCTCGCCAACCGCCGCGCGCTCGTGACGGGCGCGGCGCGCGGCATCGGCGCGGCCATCGCGAGCGTGCTCGCGGAGCAAGGCGCGCATGTGATCGGCATCGACATCGCGTCGGCGCGCGACGCGCTCGAAGCCACGCTGCGCCCGTTGAACGGCACGGCCCTCGCCTTCGACATCGCCGCGCCCGAAGCGCCCGCGCAGATCGCCGCCGCGCTCGACGATCAGGGCGTGGACATCGTCGTGCACAACGCGGGCATCACGAAAGACAAAACCATCGCGAAGATGACGCACGCGGCCTGGCAAAGCGTGATCGACATCAACCTGTCCGCCCAGGAACGCATCGACGACACGCTGCTCGCGGCGGGCATTCTGCGCGACGGCGGGCGCATTATCGGCGTGTCGTCGATCGGCGGCATCGCGGGCAATGCCGGGCAGACCAATTACGCGACCTCGAAAGCCGGCGTGATCGGCCGCGTGGAAAGCATGGCGCCGCGCCTGCGCGCGCGCGGCATCTCGATCAACGCGGTCGCGCCGGGCTTCATCGAAACGCAGATGACCGCGAAGATGCCGCTGGCGTTGCGCGAAGCGGGCCGCCGCATGAATTCGCTTGCTCAGGGCGGCCAGCCGGCCGATGTCGCGCAGACCATCGCGTGGCTCGCGCATCCGGGCTCGGCGGGCATCAGCGGCCAGGTGGTGCGCGTGTGCGGACAAAGCCTGATCGGAGCATGACCATGGACGATCCTCGTGATCCGTTCGGCGCGCATCGTGCCTCGAATCTCGCGCGGCACGACGCGGTCCGTCCGAAAACCGTCGTCGTCGAAACCTTGCCCGCGCCGGCGAAGCTGTATGCGCGCGCGCTGTCCGGCATCGTCAAGCGCGGACGTCCTCCGCAGTTGCCCGCGCTGCGCCTCGTGCGCCCCGCCGTGGCGCTCGATCCCGGCCCGGTCTGGCGCTATGCGCGCGTGTGCGGCTTCATTCCCGAGCACGGCGTGCCGCTGACGTATCCGCATCTGCTCGCGTTTCCGCTGCATCTGCTGATGCTGACCGATCCGGCGTTTCCATGGCCCGCCGTCGGCCTGTTGCATCTGGCGAATCACGTGCGCCTGCGGCGGCCGCTCGCGTATAAAGACCTGCTGCGCGTCGAAGTGGAATTCGGCGCGCTGCTGCGTCACGACAAGGGCCAGGCGTTCCTGCTGCACACACGCATCTACCGGCGCGGCGAAGCGGTGTGGGACGGCGACAGCGTCTACCTGAAGCGCGGCGTGCCGGCGAGCGGCGGGCATCTCGATCCGCTCGAAGTGGATACCGCCGCGTTGCAGCGCATGGCGCGCTGGCAACTCGCGCCGCAGCTCGGCCGCGATTACGCGAGCGTGTCGGGCGACTACAACCCGATCCATCTGAGCGCGCTGTCCGCGAAGGCATTCGGTTTTCCGCGCGCGATCGCGCACGGCATGTGGACGCTCGCGCGCGCCGCGTCGTCGTTGCAGCCGCCGAAGCCGCTCGCCGAAGCCACGCTCAGCGCCGAATTCAAGCTGCCGATGCCGCTGCCCGGCGAAGCTTCGTTGTGGAGCGCCGCGTCCTCGCTGATCGAACGCGATATGGAGGTGCGCGACATGGCCGGCGACAAGCCGCATTTGCGCGGCCGCATGCAATGGAGGCTGCAGTGAAGCCCGCAATGCAGCCTGGAACGCGGCGCGCGCGGCCCTGGCGATAGCGGCAGTCACATTGTTTCCACATCATCCTTTACACACAACAAGCCGAAGGAGCCGAGCATGTCCAACCCGCTGCCCGCCGTGCGCCGTGTCGCGATTATCGGCGGCAACCGTATTCCGTTTGCCCGCTCGAACACGGCGTATGCGACCGCGTCGAATCAGGACATGCTGACGTTCACGCTGCAAGGGCTGATCGACCGTTACGGCCTGCACGGCGAGCGTCTCGGCGAAGTCGCGGCGGGCGCCGTCATCAAGCATTCGCGCGACTTCAATCTCACGCGCGAGTCCGTGCTCTCCACCACACTCGCGAAGGAAACACCCGCGTACGATGTTCAACAGGCGTGCGGCACCGGCCTCGAAGCCGCGATTCTCGTCGCCAGCAAGATCGCGTTGGGCCATATCGACGCGGGCATCGCGGGCGGTGTCGATTCGACGTCCGACGCGCCCATCGGCGTGAACGAAAACATGCGCAAGATCCTGCTCGAAGCGAATCGCAGCAAAAGCGCGGGCCAGCGCGTCGGCGCATTGGCGAGGCTGCGGCCCGGCATGTTCTTCAAGCCGCTGCTGCCGCGCAATGGCGAGCCGCGCACCGGCCTGTCGATGGGCGAGCATTGCGAACTGATGGCCAAGCGCTGGAGCATCTCGCGCGAGGCGCAGGACGTGCTGGCCTACGAGAGTCATCGCAAGCTGGCTGACGCGTATGCGCGCGGCTTCGTCAACGACCTGATGACGCCGTATCGCGGCCTCGCGCGCGACAACAACCTGCGCGCCGATCTCACGCTCGAAAAGCTGGCTGCGCTCAAGCCCGCGTTCGACCGTGACGCGGGCACGCTGAGCGCGGGCAATTCCACGCCGCTCACCGACGGCGCGTCCGCCGTGCTGCTCGCGAGCGAGGAATGGGCGGCGCGCCGCGGGCTGCCGGTGCTCGCGTATCTCAGCTGGTCGGAGACCGCCGCCGTCGACTTCTTCGACAAGAAAGAAGGCCTGTTGATGGCGCCTGCCTACGCGGTGCCGCGCATGCTCGCGCGAGCCGGGCTGACCTTGCAGGACTTCGACTTCTACGAAATTCACGAAGCCTTCGCGGCGCAAGTGTTGTGCACGCTCGCGGCATGGCAGGATGACGAGTATTGCCGCGCGCAGCTCGGCCTCGATGGCCCGCTCGGCGCGATCGACCGCACCAGGCTGAATGTGAACGGCGGCTCGCTCGCCACGGGTCATCCGTTCGCGGCGACGGGCGCGCGGATCGTCGCGGGTCTTGCAAAAATGCTCGCGCAACTCGACAAACCGGCGGGCACCGCGCGCGGACTGATCTCGATCTGCGCGGCGGGCGGCCAGGGCGTCGTGGCGATAGTCGAGCGCTGAACATCAAGCGCTGAACGACACACGATCACTACACGAACAGATTCAAACCACGGCTTCAGGAGACGACCGATGATCCAGCCCACTCAAGCCTCGACACCGGCCTCGACACCGGCCTCGACACCAGCCTCGCCCGCGCATCCAGCACCTGATGCGCCTCATGCGGCTCTTGCGGCGCATGCGCCCAACACAGACGGCATCTGGTACGCGTCCTACCCCGACGGCGTGCCGCATGAAATCGACGTCGGCCAGTACGAATCCGTCGTGCAGTTCTTCGACGAATGCATCGCGCAGTTTCGCGAGCGCGTTGCGTACGTGAGCGTCGGCGCGAACATGACGTATGGCGAACTGGGCCGCAAGGCGACTGCGTTCGCCGCGTATCTGCAAAGCATCGGCGTGAAGCCGGGCGAGCGCGTCGCGATCATGCTGCCGAACACGTTTCAATATCCGGTGTCGCTGTTCGGCGTGCTGAAAGCCGGCGCCGTGGTGGTCAACGTGAATCCGCTCTACACCGTGCGCGAACTCGCGCATCAGTTGAAGGACAGTGGCGCGCAGACCATCATCGTGTTCGAGAACTTCGCGAAGACCGTGCAGGACGCGCTGCCGGGCACCAAGGTGCAGAACGTGATCGTGACCGGACTCGGCGACCTGCTCGCCGACGGCCTGAATCTCAAGGGGCGTCTGCTCAATTTCATGCTGCGTCACGTGAAGAAGATGGTGCCCGCGTATCACATGCCGCACGCGGTGCCGCTCCTGCAGGCGCTCGCCGTCGGCTATGCGCGGCCGCTTGCGCCGGTTCGTCCGACGCATCACGACATCGCGTTTCTTCAGTACACCGGCGGAACCACCGGCGTCGCGAAGGGCGCGATGCTCACGCACCGGAACATCATCGCCAATCTGCTGCAGGCGAAGGCGTGGTCCGAAGGCCAACTGAGCGGCGAGATCGAAACGGTGCTCACGCCGCTGCCGCTCTATCACATCTATTCGCTCACCGTGAACGCACTGATTTTCATGGGGCTGGGCGGGCGCAACATTCTGATCGCGAATCCGCGCGACATGAAACGCGTGATGATGATCATCCGTCACGAGAAATTTACCGGCATGACCGCGGTGAACACGCTCTACAACGCGTTTCTGGAGAACGAGGAATTCTGCAAGCGCGATTTCTCCGACCTCAAGCTCGCGATGGCGGGCGGCATGGCGACGCAAAAATCCGTGGCCGAGCGCTTCAAGGCTGTCACGGGCAAGCCCATTATCGAAGGCTACGGCTTGACCGAATGCTCGCCGATCGTGTCGATGAATCCCGTCGACATTTCCAATCTGCGTGATTTCGAAGGCTCGATCGGTTTGCCCGCGCCGTCCACGCAAGTGCGCTTCAGGAAAGACGACGGCACGTGGGCGAACATCGGCGAGGCGGGCGAGCTGTGCGTGATGGGACCGCAGGTCATGAAGGGCTACTGGAACCGGCCCGAGGAAACCGCGAAGGTGATCGACGGCGAAGGCTGGCTCGCAACCGGCGACATCGGCGTGATGGATTCGCGCGGCTTCATTCGCCTTATCGACCGGAAGAAGGACATGATCCTGGTGTCGGGCTTCAATGTCTATCCGAACGAAGTCGAAGATGTGATCGCCACGCACCCGGATGTGCGCGAAGTGGCTGCAATCGGTGTGCCCGACGCGACGCAGGGCGAGCGCGTGAAGGTGTTCGTTGTGAGGCGCAATCCGTCGCTCACCGCCGAGCAGGTGATCGCCCATTGCCGCAAGAACCTGACGGGCTACAAGGTGCCGAAGCTGGTCGAGTTCCGCGACGAACTGCCGCAAACGAACGTCGGAAAGATTCTGCGCCGCGCGCTGCGCGACGAGGAACTCGCGAAGCAAAACACTGCCTGACAGGCAAGGCGCTTGCTTGCTGTCTTGCGCCACCTTTCGGGAGAGATCGATGACGCACCGCCTGTTGGCATGCTTCCGCCTTATCCGTCTCATGCGGCTCGATGGCTGGGCCCGCGCTTGTATTTGCGCCTTGATTGGCGCCTTGATTGGCGCCTCGATCGACACCTTCGCGCCATCGCGCAAACCGCGCGGCGCCGCGCTGCTCGTCGGCGCGCTCATGACCGGCGCGATCGGCATGGCCACGTCGCCCGCCTTCGCGCAAAACGACGACAAGCCGCCTCCGCTCGAAACCGCGAGCGCGGTGAAAGCGCCCAGCACGCCCTCGGCGCAGGTCGGCAAACTCACGCTCGATCAGCAGGTGAAATGGCTGCGTGCCGCGCAACGAAGCGGCGCGCTCGCCCAGTTGAGCGACGACGATCTGGTCGCGCTTTTCAAGTCGCTCGATCCGCTCGCGTTGCCGCGCTACATCAAGGAAGGGCCGAACGGCTATGCATCGTATGAATTCACGATGTCGCGCTCGGAACGCATTCACGGCCAGTGGCCCGACAAGCCCGATCACATGCTCGTGCGAGTGGCTCACGATCCGCTGCGCATCTACGCGAAGTGGCTGCCCGACGGCGCGCGCGCGGGCCAGGAAATCATCTACGACGAATCGAAGCGCACCGATGAAATGTACGGGCATCTTGGCGGCATCATGAACGTGATGCCGCTATGGACGTCGCTGACCGGCGCCCTCGCCCGCTCGCAATCGAATCACAACGTGCGCGATCTCGGCACCGAGTACATCGCGCAGCAATACCTGAGCGAAGGCAAAAAATACATCGCGGCGGGCTTGCCGCGCTCCACGCAGGTGGAAGTGAAAACGATCGACGGCGTGCGCGTGGTCGCGTTCACTTTCGAAACGCCGACCGGTCAGCCGCAGTTCTACGCGAAGAAAGAAACACTCGGGCTCGATTTGCGGCATCCGTATTTCCGCACGATCGAGTCTTATGGCAACGACGGCCAGATCTTCGAGAAGATCGTCTTTGAAACCATCACGCCGAAAACGTTCGACGATTCGACTTTCGATCCGAAAAACAGCGCGTATAAGTTCTAGCGCGCGCTAACGTCTCGCTCTAAGGTCTTTTAACGTCTTCCAACGTCTTCTAGCGCGGTGCGAATACGAAGCTCACGGGCGCGGATCGCGCGTCCTGCTCGTGACTGTGTTCGAGCCGGTGTGTCGTGCGCGTGGCTAGCTCTTTCAGCACGAAGTAATCGGACGCGCGCGTGACGCCGATGAGCCAGGGCCTTCTCCAGGAAATGCCGCCAGGATTCGCCAATGCGCTCAGCAGCGGTAACAGCGTCGTGTGCCATAACACGCCGATGTCGTTGCCGGTGTCGAAGGTCGGCACGTTCATCGCCACCGCGTAGCGGGCGAACGCCGCGCTGAACGGCAGCGTGGAATCGGCAATCGCGAAGGTCTCGCCGCTCGCGCCCGGTTGCGCGAGCCAAGGCCACGCGCCGCCCGCCGCGGTGGTGAGCCATGCACTCGTCATCATGAAAGCGCGCCGGTCCATTGCCTGGTTCTCCTTGACTGAGCTGACTCATGTATAGCCGCGCCGGTCGCGCCACGCCGCCGGCCAGATGCCCTGCTTGCCCGGCGCGAGAATGCCGTTCGGGTCGAGCGCGTCCTTGATCGTTTCGGAGAGCCGCAACAACGCGCCGTCGTTGAAGCTATATTGCGCGGCGGCGAAATCCATATACGCGAGATGCGCGCGATATTCGCCGTAGCCGGCCGCGCGCGCATCGCTCATCAGCGAGCGCAATAGCGCGCCGGCCGCTTCGACCTGGTTTGCGTCGCCGCGATCGAAAATCGCCGCGAAAATGTGATGCAGATGACGCACGCCCGCAGTGAAACCGCCGTAATAATCAAAGCCATATTCCGCCGCGCGCGCCTTCACCATGAAGTATTGACGCAGCGCGTCGCGCCCGGTCGCGGGACACACCGGCGCGAAGTCCACGTGCGCGCCCGCGCCGCCGCGCCAGTCGAGCATGCGAAACGCGGCCATCGACGGAATGCCGGCCAGGTTGCGGTCGCCGCCGGCGGTGGGTTCGGCATCGCCCGCATAACGCTTCGCGAAGCGCCGCGCTTGCGGCACGTGCGCAAACGCGCGCTCGATGATCGCGTAGCGCGCGTCGATCAGCTCGGGCGTGCCGTACAGCGCGAAATGCAGGTTCCAGCGGCCGACGTTCAGCTTGTCGAGCATGGCGGCGATGGCGCTCTCGGGCATCGCGCCGGGACCGTCATACCACTGCGCGCGCGCCGACAATCCCGCCGCGCGGCGCAAGCCGCCCTCGATCACCGCGTGGTTGCCCAACGTTGCGTCGAGCCGCAACGGCCGCACGATTTCGACGATGGCTTCGAGATCCGCTTCATGACGAAACTGGATTTCGCCGAGCAGATACGCGCTCGGCGCGGGCATGAGCCACACACCGAGCTTCGTGACGACGCCGTAGTTCGACTGCATGAACATCGCGTCGAATGAAGGCCCGTAACCCGGCCGGTAAAGCTGCCATGCCGTGCTCGTGTCGATCGCGCCCATCCCGGTGCGCACGATGTCGCCGTTGGCAAGCACCACTTCCATCCCGCATTGCGTGGCCGCGTGATCGCCGTAGTCGGTGTAGCCGAAGCCGCGCTCCAGCGTATTGCCGACCACGCTGCCCCAGCCGGCCGCCGGCGGATCGACCCAGAGCCGGTAGCCCTTCGCGCGCAAATGCGCGTGCAGATCGAAGTAGCTCACGCCCGGCTCGACGAGCGCATAAGCAAGCGTCTCGTTCACTTCGATAATGCGGTTCATCCGTTGCAGATCGAGCACGACCGAACCCGCGAGACGCGGCGCGGCGCCGCCGTACGCGAAGTTGCGTCCGGTGGAAACGGTCCACAACGGAATGCGGAATTGATTGGCCACGCGCAGCACCGCGCGGATTTCTTCGACGGATGCGGGCAGCAGCGCGGCGCTCGCCGAAAACGCCTCGCGCTCGCCGGGCGCGAACGGATCGAGATAGACGGCGAGCCCGGCCGTGGAAGTCACCACGTGCGGATCGCCGAGCGTGGCGCGCCACGCGGCGAGCGCGCGGTCGAACTGTGCGGCGGTGACTTCCGGCGGCAGGCTGCGGGTCAAGTGCCCTCCTTGCAACGGGTTGGGACGCGACGCGCCGCCGCTACTGCCACGCCTCCGGCTTGCCGCCGAGCGCGCTGCACACGTCGACGGCGATCGAGCGCAACTTGCCTTCCGCGATCGGCCCGGACAACGCGTAGCCCATGCCGTCGCTGATCCAGTAGAAGGTGCGCCGGTTGCCGTCGCGAAAGAGCCGGAACGCGTTTTCGTCGCGCGCGGTGCCGGTCACGTACAGCGTGAGCCGCGCGCCCGCCCGGTTCTCGTACATGAACTGCGCGGCCGGTCCGGCTTCGCCGGGCAACAGCCGGCCGCCCACGAGCGAATAACCGTACTCCTGCAACGAAGGCACGGAAAGCGGCCGGTTCAGACGTTTGGAGAGCCAGTTGATCAGATGCTCTTCCTCGCTCGCCGCAACTTCCACCGGATGACGCCGCTCCGGCGTGTAGACCGCGTACGCGACATCGGCGCGCTCCGCGAAGCTCGGCGGCCGCGCGCCGAGACCATTCCACGCGCCGCCCGTCAGACGCGGCGCGAGCGGACCCAAAGCAAGCGCGAGCCCCGCGCCCGCCGCGAGCCAGCACGCCGCGACGCCCACGCGCTGCCACCACGGCGTGCGCGGACGCAAGACGATGACACCGGGTTCATGGGCCTCGTGGCGTTCATGGGCTTCGTCGAGCCCGGTTGCGTTCGCATGCTCGTTGCGACCGTCGCGCGACTCGGCATGCGGCGCGTCGCACAGCGCCCGCAGCGCGGCCTTTTGCGCGCGCCATGCTGCGACGCGCGCGGCGGCTTGCGGATGCTGCGCCAGCAGCGCCGCGATGCGCGCACGCTCCTCATCCGTCACTTCGCCGTCGACGAACGCCGACAGCGCTCGCAGATCCACCCCGTCGGGCAAGCTGGCATCGTGGTCGTTATTCATCGCGGATTTCTCACTACTTTTAACGGCGGCGCCTTGCGCGCAGGCTCCTTCGAGGGCGCTTCCAGCAGCGTGCGCAGATGCTCGCGGGCGCGCGACAGACGCGACATCACGGTGCCCACCGGCACGCCGAGCGCCTTCGACGCCTCCTGATACGTCAGTTCCTCCACGCAGACGAGCAGCAGCACTTCGCGCTGCTCGAGCGGCAGGCAATACAGCGCGCGCTGAAGATCGCGCAACACGAGCCCGTCCACCTCGCGTTGCGGCGCTTCGAGATTGCGCCACGGGGCGCTTTCATCGTCGACAGCGATCTCGCGGCGGCCGCGCAACTGATCGATATAAAGATGCCGCAGGATGGTGAGCAGCCACGCGCGCAGATTGCTGTTGGGCCGGAACGCCGACCAGCGCGCGAGCGCGCGCTCCGCCGTATCCTGCACGAGGTCGTCGGCCCATGCGCGGTCGCCCGTCAGTGCCCGCGCGTAGCGGCGCAACTGCGGGAGCCACGAAATCACTTCCGCTTCAAAGCTCACGCGGTGAGCAACGCTCAGTAGCCGCCGCCACTGCCGCTGCCGCTGCCGCCGCTCGAGTTCGACGCGCCGCTGTCGGTCGCGGACGTGCAGGCGCTCGTGGCGAGCGAGCCCAACGCGAGGGCGAGCAGCATGAAGATGGCGGAAAGAATGCGGGATACTTTCATATGAGTCTCCGCTGCAAGAGAGTGCGGGTCGGCGCGCGCCAACACCGGCGAACCAGAAACCCGGCCGCGCGCACGAGGGCGCGCACTGAACGGGTCGATACCTGACTTAACGCACGCGCACAGCGATTTATTCCACCGATGCTTCATGCGCCGCGCCGGCTTTTTCCGCCATCCACGGCCCGGACGGCGCGATGTGGCCGAAGGAGCCAGGCAATCGTCGGCTGATTTCGTAACTCAAAGTTACAGTCAAAAGTTATCAGGTGCTTATGTGGGCGCAAGCCGTTATAGTGGACCCAGTTCGCCCCTCGACGCGTTCTGCCCCCACACAGGGTAGAATCGCGGCGAACAACCGTCTTTCTAACCTGAATTGTCCATGGCTTCCGCAGAATCGCATCCGCAAAACGACTTCATGAACGCCGCGCGCAAAGAACGAAAGCGCGTTGAGATCTATCTCGTCAACGGCATTCGCCTGACCGGCTGCATCGAGTCGTTCGACCAATACCTCGTGATGCTGCGCACGCCCGTCGGCCTGCAAGGCATCTACAAGCGCGCCATTTCGACGATCCAGCTCGATACCGGAACCCGCCCGGCGCCGCGCGCGGGCCGCCCCTCGCATGGCGAACACACCACGCGCGGGCCGCATGGCTCGCGTGAACCGCGCGAGCATCGGGAATCACGCGATTCTCGCGAATCGTACGGCACGCCCTCGTCCGAGCGGCCCGCGACGGAGCGCAGCAGTTCATCGGATGCGCCGGTGGTCGTGACACGCCGGCGGCGTCTGTTCGGCACGGGTGGCGACGGTGGCAACCACGGCGGCAACCACGGCAACGGCAACCAGGAATAAGCACTGATCCGCGGCCCTCGCCTGCCGCAGCGGCTTCCGGTCACTCCGCGAGAGGACCGAGCCGCTGCAGAATTTTCTCTACCCGCACCACCTGCTGTTCTGTCAGTTCAAATCCGCATTTAACCGCCAACACGCGCCGCCGCCAATAGACGGCATCCAGCATGCGTTGCGCCGGTTGTCTTGTTGCCCATTCCAGATGCGTCAACTCCGCTTCCACCACGTGTGAAGCGTTGACCCGCTTCGGGCGCACGGCTTTCCTGTTCATGGTCTTCGCAGCCTCGTTCGGCGATTCTCTGCGCGCCCCTCCCAAGCTCGACGATGCAGGTTCGCGGCAGACGGTGTGATGGCCGACTCACGCAGCCGGCAATTGGTTTTCGTCTTGCGCACCGCATTCCTGCGACACACGAAGAACGAGCCAACGGGTTTACGTTTTAAGTCATTCTTTTATTCCGAAGCGGCGCTGGCCGGTATCGGCGCGCGGCGTCCTACGCCGTTCGGCCGATGTTGGATATCGAGTGTTTGCGCTATGCTGAATCGTCGATTGGGTTCACAGGAGTCTGTCATGACGAGCAAAAAGCACACTGGCACGCCACCCGCTGAAGAGCAGCCCGACGCTGACTCGACCGAAAGCCGGCTCGACGAGGCGCTGGAAGAAAGCTTCCCCGCCAGCGATCCCATCGCGGTGCACGAAGCCAAGCAGGAAGCCAAGCACGACGCAAAGCCACCGCGCGAGCAGAAAAAGGAACAGCCGGAGGGAGAAAAGAAGCGGCGTTAGCGCGGCGGATGCTGCGCGGCGGATAGTGAACGGTATGGAATTGCCGCTTGGGCAATGCGTCGAGCTGAATGAGCCGGGCGGCGCTTGCAGAAACGCCGCCCGGCTCAAGTCGAGGCCGTCAGGGCGACGGCATCAATGCGCGGGCAAGCCGCTTTCCAGTTGCCGCTGCAACTCGCGCACCTGGCGCTGCGCGGCTTGCAGCTGCGCCTGCGCGGCCGTCTTTTGCTGAGCGAGCGCCACGGCTTCGGCGCGGGTTTGCTCCTGCTGGTTCGCCACAATGGTCTGCTGTTGACGCGCGACATCGAGGTCGGCTTGCAGACGGTTCGCACGGCTTTGCGACAACGCGATCATGCGATCCGTGAACGCCTTCTGCGCTTCGAGCTGCGTGCGGCGAATTTCCACATCCGACAGTTGCGCAGTCTGACGAGCGAAATCGCGGTAGATCATTTCTGCGCGCGCGGCGTCCTGTGTCTTGATCACGCGCCAGAAGTTCTTCTGCTGGAACAGCGCGACGTAGTAGGTCATTTCCTTGCCGTGGAACAGCAGGCTTGCGCCATAACTGCCGTTGTATGTGGTGCGCAGTTCGCTCAGGTCCGAGCCTTTGATCATCTGCTGCAATTCCGCGACGTTCCCCGCGGCCGATTGCCCGGCTTCCTCGGGCGTCAGCGCGGCGCTCTGCGCCGGGGCCGCTTGCAACGGCTGCGAGGTGGCCGGCAGCGCCGTTGCCGTAGCGGCCTGAGACACCACGCCGCCCGTTGCGTTGTTCTCAGGCCGGGCCTGTGCATGCGCGCCTTGTACAACCCCCAACGCCACGATCGCGGCGACGGCGATCTGTCGTAGTTTTGACTTTCGGTCCATGTATTTCCTGCTTCAACAATTTTTGTTTTAGTTCCTGATCATCTCATTATTACTCACTTTCGCGGCTTTCGGGCTCCTCGTCGAAAATTTGATACTTGCGCATTTTTTCCCACAAAACCTTGCGGCTGATGCCCAGATAAAGCGCCGTGTCCTGACGCCGCCAACTGTTCGCGTCGAGCGCGGCGATCACGCGGTTGCGCTCGGCCATGTCCCATTTGCTGCGATCCACCAGCACCTCGGCCGCGCTCTCGGCCGGTACCGGCTGACTGCTGCGGGCGAGCGCAAGCAGACGGTGCAGGCGCGCGGCATCCCACGCGCCGACCTGGCGAACCGTCACGCCGATCCGCTCGGCCAGGTTGCGCAGCTCGCGCACATTGCCGGGGAAATAGGTATCGGCGACGGCGTCCGCGAGCCAGTACGGCAGATCGGGCAGATCCGCGAGCCGCGCCGGGCCCACCACCTGCGCGATGAGCGCCTTGAAGATCGCGATCTTGTCGACAGCGCCCCGCTCTTCCAGCGACGGAATCTTCAACTCGATCACCGCCAGCCGGTAATAGAGATCGGCTCGAAACGCACCGCCCTTCACGAGTTGCGGCAGATGCTTGTTGGTCGCCGCCACGAGACGGAAATCGAGCTTCACGGGCGTCGCCGAGCCGATCCGCGTGACCGCGCTGTCTTCGAGCACGCGCAGCAGCTTCACCTGCTGGTAGAGCGGTAAATCGCCGATTTCGTCGAGGAACAGCGTGCCGCCGTCGGCTTGCTCGAAGTAGCCCTTGTGCGCGAGCACCGCGCCGGTGAACGAGCCCTTCGAGTGGCCGAAAAAGAGCGATTCGAAGAGGCCGTCCGGAATCGCACCGCAGTTCACCGCGACGAACGGGCCCTTGCCGTAGCGGCTGTGTTTTTCGTGCAGCAGTTGCGCAATGCGCTCCTTGCCGACGCCCGTCTCGCCATGCACGAGCACGCTCGTGTCGCAGTCGGCGAACGTGTCGACTTCGTGCAGCAGGCCCTGCATGCACTCCGAGTTGGCAATGAGCGCATCCGACTCGTGCGTCTTCGCGCTATGCGCGCGCATTTGCAGCATGAGCTTCGTCACCATGCCGCGCAACTCGGCGCAGGTGAAGTCGAGCGGCAGGATGTGTGAATACTCGGCCGGATACACGGCGGGGTCGCGCTCGCGCGGCGCGGCGCCCACCCACACGACCGGGATGCCGCACGCGGCCTGCCAGTCGCGCAGAATCAGCGCGCCGCTGTCGATCACCGAGACGCTGATGATCGCAAGCGACGGGCGCTGCGCGCTCCGCTCGGGCGAGATCGCAATGTCGTCCGCGCGGATCACTTCGACGTCGAAGCTGGCCATGCAGCGCGCGACCCGGTCGACGATGTCGGCCTTGCCCTCCCAGACGTAGATATCGAGTTCCTCGATTTTGGTGGTGGTTCTCATGGTGGCCGAATCAATAAACCAGTTGTGCCTGACCGCAGGCAAGTCCGAGATCATGGACCGTACTCACGCCGATCTGCACCCCGAGGAGTTGCAACAGCGGAACGAGAAGCAGGTCGAGCGAATTCAGAATGGGCTTGAGCAACTTTGCGAGCGCTTGTAAAAGCGGCGCGGCAATGTCCGTGATGTCGAGGCCGAGCGCGCTCGCCTGCATCGAGTTCGCGAGCCCGCCGGCGAGCTGACTGACGAGCCCGCCTGCCGCCGAGCCGAGGCCGTTGGTGTCGGTGCTCTGGTAGTCGTCGCTGTCGCCGCTCACGTTGTCGAATCTGAAGACGGTCGGCTGCGGCGGCTGCAAGCTCAGATTGAAGCCGTTTGCCGGAGATCGACTGCCCACGGAAACATCGATCGCATTCAGACTCAAGAGCGGCACGCTGACCGATGTCAACGGCGCGGGTTGCGAGCACGCGGTGGGCGCCGCGGTGTTCGCGAAGTTGCCCGACGCGTCGCCGCCCACGCAGAGCGCGGCGACGCCGGGCGTCGCCGCAATCCAGCTATAGCTGGTGGATTTCTGCGTCGAACATTGCGTGCTTTGCAGATCGGCCGTGCCCGGCGCGACTTCGAGATAGATTGGCAAATCCAGCAGGCTCACATTGACGAGCGAAGGGAATCCCGCGCCGAGATCCAGATTCGCGTTGACCAGTCGCAGCTTCAGATACACCTGCACCGACGCCGAATGCGCGCTCGTGCGATACGTGCCGTCCGGGTAAGTGCCGGCCTCGCCGACCGCGATCACCGGCGGCTTCAGAATCCGCGCCTGCGCCGTCACGCTCGCGACCGGACTCAGATCGAGCGCGGCGCCCAGGTCCACCGCGGACGTGCCATGCGCGATCTCGGCGGCCACCATCAGCGCGTCGAGTGCATTGACGGTGGCCGAGGCCGCCGCTTCAGGATTCGCGAGACCGATGGCGAGCAACCCGCTCGTGCTCGCCGTGTTGCCGAGGTTGATCGCCGTCGTGCCCGCCGACGCGCTCGCAATCGTGTTCAGTCCGCTGATCGCGCTCGCGCTCGCCACGCTGCCTTGCGCGAGCGCGGTGGCCATCGCGGAGGCGAGCTGTCCGAGCGTGACCTGCGTCTGCAACAATTGCGACATCGAGCCGACGCCCAGGGCCGCCGCGAGATCGGAGAGCTTCACCTGGGCGGTGGCGAGCCCCTGGTACGACGCCACGTCGAGATTCAGACTGGTGTCGAGCAAACCGTTCAGCAGGCCGTTGACGAGACCGCCCGACAGCCCCGCCACCGACGTGCTCACCGAAAACGAACGAATATTGGTGGCTTGGGCCACGGCGCTCGCCGACAGCTCGCGCGTCTGGCCGATCAGGAACAGGAACGGCACGGGCCGGCTCACCACCACCTGCAATGCGTTGAGCGGCGTGCCCGACGCGACGAAATACGACTGCCCGGCATTCGCTGACGGGTCCCATCGTCCGCACGTGGCCGCGACCGTGCCGTCGCCGGGCAAGCCGTTGGCGGCGGCGTTCAGTTGCGCCGAACCGGCCGCCGCCGCGCAGCCGCCCGCGCTGCCGATCAGTTGCACACCGGCTGCCGCGGCGAGGTCGGCGGTGCGCTGCAAGTCGCGGCGCGCGTAGAAGAAGTGGCCGATATCGATCGCGCCGAGCGCCACGACCGCGAGGCTGACCCACACCGCCGCCAGCAAGGCGATCGCGCCGCGCTGCGGGCGCGCGGCGCGAGCGATGGCCGCGCCACGGCGCATGCGCGAATCGCGCCGGGTGTGACAAATTCGCCGGGTGCGACGGCTTGAGCACATCTCATGCATGTCAGTTCTGCGGCAACTGACCGGTGATGCCCGCGCCCTGGCCGCCGCTGCCCTGGCTCAACGCCGAGCCGTACAGATCGGGAATTTTCGAGTTGAACGACTGCATATAGCGCCGGTACGCGAGCCCCGCCTCTTCGCCGGACATCGGCTGGACGGGCGCTGCCTGGGCATTGCTGCGCTGAAGTTCGAGCCATGCTGAGGTCGAGTGTCCGACCTCGCTCACGGCAACGGTCTGCGAGTCCGCCGCCGGTGTCTGTGCGCCTACGTTCGCGGCTGCGCCGCCCGCGAGCGCGAGCAGCGCGACGCGCGCAGCAAGCCGCCACCAGATGCCATTCGTTTCGTTGTTTTTCACGCTTTCCCCTGCGGCCACGCCGCCCTTTATTGCGCGAACCGTTGCAACAGACGCTGCGCCGGTTCCATCACGTTTTGCGTGCTCGCGACCGTGCCCGCCGGCGTCGTATGCGAGCCATGCGGCAGCCGCCCGCCAGGCGCGGCCAGGCGCGTGGCGGCGGCGACTTTCGCCGCGTCGCTGCGAATCGCCGCGCGGATATCCGGTGCGAACTTCTGCTGGTTCATCAGCGCCTGCGCGTCCTTGGCCTGCCCGTCGGCCAGCAGAAAGAGCGCGATATTGCTGACGATCTTCGGGTTCGCCGAATCGAGTTCCGCGGCTTTCATCAACGGCACGCGCGCGCCCGCGATGTCGCCCGCGCGCAGACGCGCGTAGCCGAGATCGGACAGCACGGACGGATCGGTCGGCGCGAGTTGCGCGGCCTGTTGCAGCTCGCTGGCCGCGCCGCCGAAATCGCCCTGTCCGCCCGCGAGCAAACCCAGCCCGCGATGACCGCGCGACGCCAGCGGCGTCTGCAACAACCGCGCGTAAGCCGACGCGCTCGCCTCGGGCTGATCGGTCATGCGCAGCGCGTCCGCGCGCAGCAGGATCGAATCGGGCGTCGCGCCGTACTGTTTCTCATAGGCGTCGATATGCGCGAGCGACGCGAAGTACAAGCCTTGCGACTGCATCCGGCCGATCAGGCCGAGATACATGCCGGGCGTGTCGGGCGCGGGATCGCGACTGGCCTGCTGCATCATGGCCTGACGCTCGGCCTGCGGGCCGACGCCATAGCCGGATTCCTTGAATGCGCACGCGCCGAGCAGCGCGAGCGCCAGCGCCGCGCCCACGCAACGCAGCGTGCGCGCGGGATGTTTCGGTATCTTGATCAATTTCATCGTCCTATCCTTACCGATGCATCGCCTTCAGCGAGTGAGACACCGAGAGCACGCCCGGCCCCGCTGTGACGATCATCAGCGCCGGAAGCAGTGTCAGGATCATCACGCCGGTCATCTTCACGGCCATCCGGCCAATGCGTTCGCGCAGCATCGCGCGGCGCGTTTCGCGCAGCCGGTCGCCGAACTGCTTGAGCGGTTCCTGCACCGCGCCGCCGTGCCGGTCCACCTGGATCAGCAGACGCACCACGGCGCGCAAGTCCTCGTTCCCGAAACTCGATGCCAGCCGCGACAGCGACTGCTCGCGCGTGCGGCCCGCCGCGAACTGGCGCTGGGCGATTTCGAGTTCGCTCGACAGCACCGGCAACACGCCGCGAAAATCGTTGACCATTACCTGAAGGCTTTGATCGAGCGAGAGGCCCACGCCTTGCAGCAGCCGCAACAGGTCAACGAGCATCGGCAGTTCGTCGACCACGGCGCCGCGCCGCGCCGCCGCGCGTCTGCGCAACACCACTTTGGGCGCCATCACGCCGCAGACGAACGCGACGATGACGACCAGCAGATAGCGCGGACCGTCGACGTGCGCGCGCCCGAGCGCGGCGGCGAGGAGCGGCAACACGATCGCGCCGGCCATCCGCGCGATCAGGAACAGTCCGCGCGCGCGAGCATCGACGAAACCGCATTGCTCCAGCAGCAGCCGGTCTTCCTGCGCGACGACCTGGCGCCCGATCGAGGTGTCCAGCCAGCGGCTGCCGGCGTCGGCGCAACGTTCGAGCAAGCCCCGCATGCCGCTCGCGCGCGCGCCACCCGGCGCACGGGACGCAGCGGATGCATGAGCCGCATCGGGAACATGGCCCGCGCCATTGACGCCTGTCACGCCATTGACGCCTGTCACGCCGCGCGCCGCTGCCGCCGCCGCGCCTTGCAACGCGCGCGCGTCCAGTGCATGCGCGAGCGTGCGGGCGCTGCGGCGCGCGGCGGCCAGACGCGCGATCAGCATCCCCGCAAGCAGCAGCACGCCGGCAGCCGCGAGCACGAGAGCAAGCGCGAGAAGCTGGGTCGGCTGCATCGTCATCCTCGTCGTCATGCTTTTAGCCGGGCGAGCCGGTACAGCAGATACGCGCCGCTCAGTTGCAGCGCGAACGCGAGATACAGAATCTGGCGTCCGCCCGGATCGAACCACATGGAGCCGAAGTAACGCGGGTTCGTCAAAATCAGAAATCCGCCGATGCCGACCGGCAACATGCCGAGCACCCACGACGACAGCCGCGTTTCCGACGACATCGCCACGAGTTCGCGCTCGGCCTGCTCCAGATCTCGCATGAACGACGACATGCGGTCGAGCATCACGTCGGCGCGGCCGCCATATTTGACGGAGAGCCGCAGCACCGCACCCACCAGTTCAAGCTCGCGCGCGCCGTAGAGCACCGCGACGTGAGACAGCGCGCGGTCGATCTCCACGCCCGAGCGCAGCATCCGCGAAACGTGATCGAGGCATTCGCGCAGCGGCGCTTCGGTGGTTTGCAACGACGCCTGGAATGCGGCGGGCACGCTGTTGCCGAGCGTGACGAGGCGCACGATGCCGTCGAGAAACGACGGCAGTTGCCGCACCAGCGCCTGGCGACGCCGGTTGGCGCGCATCGACATCACGAAATACAGAAACACCGCGCAGCCAGACAGCGTGACGCACGCGGCCAGCACGCCGCCCTCGCCGCCGGCGACCAGACACAAGATGGCGACGAGCGCGGCGACCAGCATCAGCGACGCGCGCGCATGGCGCAGACCCGCGCGGTTGAGCATTGTGTCGAGCGCGTGGCGCGCGCGTGCGCTCCAATAACGCACATGCGCCTGCCAGTCCGCATCCGGCTCCGGCGGCTGCGGCACGAGCGCGATGCCAGGCGCCGCGCGGCGCGTCGCGGCGGCTGCCGAGGCTGTCGCCCCGGCGGGCGCTGCGGCAAAGGCGGTAGCCGAAGACGCGCCGCGCGTCGCGGCGCCGCCGGTCGTTGCGGCAGCCGAGGCCGCGCTCACCCGGCTTTCGATGAAGCGCCCGGCGCTCACCTGCTCCTTGTGTTGCGCGCCGCGCCGCAGGATCAGCAGCGCGAGCGCCGCGCACAGCAGCGCGAGCGCGGCAACGATCAGCACCGCGCTAGACATTGAAGCCGCCGCCTATGCCGCCAAAGCCGCCACCGAATCCGCCACCGAATCCGCCACCAACGCCACCACCAAACCCGCCACCACCCAAGCCGCCGCCGTCGAAACCCGCGTCGTCCGCGCCGCCGAGCGGCTGACGAAAGCGCGCCAGCTTCGGTGAATGCGGATGAATGCCGAGCGACACCCAGCGGTCGAGTTCTTCGCCGTCCGCCGACATCGCCGGTTCGTAGCGGTACAGCTCCTGCGTCGCGATGATGTTGTCGGAAAGACCCGTGACTTCGGTGATCGACAGAATGCGGCGGCGTCCGTTCGAGAGCCGCCCGATCTGCACGATGAAGTCGATCGCATTGGCGATCTGCCGCCGCAGGCTCGACTCGGTGCCCTGAAAGCCCGCGAAACCCGCGAGCATTTCGAGCCGGTACAGACACTCGCGCGGCGAACTCGCGTGGACCGTGCCCATCGAGCCGTCGTGACCGGTGTTCATCGCCTGAAGCATTTCGAGCACTTCGCCGCCGCGCACTTCGCCCACGATGATGCGGTCCGGCCGCATCCGCAGCGTATTGCGCAACAGATCGCGGATCGTCACGACGCCCGCGCCGTCGAAGCCGCCCGGACGGCTTTCGAGCCGCACCACATGCGGATGGTTCAGCGACAGCTCCGCCGTGTCCTCGATCGTCACCACGCGCTCGGGCTCGGGAATATGAAACGCCAGCGCATTGAGCAGCGACGTCTTGCCCGAACTCGTTCCGCCCGACACCAGCACATTGCAGCGCGCCTTCACGGCCGCTTCGAGCAAGGCGCCGATTTCCGCGCTGTAGGTGCCGTTGCCGAGCAGATCGTCGGGACGCAGCGGATCTTTGCGGAATTTGCGGATCGAGACGATCGGACCGTCGATCGACAGCGGCTCGATCACCACGTTCACGCGGCCGCCGTTCGGCAGGCGCGCATCGACCATCGGATTCGATTCGTCCAGACGCCGGCCGATCGGCGCCAGAATGCGCCGCACGATGCGCAGCAGGTGCGCGTTGTCGGCGAAACGCACCGGGATTTTCGTCAGCATGCCGTGACGCGACACGTACACGTCGTTGTAGCCATTGATCAGAATGTCCTCGACGGCGGCGTCGTTCAGCAGATCCTCGATCGGACCGAAGCCCGCCAGTTCTTTCGTCAACGCCTCGGCAATCGCGCGCACCTCGACTTCGTTGATCGGAATGCGCCGCAGCCGCACGAAGCTGTCCATCTCCAGATCGACGAACTGATTGATCGCGTTGCGCGACCAGCGGCCGAACTCCGAACCGAGTTCCTCGATACGCGTGAGCAGATGTTCGTGCGCGGCGTTCTTGATATCCTGGAACTGCTGGCTTTGCGCGAACGACGGCGCGTTGTCGGCGAATTCGATCTCTTTTGGCATCGTCTATGACCGCTTGGGGGAAGTGGGAATGAAGCGCCTGAGCGCGCCGAACGCGGACTTGCCGCGCACGGGCGTGCTCGCGTGCGCTGGACCGGCGAGCCGCTCGATCAGCGGTTCGAGCGCGCGAATGTAGGGATCGCGCGCGGCGGCGTCGGCGAGCAGAAGACCTTGATTCGCCGTTTGCCCGAGCGCGACGCGCCGCTCCGGCAAACTCGCGACGAGCGGAATGTCCAGACGCTGGGCGATCTGCGCGGCGGTAAGGCCCAGCGCGGCGTCGAACTTGTTCACGATCAGGCCGACGTTGCCCGCGTCCGCGCCCGCTTCGCGCAAGGCCTCCAGCACGCCGACCGCCGACACGATCGACGCCACGCCCTGATCGCACACGAGCCACGCTTCGTCCGACGACTGCACGACGTGCGCGATGAATTCGATGTTGGAAAAGCCGCCGAGATCCACGATCTGCTGATCGAAAAACGCACGCAGCCGGTTGACGAGGCTGATCGACGACGCATACGAAATCTCGCGCATGTCGCCAAGATCGGGCGGCAGCGTGGTGAACGCGAGGCCGCTTGCATGATGCGACAGCGCGGTGTGAACGAAGGTCTGATCGAAGCGCCGCAGATTGCGCACGGCTTCAACGAAATGAAAGTCGCTGCGCGTATCGAGCATCAAAAGACCGTCTCCGGCGGGCAAACCGAGATCGAGCAAGGCCGCCTGCCGGCCTTGCTGCGCATCGCGCCTTTGCAGCATCACGGCGAGATTGGTGGCGAGCGTGCTTACGCCCATGCCGACGCGCGCGCCGACGAGCGCCGTGACGCGGCCATGCCGGCTCACCGGCTCGATCAGGTTGTCGAGCACCTGTTGCGTGATGCGCAGCGCGTCGGCGGCGGGCGCGGACAGGTCGATGAAGTCGCGCACGCCCGCGCGCAACGCGGCCAATGCGCTTTCGGGTTCCGCGAGCGAGCCGAGCGCGACGATCTGCAGGCCGGGATAGCGCGCGCGCACCGCGCTCGTCGCCGCGCTGGCCGCCGCGCCGCGTCCGCCCGAGAAATCCACGAAGACGAGCGAAGGATTGAGCGTCGCGATGCGCTGCGTCAGCATCGACGGATCGAGCGTCACGGCTTCGACCGCGCCCGAGCCTGCGAGCGTTTGCCCGAGCCAATGCACGTGTTCGTCGACTAGCGACGCGAACATGAAATAGTCGGTGACGGCTCGTTCAGTCACTGAATGCGTTCTCGCGTTCATGGTGCCTTTCCTCTTTCCCGCGCCCGCTCATTGGGAAAACCCGGGCGCCGCGTCGCGCGCCGCCACGCCGCCGAGCAGCGAGCGCCACACCGGAGCGTTGCGCTGTTCGGCCTGTTCGCCGGGCGTGGCCGGCAAGGTCGCGCCCTTAGCGAGCGGCGACACCAGATGGGGCGTCACGATGATCACCAGCTCCTTGTCGTTCTGCTGATAGTTCAGCTGCTTGAAGAACGCGCCGATGACCGGCAGGTCGCCGAGCAGCGGCACCTTGGCCACGTTCGAAATCGTTTCGCGATCGATCAGTCCGCCGATCACGAAGCTCTCGCCATCGCCGAGTTCGACGGTCGTATCCGTGCGGCGCGTGGTGATCGCGGGCACCGACACGCCGCTGATCGTCACCGCGTTCGCGAAGTCGAGCTGGCTCGCTTCGGGCGCGACTTTCAGCGCGATGCGCTGCGGACTCAGCACGGTCGGCGTGAGCGTGAGGCCCACGCCGTACGGCTTGTATTCGATCGACGTGGTGCCGAGGCCCTGCGGAATCGGCACCGGAATTTCGCCGCCCGCGAGAAAGCTCGCGCTCTGCCCGGACAGCGCGACGAGCGTCGGCTCCGCGAGAATCCGCGCGAGGTTGTTGCTCTCCATCAGGCTCAGGTCGGCGAAGAGCCCGTGCGTGGCCGAGTTGAACACCAGGTTGAACGCGGACGAAATCGGCGCGACCGACGTGAACGACGGCGCCTGGCCGTAAGTGGCGGAGGTCAGCGCGGACGGCGCGAACGAGCCGAAGCTGAAGCCGTTGTTCTGCTTGAAAAGGTTCAGACCGACTTGCTTGAGCACGGCGCGGCTGAACTCCACCACGCGCACGTCGACCTGCACGACCGAGCGCGTGGCGATCGATGAGGTGTCGTAGATTTGCGCGCCGTTCGTAGCCAACGCGCCCGCGGCATTGCCGCCATTGCCACGTTTGCCGCCGGCGTTGCCCGCATTGCCGGCCACGCGCTGATGCAGGTCGATCGCGGCGGCGGACACCGCGCGCTGATGCATTTCCATGGTCGGCGCGGCGCCTGAAATCAAGGCGGTGTCGCCCTGCACTTTCACCGATGGCGTGCCGGGCCCGAGCAATTCCTTCGCCGCCGCCGCGCTGACATTCACGACATACGACATCGGCGTGTCCTTGCCGCGTTCCCACAACATCACGTTCGTGCTGCCCGGCGATTTGCCGATCAGCAGCACGCCGCCCGTCCTGTCGCCTTTAATGATGAGCACGTCGGCCACGCTCGGGTCGCCAATCGCGACACGCCGCAGCGTGTGCCCGCTCGCGAGCGCTTGCTGCGAACCCGCCACGATGTCGAGCTGCTGCGCGCCGCCCGCCGTCACGCCCGCAGTCGCGCCCGTCGCCGCTGCGGCCATCACCGGGCCGCACAGCAGCGCTGCTATTCCGAACTTCACAATGCGTTGGTTCATATTTTTTTGGACGCACGTGGCCGCGCGCTCCCTGAAACCGCTTATCGGGCGACCATTTCGGCGCGCCCACCCCGTATCACTTCGATGCCGCCGCGTGTGTCGTCGATCCTCGCTGCGTTCCCCGTCAGGCGGCTCACCGGCGCGACTCGACGCGGCACGGCCGACGCGCGCGGCACGGCCTCGCCGCCGCCCGACAATGCGTCGAGCGACACGCCGGCCGCCGCGCGCGTCGAATCCTGAAGCGCCGCCGCGCCGCCCGCTCGCGTCGATGTCTTCAGCACGGCCGGCAGCGGCGCGAATGCGCTGGCGTCGATTACTTCGGAATCCGTCGGATTGCGCAGCGCGAACACGAGACGCCCCGACGACTCGGCAAGCGTCAGACGGTCGATATCCGCAACCGGCACCGCGAGCACCGCCGTGCGCACCATGCCGTTCGGATCGCCCGAGGTGTCGCCGCCGGCGGTCGCATTGCCGAACGCGAGCACGCGGATCTTCGACATCAGCAGACGTGTCTGGGTACGGTCGATCTCGCCGCCGCCCATGTTGCCGCCGCGCTTGAGCGTGAAGAACACATCGACGAAATTGCCGGGCCGCAGGCGGTTGCCCACCGCATTCGCTTCCTCGACGCGCACCGCCACCGCGCGCTCGCCGGGCTCGATCCGCTCGGCCAGTCCCGACGACAGTTGTTCTTCGAGCACCGGCGACTGCGCGCCGATGTCGGCGCTCGGCACGCGGCCGACGAGCCGCGACGGATCGGCGAAAGCGCCGTTCGGGTTGATCGGCAGCGGCGCTACGCGCAGCGCGTCGGCGGCAATCGGCTTGCCCGCGGGCAACAGGCGCGTGGCCACCACCACCGGAAAAACCGCCTGCTTGACGGAGGTCACGGGCTTGGGCGCGGGCCGGCGCAACAACGTCACGGCGAAGATGCCGAGCAGCAGCGCGAGCGCGATCAGCGTGCCGGCGGCGATGCGGGTGAGCTTCAGCATGATGGCTCGCGCCACGAATCGCACGCGGCCATGCGGCCACGATGCGCGGGTGAGCGAGCCGGACTCGATGAGACAGCAAGGCGTGCGTCGGTCAAAGTATGTTCACCGGATTGAGTTGCACCGTGGCGGTGCTGGTCAGGTTGTCGGGCAGCACGAGGCCGAGCAGAGGCAGATTCGGAATCAGAGGATGCGCCGCATAGTCGTAGGTCAACGTCACCGCGATGCAGGTCATGCCGGGCTGATAGCTGCAATCGGTCGGCGCGGTTTCGCAGGCGGCGGTGCTGATCAGTTGCGCGACCATGCTGGTGGCGGTCGTGCAAGCGGCGGCGGCGCGCAGGGTGACGGCGGATGCGACGTCGTTGGCCTTCTGGTAATTCAGTGCGGCGCGCGCGCCCTCCTCGCTCGCCAGCGTGAGGTTCTGCTGCGCGACGAAGATCAGACTGAAGGTCACGATCGCATAGAACACGCAGAAGAACAGCGGGAACACCAGCGCGAATTCGATCGCGGCGGCGCCGCGTTGGGTGCTTTCCGCACGTCTTGCTCGCCCCGCGTGAGGATTGCGCTTCGCGCGGTGCCGAGCGTGGGGCGAGCGGCCGTCGTCGTGACGTGGGCGCGGACTCATCGGACGCCTCCCACAACGAGCTGCGCGGCGAGCCAGACGATCAGCGGCGCGGTCAGGCACGTGGCAAACGGCGTGGAGCGGCGGCCCGCCAGTTCGAAGGTCGGCGAGCGTCGCCGGAACAACACCGCGAGGCGCGTGCGGGTGGCGATTAGCGTCCACAGCGCATGCAAGCCGGCCAGGACGCTCGCCACGGCCCATAGCCCGAGCAGCGCGTGAAACCCGCACCACGCGCCGAGCACGGCGAACACCTTGACGTCCGCGGCGCCCATCACGCCGAGCGCGAAAAACGGCAGCAACGCGACCAGACCCACGGCGGCGCCGGCCGCGGACTGCCACAGCAGGATGATTCCGAACGGATTCGCGCGCGACGACGCGCACGCAAACGCCGCTATCAAACCGATAACGACACATGCATTGGAAATGCGCCGGCTGCGGCAATCGCAAATAGCGACCCACGCACACCAGAGCATGAATATCAGAAGCGCGGCGGATATTTTCATATCGGATTCGATAGGCGAAAAAATCTACCCGGAATGCAATTGCAATCCGAGCGCAGCCTATCAGGCAAGGTCTTTACGGCGAATAAAAACGTGAATCGTTAAATGAATAACAATTCAGGGGGCATTCACCCGGACCTGCATCGCTTTATTTGATCGCCGGCAAAAGCCCGGCAACGGTCTGGAATGCCGCATTCAGTTGCGTACCGAGACCCTGCACGGTCGAGCCGATAACGACGACAATCAGGCCCGCGATGAGCCCATATTCCAGTGCTGTGACACCCCGGTTATCTCTCAAGAAGCTTGCGGCGAACTTTTTCATTGTTACCCTCGATCTTTGATTATTCGTCTTTCTGTGTACGGCTTCTCTGGCGCAGCCTTCAATGCACGGCGCGCCTTGGTCTCTTCACTTCCGCCATTACGCCTTTTTTACTTCTCGATGGCTGCGCGGCGTGGCCATTCCCGGTAAAAACGACTGTAAATGAGTTCTCTGCTCGATAACTCACCTCTTCCGTCGCGTATTCGCCCAAGCGTTTGAGTTTTATAACCGAATCGCCTTATTTAAGCAATTGCCCGATGCGGGCAAACCTCTTTGTCCACCCTCTTTTTCATGCATACAGGGTAACGGCACTGCGTGCGTCGCAGCACATAGGATTAACCATAGTTTTGAATCAACCCACTAATTATCCGGTTGAAATGACTTTTGAAGCATGCGAGGCATGAAACGTGCACTCGCGTTACGCCCGACTCGTAACGGCGCGCAGCGCGCGTTACGTTACGCCACCGTCTTTAATGCCGCGCCCGGCTGTTTTTTCGCGCGCTTTTTCATTTAGCGGACCCGCCACTCAGTCCGACGCGCCTTATTCGATAAGGCCGTGCGGCGGGTATTGGAAAATCTTCGGCCATGCTCTATCGAAATGGCACGGGTCGTGCAGAGAGAACTCGCGGCAGCAAACCACACAACACATGCGATGCGAGGCGACATGAACATTCAAACAATCGGCACGACCACCACGACGCGGACGACCCGCTCAACCTCTATCACGCTCAGAGCAACCCTGATCGCGGCCAGCGTGGCGGCGATGCTGTCGCTCGGCGCCTGCGGCGGCTCGGGAAGCCTCAGTTCCGGCACCGGCAGCACCCACAGCGGGGCGGCCGGTGGCGCGCTTTCGTCGTCCGGCGGCAGCGGCTCGACGGGATCGAGCGGCTCGGGGACGTCGGATACCACGACGACCACCAACACCAATCCGGACACGCACCCCGGCACGAACCCGAGCGCGACGCCGGTCGCGAATGCGCTCGGCACGGTCGCGGGCCACGCGGGTGGCGTGATCGGCGACGTCGGCTCGACTGTGACGAGCGTCGGCACGACCATCGGCGCGCAGACGCTGCCGGTTGTCAGCTCGCAAACCACGCAGGCGGCGGGCGGCATCGTGCAGCAAGCAGGCGCTGCGGTCTCGACGCTCGGCAGCGGCGTCACGCAAGGGCTCGGCCAGCTCGGCACGGGCGGCAATGCGCTCGGCCCCACCGTGTCGAGCCTCGGCGGCGTGGTGGGACATGCCGGCGGCGCGCTCACCGACGCGGGAAGCCTCGTGACGAGCCTCGGCAGCGGGCCGCTCGCGCCTTTGTCGGCAGTCACGACGCCGCTCGGCGGCGCTGTGTCGAGCATCGGCGGGGCTGTCGCCAACGGCGGCGGCACGCTGAGCACGACGCTTTCGACGGGGCCGGTCCAGCAAGTCACGCAGACGCTCAGCACCGCGATCACGCCGATCACGTCCACGATCGCATCCACCACGCAAACAGTCGGCACGACGACGGGGCTCGGCGCGCCGGTCAACACGCTGCTGTCGACGCTCGGCGGCGGACTCGGCCAGGCCGGCGCGCTGCTGAGCGCGACGGGCGGCAATCAGGTCACGTCGGCGTCTGGAAGAACGGCGACGGATACGGGCGCGACGCTCGCTTCGGGCGGCGGGCTGGTGACGGGCGGTAGCGGCGGGAATCCGTTGGCGCCTGTTACTGGCGTGCTGGGCGGCTTGGCGGGTGGCTTGGCGGGCGGGACTGGCAGCAATCCGCTTTCGCCGGTCACGAGCGTGTTGGGCGGGCTCACAGGCGCCGCAGGCGTCAGCTCACTCGCGCCGGTCACTAGCGCGCTCGGCGGCCTCGCCGGCAGCACCAGCAATCCGGGCACCAGTTCCCTCGCACCCGTGACCAGCGCGCTCGGCGGCCTGACCAGCGCCATCGGCGGCGCATCGGGTAGCACTGGCGGCGCCGGGCCGCTTGCGCCCGTCACCGGTCTCCTCTCTAGCGCGAGCAGCGGACTGAGCAGCGCAACCGGCGGCAGCGCCGGCCCACTCGCTCCGGTCACCGGCCTGGTATCGACGGTAACGGGGGCGGTCGGCGGCACTGGTGTCGCGACGGCTGCGGCTGCGGCTCCGGCTCCGGCTGCGGCCACGCCGGGCAGCGCGGGCATCGGCATGCTCACCGCGAGTTCAAGTAACGGCACGACGAACAACCCGCTCGCGCCCGTGACGTCGCTCGTCGGCGGCCTGCTTGGCGCGTCGGCGAAGAAGTAAGCGCGACCGCTTGCGGCATTGGATGCGCGCGGCAGTCCACGCGCCGCGCGTTCGCGGCGTATGCGGCGTATGCGGCGAGCACCCGATCGCCGCGCATTGGCACACGACATTGGCCAAAGACAGTGGCCAAAGACGAACCGGCCCAACCTCGGCAGCCGCGTTCAGTCCGTCGCCAGCACTGACTTCGAATGCGGCGCGCCGTCAGACGCCGGTCGGCAACGACGCATTCCAGCAGCACACACGACAACCAGAAAGGCATTGAGGAGCACACATGTCCATGTATCGCCTGTTTCACCGCCAGACCGCCGCGACCGCCTTCACGTCGCTGCGCACACCGTTGCTCGCAGTCACCGTCGCGGGCGTGCTCACGGCATGCGGCGGCAGCACCCTCAACTCGCCGCCGACGACGTCGAGCACTGGAACCAGCAGCGGCAGCGGCTCCGGATCGGCGGGCGGCAGCAGCGGCGGCACGACGGCCGCCGCCACGTCGGGCACCGTCACCGCCGCCGCGAAGACGACGAGCGACCTGGGCTCGACCATCGCCGCGCAGACCCTTCCCGGACTCAGCCCGCAAGTCTCGAAGGGACTCGGCGCTACGGTCTCGGGCACCGGCAGCACGCTGAACTCGGTGGGCAACGCGATCAGCAGCGGCGTCGGCCAGACCGGCACGACGTCCAATCCTGTCGGCACGACGGTCGCGGGACTCGGCTCGGTCGTCAGTTCGACGAGCGGTGTGGTGCAAGGGCTGAGTACCGCCGTCAACGGCCTCGGCACAGGCAACCTCGCGCCGCTCTCGCCGGCGACGACGCCGTTGGCCGGCGTGCTCTCCACCACGGCCGGCGCGCTCAACGCGGGCGGCGCGACGCTCGGCAATGCGCTCGCCTCGGCGCCCGTTCAGCAGGTCACGCAGCCGCTCAGCACCGCGATCACGCCGATCGTGACGACCGTCGGTCTCGTCACGCAGGCGGTGGGCACGCAGACTGGCCTCGGCGTGCCCGTCAGCGGCGTGCTTGCACAGGTTGGCGGCGCGCTGGGCTCGGCCGGCGCGCAAGCCGGCTCGGCGAGCGGCAATCCGATCGGCGTCGATGCCGGCGCGCTGGCCGGCTCGCTTGGCAACACGGTGACGAACGCGGGCGGCCTCGTCAATCCGAACGGCCCGAATGGCGCGCAGCCGATTCCCGGCTTGATCACGAGCCTCGTCGGCAGCACGAATCTCGGCGTGGTCAATGGCGCGCCGTCCACCAACAATCCGCTCGGCCCGCTGCAAAGCACGCTCGCGACTCTCGGCCTCGGCGGCAATCCGCTCGGCTCACTCTCGACGCTCGCCAGCGGCACGCCGCTCGCGGGCCTGAGTTCGGGCCTGAGTTCGGGCCCGAGTGGCACCCCGTTGAGTTCGCCGACGTCGGCGTTGAGCAGCGCGGGCGGCGCGGGCGGACCGCTGACCTCGCTGACGGGCCCGCTGTCCGGCGTCTCGAACGGTATGACGAGCAGCGTCGCCAGCACGGCGGCAAGCGGCGGCGCGAGTGGCGGCGCCCAGACGCTTGCGCCCGTGACGGCGCTCCTCGGGCAACTGACGGGCACGTTGAATTCGGCGGCGGGCTCGACGGCGTCCATCGGCTCGACGAACAGTTCGAGCAACCCGGCGAGCGGACTGACGAGTGTACTCGGCGGCATAGCGCCCGTGAGTATTAAGTAATCCGCATAAGCCTGAGTGGCGCGACGCCCGCGGCATCGGCTGAGACTTGCCGCAAGCCAAGGCCGATTCCGCGCCGTCGCGACACCAATCGGGTCATTTGCATCAGTAGTCTGCCGGCCTCGTGTTCCGCGCCTTCGCCAAGGCATTCAAGCCGCGCGGACCACGTGACGTAATACATGGTGGGACGGCAATACGCCCCAGCCACACACATAAGCGAGCGCGGCCTGACGGCAAGACAAGGCCGCCCGGACGCTCGTAAAAAATACGGCATACGAGGACAAATCCGATGAAATTCGGGTACGGCAGCGCATGGACCATCGTGCTCGCGGCGCTCGCGGCGAGCACCCTGCAACCGCAAGCGCATGCGCAGTCGCGCCCTGGCGGCGCGGCGGTCGGTGGAAATCCGCTCGACGCCCTGCCGCAAATCAAGGCGCCCGACAAAGGGCCCAGCGTCACGGTGCAGGTCGCGCCGCAAGCGCCGCAGCTTCAGGCACTGCTCGCGCGACACCTGACGCCCACTCGCGTGCAGGTGGAAGGCGTGAAGTCCATTCCCTTCGACGAGGTCGCGCGGCGTTTCACCCCGCTCGTCGGCAAGGACACGACGATCGGCGATCTGATCGAGGTGGCCAACGGCGTGACGAAGCTCTATCAGGCGCGCGGCTTCGCCCTCTCGTTCGCGTTCATTCCGGCGCAGACTTTCGAGGACGGCGTGGTGCGCGTGACGGTGGTGGAAGGCTATGTGTCCGCGGTGAAGATCACGGGCAAGGCCGGCGCCGTGGAAGACAGAATTCGCGCGATCGCCGCTCACATCACCGCCGACAGGCCGTTGCGGCGCGCCACTTTCGAGCGCTATATCAACGTGCTGGGTCTGCTGCCCGGCGTCAAAGTCGCGGCGAACGTGCCGCCGCCGCAAAACACCGACGGCGCGACCACGCTCGAACTCAACGTGGAGCGCAAGGCGTTCGACGTGAGCACCGGCATCGACTTCAATCATCCCGGCGTGCAAGGCTTGCTGAGCGCGACCGAGAACGGCCTCACGGCGCTCGGCGAGCAACTCAGCGTGTCGGCGCTCCTGCCGAAGGGCCGCGACAATGTCACGTATCTCGCCGCGCATGCCACGGTGCCGCTCGGCAGCAACGGCCTGATGTCGAAGATCGACGCCTCGCACTATCGCGGCAATCCGGTCAACAATCCGGGCTTGCCGTCGTACGTGGAACGCACGGTCATCAACGACAGGATTGTCGGCTCGCTCGCCTACCCGATTCTGTTGAGCAACACGCAGAGCGTGATCGGCACGGCTTCGGTGTATGCGTCGCACGACGAAGACCGCTATCACAACCAGCAAACCGGCGCGCAGATCGGCTTGCGCTCGCAAGTGCGCGTGATGCAATTGCAGGCCGACTACACGAGCGTGGAAACCGGTCAGGTGCGCCGCGCCAGCCTCAATGTGGCCAAGGCGTTCGATATTCTGGGCGCCTCGAAATCCGGCGATTCGAACGTGCCCGGCGCGATCGTCGGCAATCCGGCGTCCATCAACTTCGTGCGCACCGGCGCAAGCTTTTCGCAGACCAACGAGTGGCCATTGAAGATCGGCACGGCCATTTCGCTGACCGGACAGTACAGCGCGGTCTCGCTGCCGACGTCGGAACAGATCTCGTTCGGCGCGCAGCGTTTCGCACAGGGTTATCGGCCGGGCGAGGCATCCGGCGATTCGGGCTGGGGCGCGATGTTCGAGATCAATCGTCCGTTCACGCCCGGCTTCACATATCTGCGCGCGTTCACGCCGTACGTGTCGATCGATGCGGCGCGCGTCTATCTGCATGCGGGAACGCCCTCGCCGTCGCGGCTTTCGTCGATTGCATTCGGCTTTCGCATCAGCGACGCAAAGTATTACAGCCTGGATGTGTCGATTGCCAAAGCGATCGGCGATGCACCGGTCGAAAGCGCGTCGCGCAGTCCGCGCATCAACGCAACGTTCTCGTACCAGCTCAATTGATCGCGAAAGTGCCGCGGGCTGATTAGAGGGTCCACTATCAATCGGTGCGCGCACATTCACGCGCACTTCACGTATTCTGCGCTGACGATACGACGCGGCCGGACAAGAGCCGCGAGCCGGGTGCGGGCCCGCGCGAATGGAGAACCTGAAGGCATCACGCGGCATCACGGGTCTTGCGACCCGGCGATGTCAATAACGCTGCGCGACCACGATCGCGCCGTCTTTTATCAAGGAGGAAGACAATGATTCAGTTCACCCAACGCGCCTGCGCCATCGCGCTTCGCACAGCGAAACATGCGGCGCTTGCCGGCGTTCTGCTCGCCGGCGCCGTTACCGCCATGGCCCAAACGGGCTCGCCGGTCGGCACCTGGCAAACCATCGACGATCATACCGGCCAGCCCAAGGCGCTCGTCCAGATCGCCGACGACGGCAGCGGCGCGCTCAGCGGCAAAGTGATCAAGGGCCTGGGGCCGAACGATCAGCCGGATCGCCGCTGCACCGCCTGCACCGACGCGCGCAAGGACCAGCCGATTCTCGGCATGACGATCATCAACGATATGAAAAAGGACGGCGACGCCTGGGATCATGGACAGATTCTCGATCCCGAAAACGGCAAGGTGTACAAGTGCAAGATGCACCTGGAAGACGACGGAAACAAGCTGGTGGTGCGCGGCTACATTGGCGTTTCGCTGCTGGGCCGCTCGCAAACGTGGGTGCGCCAGCAATAGCGCGCAGACGCATTCAGGCGCACTCGCGGCACTGAGCGCCACCGAAAAAGAAACGGCTGACGACATGATCGTTCGGCCGTTTTTTCTGCGGAATCGCGCCTGATTTGTGTCGTCATGCAGCGTGTTTGAAAGGCGACGTGAATGCAAACGGCGACGACGGCAAGGGTTTGTGCGGCCCCGGACTGTACACCGCGGGCGCTAACGCAGCCGGTGCCTTTTCCGCCGCGGCGGCGCTTCGTTGTTCCGCGCTCACGTGGGTGCGCATGCGAGCTTCCATGGTCGCGCAAAGTGCTTCGCTCGCCGTGCCGAACAGTTGCTCCGTTACGCGCTTGAGCACGCCGGATTCGTACCAGGCCTTGAAGCGGCGATGACACGTTTGATACGACGGGTATTTGCGCGGCATGGCCGACCACGTGGCGCCGCTGTACATCACCCACAACACGCCGTTGAGAACGGAACGCGTGTTGGCAAGCGGGCGGCCGCGCAATTCCGAGCGCGGACGCAGTTCGGGCAACAAGGGGGCGATGCGTTGCCATTCTTCGTCGTTGATGTCACGGTAGGGGTTCATGATTTCTCCTTTGTCAGATACCCGACAAAGATAGCCAGTCACCCAAAGCCAAAACATCGGAGCAATCCGAATCTTGAAAATACGCGTCGCGACCTTGGCCGAACGGCCGAGGCCGCGTGAGCTATCGCGAAAGCATCGCCGGCGTTTCAGGCGAGCCCGTTCATGCGGTCATCGGCGCCCGCTCATGTGAGCGACGTATCGACGATCCGGCGCGGCGCATCCAGATACTCTTTCGACTGCATTTCGACGATACGCGACACCGTGCGCGTGAATTCGTTGGCCATCGGGCCGTCCACGTAAAGCTGCTCAGGCGGGACCGCGGCCGACATCAGCAGTTTCACCTTGTGGTCGTAGAACACGTCGATCAGCCACGTAAAGCGGCGCGCTTCCGACGCCATGCGCGCCGACATCTGCGGCACGGCGGACAGGATCACCGCATGGAAGCGGCTCGCGAGTTCGAGGTAATCGTTTTGCGAGCGCGGGCCGCCGCATAGCGTCGCGAAATCGAACCACACGACGCCGTCCGCGCGGCGCAGCGCCTTCAACTCGCGCTTTTCGATATGCAGGATCGGGCTTTCGTCGGGCACGGCGGCGAGACTCGCGAACGCGGCGCGCAACGCCTTGTCGGCGGCCGCGCCCAGCGGCGTGTGATACACCTCGACCTGCGCCAGCGTGCGTTGACGGTAGTCGATGCCCGCGTCCACGTTGATCACGTCGAGCTTCGACTTGATCAGTTCGATGGCCGGCAGCATGCGGTCGCGGTGCAGGCCGTCCGGATACAGCGTGTCGGGATCGTAGTTGGACGTCATCACGAACTGCACGCCGTTTTCGAACAGCTTGTCGAGCAGGCGGTACAGGATCATCGCGTCGGCAATGTCCGACACGTGGAATTCGTCGAAACAGATCAGCCGGTAGCGCTTCGCAATGCGGCGCGCGAGTTCGTCGAGCGGATCGGCGGTGCCCTTCAGTTCTTCCAGTTCGCGATGCACCTCGCGCATGAACTCGTGAAAATGCAGCCGCGTTTTGCGCTGCACCGGCACGATCATGTAGAAGCTGTCCATCAGGAAGCTCTTGCCGCGCCCTACGCCGCCCCACATGTACACGCCGCGCGGCAGGTCCGGCCGATTGATCAGCTTCTTGAACGCATTCGAGCGGCGCGATTTGTACTCGACCCACTCTTCATAGCACCGCTGCAAACGGTCGACCGCCGCGCGCTGCGCCGGATCGGATTGATAGCCCCGCGTCTGCAGTTCTTTTTCGTAGTATTCGGTGACGTTCATTGTGTTGCTGCAAAAAGAAAGGCGGGAGGGAATCAACCCGCCCGCCTTGTGATGCCAGAATTGCCGAAGCTGCGTTCAGTCAGGCGCGCGCGTGATTACATGTTCAGCGCGCGCTTGTCCACGGCGAGTGCCGCTTCGCGCATGACTTCCGACAGCGACGGGTGCGGATGGCAAATGCGGCCGATGTCTTCCGACGCCGCCTTGAATTCCATTGCCACCACGGCTTCCGCGATCAGGTCCGACGCGTTCGCCGCAATGATGTGCACGCCGAGCAGTTCGTCGGTCTTCGCGTCGGCGATCATCTTGACGAAACCGTCCGCCTTGTTGATGCCGAGCGCACGGCCGTTGGCCATGAACGGGAACTGGCCCGACTTGATCTCGCGGCCTTCCGCCTTCAGTTGCTGCTCGGTCTTGCCGACCCACGCGATTTCCGGCTCGGTGTAGATCACCCACGGAACGCAGTTGTAGTCGATATGCGGCTTCTGACCGTCGATGATCTCGGCGACCAGCACGCCTTCGTCTTCAGCCTTGTGCGCGAGCATCGGGCCGCGCACCACGTCGCCGATTGCATACACGTTCGGCACGGCCGTCGCGCAGTGATCGTCCACGTCGATGAAGCCGCGCTCGTTAGCCTTCAGGCCGATCGCTTCGAGACCGAGGTTGTCGGTGTTCGGCACGCGGCCGATCGACACGATCAGGCGGTCCGCTTCGAGCTTCTGCGCGTTGCCGTCCTTGTCCGTGTAGTTGATCGTGACGCTGTTTTCCGTGGTCGTCACTTCGCCGACCTTCACGCCGACGTGAATGTCGAGGCCCTGCTTCTTGAACTGCTTGGCCGCTTCTTTCGCGAGCGCCGGGTCAGCCGCGCCGAGGAATTCCGGCAGCGCTTCGAGCACGGTCACTTCCGCGCCCAGACGGCGCCACACCGAGCCCAGCTCCAGACCGATCACGCCTGCGCCGATCACGGCCAGCTTCTTCGGTGCGGTGTCGAAAGCGAGGGCGCCTTCGTTGTCGGCGACGATCTTGTTGTCGACCGGAATGTTCGGCAGATGACGCGCCTTCGAACCCGTCGCGATGATCACGTTCTTTGCCGTGACGACTTCGCTGCTTGCACCACCCTCGCCTTCACCGCTCACTTCGATCTGCACGCCGGCGTCCGTCTTGCCGGCGAACTTGCCGTGGCCCTTGAGCCACGTGATCTTGTTCTTGCGGAACAGGAATTCGATGCCCTTCGTCATTTTCTCGACGATGCCGTCCTTGCGGGCCATCATCTTCGAGATGTCGACCTTCACGTTTTCCACGGAAATGCCGTGGTCGGCGAGGTGATGCGACGCGTTTTCAAATTCTTCCGACGAGGCGAGCAGCGCCTTCGACGGAATGCAACCCACGTTCAGGCACGTGCCGCCGAGCTTCAGCGCACCAGCCGGGTTCTTCCATTTTTCGATACATGCGACGGTCTTGCCGAGCTGCGCTGCGCGGATGGCGGCGATATAACCGCCAGGGCCCGCGCCGATCACGACGACGTCAAATTCTTTGGACATGACAATCCTTTTGATGACGGAACGGCGCCGCCACGTTTCGTGGCGCGCGGTTCCTGTACTGCGGAATGCAAAAGACGTACTGCTCAGATGACGCCGGCTTGCCCAATGACAAGCCGGCGCCCGTGATGAGAATTACAGGTCGAGCAGCAGGCGTGCCGGATCTTCCAGCGCGTCCTTCATGGCGACCAGGGACAACACCGCTTCGCGGCCGTCGATGATCCGATGGTCGTACGACAGCGCCAGGTAGTTCATCGGGCGGATCACGATCTGGCCGTTCTCGACCACGGCGCGTTCCTTGGTGGCGTGCACGCCGAGAATCGCGGATTGCGGCGGGTTGATGATCGGCGTGGACAGCATCGAACCGAACACACCACCGTTCGAGATCGAGAACGTGCCGCCCGTCATTTCGTCGATCGACAGCTTGCCGTCTTTCGCCTTCTGGCCGAATTCGGCAATCTTCTTCTCGATCTCGGCAAGGCTCAGCTGATCGGCATTGCGCAAAATCGGCACCACCAGACCACGCGGCGAACCGACAGCGATACCGATATCGAAATAGCCGTGATAGACGATGTCGTTACCGTCGATCGACGCGTTCACCAGCGGGAACTTCTTCAGCGCGTGAACAGCCGCCTTCACGAAGAACGACATGAAGCCGAGCTTCACGCCATGTTCCTTTTCGAACTTGTCCTTGTACTTGTTACGCAGGTCCATCACCGGCGCCATGTTCACTTCGTTGAACGTGGTCAGGATGGCGTTGGTTTGCTGCGACTCGAGCAGACGCTCGGCGATACGCGCGCGCAGACGCGACATCGGCACGCGCTGTTCCGGGCGGTCCTTCAGCCACTGGTCAGCCGATGCCGGCGCCTTGACGTCCGGCAGCGACGGCTTAGCGGCCTTCGGCGCAGCGGCCGGTGCCGGTGCGGCCTTCGCGGCGGGCGCGCCGGCGGTCAGCACGTCGCCCTTGGTGATGCGGCCGTCGCGGCCCGTGCCGGCGACGTCGCCCGACGCCAGGCCCTTCTCCGCCATCAGCTTGCCGGCAGCCGGCGAAGCAGCGGTGTTCGCACCCGTTGCGGATGCAGCTTGTGCGGCCGGTGCAGCGGCCGGCGCCGGAGCGGCGACGGGCGCGGGCTTCACTTCGGCTTCGACAGCAGCGGCACCAGCGGTGCCTTCCGTGTCGATCTTGGCGATCACCTGATCGGCCGTGACGGTGTCGCCGTCATTCGCGATGACTTGCGCGAGCACGCCGGCCGAGGGTGCCGGCACTTCGAGCACGACCTTGTCGGTCTCGATTTCGATGAGAATTTCGTCTTGAGCAACAGCCTCGCCGGGCTTCTTCTTCCACTGCAGCATGGTGGCTTCCGAGACCGACTCGGACAGCTGGGGAACCTTGACTTCAACAATAGCCATTATGAATATCCTGAATACGTATCGGGTGACGGCGCGGTGAACGACGACCGCCTGCGAACCCTGCGTGCCGCGTCTGCACCTTTACCGGTCGCAGAACGCGGCACGGGAAGCGCGCTGCGCTTTCCCGGTTCGCCTGTTCTCTTATTTAGCGATCGACGCGCTCTTGAGGCGGCCAAAAGCGCCTTCGACCAGCGCCTTCTGCTGCTCGTAGTGCTTCGCGTAGTAGCCGACTGCCGGCGAAGCCGAAGCCGGACGGCCGCTGTATGCCAGCTTCTGTCCTTCCTTCATGCCTTCCTTCAGATGGTGCTCGATGTAGAACCACGGGCCCTGATTCTGCGGCTCGTCCTGCACCCAGACCACTTCCGTCGCGTTGTCGTATTTCTTCAGTTCAGCTTCGAACTGCTTGTGCGCGAACGGATACAGCTGTTCGATACGGACGATCGCGACGTCGTTCGCCTTCGCTTCGCGGCGATGCGCGACGAGGTCGTAGTACACGCGGCCCGAGCACGCCAGCACGCGCTTGACCTTCTTCGCGTCGATGGCTTCGTCCACTTCGCCGAGCACCGGCTGGAACGAACCCTTCGCCAGTTCCGACAGATCCGACACGGCTTCCTTGTGGCGCAGCAGCGATTTCGGCGTGGCGACGATCAGCGGCTTGCGGAACAGCCGGATCATCTGACGGCGCAACAGGTGGAAAATCTGCGCCGGCGTGGTCGGCTGAACGACCTGCATGTTGTGGTCCGCGCACAGCTGCAGGAAACGCTCGATACGCGCCGACGAGTGCTCCGGACCCTGGCCTTCGTAGCCGTGCGGCAGCATCATGGTCAGGCCCGAGACGCGGCCCCACTTTACTTCGCCCGACGAGATGAACTGGTCGATCACGACTTGCGCGCCGTTCACGAAGTCGCCGAACTGCGCTTCCCACGCGACGAACGTGTTCGGCTCAGCGGTCGAGTAACCGTATTCGAAGCCGAGCACCGCTTCTTCCGACAGCACCGAGTCGATCACCGTGAACTTCGCCTGACCTTCGGCGATGTTCTGCAGCGGCACGTACGTGCCGTCGTTCCAGCGCTCGCGGTTCTGGTCGTGCAGCACCGCGTGACGGTGCGTGAACGTGCCGCGGCCCGAGTCCTGGCCGGTCAGGCGCACAGCGTAGCCCGATGCCACCAGCGACGCGAACGCGAGGTGTTCGCCCATGCCCCAGTCGAGCTTCGCTTCGCCACGGCCCATGGCGCGACGGTCGTTGATCACGCGCTCGACGAGCGGGTGAACCTTGAAGTTTTCCGGGATCGTGGTGATGCGCTCGGCGAGGCGCTTGAGTTCCGCGAGCGGCACGGCCGTGTCGGCTGCGTCGGTCCACTTGCGGTTCAGGAACGGCACCCAGTCCACCGCGTACTTGCTCTTGTAGTTCGAGAGCACCGGGTCGACCGTGTGATGGCCTTCGTCCATCGCCTTGCGGTATGCCTTGACGAATTCCTCGCCCTGTTCCGCGGTGATGACGCCTTGCTGCACCAGCTTTTCCGCGTACAGCGCGCGCGTGCCGGGGTGCTTGGCGATCGTCTTGTACATCAGCGGCTGCGTGACCGCCGGCGTGTCCTGCTCGTTGTGGCCCAGCTTACGGAAGCAGACGATGTCGACGACGACGTCCTTGTGGAACTGCATCCGGAAGTCGATGGCCAGTTGCGTGGCCAGAACGACGGCTTCCGGATCATCGCCGTTCACGTGCAGCACCGGCGCTTCGATCATCTTGACGACGTCGGAGCAGTACAACGTGGAGCGCGAGTCGCGCGGATCCGACGTCGTGAAGCCGATCTGGTTGTTGATGACGATGTGCAGCGTGCCGTGCGTGCCGTAACCGCGCGTTTGCGCGAGGTTCAGCGTTTCCATCACGACGCCCTGGCCGGCAAAAGCCGCGTCGCCGTGGATCTGCACCGGCAGCACTTGCAGGCCGGTGTCGTCGCCGCGACGGTCCATACGGGCCTTCGCCGAACCTTCGACCACCGGGTTGACGATTTCGAGGTGCGACGGGTTGAACGCGAGTGACAGGTGAACCGGGCCGCCTTCGGTCGAGACGTCCGACGAGAAACCCTTGTGGTACTTCACGTCGCCAGCCGGCAGGTCATCGACGTGCTTGCCTTCGAATTCGGCGAACAGGTCAGCCGGCATCTTGCCGAGCGTATTGACCAGCACGTTCAGACGTCCACGGTGAGCCATGCCGATGACGATTTCCTGCACGCCGTTCGCGCCGCCGTGACGCACGACTTCGTCCATCGACGCGATGAAGCTTTCGCCGCCTTCCAGCGAGAAGCGCTTCTGGCCGACGTACTTGGTGTGGAGGAAGCGCTCGAGGCCTTCAGCGGCCGTCAGGCGGTTCAGGATGTGCTTTTTCTTCTCGTTCGAGAAATTCGGCGTGGAGCGGATCGACTCCAGCTTTTCTTTCCACCAGCGCTTCTGTTCCGGATCGCTGATGTACATGTACTCGGCGCCGATCGTGCCGCAGTACGTGTCGCGCAAGGCCTTCACGATCTCGCGTAGCGACGCGCGCTCGAATCCGAAATACAGATTCGTCGCACTGTACTCCTGGTCCATGTCGGCTTCGGTGAAGTCGTAGAACGCGGGTTCGAGTTCGGGAATAGCGGGACGTTCGCGGCGCTTCAGAGGATCGAGATTGGCCCATTGCGAGCCGAGGAAGCGATATGCGCCGATGAGAGACTGCACATAAACCTGCTTGCGCGCGGTAGCGAGGTCTTCGCCGCCGGTTGCGGTGCGCGGGATAAAGGCGTTGGCCTTGGCCCGTTGCGCAAACGATTCGACGATCGGGCCATGAGCCACGTCGTTGGCGTTGCTGCCGTCCGATGCGGGCACGTTCTGCAACGCATCGAAATAGCTGCGCCAGTTCTCGGGCACTGACGCCGGATTGTCGAGATATGCTTCGTACATTTCTTCTACGTACGGAGCATTGCCGCCGAACAAATAAGAGTTCGACTGGAATTGCTTCATCATTTTTACGCTCACCTTTCTTCGAGTTTCTCGAGAAATAGCGGGTTACAGAACCTTCCGCGACACGGCCTGACCGTTTAGCGGATTGCGCGAATCAAGTCTTGCTTGGAAGGACCTAAAACTGGCACCCGGGGAGCATATCACAGAACGGATAGTCCAGATAGCAGACGAATTGCCGCCCGAGCCAGCAGCGACGGGCTTTCGCGACGATTTTCGCGGCACGCAACAGTCTTCTGCGATAAACGGGATCAAACACGCGGACACAAACCGCGAACTGGCGGCAACTGCTCATAGGCGCTGAGCGCGCACGAAATGAAAAAAGCCACCCGAAGGTGGCTGGAGGTGGCTTTTTTCTCAGCCGAAAAAACGGCTGAACGGAAACGCAGAGAACGCGTGCGCTGCTTAATCCACCGCGCCCTTACGGCTCGCGCTGCGGCGCTCGTGCTCCTTCAGATAGCGCTTGCGCAGACGGATGGATTGCGGCGTCACCTCGACCAGTTCGTCGTCGTCGATGAATTCGACCGCGTATTCCAGCGACAACTGGACCGGCGGCACGAGGCGCACGGCTTCGTCGGTGCCCGAGGCGCGCACGTTGGTGAGCTGCTTGCCCTTGATCGGGTTCACGACGAGGTCGTTGTCGCGGCTGTGAATGCCGATGATCATGCCTTCATACAGCGCGTCACCCGGCGACACGAACATGCGGCCGCGATCCTGCAGCTTCCACAGTGCGTAAGCGACTGCCGCGCCGTCGTCCTGCGAAATCAGCACCCCGTTGCGACGCTCCCCGATCGAGCCGTCCTTGACCGGCTGATACGAATCGAACGTGTGACTCATCAGGCCCGTGCCTCGCGTGAGCGTGAGGAATTCCGACTGGAAGCCGATCAGACCGCGAGCCGAAATACGGTACTCGAGACGCGTGCGGCCGCGGCCGTCCGACGCCATGTCGAGCATTTCGCCCTTGCGGCGGCCCAGCTCTTCCATCACGCCGCCCTGGTGGGTGTCTTCCATGTCGACGGTCAGGTTTTCGTACGGCTCGTGTCGCACGCCGTCGATTTCCTGCATCACCACGCGCGGACGCGACACGGCCAGTTCGTAGCCTTCCCGACGCATGTTCTCCACGAGAATGGTCAGGTGCAGTTCGCCGCGGCCCGCGACTTCGAACGTGGTTTCATCGCCGGTGTCTTTCACGCGCAGTGCGACGTTGTGGTTCAGTTCCTTCATCAGGCGGTCACGGATCTGACGGCTCGTGACGAACTTGCCTTCGCGGCCGGCGAGCGGCGACGAATTGACGAGGAAGTTCATGGTCAGCGTGGGTTCGTCGACCGTGATCATGGGCAGCGCTTCCGGCTCTTCCGGCGAGCAAATGGTCACGCCGATGCCGATTTCCTCGATGCCGTTGATCAGCACGATGTCGCCGGCTTCAGCCGACTCGACCTGCACGCGCTCCAGACCCTTGAACGACAGCACCTGGTTGATCTTGCGGTTCAGGATCGCGCCGTCCGGACCCGAACGCACGGCCACCGCCATGCCCGGCTTGATGCGGCCGCGCGTGATGCGACCCACGCCGATACGGCCGACGTACGACGAGTAGTCGAGCGAAGTGATCTGCAATTGCAGCGGACCTTCAGGATCGGCTGCGCGCACCGGCACGTGCTTGAGCACGGCTTCGAACAGCGGACGCATGTCGCCGTCGCGCACGTCCGGCGTGAGGCCGGCGTAGCCGTTCAGGCCCGATGCATAAATGATCGGGAAATCGAGCTGTTCGTCGGTCGCGCCGAGCTTGTCGAACAGGTCGAACGTCTGGTTGATGACCCAATCCACCCGCGCGCCCGGACGGTCCACTTTGTTGACGACGACGATCGGCTTCAGGCCGAGCGCCAGCGCCTTCTTGGTCACGAAGCGCGTTTGCGGCATCGGGCCTTCGACGGCGTCGACGAGCAGCAGCACGGAGTCGACCATGGACAGCACGCGCTCCACTTCACCGCCGAAGTCCGCGTGGCCCGGGGTGTCGACGATATTGATGTGCGTGCCTTCATACTCGACCGCGCAGTTCTTCGAAAGAATCGTGATGCCACGTTCTTTTTCGATGTCGTTCGAGTCCATGACGCGCTCGGCGATCTGCTGGTTGTCGCGGAACGTGGCGGTCTGGCGGAGAAGCTGGTCGACGAGCGTGGTCTTGCCGTGGTCGACGTGGGCAATGATGGCGATGTTGCGTAGGGCGCGAGTCATAGGAAACCTGGAGACAGTTGAGTGCGCCGCTTGCTCATGCCGCTGAACCCCTGCCTCCGATCCTTCAATAAGAGGAATACGAGGACAAAACCACGACAAGCCCAAAGCGCACTTTTGGGAACCCAACATTATAGCATGCACTGGTGACGCTTTCTGGTATTCCCTGATGCCCGACGCCGTACCCCCTCTCCGACAACAATTTTCTGATGCCGCATCGCCACTAACCCTACGTGAAAACGGTCCGATTCTTTCTTGAGCGCGGAAAATTCCTTGCCTAAGCTGCAATAACGCTTGCCATGTCAATCATCCGGTTCTTATAATCCTGCCTAGTCAACCATTGCATTCGCACGAGAATCATGACTGAGCCGACTTCCTCCCCCGCGCCGGAGATCAGCGAGTACCAGCTAGGCGAAAGCGTCGGCTATCTGCTCGCGCGCGTGAAATCCACCATGTCGAACCTGATCACCCAGCGCAGCATGGCGGAGCTGGGCATCACGAGCCAGCAGGGCAGCATTCTGTTCATGGTGGCGAGCGGCAAATGCCTGCTGGCGGCCGAACTGGCCCGGGAATACGGCATCGACGCGAGCGCGGTCACGCGCCTCATCGACCGTCTGGAGAAGCGCGGGCTGCTCACGCGGGTGCGCAGCAACGAAGACCGGCGCGTCGTGCGGCTCGCGCTCACGCCGGAAGGCCATGCCATCGCGGCGAAAATGCCGACCATTTTCAACGGTGTGCTGGATAGTCTCTTAAGCGGTTTCACCCCGGAAGAAGTGGGTTTTCTGAAGAGCATGCTGCGTCGCGTGCTAATCAATTCGGGCGAATGCTCGGGATTGACCCGTGATGCGGCAAGCAATTCCGACAATAAGTCGTGAGAAATTGCTTGCAGCGTCCACCATTACATTCCACTCAAAGAGTCGAGCGATGAAATCCCTTTCCCTGTCCGCGTCCGCGCTTTCGAGCCGGGCAGCGGTCGCCGCCACGGTGGCAGCGCTCGCCCTCACGGGGTGCGCGAACTACTTCGGTATCAAGAGCGACAAGCAGATCGCGTCGCCGGGCCAGTACGAGTCCACCCAGAGTCTGGCGGGCCAGGGCGGCCAGTGGCCATCGCTCGACTGGGCCAACCAGTTCGGCGACCCGCAGTTGCCGCAGCTGATCGCGCAAGCGCTGGAAGGCAATCCGTCGATCGCGCAGGCGCAGGCGCGCCTCGCGAAGGCATCGTCGTATATCGAGAGTTCGCGCTCGGCGCTTTCGCCGAAGGTCAACGGCAGCTATTCGTGGACCCGCGAACTGTTCTCCGGCAACGCGCTCTACCCGCCTCCGTATGGCGGCACCTGGTATACCGAGAACAACGCGCTCGCGAGCGCGTCGTGGGACCTCGACCTGTGGGGCAAGAACCGTCAGCGGCTCGGCCAGGCCGTGTCGCAGGAAAAGGCCGCCGAGGCCGACATGCAGCAGGCGCGCGTGGCGCTCGCGGCGTCGGTGGCGAGCACGTATAACCAGCTTGCCCAGCTTTACGCGCTGCGCGACATCGCCGCGCGCGAGATCGCAAACCGGCAGGATATCGGCCGCATCACGAATGGCCGCGTCACAGCCGGTCTCGACACGAATGTCGAGCGCCAGACCGCGAATGGCAACATCGCGACGAGCCAGTCGAATTTGACGGACCTCGACGGCCAGATCACGGTGGTGCGCTATCAGCTGGGCGCGTTGCTGGGCAAAGGTCCGGATCGCGGCCTGCAGATCGCCCAGCCGGCGCTGACCACGGGCGGGACCGTCGCGCTGCCGGACAATCTGCCGGCCGATCTGGTCGCGCGCCGCGCGGATATCGTCGCAGCGCGCTGGCAGGTCGAAGCGGCCATGCACGACGTCAAGGAGGCGAAGGCCGAGTTTTTCCCGGATGTGAACCTCGCGGCCGGTTTCGGCTTCGACGCGTTCGGCTGGGGTCGCTTCCTGAAAGCCGGCAGCCGTCAAATGCAGTTCGGCCCGGCGATTCACCTGCCTATCTTCGACGCCGGCGCGCTGCGCTCGCAACTGAAGGGCCGCTACGCGGACTTCGATCTCGACGTGGCGAATTACAACCAGACGCTCGTCAATGCCTTGTCGGACGTGGCCACGCAGGTGTCGTCCATCCGTTCGATCGACCGGCAATCGGGCGACGCCCAACGCGCGCTCGACGCGTCCACGAAGGCGTACCAACTGGCCGTGATCCGCTACAAGGCAGGTTTGTCGCCGCAATTGCAGGTGCTGACCGCCGACCAGAATCGCCTCGCCGCCGAACAGACGGTGACGACGCTGAAGATGCGCCGCCGCGACATGCAGATTGGCCTCATCAAGGCACTCGGCGGCGGTTTCGACGCGACGCAAACCGGCCTCGTGGTGCCGACCGACGCGCCGGCCCCGGCCGCTGCTGCGGCGCCCGCGACAACGGCCGCGAAATAAGAAGAAAGCGAAGAAAAAAGCGGCCGAAAAAGCACACAGTCCAGTGGACCGCACGGCGGACGGCCAGGCGAATGACCCGCCACCCGACCGGCCGCAACGGACCACACACGAACACCTGAATAAACGACGACGTTTGAGAGAACTCGGAGCACAACGATGAGCACCCCCCAGCAGAGCGCGGCTAATAATCAGCCGGCCAAGCCGGCACAACCGGCGAACAGCAGCAAACGCAAGCGCATGATGACGCTGCTCGTCATCGTGATCCTGATCGCCGCGATCGCCTACGGCCTGTACTACTTCCTCGTGGCGCGCTTTCACGAAGATACCGACGACGCCTACGTGAACGGCAACGTCGTGCAGATCACGCCGCAAGTCACCGGCACGGTCGTCGCGGTGAACGCGGACGACACGCAAACGGTCAAGGCCGGCGACCCGCTCGTCGTGCTCGACCCGGCGGACGCCCGCGTGGCGCTCCAGCAAGCCGAAGCGAATCTGGCGCAGACGGTGCGCCAGGTGCGCGGCCTCTTCGCCGACGATAACCAGTACCAGGCGCAAGTCGCCCAGCGCCAGGCCGATCTGTCGCGCGCCCAGGACGACCTCAAGCGCCGTCTGACGGTCGCCCAGACGGGCGCCGTGTCGCAGGAAGAAATCTCGCACGCGCGCGACGCCGTGAAGAGCGCGCAAGCCGCCGTCGACGCCGCCCAGCAGCAACTGGCGTCGAACCGCGCGCTGACGGCCAACACGACGATCGCGAATCACCCGAACGTGCAATCCGCCGCCGCCAAGGTCCGCGACGCGTACCTGAACAACGCGCGCAACACACTGCCGGCGCCGGTCACGGGCTACGTCGCGAAACGCTCGGTGCAGGTCGGCCAGCGCGTCTCGCCGGGCACGCCGCTCATGGCGATCGTGCCGCTCGGCGGCGTGTGGGTCGACGCCAACTTCAAGGAAGTGCAGATCAAGCACATGCGCCTCGGCCAGCCGGTCGAGCTGACGGCCGACGTGTACGGTTCGTCGGTGGTCTATCACGGCAAGGTGGTCGGTTTCTCGGCGGGCACGGGTTCGGCGTTCTCGCTGTTGCCCGCGCAGAACGCGACCGGCAACTGGATCAAGGTGGTGCAGCGTCTGCCGGTGCGTATCGCGCTCGACCCGCAGGAACTCGACAAGCATCCGCTGCGTATCGGCCTGTCGATGCAAGCCGACGTGAGCATCAAGGACGAGAACGGCGGCCAGCTCGGCGACGCTCAGAACACCGTCTATCAGACGAACGTGTTCGCCAAATACGGCGACGAAGCCGACGCGGAAATCGCTCGCATCATTTCGGAAAACGCAGGCCCGAACGGCGGCGCGCAGAAACCGGCGCAATCCGCCGCGGCAAAGCCCGCCGCCAAACTGATGTAAGCCGCGCGGCGATTCATACAAGGCTTTTCTGATGGCTCAGGCTCAGGCGCAAGTCCCTCATCCGCCGCTCGAGGGCGCGCAACTGGTAATCGGCACCATCGCGGTGTCGCTCGCCGTTTTCATGAACGTGCTGGACACGTCGATCGCGAACGTGTCGATTCCGTCCATTTCCGGCGACCTCGGCGTGTCGTCCGACCAGGGCACGTGGGTGATCACGTCGTTCGCGGTCGCCAACGCGATCTCGGTGCCGCTGACCGGCTGGCTCACCGACCGCATCGGCCAGGTGCGGCTCTTCATGGCGTCGATCGTGCTGTTCGTGATCTCGTCGTGGATGTGCGGCCTCGCGCCGACGCTGCCCTTCCTGCTAGCGTCGCGCGTGCTGCAAGGCGCGGTGGCCGGCCCGATGATCCCGCTGTCGCAAACGCTGCTGCTCGCGAGCTACCCGCGCGCGAAAGCGCCGATGGCCTTGTCGATGTGGGCGATGACCACGCTGATCGCGCCCGTGGCCGGGCCGATTCTCGGCGGCTGGATTTCGGACAACATCTCGTGGCCGTGGATCTTCTACGTGAATATTCCGGTCGGCGCGATCGCCGCGCTCGCGACGTGGACCATCTTCCGCAACCGCGATTCCGTGATTAAAAAGGCGCCGATCGACGGCGTCGGACTCGGACTGCTGATCGTCTGGGTCGGCTCGCTGCAGGTGATGCTCGACAAGGGCAAGGATCTCGACTGGTTTTCGTCGACCACCATCGTCGTGCTCGCGCTCGTCGCGGTGATCGCGCTCGCGTTCTTTATCGTGTGGGAATTGACGGCCGAGCATCCGGTGGTCGATCTCTCGCTCTTCAGCAAGCGCAACTTCACGGGCGGCACGATCGCGCTGTCGATCGGCTACGGCCTTTATTTCGGCAATCTCGTTCTGTTGCCGTTGTGGCTGCAAACCGATATCGGCTACACCGCCACCGAAGCGGGTCTGGTGATGGCGCCGGTCGGGCTCTTTGCCGTGCTGCTCTCGCCGATCACGGGCAAGGTTCTGCCGCGCACCGACCCGCGCTATATCGCGACGTTGTCGTTCCTCGTGTTCGCGCTGTGCTTCTGGATGCGCTCGCGCTACACAACGGGCGTGGATACATATTCGCTGCTGCTGCCCACGCTGATTCAGGGCATCGGCATGGCCGGGTTCTTTATCCCGCTCGTGTCGATCACGCTGTCGGGATTGCCCGGCAACCGGATTCCGGCTGCGTCCGGGTTGTCGAATTTCGTGCGGATCATGTGCGGCGGCATCGGCACGTCGATCTTTCAGACGGCGTGGGACCATCGCACGATCCTGCATCACGCGCAACTGACCGAGCACGCCAACGCCTATAACCCGGTTTTCGATCAGTCGATCCGGCAGATGGGCGCAGCGGGCTTCAGCCAACCGCAAGCGTATGGCCTCTTCAATTCGATGGCCACCCAGCAGGCGGCGCAGTTGGGCGTGAACGACCTGTTCTTCATTTCGGCCGGCATTTTCGTCGCGCTGATCGCGCTGATCTGGACCACGAAGCCAGAGCGGGCCGGTGGAGACGCAGGCGCGGCCGCCGCCGCGGCGCATTGATTTCGGACAGTTTGATTTGAGCGCGTCTTGGTTCACGCGTCTTGGTTGACGCGTCTTGGTTGACGCGTCTTGGTTGACGCGTTTTGATTTCGCGGCTGTTTTCGCAGTTGTTTCGCGGTTGAGTCAAACGCGGACGGGCAAGAAAAAAGGCGGGACCGCCACCAAGCGGTCCCGCCTTTTTCATTCGTGCGGCGTGAGTGCCGCTAGCTCGCCGCCGTGACGACGAGCCGCTCCGGCGCGAGCACGCCGTCCCCTTGCCGGGCGACGCCAAGCAGCCGGCCTTCGCCGTAGACCTTCACACGCGGCGCATGCTTCGCGTCATCGCTCAGCTTCAACTCCGACAGCTTCAACCGCTGGCCATGCAGAAAGCGGCGCGTCGCGTCTTCGTCGAGATGCACGGATGGAAAGGTCGACAGCAACGCGTCGACCGGTTGCAGCCATGCATCGCGCTCGCTTTCCGTTGCATCCGATAGCGCGTCGAGCGTCACCGAATGTTCGAGCGTCAGCGCGCCCACGCCAGTGCGCCGCAGCGCCACAAGATGCGCGCCGCAGCCGAGCGCCTCGCCGATGTCCTCCGCCAGCGTGCGCACATACGTGCCCTTGCTGCAGGTCACGCGAAACGTGACATCGGGCAGCGCGCACGCGAGCAGTTCGAGCGCGTGGATCGTCACCTGACGCCCTTCCCGCTCGACTGTCTGACCGGCGCGCGCGTATTCGTAAAGCGGCTTGCCGTCGCGCTTGAGCGCGGAATACATGGGCGGCACCTGCACAATCTCGCCGAGGAAGCCCGGCAGGATCGCACGGACCGCGGCGTCGTCGCAGGTCACGGCGCGCGTGTCGATCGCTTCGCCTTCGGCGTCGCCGGTGGTCGTCCGAATGCCGAGGCGCATAGTGGCCTCGTAGGTCTTGTCGGCTTCGAGCAGATCTTGCGAAAACTTGGTGGCTTCGCCGAAACACAGCGGCAGCAAGCCGGTGGCAAGCGGATCGAGCGTGCCGGTGTGGCCCGCCTTTTTCGCCAGATAGAGACGCTTCGCGCGAATCAGCGCGTCGTTGCTCGACAGGCCGAGCGGCTTATCGAGCAGCAGCACGCCGTCGAGCGCGCGACGCGGCACGCGGGGGCGTTGAGGTGCGGTCATGTCGGAAGACGAATTTTCTGTGGAAACCGGGACAGCTCGGGCGCGACGCGCGGCTCACGCCGCGTTGCCCGGTGCTTAATCTTCTTTGGCGCGATTGGCGTTCGCCTCGTCGATCAGACGGGACATTTCGACGGCACGTTCGATCGTCTTGTCGTAATGGAAATGCAGCGTCGGCACCGTGTGAATGTGCAGGCGCTTGAACAGCTGATTATGCAGATGGCCGGCCGCATGCGTGAGCGCCTCGAGCGTCTGCTGAGGATCACCGGTCAAGGTCGTGAAATAGACCTTGGCGTGCGCGTAGTCCGGCGTCAGCTCGACGCTCTGAATCGTGACGATGCCGATGCGCGGGTCCTTGACCTCCCGCAGCAGTTCCGAGAGATCGCGCTGGATCTGATCGGCGATCTGCACGTTGCGATTGGGTGAAGTACGTTTTTTTGGCATGGTGGTGTGATCCGTTCTGACGGATGCAAAAAATGGATCGCGGCGGCCGGGCGCTTCATGCGCCGCGGCTCGCGAAACGGCCGGCCCAAAAAACAACGGGCGGAGCGGGCGTTGATGCCCGCTCCGCCCCTTGGAACCGTGCCGCGTGATTACAGCGTACGCGCGACTTCCGTGACCTCGAAGACCTCGAACTGATCGCCTTCGACGATGTCGTTGAAGTTCTTGATCGACATACCGCACTCGAAGCCCTGACGGACTTCCTTCACGTCGTCCTTGAAGCGCTTGAGCGAATCCAGCTCGCCCGTGAAGATGACGACGTTGTTGCGCAGCACGCGCACCGACGACGAGCGCTTGACGAAACCGTCCGTGACCATACAGCCTGCCACCGCGCCGATCTTCGGCACCTTGAACACCTGGCGCACCTCGACCGTACCCGTGACGACTTCGCGCTTCTCCGGCGCCAGCATGCCGGACATCGCGGCCTTCACCTCATCTACTGCGTCGTAAATGATGTTGTAGTAGCGAATGTCCACGCCGTTGGCTTCGGCGAGCTTGCGAGCCTGCGCATCCGCACGCGTGTTGAAGCCGATGATGACCGCCTTCGAAGCCGTTGCCAGGTTGACGTCCGACTCGCTGATGCCGCCGACGGCGCCGTGCACGATCTGCACGCGCACTTCGTCGGTCGAGAGCTTGAGCAGCGACTGCACCAGCGCTTCCTGCGAACCTTGCACGTCGGCCTTGACGATGAGCGGCATGTACTGCACTTCGCCTTCGCCCATCTGCTCCAGCATGTTCTCGAGCTTCGCGGCCTGTTGCTTGGCCAGCTTGACGTCGCGGAACTTGCCTTGACGGAACAGCGCGACTTCACGCGCCTTGCGGTCGTCCGGCATGACGATGACTTCTTCGCCTGCCTGCGGGACTTCCGACAGACCCTGGATTTCGACAGGGATCGACGGGCCCGCCGACTTGGTCGGCTTGCCGGTCTCGTCGAGCATGGCTCGCACGCGACCGTAAGCGCTGCCTGCCAGCACCACGTCGCCGCGGTTCAGCGTGCCCGACTGAACGAGGATCGTTGCAACCGGACCCTTACCCTTGTCGAGCTTCGCTTCGATGACGAGACCCTTGGCCGGCGCTTCGACCGGTGCCTTCAATTCCAGCACTTCGGCTTGCAGCAGCACGTTTTCCAGCAGATCGTCGATACCCGAGCCGGTTTTCGCCGACACCGGCACGAACGGCGAATCGCCGCCGTATTCTTCCGGCACGACGCCTTCCGCGACGAGTTCCTGCTTCACGCGCTCCGGATTCGCTTCCGGCTTGTCGATCTTGTTGATCGCGACGACGAGCGGCACGCCGCCGGCCTTCGCGTGGGCGATCGCTTCCTTCGTCTGCGGCATCACGCCGTCGTCGGCTGCGACCACCAGAATCACGATGTCCGTCGCCTTCGCGCCACGGGCACGCATGGCCGTAAAGGCCTCGTGACCCGGCGTGTCGAGGAACGTGATCACGCCGCGCGGCGTTTCGACGTGGTAAGCGCCGATGTGCTGCGTAATGCCGCCCGCTTCGCCCGCTGCAACCTTCGCGCGGCGGATGTAGTCGAGCAGCGAAGTCTTGCCGTGGTCGACGTGACCCATGACCGTGACGACCGGCGGACGCGGCAGAGCTTCCGCATCCGACACTTCGCCTTCGACCAGCATGGCTTCCGGATCGTCCAGCTTGGCCGCAACCGCGTGATGCCCCAGTTCCTCGACGATGATCATCGCCGTTTCCTGGTCCAGCATCTGGTTGATCGTGACCATCTGGCCGAGCTTCATCATCGACTTGATGACTTCCGATGCCTTCACCGCCATCTTGTGCGCCAGATCGGCGACCGTGATGGTTTCCGGCACGTGTACTTCACGCACGATAGGTTCGGTCGGCGCCTGGAACGTGGTGCTCTGGTCCTGATGCTTGCCGCGCCCCTTGGGGCCGCCGCGCCAGCCGCGGTCGACGCCGCCGCTCGTATCGCCGCGCGTCTTGATACCGCGGCGCTTGGCTGCGTCGTCCTGCCAGCCGCCCTTGCCGCCGCCCGGCTTCTTCTTGTCGCCGGCGGGTGCCGTGGTCGTGGCGGCCGGCGCTGCGGCAGCCGGCTTTCTGGCTGCCGGACGCGCCGGAGCTTCGCCAGCCGGACGGGCCGGCTTGTGCAGCGTGCCCTTGGCTTCCGCGGCCTTGGCCGGCTCGGCGGGCTTCGGTGCCGGTTCCGGTGCCTTCACCTGCGCCTTGCGCGGCGTGTTCATCATTTCGCGAATCGCCCGTGCTTCGGCTTCGGCCGCGGCGCGGCGCTTCGCAATCTGTTCCTGCTCGGCGCGTGCTTTCTCGGCAGCCTGACGCGCGGCGTCTTCCGCCTTTTTCGCGGCTTCGCGCTGTGCCGCGCGTTCCGCTGCGGCGCGCTCGTCGTCCTGCTCGGCGTCTTTCGCGACGGCTGGCTCTGCCGCCTTGGCAGCCGCCGTTTCAGCCTTCGCGGCTTGCGTTGCCTGCTGCGCCTTCTCGCGAGCCGCCGCCTCGGCCGCAGCCGCTGCGCGCTTCTTCGCCGCTTCTTCTTCCGCGCGACGACGCTCGGCTTCCGCAGCCTGCTCGCGCGCCTGGCGCTCGGCTTCCTCGCGTTCCAGCTGCTCCTGACGCGCCTTCAGTTCCTGAGCCTGCTTCTCGAGCAATTCGGCTTCGTGACGAGCTTCCTCTTCACGGCGCTGAAGTTCGAGGTCTTCGGCCTCGGCGGTCTCGGCCACATGATTCGATGCATCTCCGCCTTCAGCGGAGGTTTCGTCGCGGCGGACGAAAGTGCGCTTCTTGCGCACCTCGACCTGAATGGTGCGAGCTTTGCCCGTCGCATCGGACTGCTTGATCTCCGACGTATGCCGTTTCGTCAGCGTGATCTTGCGCTTGTCTGCATCAGTCGAGCCGTGAGACTTGCGCAAGTGGTCGAGCAGACGCGCCTTATCCGTTTCGGACAAGGTGTCGGCTTCGCTCGCTTTGGTGACGCCCGCCGCCTGCAGCTGCTCGAGCAGCACGCCTGCAGGCATTTTCAGTTCCGCGGCAAATTGGGCTACGTTGTTACTCGCCATTCATTCCTCTTAATGCAAGGACCGATTCCTTGCGGTTAGCATCGGGTCATGCGGCCTGACGGCCGCGTTCAATTTAGTGCGCCATGGTCATTTCTCACTGGAACCAGTGTTCACGTGCTTTCATGATCAACGCCTTAGCGGCATCCTCTTCCATTCCGGTCATCTCGACCAGTTCATCCACAGCCAGTTCGGCGAGTTCGTCGCGCGTCTGGACCTGATGTTCGGCTAGCTTCGCGAGCAGGTCGGCGTCCATGCCGTCCAGGCTCTTCAGGTCGAGCGCTACATTCTCGACCTTCTCTTCATTCGCGATGGCCTGCGTCAACAACGCGTCGCGCGAGCGGTTGCGCAGTTCGTGCACGGTGTCTTCGTCGAATGCCTCGATTTCGAGCATTTCGTTGAGCGGCACATAAGCGATCTCTTCGAGGCTCGTGAAGCCTTCGTCGATCAGGATGTCGGCAACTTCTTCGTCGACATCGAGACGCGCCATGAACAGGTCGCGCAGAACTCCACGTTCCTGATTCTGCTTTTGCGCAGATTCGTCCGGCGTCATGATGTTGATCTGCCAGCCGGTGAGTTCGCTGGCAAGACGCACGTTCTGGCCGCTGCGGCCGATCGCGACCGCCAGTTCGTTTTCGTCCACGACGACGTCCATCGAGTGCTTTTCTTCGTCGACGACAATAGACTGGACGGCTGCCGGCGCGAGCGCGCCGATCACAAACTGGGCGGGATCTTCCGACCATAGCACGATGTCGACGTTTTCGCCACCAAGCTCGTTACGCACGGCCTGCACGCGCGAACCGCGAATGCCGACACAGGTGCCGATCGGGTCGATGCGCTTGTCGTAAGCGACTACGCCGATCTTCGCCCGCACGCCAGGATCGCGCGCCGCCGCCTTGATTTCGAGCAGGCCTTGTTCGATTTCCGGTACTTCCATTTCGAACAGCTTCATCAGGAATTCGGGCGCCGTACGCGACAGTTCGATCTGCGGACCGCGGGCGGTGCGATCGACCTTCGCGATGTAGGCGCGCACGCGGTCGCCCACGCGCAGGTTTTCCTTCGGAATCAGCTGGTCGCGGCGCAGCAGCGCTTCGACACGGCCGGTTTCGACGATGAAGTTGCCCTTGTCGAGGCGCTTCACCGAGCCGGTCATGATGTGCTCGCCGCGTTCGAGGAAGTCGTTCAGGATCTGCTCGCGCTCGGCGTCGCGGACCTTCTGCAAGATCACCTGTTTGGCCGCCTGCGCGCCGATACGGCCGAACTCGATGGACGGCACCGGCTCTTCGATAAATTCGTCGAGCTGGATCTCGGGCTGCTGTTCACGTGCTTCGAACAGCAGGATTTCCTGATCCGGCTCCTGCAGGCCGGCTTCGTCCGGCACCACTTTCCAGCGGCGAAACGTTTCGTGCTCGCCGCTTTCACGGTCGATATGGACGCGAATGTCCGCGTCTTCTTCGAAGAGTTTCTTGGAGGCCGAAGCGAGAGCCGCTTCAAGCGCGGCAAAAACCACGTCTTTGTCGACATTCTTCTCGCGTGCCAGCGCATCCACCAGCATCAACACTTCGCGACTCATTGTTTGCGGCTCCTAAAGTCAACTTTCGGAACGAGGCGTGCTTTGTCTATGTCCGCGAGCGTGAAATCGAGCATCGCGGCGCCTTCCTTCCCTTCAAATTCCAGACCGATGGTCTCGCCCTGCGGAGCATGCAAGATACCCCGGTACGATTTCCGTCCGTCCAATGGCTTTTTCAATGTGATTACCGCCTCGCTGCCTGCGAAGCGTTCAAAATCCGCCAGTTTTTTCAGCGGGCGGTCGAGACCCGGCGACGATACTTCGAGCCGCTCATATTCGATATTTTCGACCGTCAGTACGTGCTGGAGCTGACGCGTGACTTTCTCGCAGTCTTCGATCGCGATGCCGGCCGGCTGGTCGATATAGATACACAACATGCCGCGCCCGGTGCGCTCGAGATCGACGAGCTCGTAGCCGAGTCCCACGACCGTGGTTTCAATCAGTTCCGTCAGTTGCACTTTGCCCTCTTAGATGTTCGCGCAGCGAGCCTGCCGCTTGTTCTGCAAACAACCAATGCGGGCCGCGCGCCTGGCCGGCGCACGTTCGTGCTACCCGAGATGACGAACCACGAAGAACTGAGCGGCAAAAAAAAATGGGCTAAACGCCCATCATCTTATTGCCGGTGGTCGCACCTGAGCCGCACATGAAAAGCCGCACGCCCAGCGACTTCGCGATTGTAGCCATTTTTCAGGACAAACGCAAACCGCAGAACGCCGACGGAAGCCCATTTCCGCGTGATTTCACGGCAATCTTTCAACGATATGGCTGCGTTTCGGGCTTTTGCAAGCCAGGGGCGCGAGAATCTGTCCCTACTTGCGCTCAAGCTGCGTTTTAAACGCCGCGCGCGATGCGCGACGTCCGTTGATCGATCCGTGACGGTAACTTTTGCGGCTCGCCTGATCGAGCGATCCGCGTCACCGTGAGGCTTGCGCTTAGCGTCCGCGTGTGCGGCCACGCGGCGCGCCGCCGCCACGGTTCGCGCCGCCGGCATTGGCGTTGCCGCCGCCCGCGCGATTGCCGTTGCCACGGTTGCCGCCCGGCGCGCGATTGCCGCCGCCCGCATTCGGTCCATTGCCGCCGGCGCGCTTGCCGCCGCCCGCCGGGCGATTGCTGTTGCCCGAAGGCGCCCGGTTGCCGTCGACGTCACGGCCTCCACGCGGGCCACCCAGACCGCCGCCCATACCGCCGAAGCCGCCCGCGCCGCGGCCTGCACCGCGATTACCGTAGCCCGCGCCCGCGCCGCCGCCAACACCGCCGCCCGCCGCGCCACGGCGGCCCTGGCCGCGCGGCTGCTGCTCGAAGCGGCTATGAGACATCAGCACCGGTTCGCGGCTGATGAAACCCATCGACGTCTGCATCGGGTCCGGCTGCTTGCGCTCGGGCGCGGAACTACGGCCGCCGCGCTCCTCGCTTGGCGCTTTCAGTCCGACCGACGCCATCAGCGCGCGCACCTGGTTGTCCTCTAGCTCCTCCCAACGGCCGCGCTTCAGGCCCTTCGGCAGCGAGATCGCACCGTGACGCGTACGGATCAGGCGGCTGACCATCAGGCCCGCGGCCTCGAACATGCGGCGCACTTCACGATTACGCCCTTCCGCGAGCGCGACGTGATACCAGTGGTTGGTGCCCTCGCCGCCGCCGTCGCGGATGCGCAGGAAGTTGGCCGGACCGTCGTCCAGCTCGACGCCGTGCAGCAGCTTCTGACGCATGCCTTCGGCCAGTTCGCCGACCACGCGCACCGCATATTCACGCTCGACGCTGTAGCGCGGATGCATGAAGCGGTTCGCCAGATCGCCGGAGGTGGTCAGCATCAGCAGGCCTTCGGTGTTGAAGTCGAGGCGGCCGACCGCGAGCCACTTGGCGGTTTTCATCGGCGGCAATTTGTCGAACACCGACGGACGGCCTTCCGGGTCGGCATGGCTGACAATCTCGCCGGTCGGTTTGTGATACAGCAGCACGCGCGGCGGCTTGCTGGCCAGCTTGCGCTTGACCGGCTTGCCGTTGATGCGGACCTGGTCGGTCGGCATGATGCGCTGGCCGATGTGAGCCGGCTCGCCGTTCACCGAGACGCGGCCTGCGACGATCAGCTCTTCCATATCGCGGCGCGAGCCCATGCCGGCTTCGGCCAGCACTTTGTGAAGCTTCGGCGCGTCGTCGTCGGCGGAGAGCACGCGCTTCGGCGCAGCCGGTTTGCCACGGCGCAGCATCGGCGCGCGCACGCCGCCGGTCGCGCTGTTGTCCGCGTCGAAAGCAGGCGACGTGACATACGAGAACAGATCGTCCTGACCGGCATCGGCCGCCGCCGCTGCCGCCGGCGCTTCGCCACCGCGGCGGCCCTGACGCTGAGCGCCGGCGCGCGGCTGACGCTCACGCGGGCCTTCGCGCGGCGCACCCTCGCGAGGCGCGCCTTCGCGCTGTCCTTCACGTTTTGCACCGCCCGCATTGCGTCGCGCGCCTTGGCCCTTCGCGCCCGCTTCCTTGCGCGGCGTGCGCGTCTGGGCGAGCGCTTCGCCTTCTGGCGGGGCGACGTCGGCGACCGGCGCGGCTTGCGCGGGCGCGCCTTCCGCAGCCTTGGCCTTCGCGCCGGCGCGGCGCCGCGCGATCAGGCTGCGCGGCCCGCGACGCAGGCCGCGGCGCGGACGGTCCTCGCCGTCTGCTTCCGTGGTCTGCGCCGGGCGCTCGCCTTCGCCTGCCGACGCTTGCGTGTTGCGCGTTTCGTCAGCGCGCGCCGACGGCACGGCGCGCTCGGATTCGGACGAATCGGTGTCGTGGGTATGTGTCAAAACAACCTCAAAATGTCAGGTCGCGCGCCCCTTGCGGGCGCGGCAAAAAAGTTCGGTTACGTCAGGCGCTGCGCGACTCGGGTTCGTCGTCGGTCAGAAAGCCTGCGTCCTGTGCGGCATCGCGACGATCTTCCTGATCGCCGTGCGCCGCCGTGGTCCGGTCCGGTTCGGCGGCGCGCTCCGTCTCGCGGAGTTCGCCCGAGCCGTGCGCGGGTATTGCCGGATCGGTCTGGGAGACCGGATCGTGATTCTGTTCAGCCTCGGCGGCGCCGCCAGCCGGCGCAACATCGGCCGCTCCGCGGTGTGCCTGAGCGGGGGCCTCGACTGGTTCGCCAACCGGCTCGTCTGCTGCTTCGGTTCGCACCACGGATTCGTGCGCCGCCTCGACATTGTCGACGCCTTCCGACCCTTCAGCCTGCGCCGCCCATTGCGCGCCCTCGGCGGATTGCTGCGCCTCGCCCCGTTCATTCTGCTCAGCAGCGATTTCCGTTCCCGCCGCCAATTGGGCGCCAGTTGCTGCCTCTGCAGCAGCCGCTGCCGGCTGTTCGGGCACATTCGCTTCACTCGGCGCCGCAGCCTCGGCCTCCGTGAACTCGATTGCGTGCTGCCCGAGCAAATCCGCGTTCAATTGCGCCGACGGGTCCGCGAGCGGCGGCAATTCGTCCAGCGCCCGCAAACCGAGGTCGTCGAGAAACTGCCGCGTGGTCGCGTAGAGCGCCGGACGCCCCGGCACATCGCGATGCCCGATCACCTCGATCCAGTTGCGATCCTCGAGTTGCTTGACGACCTGCGTATTCACCGTGACGCCGCGAATCTCTTCGATGTCGCCGCGCGTGACCGGTTGCCGGTATGCAATGATCGCGAGCGTCTCGAGCACCGCGCGCGAATATTTCGGCGGTTTTTCCGGATGCAAACGATCCAGATACGAACGCATCGCGGGCTTGCTTTGAAACCGCCAGCCCGACGCCAGCCCGACCAACTCCACACCGCGCCCCGACCAATCCTGTTTCAGGTCTTCGAGCAGAGTCCTAACGGTGTCCGCCGACACGCCGTCGGCAAAGAGCTTGCGCAAATCGCCGAGCTTTAACGGCTCCTGCGCGCAGATCAAGGCTGTCTCGAGGACGATCTTCGCCTCTTGGGTATTCATGCAGCTAGGTCAGACCCTGTGGTCAAGGAACCGGATCAAACAGACGATGTGGAACTGAAGACGCGCTCGCCCGATTCTGATCGGTCATATTGATGGGAGCACGCACCGGGGGGAGGCGAAACAGACTATCGAGCCAAACCCAGCCGGACGGAGCAGCGAATTTCCGGACAGGAATCGCGTGACTGAGCGCCATATTACGCAAAAACATTCGGTGCGTAAAGCCGAACCCCCGGACAAAATGCCCGGCGCATGGGCGCGCAAGGCCTGGATCAAAGCGCGTCCCGAGACTGCATGCGGCATTGCCGGGACGCGCATCGCCGTCAGATCACGACCGGGCGCCGCGCCGCGCGAGAAACCGCTTCAGACGCTCCACGCCCGCATCCAGACGCGCGACGTCACATGCGTAACACCAGCGGACAAAGCCCTCGCCCTCGGCACCGAATGCGCTGCCGGGAGCAACGCCGAGGCCCACTTCGCGCACCATCGCCTTGCAGAGTTCGAGACTGCGCGCGGCACCCGTCATTGTGAAAAATAGATACATGGCGCCGGGAGGCGCCTTGACGTCGACGCCCGGCACCGCGGACAACGCCCGCACCAGATGGTCGCGCGACGCCTTCAGATCGCGCACCAGTTCCTGCGTGAAGCGCCCGCCGTGTTGCACGGCGGCGATCCCCGCCTGCTGCACGAAGGCCGGCGCACACGACGTGTTGTACTCCACCAGTTTGCCGAGGTCGTCCATCAGGCGCGCGGGGGCGACGATCCAGCCGAGGCGCCAGCCGGTCATCAGCCATGCCTTCGAGAACGAGTTCACGCAAATCACGCGCTCGTCGCGCGCGGCGAGATCGAGAAACGACGGCGCCGTGCGCGCGGGCGCGACACCGTCGTCCCCGCTTGAGTCGGGATAGTAGAGGCGCTCGTAGACTTCGTCGGCGACGATCCAGATGCCGTGCCGCCGACAATGCTCGAGCACGGCGCGCTGCTGCTCGCGGGTCATCACCCAGCCGGTCGGATTGTTGGGCGAGTTGACGAGCAGCATCTTCGTGTCGGGCGTGAGCGCACCCAGCAATTGCTCGACGTCGAGCTGCCACCCCTGTTCGCCATAACCGAGCGAGACAGTTTCCACATGCGCGCCGAGAATTTTCGGAATCTCGACGAGATTCGGCCACAGCGGCGTCACGGCGACGACCCGATCGCCCGCGCCCACCACCAGTTGCGCGGCCAGCATCAGCGCATTGACACCCGCGCTCGTCACCGCGACATGATCCGGCGAAGTCGGGCCATGCAGTTCGCCGACGTAATCCGCGAGCGCCGCGCGCAACGGCGCAATGCCCAGGTTGTGCGTATAGAAGGTATCGCCCGCGGTCAGCGCGGCGCTCGCGGCGTCGCGGATAAAGGCTGGCGTCACGCGGTCGGACTCGCCGAACCAGAACGGCAGCACGTCGGGGACGCCGAAACCGGCGTTCGCCACTTCACGAATCTGCGACGCACGCAGCGCGCGCACCGCGTCGCGCGCATTGGGGATGGAGGGCACGGGGAGTTCCAGTTCGCTCATCGAGGCTTCCAGGTGAGTAAGAGCTGCGGCGGCTAAAGCGTCACGGACGGCTTAAGCCGTCCGGCCGTTCGCGCGCCACGTTCGCGAGTTTAGCTCAGCGTCCGATTTCGGAACGCCCGGGCCGCCCACATGACGACGCGTGGCGTACTACCGACCCGCCGGGAAACATGACGACGCGTGGCGTCGTGCCAACCCGTCGTGAAATCAGATCAGATCCTCGGCGCGCGCCGGCAATTCGCGGATCAATCCCCACACCGCCTCGGCCGCCGGCGACAGCGAGCGGTCGCGACGGCGCACCAGTTCGACCGTGCGCTCGGCGCGCGGCACCAGTGGCCGGGCGACGAGCGCGGCGCCGGCCGGCAAGGGCAACGCGAGCCACGGCAGCACGCTAACGCCCAGGCCCGCCTCGACCAGCCCGAAAACGGTCGCCGAATGCCCCAGCTCCTGCACGACGGTGGCGCTCACGCCGTACTCGTGCATCACGGCGTCGATGATCGGCCGGCTACCCGACGCGTAGTCGAGCATGATCAGGTGCTGCCCTTCGAGATCGGCCCAGCCAACCTGCTTCTGCTGCGCGAGCGGATGATCGTCGCGCGACACGACGCAAAACGAGTCGGTCATGAGCGACTCGCCCAGCAGATCGTCGGCGGCAAAGGGACCGATGACGACGCCGAAATCCACCTCACCCGACTTGACCTTGCGCACCACGTCGCTCTGCACGTCGTCGCGCAAGCCGAGCTCGATGTGCGGAAAGCGCTGCCCGCAAGCGGCGAGCACGCGCGGCATCAGCCGGCACGCGACGGTCGGGCTCGCGGCAACGACCACCCGTCCGCGCCGCTGCTCGCCGATTTCGCGGATCTCGCGGAGCGCGTCGTCCAGATCGGTGAGCAGGCGCGAGACGCTCGACACCAGGTTGCCGCCGACGTCGGTGAGCTGCACTTCGCGCGTGGTCCGGTCGATCAGTTTCAGACCGATTTCGCCTTCCAGTTCGCGCACGCAGCGACTCACCGCCGATTGCGTCAAGCCGACTTCGTCGCCCGCGCGACTGAAGCTCTGCAGCCGCGCAACCTCCATGAAAACCCTGAGCTGGCGGAGCGTGACATTCATTTGATTAGCTCATCAATATCGAATTTTGATGCGTAGTGTACCCGCCCGCACGCGCTCTTACCTGTTTTGTCCATTTTCGCCGCAATGCAGCAATACGGCGCAAACGCACGCCGCACGGGCCTGACTGCACAAGATTGGTGATTGTCCCGATTTGCGAGACAAGCTTTTTGGATTCTTATACGGCCCTAGCTAGCGCCCGCGCTGGCCCGCTGGTGCGGGCCTTTCGAGCGGCTGGGCATAACTTGGCATACATCCTGCATTGACATGCTCCACAAGGGTCGGTGCCACGATTTCTGACTGCATAGAAGGTGGCAAACCCGACCCCTAGGCACTCGCCTGTCGAGTGCGTGGAGAGTGCGCGGCGCGGGGCAGCGCACCGGAGTTAGCTTCGCTGAGGTGAAACATGATGCTGTTCGACGATTTGAGAGACAACGAGTGGGCCCTGGTCGAGGCGTTGTTCTGTGCGGAGCCAGCACGGAGCGAACGCCGCGGTCGGCCACGCGTGGAAGCGCGCGCGGTGGTCAACGCGGTGCTGTGGGTGCTGTCCACCGGTGAGGGCTGGTCCAAGCTGCCGGGCCGCTATCCATCGCCGCCGACCTGCCGCCGCCGCTTCGACGAGTGGCAAGCCGATGGCACGCTCGCCGAAATAGTGAAGCGGCTCGGCACGAGCGGCCGCGAGATTTCGCTGCGCGGACGCATCGGCGCGACTGCCGCCAAGCCGCCGGCGCCGCCGAGCCGCGACCGTCTGCGCGGCGCATTCTGGACCAATCCGGAATCGTGGCGCGCACCGGTCAAGATGGCCTGAGTACGACCTTTCTCCGGGCGCCTGCGGGCGCCCGGAGTCTATCTGCATCCGTTGAGCGCATAGCCGGCGGCCTTCTCTTGTGATTTTTCCTGGCGCCTCGTCGCCAGGCTTCTTTCGGCGTTTCTTCCGCCGACTTCCCTCGACGCTCGCTGCCCGCCCATTGACGCCGCGGAACGGGTTTGCCCGTGCCTGCCCTCGCTCGTCCTGTCGCCTTGCCCCGCGCCGCCTCAGACGCCGATGCAACGCACAAGTTGCGGGTGAAACATCCATTTACTATTACTTACAGCGCGCTTTCGTCGCCGCGCATACCTTATTCGTATGCAAACAGGCCTGTGTAAAGGGGGCTTGGACGGGAGCTCACCATGAAACCAATGTCAGTGCTTCTGTGCGGCATTGTGCTTTCATCAATGACCGCGCCGGCGCTTGCCCAGCAGCGCCCCGACGGCTGGAACTGGCGCCCGGATCATGCGGCGTCGGTCGCCGCGTGGCAGCAAAGCGCGGCGCGCAGCCGCGACTTCACGCCGCCCGCGCCGCGCGGCGATTTGCGCGGCGATATCGCGAGCAACGTCCGCACACGGCCGGAGGCGCCGCACGACGATCCGTCGCGGCGTCGTTAGGCGAGCGAGCGGGTTGGATTGGGCAGATTGAGCGGCCGGCGTCAGCCCATCGCGCTCGATCGCGCTCGAGCGCGCGAAACGGGTTGGGAACGAGCAGGAAATCGTGCAACGAAAATCCGAAGCGGATATCCGGGAACCACAGCGCATCTGTCCGGTCTGATTCAACGCCATTAGCACAGCGTGGCAGCAGTAATTCCGGTATGCCCGTATCCTCGTGATACGGGCTTTTTTTGCGCGGGTGTTGGAGAGTTGGGGCGCGCTTAGCGGGCGCTTGGGAAGCAATTGCGGCGCCGGGCGTGGTTTCGGATTGGCGACGCAGGATTCGTCTCCGGTCCGCCTCGCATCGGTCGGAATCGGAGACGTATGACACCAGCGGCCGGTACCGCCGCTAAGGTCTGGCTTCTAGCGGTACTGTGGAGCGTGCTTCGGCGGCCGCGAGAACGTAGTCTCTCATTCGCTGAACGGTCCAGGTCAACAGACCTTCGTCGTGTGTGAGCCGTGCGAATTCCGCGCGGCCCCGCTCGGTGAGCACAGCAATGTCGACGGGTGCGTGAAAGCCCGGAGCCGGCGCGACGGTACGCTGCCGAACGGTGTCCATCAGGCCTAGCGCTCGAAGATATTGAAAAACGCCGGGCCGTTTGGCCCATGGCACCTGGCGATATTGCGCTCGCCGCAGCGCTTCTAGTACCGCTTCGTTGGAATACGTGGTCATCTCACTTCTTTCTTAAAGTGCAGCTATGACACATCTATGCCAACACGTCACCGCGCCACCAGTGACGCGCGTGGCACCCGCCCGTGGCTGGAAGCTGGCCGCTAGCACTGCGGCCGAATTCCGCCAGGTGCTGCCTGGTCTATGATTCGGAACCCCCGTCAGAACGGCATGTTAGCGTTCCCTGCGAGCCGGCGATGCAACCGCCGCGGCGCGAAAGCAAGCTCGAAGATTTAATCCCGAAAGACATACGTTACCCCATCTAAATTGATTCTAATCACTTTATTAGCGCTTTTTTTTGCAGCAATCGTGATATGGAAGCGTGCTCGCCGCCCTCTCGTCTTTTGCGCAATCGCCCTTTTCTGGCTCATCTCGGCAGGCTGGCTTACGGCTCCGTTGCTGCGCCTCGCCCAGCCTGATGCCCGACAAGCCAGTATTCCCACCGACTTCGCCCCGCGCACCGCGATCATCCTGCTCGGCGGCGGCACGGTGTACGACGACGACCAGCTCGTGCCGCCACGCGACGCCCTCGCGCGCATCGCGTTCAGCGCGCGGAACTACGCTGCATGCAAACGGACCGCGACCACCTGCCGGGTGATCGTGAGCGGCGGCAATCCGCAGCGGCACCCCGCCACGGAAGCCGACACTTACCTGCCCTATCTGCTACGCGAACAGGTGCCGCGCTCGGACATCGTGCTGGAGAACCGCAGCCGCACGACCTACGAGAACGCACGCAACGTGTCCGCCATTGTCGGACAGTCACGTTACGATTCGTTGATACTCATCACTTCGGCGTATCACATGCCGCGCGCGCTGCTCGACTTCCACCATTTCGGCCTCACGCCGCAACCGCTGATCTCGAGCGCCCGACGCGCACACATCGGTTTGCTCCCGCGTTTTGACAACCTCGTGAACGCGGAGATCGCGCTGCACGAACTGGTCGGCATCATGCAATTTCATGTGTATTGCGCGATCGGGTTGTTTTGACCACGGCGTTCGCGCATGAGGCGACTTGCTTCGCCGTGCGAAGAAAGCGCCGAGCCGCCTACGTGCAGAAGCAAAGCGTCTGTCAGCGTCTAAGCGGCATGCATCGGATGCGAGTAACAAGATGTAACCGATTGTGATTGCGCTTAAAAACGCGCCGCTGGAGCGGATATTGCTCGCTAGAATGCATTGTCTTTCCGAATGGACGGACATGTACTCAGGTCCACAACCACTCTGCGGAGGTAGCAATGAAGAAAGTGTCCCTGGCGATCCTGATTTCCCTCGGTGCCGTAGCCGGCGCGGCCTACGCGCAGGACAACGGCGTCACCATGAGCACCGATCCGGCCAAGGCTGCCGACGTCGAACAGCGCGCGCAAGATTTGCAAAACCGCCCGCAACCGATGGAAGCCGCACCGGCCGCACCGATGAAACACCACAAGTCGCAGCAGCATCACAAGAAGGCTGCAAAGGCGGACACGTCCGGCTCGTGAGCTGAACGCGCCACCGCCGCCGCCCCTCTGCGGAGTCGCCGCGCGGGTGAAAAGCCGAAGCCGGCACTGCCGGTTTCGGCTTTTTTAACGTCCAAGGGGCCGGTCATGAACCAGCCGGCGACCGTTGACCGGTATGCTAAAGTCGCGCACCGACCGGCGCCCTGCCGGAACCCTAACCCGTGCGCACCCTGGTGCGGAGGACAGCATGAGCAACATCCAGCTTGATATCGAATGGACTGAAGCAGCATCCCGCAAAATCGAAAAACTGATGCCGCGCGGCGGTCAGGAAGCGTTCCTTGCGCTGCCACCCGTCGAATGCCTGCCGATGGAAGGCGACGTGCTGTTTCTCGGCCCGGACGGCAAACAGCAGCCGTTTATCGTCGCCGAACGCCAATATCATCACGATGGCGACGCGGACTGGACCATCATCCTGATTCTCGACGTCCCGCAAGCCACGCACTGACGCCGCCGGCGGCGCGCCGACTGGATTTTCGACACGACGCGGATCTCGGCGTGCTCGATCCAGTCGGCGGCCGCCTTCCGGTAAGCCTCGATGTGGGCAGACTTCGCGTGCAGGGCGAGCGCTTCGTGGCTCTCCCTACGCTCCACGAACACGAAGCGGCGCGGCTCCCGACCGTCGCGATGCAGATCGTACTGAAGCACGCCCGGCTCCTTGCGCGTCGGCCCGACAATGCCTTCGAGCGCCGCGCGCAACTGCTCTTCATGGCCAGGCTTCGCCACCGGAATTGCGACCACCGCGATTTCCGCCATCCGTACTCTCCCTTTCGTGGAAAGCTCCTGCATCCCCGCCGCTTGCGGACGTCGCGGTCCACCGTGCAGCCTGCGGGCCGCGTCTCGCCAAGCGGACCCATCCGCGCCGCCTAACGTCTGAGCACGGTCGCCGCCTGGAGTTTGGCGGGCGCTCACTGGCCGCCCTGCTACCCTCGCCTCATGCAAGCTTTCAAGTCCCGATTGCCATCGGCGCAGATCGACGCATTGCCGCAAAAGCGGTGAAAGCCGCGCGAGACGGCCCAGCAAACTTCATGCATCTGCCGCGTCATCCCGCCTGCTGCAAGCGAGCCCGCGCGTGGCGCCGCCGGTTCGCATCTCTGTGACAACCCGCACATTCATGCGATTTGCAAGCTGCTAGACTCGATTTGACCACTCCGCCGGAGTCCCGCATGGCCGGTATTGCTCACTGCGTTCCAGGGTTTGATCCGGTTCGCCGTGCGGGCGCCGATGCTGCGTGTTCTGTTGCGCATCCGTTGCGTGCCGAGTCTGTGTGCGCGCCCTGTCACCCGATTGCCGCGATGCCACTATGCCCGCTCTCATGCCCGCCCTTATGCCCGCCGTCATGCCCGCCGTCATGCCATCCGTCAGCGAATTGAGCCTGGGCGGCCTGCTCCCGCATCTCGTCCGCGGCGAATCCGGCTGGACCGGAACGTGGCGCGCGCTCACGCTGCATAGCGTGTTTCAGCCGGTCCTGTCGGTCACGCATCAATGCGTGGTCGGTTACGAGGGCCTGCTGCGCGCCTTTGATCCGGTCGGCTTGCCGGTCTCGCCGGAAGTGCTTTTCTCCGGCACCCGCTCGGCGGCCGACGCGCGCGAACTCGACCGAATCGCGCGTTGCCTGCATGTCGCGAATTTCATGGAGCAACGCGTGAGCACCGGCTGGCTGTTCCTGAACACGCGGCCACAGGTGTTCGAAACCGGCTGGCCGCAGCGCGCCTTCATCGACGAGTTGTCCGCGCATTTCGGCCTGCCGCAGGAGCGCATCGTGATCGAGGTGCTCGAACAGCCCGCCGACGACGAATCCGCCGTCGCCAGCATGCTCGCCGCGTCGCAGCCGCGCGATTTCCTGATCGCGATCGACGACTTCGGCACGGGCTTCTCCAATTTCGACCGCGTCTGGCGCTTCCGGCCCGACATCGTCAAGCTCGACCGCTCGCTCGTCTCGCGCGCCGGCAAGCGCGAGGGCGACGACTCGATGATCGGCCACCTGATCGCGATGCTCCATCAGTCGGGCACGCTGGTGCTGGCGGAAGGCGTCGAAACCGACGAGGAACTGATGATCCTGATGCAGGCCGACGTCGATTTCGTGCAGGGTTTCTGGCTCGGTCAGCCGAACAGGTCGATCGAGGCGGCCGTCGCGAACGTGCCGGCAAAAGTCGAGTCGATGTGGAGCAAGTTCGCCGATTACGAGCGGGCGCACGCGCGCCACCAGCGGCTCGGCTTCGAAGGTTTCGCCGAAGCGGTGATTGCCGCAGCCGAAACGTTCAAGGTCACCGGCGATCTCGACCAGGCGGCGCAAAAAATCTGGCACTTGAGCGAAGCGCGCCGCGTGTTCATCACCGACGAGCAGGGCGAGCAGACTCGACCCTCGGTGACGGCCGCCTCGGTGCCCGCGCCTTCCCGGCGGCTCGCGCCGATCTCGGGCAGCGCGCGCAGCAACTGGTCGCGCCGCGCGTATCTGAAGCATGCGCTGGCGGCACGCGGGCGCGTCGCGATGATGGGTCCGCACTATTCGCTCGCTGACGGCGAGGACTGCTACACGGCCGCGCTCGCATTCGAACAGGACGGCACGACCCACGTGCTGTGCGTGGACTTCGTACCGAGCGTGCCGGCGGCGGCGCCGGCGCCCAGTGTGCGCGCCGGCGCGCGCCGGCGCTAATCGTCCACCCGGCCGCGGCCGGATTTGACCTCGCTGCGCCGCGCCTTGCTCTCGAGGCGCCGCGTGTTCGATGCGCGCGTGGGCCGGGTCGCGACGCGCGGCTTGCGCGTCACGCTCACGCTTTCTATCAGTTCGTCGAGCCGCGCGAGCGCCGCCGCGCGGTTCATCTCCTGAGTCCGGTGCTCCTGCGCCTTGATGATCACGACGCCCTCACGCGTGATGCGGCGATCGGCCAGCGCGAGAAGGCGCATTTTCAGGACATCCGGCAACGAAGAAGCGTGCACGTCAAAGCGCAATTGAATCGCGCTCGATACCTTGTTGACGTTCTGGCCGCCCGCTCCTTGCGCGCGCACTGCGGTCAATTCGACTTCGGTCGGCGGGATCGGATAGCGGGATGTCATGACGTGCGGTTGAACAAGGAAATGCAAGTGTACACAGCGTTGCAGACGATGGGCGGCGCTCTCTACGCTGCGCGGATACGGAAAACCATTTGCATCGGCGCGCCGCAATCATCGATACTTTTCGCTGTTCTCTTTGGGCGCACATTCACATGAAGCTTCGTCCGGGCTTTGTGGCCGAACTGGCCGTCAACTTCCTGTTGCCCTGGCTCGCCTACCGGCTCACGTTGCCGCATCTAGGCGAGACTGGCGCGCTGATCGCGTCGGCGGGGCCGCCCATTGCCTGGAGCCTGATCGAGCTGGCGCGCTTTAAGCGTGTCGATGCACTCAGCGTGATGGTGGTCGCCGGCATCGTGCTTTCTATCGGCGCGATGGCACTGGGCGGCAGTCCGCGCATGTTGCTGTTGCGCGAATCGCTCGTGTCCGGCGCGATCGGCGTGGCTTTTCTGCTCTCTTTGCCGATGCGCCGCCCGCTGATTTTCTATCTCGCGCGCGCCACCGTCGCCCGTGAGATGGAAGGCGGCGCCGAGCGCTTCGAAACGCTATGGCGGGAACGTCCGGGCCTTGTCAACTCCATGCGGATCATGACGCTGGTCTGGGGCGTCGGTCTGACCGGCGAAACGGCGCTGCGCGCATGGATGGCGCTGACGTGGCCGATCGAGCGCTTTCTCGCGGTGTCGCCGTTCATCGGCTACGGCATCTATGGCGCGTTGACGCTGTGGACGCTGCGGTACCGCAAGACCATGCGCAACCGTGCCGGAGAGCCTGTCGAAGCGGCGCGGAGTGCGGGTTGACGTGACGGACGCTGGTTTGGCGCTGCGTTTCGCCGCTTCGTTTCGCCGCTTCGTTTCGCCGCTTCGTTTCGCCGCTTCGTTTCGCCGCTTCGTTTCGCCGCTTCGTTCCTCTACGCTCCCCGCGACGCCTCCGCGATTCTCGCGGCCAGTCCGGAGTCCCGCTGCGTCGGCGTCACGATGGCCTGCGCCAGCACGGCGCGCGCGCCGATCACCTCAACACGTTCACGCGCCCGCGTGATCGCCGTATAAACCAGCTCGCGCGACAACACCCTGCTGAACACTGACGGCAGCATCAGCACCGCATGCTCGAACTCCGAACCTTGCGATTTGTGAACCGTCAACGCGAACGCCGTGTCATGCGGCGGCAGCGCCGCTGGAGACACGGCTCGCAACCCGCCGTCGCCGGTTCTGAAATAGACGCGCAACGCGCCGCCCGCGCCCGGCAGCGCAATGCCGATGTCGCCGTTGAAAAGCCCTAGCGCGTAATCGTTGCGCGTGACCATGACCGGCCGCCCGGCGAACCACTGCGCACCGACACCGAGCGTCACGCCAGCCGCGCGGCGTACCTGCGCGGCCATCGACGCATTGAGTGCATCGACGCCCCGCGCGCCCGAGCGCGTCGCGCACAAAACCCGGAAGCGATTCAGCGCATCGAACAGCGGCACCGGGTCTGGCGTGCCGGCGGCGAGCGCCGCGGCAAGCGCGTTCGCGTACGGCGCGAATCCGGCAGCGAGGCGCTCCACGGTGCGCTCGGCCAACATCGCGTGCGCGTCTTCGTGAAGTGCGGCCGCATGTCGTGTGGCCTCGGCGAGCAGCACGTCGAGCGCCTCGCTGGCCGCGCCGTTGCGAATCGCAAGCGACAAGCGGCCAATCGGCGATTCGAGCCCGAACCGATAGTTGCGCTCCAGCCAGACGACGCAATCCGCGAGCGGCGTGTCGGAGTGCGGCATCGACAAGGTCGATTTCGCGCGAGTCGCCGCCAGATCGCCACCGAACCGATCCGCGTCGTGCAATGCTCCCACGATGGCGGCCGCAGGCGGCTCGGCGAACAGATCACCGGGCGGCGTATCGAAAAGATCGGCTTCGTTACCGGCTTGCGGAAAGCGGCCAGATTCTTCGCCGGAAGCTGGCGAGACTCGCGGCAAGGCCTGTTCGAGCCGCGCCGTTTCCACGCCCAGCGCACTGGCGATCCGCTCCAGACCTTGCGCCGTGAAAGCGGGCCGCGCGCTCAACCCGGCGAACACCGCGCCGGCCTCGACCGCCGCGAGTTGATCCTTGTCGCCGAGCATCACGAGACGCGTGTGCGGCGCAATCGCGTCGAGCAGATGCGCGGCCATCGCGACGTCGATCATCGACGCCTCGTCGATCACCACCACGTCGTAAGGCAGCGGATTTTCGCGATGATGCCTGAAGCGCCCGCCCGGCCCCGACCCGAGCAGACGATGCAACGTGTACGAAGTTTGCGGCAAACGCACGGCGAGTTCAGGCGGCAAATCGCCGGCGCGCGCAAGCAAGGCTTCCTGCATGCGCTGCGCGGCCTTGCCGGTGGGCGCGGCGAGCGCGATTCGCAGATCGGCGCGCGCATCGAGCAGGCAGGCGAGCACGCCGACCACCGTGGTGGTCTTGCCGGTGCCGGGACCGCCGCTGACGATGGTGAGCCGGCCGGACAGCGCCATGACGGCGGCCACGCGCTGCCAGTCGACGGCATCGTCTTTCGGCGGACCGAAGTAGCGCAGAAGACGCTCGTGCAGCGTATGAGCGGCGTTGGCGTTGGCGTTGGCGTTGGCGTTGGCGTTGGCGTTGGCGTCCACGGCTGCGGCATCCGCCACACCGTCGCCAGCGCCAGTGCCCGCGTGAGCAACCAACGCCCGCGCGAGGCGTCGCTCGTAATCGTAATAGCGCGCCAGATACAGCCGCCCTTGTCCGTCGATCACGAGCGGCCGCAGCGCCGCGGCCGCTCGCGAGCCATCGCTCGCCATGCCGCTTGCGAACAACGCCGTGCGAACCTCGGCGGCGGATGCCTCGAAGCGTCGCGCGAGCGTTACCAGCGGCACGCACACGTGCCCTTCGCCAGTCGCGCGGCTCACCGCGAAAGCCGCCCGCGCCGCCCACTTCACCGCTTCCGCCGAAGCCCCGCCGCGACGCGCCAATCCGCCGATACGTTGCGCGAATCCTTCCGCGAGCGCGATGCTGAAATCGGCCGGCGCGGGCAGATTCACGCCGAGATCCCCCAGTTGCAGCGGCGCCGATGCGCGATGGTCGAACGTGCTCATGCGGCGCCTCCGATCATCGCCGCGTCGAGCAACGCCACGAGTTCGAACGCGGGCCGCCGCACGTGCACGCCGGCCTGGCCGTCGGGCTCGCGCCAATCCGGACGCACGCCGCGCACGAACAGATACAGATAGCCGCCGATATGCGTTTCGTACGAGTAATCGCGCACGCGAGTCTTCAGATACCGATGCAGCGCCACCGTATAAAGCAGCGCTTGCAGGTGATACGCGTGGCTCGCCATTGCGCTTTCGAGCGGCGCGGCTGCGTAGTCCGCCGCTGTCTCGCCGAGATGGTTCGATTTCCAGTCGACGATCCAGAACCGTCCGTCGTGCTCGACGATCATGTCGATAAATCCTTTGACGAAGCCGCGCAAAACGCCCGGCTCCAAAGCGACATCGGGATAGCCGTGCTCGGCCAGCAGCTCGCGCAACCCGGCGAATTCGAGCGACGGCGCGGCGAACAGGAACTCCAGTTCGTTCAGACGCCGCCTCGGATTCAGTTGAGCGAGCGTCATGCCGGGCACGAGTTCCGTGCTGACGATGTCCGCGAGCAGCCTGTGCATCATCGCGGGAAGACGCGGCGCGAGATCCGCGTGTGCCGGCGCGGGCCGCTCCAGCAGCGCGCCGCGAATCGCGTCGGGCCACGTGCCTGGATCGCTGAAATCCGCGAGTTCGAACATGCGATGCAGACATTCGCCGGCCGCGGCTCCGCGCGGGAAACGGAGAATGTCGTCTTCGGCAAGCGACGGCGTTTGCGGCGCGGGCGCGGGCGCGGGCACAGGCACAGGCAGCGTTGCGGGAATCAGGGCATCGGCGATCTCGTCGTGATCGGGGCGCACTTCCTCCACGGGCGAGTGCGCCTCTTCGGCCTTGCTGCCCGCAGCGATCAGGCCGCTGAAACTCGCCATGCGCCACTGGTCGCGCAAAGGGCGGCGGTTGGTCCGCGCGCGCTTGTCGGCGCCGCTTTCGTGCAGGCTCGCCAAGGGCGTGCGGCGTTCGACCTTGGGCAACGCCTGCAACGCGATGGGCCCGCCCGACAACGCGTGCCATCGCGAGGACAGGACGGCTTCGTCAGGCGGCTCGGACAGCCAGTCGTCGAAGCTATAGCCGCTGCCGGCCACGAGCCAGTTCAACACGCTGCGCCGCGATTCCCTGGTCGAACGCGACGACAGATACGTGCCCGCGACCAGATAGCAGCGATACACCGCGCGCGTGAGCGCGACGTAGACGAGCCGCGCGCGCTCGGCTGCCTGCTCGCGCGCCGCATGACGCGCGGCACGCTCGGCTTCTTCGTCGTTGCAACCGTAATGCAGCACCGCGCCGCCGCCCGGATCGTGATACTCGCGCGCGTCCGGCAAACCCGACGACGGTGGCTCGCGCAGCCCGCCGTCATTCAGGAACGGACAGAACACAACCGCGTATTCGAGTCCCTTCGACTTGTGCACCGTCACGATCTGCACGAGATTGCGGTCCGACTCTAACCGCAACTGCGCTTCTTCGCCGCCGCCTTGCGTGCGTTGCGCGGCGAGCCAGCGCAAGGTAGGCGCGATGCCGGGTTGCGTGGCCGCGCGTGCCTGCACGAGTTCGGCGAGATGATTGACGTTCGTTAGACGCCGCTCGCCGTCCGGCGCGGCCACGAGCCGTTGCGCGACGCGCAGTTCGCGCATCAGCGTGCGCCACATCACCGCGAAGCCGCGCTCATGCCAGAGCGTGCGGTAGCGCGAAAAACGTTCGACCCAGCCCATCGCGTCCGCCGCGTGCGCGGGGTCGTCGGCCACGGCGGGCGCGTCGGCGACCTGTTCGAGACGCCACAGCGCCGCGGCGTCGAGACCGAGCCAGTCGGTGGCGAGCGCCGCGCGCAAGCGGCGCAGATCGCCGGGTGTGTCGACGGCGGCGAGCACGCGCCCGATCTGCTCGGCGTCCAGCGTTGCAAACACCGAGGCCTGCGCCAGCTCGACACTGCCGACACCCCACGCGGCCAGCACGCGTTTGATCAGACTGCCCTGCCTGTGCGTTTGCACGAGCACCGCGATGTTGCCGGGCGCGAGCGGCGCGTCGCCGATCGTCACCGAGCCTTCGCGCGCGCCGCGCAAAAGCCGCACGATCTCGGCCGCGCACGCCTCGCTCGCGTCACGCTGCGCGTCGCGCTTGGTCAGCGCCGCGTCGCCTTGCGGCAAGGTCCAGATGCGGAAGTCGCCCGCGCTCGCTTGGGGGTCCGCGAATGGCGCGCGACGCCGCTCGCCCGCACGCACCGGCTGATAGTCGAGGCCGTCGAGCACGAACGCCTGCGGGTTCATCTCGAAGAGCCGGTTGCAGGCTTCGACGATCGGCGCCGTGGAACGCTGATTGACCGCGAGCGTATAGCGCGCCGAAGCCGACGCGCGCGCCGCCAGATACGTATGGAGATCCGCCGCGCGAAAACTGTAGATGGCCTGCTTCGGATCGCCGACCAGAAAGAGCGGCCCGGCCGGCGCAAAAATGCGGCTGAAAATAGCAAACTGCAGCGGATCAGTGTCCTGAAACTCGTCGATCAAAGCAGCCGGGTAACGCGCGCGCAATGCGTCCGCGAGCCACGGATGCGCGGCGAGCGCCCGATACAGGTTCGACAGCAGATCGTCGAACGAGACAACGCGGCGCGTGCGCTTGCGCGCCACCAGTTCGGCGGGCGCGTAGCCGAGCCAGGTCTGCATCAGCGCGAGCCACCGAGCGCGCTGCGCCGCTTCCGCCGCGATCACCGCCGCCGCGAGCGCTTCGGCATGCTCGAAAAACACATGCTCGGGCGGCTCGAACTTCACCTTGGTGGCCTTCTTCAGCGCGGAAGCGGTCAACTTCAGAGCCGCACGCGGCGGCGGCGCATGGCAGTCGCCCTGCGCGAAATACTCGGTCCACGCGGCAATCGCGGCGCTCACGTGATCGGGCTTGTGCGTGGTCTTGCTCAGCCGGTCCTGGGCCTCTTCGAGCAGCCTGAAGATGGCCTCGCGCTCAGCACGCCACACTTCGCTCGCGGCGTCGAAGCCGGCTTGCGGGTCGGCGCCTGCATCGTCGCCGGTGTTGCCCCAGCGCAATTGCGCCAACGGCTTTTTCAGGCGCCGCGCGAGTTGTTCGTCGAGCGACGCGGGGCCGGCGCGCCTCCCCACTAGCCACGCAGCGAACGCGGGATGCGCATGCGCGACGGGCTCGATCTGCTCGCGCCAGAAATCGGCGGCCATTTCGAAACGCAAGGCGGCGTCGTCGGCTTCCATTTCGAAGGCGAACGGCATGGCGGCGGCGAACGGCGCTTCTTGCAACGCGCGCTGGCAAAACGCGTGGATGGTGTGAATCGCGGCCTGGTCGAACGTGCGCAGCGCGCGGCGCACCACCTTCGCCGCAGCTTCGCGGTCGATGCCGCGCTCAGGCGCGAGCGTCGTTTCAAAGAGGCGCTGAATGAACGGATCGCCGCCGTCGTCGTCCATTTCGATTGCGCGATGCAGTTCCGCGAGGCGGCCGCGAATGCGTTCGTGCAGTTCGGCGGTCGCGGCCTTCGTGAAGGTCACAACCAGAATCTGATCGGCATTCAGGTTCTTTTCGAGCAGCAGCCGCACATACAGCGCGCAGATGTTCCAGGTCTTGCCGGTGCCCGCCGACGCCTCGATCTGATTGACGCCGTCGAGCGAACAGGCGAAGACATCCAGCTCCTGCACGCCCAGTGCATGATGATGAAGCGCGCTCGTCATGACACGCTCCGCACATGCTGGATCAGCGGCTTGAAAACGATCGCCGCGAGACGGCCGAATGGTTCGTCGAGCGTGAGCGGCGTGCCTCGCAGCGCGATGCGCAATGCGGGGTCGTCGGACTCGCCCCGCACGCGGTCGTTGATCCACACGCCTTGTGCCGCCGAATCGCTTTCGCTCACTTTGGTCCACGCGCTTTTCGGGAAGAAGCGCAGCGGCAGCCTGCGCCCCGCCTTGAACAGCGCGGCGAGCGGGGCAAGTTCGTCGAGCGGAGCCGCGACCGGCGCAAGCTCGAAGCTCTCGCCGCTGCCGTGCCAGACCGTGCGGCGCGGACCTTCAGGCCGGACCGCGCAATAAACGAGATGCGCGAGCCACGCCGACAGATAGTCGCGCGCGGTGGGTTTGGCGTAGCGGAAAATCACTTGTCCGGTTTCAGTCAGGAAATTCAAGGTGCCGTGCAGTTGCAGCGGCGTTTCCGCGGCCTCGCGAAGCGTTTCGTCATGAGCGCCGAAAAGCGCGCCTTCGATGTCCACGTCAGCGGGCCAGCGCGGCGCGATGTCGAGCACGAACGGCAAGCGCTCGACGCCCGAGGCCACTTCGCGGCGCACGCTGTCGGCAAGCTGGCGCAGCGCGCCGAGTTCTCGCGCGCGCCACACCGCGCCGGTCGCGCCGCCGGGCAACTCGGGACTGGCCTCGGCAACGCGGCGTACACGGTCAAACAGCATGTTGCTGTCTTCGGTATCCGGGTCGAGCAGCACGGGAAGTAGACGTTCCGCCAATGCATCGCGCCCCGCGTAATCGAGTTCAAACGGCTCGGTGTCGAGCAATTCGCCTTGCGCGTCCGACAACACGATGCCGAGGCGCTCGCGCAGCAGCGCGCGCGCGGGATGACGCCAGAAGCGCACGAATTCTTCGAACGCGATGGGCGCCGCTTCTTCCGGCTGCAGCGGCTGATCGAAGAACGGCGCGGCGGCTCGCTGCCGCGGCGCGGCCAGCAAGGTGGCGAGTTCGGCGCGATCGGCGTCGTAGGTGAAAAGCTCAGGCTCCTTGCCGAAATACTCCGACGCGAACGCCTGCAACGGATGGTCGACGATAAACGCGCGGCGCGCGTGTTCCACCTCGGCGGGATTCGCGCCTTCGCCTGCCGACACTTGAGCGAGATAGTCGAGTAGTTCGTCGACGAGCGCGGCCGGCGGCAATGGCGCGTTGTCGCGAATGCTGCGCCCGGTGTAGGCGATAAAAAGACGGTCGCGCGCGGCGAGCAGCAGGTCGAGAAAAAGATTGCGCTCGTCGTCGCGGCGCTGCCGGTCGCCCGCTTTGCCGAACGCGGCCATCAGATCGAACTCGTCGGCGCGCGCGAGGCTCGGCAACACGCCGTCGTCCATGCCGAGCAGGCAGACGACCCGATAGGGCAAACCGCGCAAGCTCGTCAGCGACGAAAACGTCACACTGCCCCAGGGCACGCCGCCGCGCGCGGGGTCGTCGAGCGCTTCGGTCAGCGCGCCGCGCACGACTGCGGCGGGCATCGCGACCTCGTGCGCGCCCGCCTGCATCGCGTCGCTCATCTTGTCGATCGCGTCGCGCACGGCGGCGAGCGACTCCGCGAACTCGACGCCGCCGTCGAAACACTGGACCAGCGTTTCGAGCAGCAGTTGCGTCCATTCGGCGGGCGTCTGTTCGATCGCGCAACGCGCGGCGAAGGTGTCGATGTCGTCGACAAAACGCGACAGGCGGCCGAGCAGTTCCGCGTCCGATCCGTCAGCGCCTTCGATGGGCAGCCACGCATCGACCGGTTCTCCGCCATCGGGCATGGCGTAGCCGAGATAGAGGCGCGTCAACGCATCCGCGAAAGTATGGCGTGGAACCGGCACGTGTTCGCCGGTCGGCTCGACAGGCGACAGCCCGCGCCGCGCGCCGGCGGCGGCGAGCCACTCCTGCGCGGCTTCCAGCGAGTTCGCGTCGATCCCGTAACGCACGGCGATCGCGTCGACGCGCAGCCATTCGACCAGATCCGGCGCGCCGACGCTGCGCTCGGGCAACGCGAGCCAATCGAGCAGCAGGCGCGCGACGGGGTTGGCCTGCGACGGCGGCAAGCCCGTGATCCGATACGGAATGCGCCGCGTGTCGCCAACCGGCGTGGTGCCGAACACGGCGTCGATCAACGGGCCGGCTGCCGCGAGATCGGACACGGCGACGAGCACGTCGGACGGCTGCAAGTCGTCGAATTCGTCGAACCAGCCAAGCAGGCGGTCGTGCAGCACTTCGAGCTGCCGCGACAGGCTGTGACACACGTGAACCTCTATGCCTCGCACGTGCGGGAGGTCGTCGGCTTGCGTTTCGGAGCGCAGATCGAGAATGCCGTTCTGCACGGCGGCAAGCCAGCTCGGTTCCGGATTCTCCGTGAAGTCGCCCGTCTCGCCCGAAGCCGCGCTTTCGGTCAGCTCGTGCAGCATATGCAACTGCGCCTGCGTTTGACGGCCCCACTCCGCGAGCAGCGGATGCCCGACTTCCTGATAGTCGCGTTGTCCTGCCGCGTCCAGCGCCTCGACGCGGCTTTCGCTCACCACGTCGAACCAGAATTCGCGGCACGGGTTCATTACGTAAAGACGCACGTCGATCCAACGCGACAGTGCGCGCAGCAACGCGACATGCAACGGCGGCATGGTGGGCAACGCAAACACGCTCACGGCTTCCGGCCAGTTCGCCTTGGCGATGGCGTCGAGATCGAGCGTGCCGATCTCATCCAGAAAACGGTACGCCGGCGGCAACGCGGCGGCGGGCGCTTGCGTGTCGCCCGCGAGTTCGCCCAGCACCGCGCGCCACAACGCGGCTTGCCAGCGTTCGTCCTCGCGCGCGGCCTCACTTGCGCCGATAAGGCGCGGCCCCGTGTCGTGCGCCGCGCCGCTCGCGAAGATCGAGGCGCCCTTTTGCCATTGCAGCAACCATTCCGGACGATAGGTCAGATAGTGGTCGAGCACGGTCGCCACGCGCCGCGCGAGTTCGTAGCGCATGGACGCGTCCGCCGCGTCGAGATACGTGCGAAGACGCGGCGACGCGTTCCACGGCTGCGCCTCATCCGCATCGCCCAGCAGCCGATAGCAGCGCCACACGAGCCGGTCGGGCGCGAACGGAGAGTGCCGCGGCACTTCGATCACGCCGCCGATTTGCGCCCACAGCCACTGCGCGAGATAGCCGAAGCCGACATTCGCGCAAATGCCCTGGCGCGCGGCGATATCCAGTTCGAGTCTGCGTCGCACGGCCGCGCTCGGCACGATCACGGGCTGCGCGGTCCATGGGTCGGACGGCGCTTGCGCGAGGTCGTCGAGCAAGGCGCCGACAAGCGTTTCATAGCGGTTCGAATAGAAGAGCTGGAGCATGGATCGTGGGCAAAGCGGTGTGGGCCGCCGCCTTCGCGGCAAACGCGCGAGCCGCGACAGACAGTGAGGCGACAGCATAACAAAGGCGCTCGCCGCACAGAACCTGGCCGAATGGACGAGGTCAGATCAGACGCAAAATCAGTTAGACTCGACGGCAGTCTGAAGCTGTCCCCGAGGTTGTGCCGCGAGGTTGTGCCTTCAACCGCTTTCTGTCAGTGAATGAAATCAGGCAGTCGATGCGCTATTCGGTCGAGATAAAAAAATTCCTTTACAGCCAGTACTTTTATGGCGGCCTGCGCATCGCGGTCGGCGTGTCCTTACCGGCTGTGCTGTGCCTGATCGTGTTTCACAACCGCGAGCTTGGCTTCACGATTGCAACGGGCGCGCTCGGCGCGTGTGTCGTGGATATGCCGGGTCCGCTGAAGTACAAGCACAACGAGATGCTCGCGTGCTCGGTGATCGGCTTTCTGTCCGCGCTCGCCACGGGCCTCGCCACCGTGAATTCCGTGGCGCTGTGGTGCACCGTCGTGCCGCTCACGTTCCTGCTTTCGCTGATCGTCGTGTATGGCAACCGCTGGCCGCAAATCAGCTTCGCCACGCTGTTCATGATGATCATGACGCTGGAGGAGCATTTCACGCCGGGGCAGGCGCTCGTCAACGCGTCGTGGATTCTGGTGGGCGGTCTCTGGTACACGTACTGGTCGACCGCCGTGAGCCGCTGGATGATGCATCGCATCGAACAGCAGGCGCTGGCCGAATGCGTCTTTGCCTGCGCCGATTATCTGCTCGCGCGCGCCGCCTTCTACGACCTCGATAACGATCTCGACGAGTGTTATCGCAATCTCGTGGACAAGCAGATCGCCGCAGTGGAGCGGCAGGACGCGGCGCGCGACATCGTGTTGCGCAATCTGCCGAAGCTGAAAAGCGGCAGGCTCGAACCGCGCCGCACGATGCTGTTCAATCTGTTCATCAACACCGTCGATCTGCACGAGCTTTTTGTCGGCGCGCATACCGACTATCCGCTCGTGCGCAACACGTTCGGCGGCACGGATCTGCTCGTGTTCTACCGCGACCTGATTCGCAAGGCCGCGGCGGATCTGGAGGAAATAGGGCTCGCCGTCCTGCAGAATCACGCGCCGCGCGCGCGCGTGAATGTGAAGGCCGAACTGCGCGCCATCGAGTTCGAAATCGAGGTGATGCGCAAGCAGGAATTGCCCGCGAAGAATCCCGAGGCTTATTCGGCGGTGTCGTCCACGTTCAGGCGCATCTGGAGCGCCACGCGTCTGATCGACAAGATGCGCAAGAGCCTGACGAGCGAGCCGGGCACGACCGAAACCGAATTGCGCCTCGACCAGGCGCTGAGCCGTTTCGTGTCGAGCCGACGTGTGCCGTTCGGCCAGATTTTCTCGAACCTGACCATGGCCTCGCCGAGTTTCCGTCACGCGCTGCGCGTGACGATCGCGGTGGCGGTCGGCTTCTGGCTCGGCCGTCTATTGCCGCTCACCAACGCGTACTGGATCGTGATGACCACGGTCATCATTCTGAAGCCGGGCTACTCCCTGACCAAACAGCGCAACGGGCAGCGGATCGTCGGCACGTTGATCGGCTGCGCGGCGAGCATCGCGCTGGTGATCTTCGTGAAGGAGCCGCACATTCTGCTGGTGGTGATGTTCGCGTCGATGGTGATGAGCTACAGCCTGCTGCTGTTCAACTACACGGCGAGCGTCGTGTTCACTTCGTCGTATGTGCTGCTGATGTTCCATCTGCTCGCGCCGGGCAGCATGCGCATCATCGGCGAACGCGCGATCGACACCGTGGTCGGCTGCGCGATCGCCATTGCCGCGAGCCACCTGTTCCCGTACTGGGAATATCGCTTGATGGGCAAGCTCGTCAACAGCGTGATCAGCGCGACGCGGCAGTTTCTGGAGGCGAGCTGGTGGTGGAGCGGCAAACCGGCCGCCGCCGTGGTCGGCGCCGTGACGGAAGCGGGAGCGCGCGCGCCGGCGGCAGCCATGGCCGATCCCGCAATCGACTTCGGCTCACCGGCGCTCGCGGCTGCTCATGGCGGCTCGACGTCCGCCTGGACGGCAAGCGCAACCGCCGACGCCGCGCCAAGCGCAACGCCAGCCGCCGTCCCGGGTTCAAACGTTGCCACGATAACCAATGTAACGGCCAAGCCGGTCGCCAGCGCATCGCCTGCCGCCGCCGCGGCCGCCACCGCGCTCGATCGCGATTACCGTTACCGGCTCGCGCGCAAGAACGTCCACGTCGCGTTCGCGAATCTGGGCCAGGCGTTTCAGCGGATGATGCTGGAGCCGAAGTCCGCGCAGAAGTTCGTACCGGAACTCAACGGGCTGCTGGTGCGCAGTCATGTGCTCGCATCGCAGATCACGGCGGCCGCGCCGTTGCTGCGCACGTCCGCGCAACAGACTCACAGCGTTTTGCTGCAACCGCTCCAACGCGCGCTGAACGTCGTACGCGAGAACCTCACGGAAGCGGAAGCAGGCAACGCTCTGCCCGCCGAGCAGAGCGAGCAGATAAAACAGATCTCGCGCGAACTGGACAAGATGGTCGTGGAGGCCGAAAAATCGCCGGACTATTCGGCCGATGCGGTGCACGACACGAAGCTGCTCGCTCACCAATGCAAGCAGATGCTCGCGGCCGCGGCGCTGATTCGCAAAGACGCGAGCGTGATTCGCCTGCCGGAAGAGTGACTGCCGGGAAGCCGCGGCAACCTTACTGTGCGGTGCCGCTGGCCGGCTTGCCGGCAGTGGCCGCGGCGCTCACCGCAGTTGCCGCGGCCGCGCCCGATGAAATCGACACCTGCGCTCCAGTCGCATTGTCGAAATCGCGCTTTTCCTTGATCGCGTTATAGAAGAGCGTGGCGATCACCAGCAGCACGGCGACCACGATAAACACGGCGATTCCAAGGGTCGGATTTTTCTGGCGCGGCGGTTTGTTCATGAGGCGACTCGGACCCGCGAGGCAATCGCGGAAGATAGCGGAGAAGGCGGCATTTTACGCTTTGGCAGCTTGCACCCGGCTTGCAGCGCGCAGACGTAAAGAGGCGCCGGCGCACAACCGGCGCCGCGCAAACCATGCAACCGGCGGAAGGTTCGCCGCTACACCACCGCCGCGGGCCGCACCGGCAATGCCGTCGAATACTTGATCTGCTCCATCGCGAAGCTCGAACTCACGTCGTAGAGCGGCACGGCGGCGATCAGCAGTTTGTAGACGCGGTCGTAGTCGTCGATGTCGGACACGACCACGCGCAACAGGTAATCGGTCTCGCCGCTCATGCGGTACACCTCGACCACTTCGGGAATATGCTCCACGGCGCGCGTGAAGGTTTGCGCCCACGCCTCCGTATGCTGGTTCGTGCGCACCGCCACGAACACCGTCGTACCCACGCCGAGTTTGCGCGCGTCGCACAGCGCCACCTGCGCACGGATCACGCCCGTCTCCTTCAGACGCTGCAAGCGCTTCCAGCAAGGCGTTTGCGACAGATTCACGCGCTGCGCCAGTTCGGCGATCGGCATGGTCGCGTCTTCCTGCAACAGTTCCAGCAGCTTCCGGTCGATGATATCCATTCCCATCGTGTCGCCCCTCTAGGAAATTATTCTACTTTTCAGTTTGCAAGGGGAATTATATGGAAACTCTTTCTCCAGTCAAAACGGTATAAATGTCTGAATCCAAAAACACCGGCAGCCTGTTGCCGTTCAACGACCGTGAGCCATCCAATGCATTCCCCAGCGCCCTTTTCCGCCCAACTCGCGCAGCCTGCCGATCACCTCGGCGCGATGTCGCATGCTGGGCATCGCGAGCCGCTTGCACAACTGTGCCGCACGCTCGACGCCATGTTCGAAGCCTGCGCGCATTTCGCCGAGCCTTCGCATTCGACGTTCTTCGCACGCAGCATGCGCGCCGCGCTCGCCGAAGCGGCTGCCGGCCCTGAGCTTCTGCAATCGGCCCAACGCGAGGGCTCGCGCGATCATTACCGGCGTCACCTGCTCGCCGCCGATCCGCAAGGCCGTTATGCAATCGCCGCGCTCGTGTGGCTGCCGCAGCAGGCGAGTCCGGTTCACGCTCATCACACATGGTGCGGATACGCGGTGGTCGAAGGTGCGTTGACCGAAACGGTCTTCGAGTGGAACGGCCCGGCGAGCTGTGCGAGCGCGACGCGCACGCAGGCGCGCAAACGCGGCTCGGTGTCGTTCGTGCGCGCCGGTCGCGGCGGCATTCATCGGCTGGGAAATGACAGCGACGCGCCTGCGGTGTCGTTGCATATTTACGGGGTGGCGGGCGCGCAGATCGGCACCCATGTCAACGACGTAGTGAGCGCCGCGCCCGCGCTGGTTTGACAGCACTCGTTCGAGAGCAACGCCTGCGCATTCCACGCTCTCGACAAGCGCCAGCCCGCAACAATATTCAGCTCTTGCCGCCCTCGCCCGCCGTTGGAATCTGCGGTGGAATCGACGCTGTCTGGCCGGTCGGCGGCGGCGCCGGACGCGGCTCGTGAGACACGTCGCGCGCCACGGCAACGGGCGAATGCCCCGCGCGCATCCCGTGCGCCTTCTCCGCATGTTCGCGACCATGCCCGTGTTCGCGCCCGGCGCCTTCGGGCGTCTCGTCGTCGTATAGAGGCTGTCCCTCGCTGTCCTTCGACGACGTGAACAGCCGCATTTGCGGCACCGGAATCTCGATGCCCGCTTCGTCCATCTTGCGCTTGAGCCGCAGATTGAACGCGCGCGCCACGCTCCATTGCTGCAACGGCCGCGTCTTGATCTGCCCTTTCACGACCATCCAGTTCGGATCGAAACGGTCGAGGCCCCACACCTCGATCGGCCCGAGCATCTCGCGCCGATAACGGAAGTCGGCCATCAGATCCGCGCCGACTTCGCGAATCAGTTGCGTGATTTCATCGACGTCGGTGGCGAACGACATCCGCACTTCGAACACGGCGTAAGCAAAATCGCGCGACAGGTTCTTCACGATCTTGATCTGCGAAAACGGAATGGCGTGGATCGCGCCTTGCCCGTCGCGCAGCCGCACGGTGCGAATCGACAGATGCTCGACCGTGCCCGCGTGGCCGCCGTCCACGTCGATCCAGTCGCCCACCGAAATCGTGTCCTCGATGATGATGAAAAGCCCCGTGATCAGGTCGGTGACGAGCGACTGCGCGCCGAAGCCGATCGCGAGGCCGATCACGCCCGCGCCCGCGAGCAGCGGCGTCACGTTGATGCCGAGATTCGCCGCCGTGACGATGCCCGCGATGGTCATGATCGTCACGAGCAACACGTTGCGCACAAGCGGCAACATGGTGCGCGCCCGCATGCTGGGGCTGCGCGACTTGTTGCGCGGACTGCCGGGATTGAGCGCCTCGGTGATCGCGGTGTCGACGAGAATCCACAGCAGCCAGGCAATGAACACCGTGGCGACGATCGCCGTCACGGCATGCGCGATGCCGCGCGCCGCGACGTTTTCCTCGACGACCGCGGCGAGCGACACGCCCCATAGCCGCGCCGCCAGTTCGAAAAAGAACAGCCAGATGAAGAGCGTCAGCAAGGTGCCGCAAAAGCGCAGCAGCCGCGTCAGATAAGGCGAGCGGCGCCGTGCGCGGGCGCTGCGCGGACGCGTCATGCGCAGCACGATGGCCGACAGGAAAAACGCGAGCACGAGCAGGAGCGCCGTCACCACCGAAATTTGCAGCACGTTCTCGTTCGAACCCGAGCCGCCGAGCGTGGCGACCACCGACGCCGTCGCGAGCACGAGAACCGGCACGTGCCAGAGGGCGGCGAGCACGTCGAAGGCATCGGTCGCGGCCTTGTGATCGTTGCGCTGCTCGTAGGGCCGGTTGCGGATCAGATGCGCGACGGGCCGCCGGAACGCGAGCGCGAAATAGCCGGTGAGCACGGCGGCCGTCATGTTGGCGGCGGTGGAAATCAGCGCGGCCAGATTGGTGCCGAGCTGGTGCGCGACGTCGTAGTTGACGGCGGCGTCGCCGAGCGCGCCGCACACGCCGACCGCGAACAGCAGGCGCCGCGCATGATCGATCAGCAGACGCACCGCGATGCGCCGGTGGCCCGAGCCGAACAGCGAGAACATGATCAGACAGATCGCCGAAAACACCGCACCCGCAACGATCGCATACGCGACGACCATGCCGAGCGTGCGGCCGAGCGCGTCGGGCATCGCGCGCACGAACATCAATGCGGCGACGAACGCGATGATCCACGGCCCGACGCGGCGCAACGCGAAAATCAGCAGCTCGCGCGTGGTCGGATTCGGATTGAGCCCGATCACGATGCCGAGGCGCCAGTACAGCCGGTGCTGCAAATAGATCAGCGCGCCGGCGCAGGCGCCCCAGCCGGCGAGCATCGCGAACATCGACAGGAGAATGCGACCGAGGCTTTCCTGACCCTGGCCCGAAATGATCGTGTAGAGCTCGTTGCCGGCCGCGTTGAAACGTCCGCCCCAGTAACGCACGGGCGTGCGGCCTTCGTGCATGTCCGTTTCGAACGACGCGATGCCCGACGCGATCGCGCCGAGCAAGCCGGGGCTCGGCTGAGCAGGCGCGGGCGCGAGCGGGCCGACGGTGCGCGAGACGTCGCGCAGTTTCTTGAGTTGGGCAACGAGCGCGGTGCGCTGGCGGTCGTTGTCGAGCGTGGCGATCACGCTGTCGAGCGAGTGCGCGATTTCCGCCTGGCTCGCGGGCGACGGCGCCGACGCCGCATCCGGCGCCGACGCGCCGGACGCCGCCGAAGCCGGCGCCACCGTCGCGCTATTGATCAGGCTCTGCAGCGCCGGAATGACGGGCGTGCTGGTGGCGGGGCCGGCGGCCTGCGCGTCGGCGGGCAGCCATCCGGCGCAAAGCACGAGTGCGGCGCAGATCGCGACGGCCCACGCGCTCAGCCACGCGGCGTGCGGCGCAGGGGCGGATGCGGACACGCGCGCGCCGCCACGGGGCACAACTCCAGTGCGGTTAAACAGACGACGAAATGTAGCGTGAGTCGACAAGCGCCCGCCGTTTGACGGCGCAGCCTCGGACTCACGCCGCGGCGGGCATGACTGCATGGCAATCCGTGAGAAAACGGGAGACGCCAGTGTAGCCTCTGTGGGGGCACTGGCAACCCAACTTGCGTAACCGTTTGTTAGGACGCCGGCAGGCGCGTCGCGGCGCGGCCCACGCTCAATACGCGAGCGTCGCGATCTGACGAATGAAACGGCCCTGCTCCAGCTCGTCGACGAATGCGACCGCGTAATCTTCGGCGGAAATGCGGCTGTTGCCTCCTGCATCGGAAATGAGAGAATTCGCGCCCGTGCGGAACGTGCCGGTGCGCTCGCCCGGCGCGATGATCGCTGCCGGGGCGAAGAACGTCCAGTCGAGATCCGTAACGCCGCGGTAGTAGCCGAGCGCGTCGCGATGCGCGAGCGCGACCGCCTTATAGGCGTCCGGGAAGCCTTCGGTATCGACCAGCTGCTTGCCGGGCGCCACTTCGAGCGAGCCCGCGCCGCCGACCACTACGAGCCGCTTCAGGCCCGCGGCGCGCACGCCTTCGACAAGCGCGCGGGTCGCCTTGCCTAGCGCGCCCACATCGCCTTGCGGCGGCGCATATGCGCTCGCCGCCACGTCGTGACCGCGCACCGCCGCGCCGACGCTCGCCGCGTCCAGCAGGTCGGCCTGCGCCGCTTTCAGGTTCGGCACATCGGCCGGCACGCGCGCGGGATTGCGCGCGAGCGCCGTCACCTGATGCCCGCGACGCGCCGCTTCGGCCGCGATCCGTGAACCGATCATGCCGGTCGCGCCGAACAAGGCGATCTTCAACTGTGTGCTCATTTCAATGCTCCTGCCAAGTGTTTTATGTAACCATCATGATTACATATATACGGAAAAAATCGGGGCGCCCGGCCCCGTGTCATGCGTCGTCAACTTTTACGTCTTCAGCTTTTACGTCTGGACTTTTTACGTCTGGAGTCATGCGGCATTGGCTCGCCGCGCAGCGCGCCGCGTTGCGCATACAGGCATTAGCCGTGCGGCCGCCGTTTGCGTTCCCTCGACCGCTCCGCGCGCTGCAAATCCGCCGTGGCGTCGGCGAGCGTGCGCCGCGCAAGCGACGCTTCCATGGCCTGCTGCGCTTCGTCGATGATTCCGCGCAGCACGACCTGGATATTGCGCCCCACCATGCACGCCGGATTCGGCTCCTCGCGATGAAGCGCGAACAACTGCGCGTCGTCCACCGCCCGGTACACGTCGAGCAAGGAAATCTGCCCAGGCGCGCGGGCGAGCAGCGCGCCGCCACCCGCGCCGAGCTGCGAGGTGGTCAGACCCGCCTCGGCGAGCATGGTCAAAAGCCGCCGGATCAGCGCGGGATTGGTGTTCACGCTGCCCGCGATCATCTCCGAGGAAAGCGGCTCGCCCTCCTGCAACGACAGCAACGCGAGCACATGCACCGCAAATGCAAACCGGCTACTCGTGTTCACAACGACCCGCCCCGCGACGACAATGTGTAACCATCGTAATTACATTTAACCCACCTGTCAAACGACGCGGCGTTCAAGACACGCGTGTGCATATCACTTGTCCATCTGCTTCTGCGCGTCGGCCGATCCCGACGACGAAGCCGCCGCACTCGTCGTCGAAGCCGTGTTTTGTGCCGACCATTGTTGCAGCTTGCGCCCCGCGTTTTCGAGACTCTGCCCCGTCAGCGACGCCGCCTTGCCGAGTTGCGCGTTGGCCGCGCTCGCCGCATTTTGCAGATTGGTCTGCGCGGTCGAGGCCAGCGCATTCGGATCGATGGTGACGGAAGGCGCCGAGGCCGACTCGATATTCTGCTGCGCGGTGGATTTCGTCTCGTCGACCTTCTGGCCCACGTAGCTGGCTGCCTGATCGAGCTTCTGGGCGGCGGCCTGCGCGGCGTCGTTGAGCTTGCCGGCGACCTGCCCGGCCGACGCGTCGTTCTTCTGACAAGCCGCGAGTGCGCCGAACACGAGCAGGACCACGGCGGCACGGCGCAGCAACGGCGAACGGATGGATGATGTCATGGATGATTTGAACCGCGCGAAGCGGCGAAGCTATCGAAAACGCGCTCATCATACGCCGTTGCCGGGAAGTGCCGCGCAACGGCGTCATGCATGCCGGGTCAACACCTCAGCGCGGCGCGCGCGGTCGACGTTCTGTCAAACGTCGTGCGTTAGACTGGCCGGCGCAATCGAGCGTTCGCAGTGTTCCGTTGACCAATTGGAGGCATACGATGGCGGCAAAGAAAATTCTGTTTCTCACCGGCGATTTCGCCGAGGATTACGAAACGATGGTGCCGTTTCAAGCGCTACAGGCTGTCGGGCATGGGGTCGACGCGGTCTGTCCGGGCAAGAAAGCGGGCGAGCGCATCAAGACCGCGATTCACGACTTCGAGGGCGACCAGACCTATACCGAGAAGCCAGGGCACCAGTTCACGCTGAACGCGTCCTTCGACGACATCGATCCGCGTCAGTACGATGCGCTCGCGATCGCGGGTGGCCGCGCGCCGGAGTATCTGCGGCTCAATTCCAAGGTGATCGACGCCGTGCGGCAATTCGCGGAGGCGGGCAAGCCGATCGCCGCCATCTGTCACGCCGCGCAACTGCTCGCCGCCGCCGACGTGATTCGCGGCAAGCGCATTTCCGCGTATCCCGCTTGCGCGCCCGAGGTGAAACTGGCAGGCGGCGAGTACGCCGACATTCCCGTCGACGCAGCGATCACCGACGCCAATTTCGTCACCGCGCCCGCGTGGCCCGCCCATCCCGAATGGCTGCGCCAGTTCCTCGTGCTGCTCGGCACGCGTATCGAACTTTGAGGTGGTTCATGGGCCGCGCGCGGCAATTGCACGCCGGCGCGGCATTTGAGAGTCGTCCTATGGTTCGCGTCGAAGGGCATTCCTATAGTCACCGCCTGACTTGGGAGCGCTCTTCGATGGAACTGACCGACTGGATCGTCATTCTTGCCGTCACGTTGGTGACGATTGCTTTTCGCGGCGCACGCATGCCGCCCGGCTGGTCGCGCGAGAACCGCGCGCGGCGCCTCGCCGGCACGCGCCTGCTGGCGCAAGCCGCGTGCTCGCTGTGGGCCGCGCTGCTGATCGTCGCGCGCTGCATGTTCGCGTTCGACGGCCTGCTCGGGCTGCGCCCGACGCCGCACGAAGTGCTGGGCGTCGTCGCGGTTCTGATGGCGTGCGGCTGCTACTGGTCGATTCGCGGCAGCAAGCTGCTCAAGTCGCGCCGGCTATTCGCTTCCTGCTGACCGGCTTCGCTTCTGGCGCGCGCGATGTAGTCGCGTCTTGCGGTTTTCAGATGGTCTTCGAGCGGTCTTTAAGCGGTGTTCAAGCGGTGTTCAAGCGGTGTTCAAGCGGTGTTCAAGCGGTGTTCAAGCGGTGTTTTAGCAGCTATTCACGCGGTCTCCAGCAGTGTTGCAGTGGCCATTCAAGGCCACCAAGCGGGGTCTTCGAACGGACTCCAGCGGACACTCCAGCGTCCATCAAAAGCCCTTCATCCAGCGCCTTTCAAAGCCCCTCAAGGTCCGGTGCGCAGATTCCTTTGCCCGTCCATAGCGTGATCGTTCGCCGCCTCGGGCGCCGCACGCGTGTCGCCGGCCTCGGGCAGCGACAGATAAAACGTCGTGCCCACGCCTTCCGCCGATTCCGCCCACACCCGCCCGCCATGCCGCTCCACGACACGGCGCACGAGCGCGAGGCCGATGCCCTCGCCCGCGACGGCCGTGCCGTGCAGCCGCTGAAACGCATTGAAGAGCCGCGGCAACGCGATCGCCGGAATGCCGAGCCCGTTGTCGCGAACGTAAAAGATGCGCAGCGAGTGCACGCCCGGCGGCGCCGGCGTCGTGCCGATCTCGATCCTGCCCTCGCGCGACGTGTCCAGATAATTCACCGCATTGCCGATGAGATTCGCGAACACCTGTTCGAGCGCCGTCGGATCGCCCCACACAGCCGGCAGTTCGCCCACCTGCACCTGCGCGCGCCGCGCGCGAATCGAGCCCTGCATCGCGTCGATCACGCGCGGCACGATGTCCCGCACCTCGACCCTCTGCTGCCGGTATTCGACGCGCCCGATGCGCGAGAGCCGCAACAGCGCGTCGATGATGTGCGACGCCCGGAGCACCGCCGTTTGCAGATAATGCAGCGCCTCGCCGATGTCATCGTCGACCACGCGCTCAATTCGCTGGCGCATTTGCGCCGCGAGCGACGACTCGCGCAGCGCCGCCCGCAGTTCGTCGCACGCGCGCGTCAGTTCGTTTGAAAAGCCCTGGAGATTGACGAGCGGCACCCGCAGATCGTGCGACACGCTGTAGATGAACATCTCGTTTTCCTGGGTCTGCTGCCGCAAGGTCTCGTTGATGCGCGCGAGTTCGTCCGCGCGGCGCGCGAGGTCAGCCTGAAACCGCGCCTGAATGCGCTCGGCTTCGAGCAGCCGCCGGCTCGTCTCGTGCAAGGTCAGATCGAGGCGCGCGATTTCGTCGCGGCCCGGCGCGACGGGCGCGAGCGGCTCGTTGCCCGCGAGCCGGCCGGCGTTATCGGACAACAACGCGAGCCGGCCGCGCACCCCGCGCGTGAAGAGCCACACGGCGAGCGCGACGAACAGCAAGGAGCCGAACACCGCCGCGACGACGAGCGTCTGCTGACGTTCGCGGGCGGCTTCGGCGGCGGTGGTGCGCAGCGCGTCGAGGCGCCGCTCTTCCATCTGAAAGACGCTCAGTTGCTGACGAAAATCGTCCAGTCCGTCGGACTGCGTCAGATCGCCGAACCGGTCGACGAGGTCCTTGCGCCGGCGCGAATGCAACAGATCCTGAATCCGGTCGGACCACTGGCGGCAGGCCTGCACCGCCTGGCGCACCTGCACCACGCGCTCGACCTGGGCCGGGTTGTCCGATACGAGTTCCGCGAGCTGGTCGATCCGGCGGTCCACATCGACCCAGACGGACACCGGCGTGACAAAGCGAGTGTCGCCGGCGAGCACCGCGCCGCGCAGCGCGACCGATTCGCCGAGCACCGGATCGAGAATCGCGGTGCTCTGATGCATCACCTCCTGACTGTGAACGGCCCAGCGCTCGGCTTCGGCGGCGTCGGACTGCGCCTTGACGAGTCCGGACAGAAGCGCCAGCTCGAAGAGGGCCGGAATCGCGATTAGCAGCAGGCCTTTAGTGGTAAGTCGCATGCGCAGTGGAGATGTGAGCCGGCGGGTCGTGCACGGAACGGCACATTATGTCGACGTTTGCCGCGGAAACAAAGCGCGACGCCAGAAACCAGGCGTTTGCCGCCAGCGGGCGGCGCGTGGATTCCACACTGTGGGCGACGTAAGTTGGCGTAGCGAAATCTCGTCGTAATGAAGACGAAAATTCACGCCCCGAAATGAGTCACGAGAACCAAAACGGGACGTCGAACGCACACATTTTGTGCTGACTTCAGATCAGAAAGGTGCATCGTCTGCGCCGTCTCGCGCTCGAAGGAGACGCGAAACCCAGTTCAGTGCCTGTTTGCCCCGGCGTGCACCTGCGCAAAGCCCCGAGGCACTCTTTTGGCCCGCTTCTTGCATTTGATGCCCCTCTTTTTGGCATAAGCGGAAATAATCGATGGAAAGCTTGAAAACCGGCACCGATACGCTCTTTCTTCTGCTCGGCGCCGCCATGGTGCTCGCGATGCATGCGGGATTCGCGTTTCTCGAACTCGGCACCGTGCGCAAGAAGAACCAAGTCAATGCACTGGTCAAGATTCTCGTGGACTTCTCGGTCTCGACGATCGCCTATTTCTTTATCGGCTACACGATCGCCTACGGCGTGCAGTTCTTCGGCAGCGCCGAATCGCTCGCGGCGCACAACGGCTATGCGCTCGTGCGCTTCTTCTTCCTGCTGACGTTCGCCGCCGCGATTCCGGCGATCGTCTCGGGCGGCATCGCCGAGCGCTCGAAATTCAATCCGCAACTGTTCGCGACTTTCGTGCTGGTCGGCTTCGTCTATCCGTTCTTCGAGGGCATCGCGTGGAACGAGCGCTTCGGCGTGCAGAACTGGATCAGCCAGGTTTTCGGCGCGCCGTTCCACGACTTCGCGGGCTCGGTCGTCGTGCACGCGTTCGGCGGCTGGGTCGCGCTGCCCGCCGTGCTGCTGCTCGGCGCGCGCCACGGCCGCTATCACCGCGACGGCGGCATTGCCGCGCATCCGCCGTCGAACATTCCGTTTCTCGCGCTCGGCGCGTGGGTGCTGGCGGTCGGCTGGTTCGGCTTTAACGTGATGAGCGCGCAAACCGTCGACAAGATCAGCGGCCTCGTCGCCGTGAATTCGCTGATGGCGATGGTCGGCGGCACGCTGACGGCCTGGCTCGCGGGCCGCAACGACCCCGGCTTCACGTACAACGGGCCGCTCGCCGGGCTGGTCGCCGTGTGCGCGGGCTCGGACGTGATGCATCCGCTCGGCGCGCTGATCACGGGCGGCATCGCCGGCGTGCTGTTCGTCTATATGTTCACCTGCGTGCAAAACCGCTGGCGTATCGACGACGTGCTCGGCGTCTGGCCGCTGCACGGCCTGTGCGGCGCGTGGGGCGGCATCGCGGCGGGCATCTTCGGCTTGCGCGCGCTCGGCGGCATGGGCGGCGTGTCATTCGGCGCGCAGGTGCTCGGCACGGTGGGCGGCATCGTCGTGGCGACGCTCGGCGGCACGATCGTGTACGGCGCGATCCGCCTGACCGTGGGTCTGCGGCTCGACCAGGAAGACGAATACAACGGCGCCGACCTGTCGATCCACAAGATTTCGGCGACGCCGGAGCGCGAAAGCCTCGGCTGAGTCACCTGTCCCCAGAACCCGCGAATGTTAGAGTTGCGGGTTGGAGATGGCATTCTCCGATGGCCTTCGCGTCTCGCCGACGCGTAATCAGCGATCAAGCAACGATCGATCAACGCTCAAGCCACGCTCAACCGGCCATTAACCGCCTCGTGCTGATGATGCCTGCTTCCCCCGGTCTTTCGCGGAAAGGCGCCCATGCGCCCTTCCGCCTGACCCGGCTTGTTGACTCTTCGGTTTCGCGAGGCACTCTCATGTATCTGTCTATTGTCGCGGTCGCCATTGGCGGCGCGCTCGGTTCGCTGTTTCGCTGGTTTCTCGGCCTGCGTCTGAACGCCCTTTTTCCCGCGTTGCCGCTCGGCACGTTCGCGTCGAACGTGATCGCCGGCTACGTGATCGGCGTGGCCGTCGCGGGCTTCGCGCGCGCGCCGCAGCTCGCGCCCGAGTGGCGTCTGTTTGTCATCACCGGGCTGATGGGCGGCCTGTCCACCTTCTCCACCTTTTCCGCCGAAGTCGTGCAGCACCTGCAGGACGGCCGCCTCGGCTGGGCTGCGGGCGAGATCGCGATTCACGTCTGCGCGTCGGTGATCATGACGATTCTCGGCATCGCCACGGTCACGCTGCTGACGCGCTGAGCGCGACGGGCACGTGGCTTGCGCGCCCATCGGCGCATCCTTTTTCTTCAAGGAGGTGGGAGATGGGCTCAATCAATCCGCAAGGCGCGACTCGGGGCGGAGCGAAGATCGTCGGCGAGGGAATTGGCGACGGTCCGGGGCCGGAGGTCATGGCCGCGGCGACGCTCGACGGTACCAAGGTGATGTCGTCGGACGGTGAACACGTCGGCAAGATTTCCGACATCATGCTGGACGTCCGCAACGGACGCATTGCCTACGCCGTGTTGTCGGAAGGCGGTTTCCTCGGCATGGGCGCGAACCTGCACGCGATTCCGTGGAGTGCGCTGACGCTCGATACGGACCAGAAGTGCTTCTTCGTCGATATCACGGCGCAGCGCCTGAAGGACGATCCGGGGTTCGACAAGGACCACTGGCCGTCGATGGCCGACGCGGCCTGGGGCGAATCGACCTATAGCTACTACAACCGCCAGCCGTACTGGTCGGCCACGCGCGAGGTCATGGAAGACGACCCCGTCATCCGGCCAAGCGAGCACTGACGCGGGCAGGCGCCGGGCGATCGGCGCCTGAGGCCCGCGCCGCTCCATGCCGCCGCGCGGGCGGCATGGAGCTTTCGCGCGACGCCAGCCGGCATTCCTTCCTTCAAATGGCGGACCGCGCTACCGGGCAGCCAGCATGCCGATGATGAGCCCGCCGATCAGCGCCATGGTCAGCGCCTTCCACGGACTGTCGTGCACGAAATCGTCGGTCGATTCCGACACCACGCGATATTTCGTCTTGACCACATCTTGCGCGTCGGCCAGCTTGCCCTTCAGATCGGACAGTGTCTGGGCACTGCGCGCGCGGACTTCGTCCACCGCGCCGGACGCCGCCGCGAGCGTGTCGTCGCGCAATGCATCGGCGGAAGTGGAACTGGTTTGATAAGACTCGACCATGTGAACCTCCCTCTCTCGTTGAATGGCCAAAATCCAGCAAACGCTGTGCCGCGCTCCATTTGCTTAGGATAACGATGATGCCGCGTGGCAAGCGCCTGCGTGCCTGCGTGCCAAGCCGCCGCGCCCCGCGCACAGGCATGCGCGTTGCGCGCCCCAAGCGCCGGCCGCGTTGACCGGCGCCGAACCAGGAGCGACAAATGAGCATTTTCTCGACCATCCTCAACAAGATTTTCCCGTCCGACCATCCCGCCAACACCGGTTCCGGCGCGACAGCCGGCGCGGCCGCACCCGCCACGGCGGCGCTCGGAAGCGCGACGGCGCCGGCGGGAACGCAGCCCACGCCGTCGACTGCCGCGGCAGGCAACGCCCAGCCGCCCGTCACACCCATGCCGACGGTCGACGTGGAAGCGGTACTCACGAAAATGCAGGAAGGCGCGGGCGAAAAACTGAACTGGCGCACGTCGATCGTGGACCTGCTGAAGCTGCTCGGCCTCGACAGCAGTCTCGCCGCGCGCAAGGAACTCGCGTCAGAGCTGCATTACACCGGCAGCACCGACGACTCGGCGGCGATGAACACCTGGCTGCACAAGGCGGTCATGCAGAAGCTGGCGGAAAACGGCGGCAAGGTGCCGGACGATTTGAAGAACTGACGCGGCCGCGGCGGAGAAGAACTGACGCGGCCGCGGCGGACTGCGCTGTGGGACGCCGCTGTGGGACGCCGCTGTGGGACGCCGCTGTGGGACGCCGCTGTGGGACGCTTGTGCAGCCAGCCGGTATAGGCATGCAACAAAGTCCGCCGCGGCGCGCTCTTCCCTGCCTCGAATTTTCGTGTGACTCGCATTGGCGCCGCGCCGCCAAAGTCTGTTTTCCAATGAGGGAATCCAACCGCGATTTTCTAACTCACTGGACCCTCACGCGCGTCTACAGATCCAGCACCAGTTCAGCAGACCGGGCACGGGATACGCAGATCATCAGTGACTTGTTCGCCTTCTGTTCATCGTCGCCCAGCACGTAGTCGCGGTGATCTGCTTCTCCGCAGAGCAGCGCGACCTCGCAGCTTCGACACAGGCCCTCGCGACATGAGCTTGCGGCACGCACGCCATGCCGCTCGAGACAATCGAGGATCGACTCGTCGGCTCCGACGACGCACCGCAGGCCCTGCTGAGCCAGTACAACGGCGAATGATCCGTTATCCGACGGACACGCTTCGGGCGCCGGCGCAGTGAATCGCTCGAAGTGAATGCGCGCCCCCGACAGGCCCGCTCGCTGTCCATGCGCCGCGACCGCATCCATCAGCCCGGCCGGGCCGCAGCAATAGACATGTTCGTCGTCGCGCAAGTCTTTCATCAGCGCACCGATGTCGCGGGGAAAAGCGGCCGGCTGCTCATCGTCGGCATGAAGATGGACGTCGCCGCCGAACGAGCGGAGTTCGTCCAGCCACGCCGCGTGCGAGCGCGAACGAACGCAATAGTGCAGTTCCCAAGGCAGTGCGTCATGCATGCACGAGCGGATCATCGCGAGAATCGGTGTGATGCCGATACCGCCCGCGATGAATCGATGACGCTTCGCCTCGGCGGACAATCCAAACAGCGAGCGCGGCTCGCCGATCGTCAGCACGTCGCCCACGTGCAGCTTCTCATGGAGATACGCCGATCCGCCCCGAGACGTCGAGGACCGTCCGACGCCGAGACAGTATGTCGCCGTGTCGCGCGAGTCGCCGCACAGCGAATACTGGCGCGTCATGTCATTCGGCAAATGCACGTCGATATGCGCGCCGGGCTCAAATGGCGGAAGCGGCGAGCCATCCGCGGCGCGCAATTCAATGCCGATGATGCCGTCCGCCTCAAGCCTGATAGCAATAACTTTGGCCTGGATCATGTCAACTCTCCTCAATGGACGGCTGCCGCGCCAGCCGTTCCTCATCGAGCTGTTCCTTCACGAGCGAGCGAAACTGCAACAGCGCCGAGTCGATGCCGAAAGGCATCGCTTCGAAGTCCGGATCGAGCGCAAGATTTTTCTGCTGCGCGGTGATGATGTCGCGGTCTTCGTCGAACGCATCGACGACCGCCTGATGAACCGATCGCGTGACCTCGGCTTGATCGATTGCGAAGTTATGCGGGTGCGCGAAGAAGTAATGCGTCGAATTCGCGGTTTCGGGCGTCAGGGCCTGACATCCGCGAAATTCCGCCGCGTCGACCCGCATGCCCTCGCGCGCGCCCGTGCCGGTCGGCGCCATCCCCGAGTCCATACGCAGGATCGCCGGCAGCGTGAAGTCATAGATATTCCAGCGATCCACCTTGCCTGGCCACCCCTTCACCGCTGCGGCGAAAGGCGGGGCATCCGTATTCAACACCCAGCGCGTGATGCGCACGCCCTTGTCGATCCGCTCGACCTTGGGCTGCACCTTCGCATAATCCTCGGAGCCGCCGAGCGTGGTGGGATGCACGAATGGGAGATGCGAGAAATCAAGCAGGTTGTCGCAGATGAGCAGATAGTTCACGTGATAGTGGATGTAGCCGGGTAAGCTGCGCCACGCCGGATCATCGACCCAGTGCGTATCGGGAATCGTGGAAGGGTCGGCGAGCGCAGGATCGCCCAGCCAGATCCAGATCCACCGATGCCGTTCCACAACGGGATAGCTCCGCACCTTCGCGCGAGGCGCAATCCGCTGTTGAGCCGGGGCTTCGACGCATGCGCCGCCGCTGTCGAACTTCAGCCCGTGATACATGCAGCGCACGCAATCGCCCTCGCGACGCCCGACCGAAAGCGGCGCGCCGCGATGACAGCACCGGTCTTCAAGCGCGACCACGCTGCCGTCTTCCTTGCGATACATGACGACGGGTTTCTCCGCGATCACGCGAGGAAATAGCGAGTCCGGCGCGACCTCATGTGACCAGGCGGCCACGTACCACGTGTTCATGATGAACATGGTTTGTCTCCTTCATTTATTGTTTGCGCCGGTGCCTGCAGCGCTTGACTGGACGATAGGTTCGTCGTCATGATGCGTCAAGCTAATGACATCAATAGTTACAATGCACGCCATGCATATACGCGACCTGGATCTGAACCTGCTGATCGTCTTCGAGGCTTTGTTGCGTGAGCGGAGCGTCACGCGCGCCGCGCAAGACATCGGGCTGACGCAAGGCGCAATGAGTCATGCGCTCAACCGTCTGCGCGCATTTTTCGAAGACCCGTTATTCGTCAAGACGACGGACGGCATGACGCCCACGCCGAAGGGCGAGCAGCTTGGCGCAACGGTCTCGGAAGTGATCGCGACGATCCGTCAAAACATCGTCGCAGAGGCGGGCTTTGAACCGCTGACCGCTCAACGCACTTTCGTGCTTTGCATGACCGACATGGGCGAACTCGTTTTCCTGCCGCCCTTGATCAGGCGGCTGCGCAAGCTGGCGCCGAATTGCGCGTTGCGCTCGGTGCAAGTGCCGCTCGAACAGATCGAGGGCATGCTCGCATCAGGCGAAGCGGACCTGGCGCTCGGTTCGATTCACGCAGCGCCCGAAGGACTTTTCCAGCAGCAATTGTTCATGCATTCGTTCGTCACGCTCGTGAGCGTGCGAAACCGGAAGGTGGGAAAAACGCTGACGCGCGCACAGTTCGAAACGATGCCGCAGATTGTCGTATCGTTGACCGGACGCGCGAGCGCCGCGTACGACAATGCGTTCGACGCTTATGGCATCCGGCGAAACATCTACCTCACCACGCCGCACTTCCTCACCGTGCCGCATCTGATCGATGCCCAGCCAGACATGATTGCGACGGTTCCACTGGAACTCGGGACAGTTTTTTCCCGGTTGGGGACGATCAGGATCGTTCCGCCGCCTGTTGCTCTGCCGCCATTCGCACTGCGGCAACATTGGCACGCGCGTTTCAATACCGACCAGGCCAACGTGTGGCTGCGTCATTTGATCAAGGAGACATTCGAGAATTATCCGGACGTGAAAGAGTGAGACTAACGCCAGCGACCGGGTTCGCTGGCAACCCGGTCGCTCGGCGCACTGCCTCGGACGTTCACGAAGGATTGGCGTTGTCTGCTTCCGCGTAAAGGCGATCTTGCGATAAGGGAAGCGGCGGCGCGATCCCGAAGATGCCGGCGAACTTCGACGCGGAGAGCGGCCGGCCGAACAGATAGCCTTGGCCCTCCTCACAGCCGAGGTCCGTCAGGGCGTCCCGCTGCTTTTCGTTCTCGACACCCTCAGCGATTGTCTGCACCCGGAAGCTGTCCGCCATCCCGAGAATGGCGCGAACGACGGACGCATCCTGATTCGCATCGAGCATGCCGTGAACAAAGGAGCGGTCGATCTTGAGGCGGGTGATGGGATAGCGCTTGAGTGAGCTGAGCGACGCATAGCCGGTGCCGAAATCGTCAAAGGCGATGCCCACGCCGGATTGCCGCAACCGCTGCAGGGCTTCCAGCGCGTGTTGGTCGTCGTCAAAAGCAGTGTGCTCGGTGATTTCGATTTCGAGTGCTTCGGGCGGCAGGCCGTGCCGCTCCAGCGTCGAGAGGACCTCGCCGGCCAGGTCGCCCACGTGAAGCTGCGCGCTAAAGAGATTCACGCCCATGCGGAAGTGCTCCGCGCCCCATCGCCGCCATAGCGCAGCCTGGGCACAGGCCTGATCCAGCACCCAGGTCCCCACCGTCGCGGCGAGCGGCCCGCTCTCCAGCGCGGGCAGGAACGCGGCTGGCGAAAGAACGCCGCGCTGCGGGTGCCGCCACCGGATCAGCGCCTCCGCGCCAGTCAACGTGCCGTCGGACAGACGGATTTGCGGCTGGTAAAGCAGCACGAATTCGCTGTCGCTGACGGCCCGGTCCAACTCGACCAGGTTCAGCCGGCGCGCGACCACTTCGGTTCGCAGTTCGGGAACGAACACGAACGACTGTCCGCGGCCAAGGCTTTTTGCCTTGACCAGAGCCAGGTCCGCGTTGCTGACCAGTTCAAATGCCTCACGCGCATGGAACGGCGCAAACGCCACACCGCAACTGGCCGCAATCCGGACCTCGTCCCCGTCCACGATGACTGGCGCGTCGATGCTGGCGATCGCCGCGCGGGCCACGCGCGTCGCGTGTTCGTGGCTGGGAGGATCTGAGAGCAGGATGGCGAATTCATCGCCGCCGATCCGGGCCACCGTACCGACCGCCCCCACGACGTTCTTGAGACGGCGGCCTACCTCGCAAAGGAGACGATCACCCGCCACGTGCCCAAGTGCATTGTTCACGTCCTTGAAGCCGTCGAGATCGACCAGCACGATCGCCGCGCGAGATCCTCGCGCGAGGTTGCTTTCGACACGGCGATAAAAGGACAGGCGATTGGCCAGTCCCGTGAGAATGTCGGTGTTGGCCAGACGATGAAGTTCATCTTCGTCATTCAGCCGATCAACCGCGGGCGATGGTTGGAAAGCCGGCTTGTCGTCTTCGTGTTCTGCCGACTGGGTCGAAAATTCGACACGGCGAAGCTCCAGTCTGTCGGCAGCCATTTGAGCCAGGTCGCGCAGGCGCGCCTGCTCGTCGCGCGTGAAATGCGCGCGAGGTTTCCGGTCGATTACGCACAGTGCTCCCACCGCGTGACCTTGCGGGGAGAAAAGAGGTATGCCGGCATAAAAGCGTATCCCGGCGGGGCCGCTGACCAGCGGGTTGTCATGGAAACGCTCGTCGAGCGTGGCGTCCGGCACGACCATGAGCCCGGATTGTGCGATGGCGTGTGCGCAGAAGGACACTTCGCGACGCAGATCGACATCGACGTCATCGAGGCCGGTGCTTGCGGCCAGAAAAACGTGGTCGCTCGCGATCATGTTCACGGCCGCGACCGGCATATCGAGTACGCGCGCGGCGATCCGGACTACGGGATCGAGATCGGGTAATGCCTGATCCTCCGACAGCCCATATGCGGATAGCGCCTCAAGCCTCAGTTCCTCACTGGCCAGTATGGGCGGACACTTCATGAATGTCGTCTCTCAGGAAATATTATTGTGCTGTTGTCATGCAAACTGCGTGGGACCGGGCTGCCGATATTCCCGCTGCCCCGAAATGTATTTCCGGCGTATCTCGCAGGCTTTAACGGCCACCGGCGGTCAGTCATTTATCCGGTGCTGTTTACAGCTAATGGCTAAACAGGCCAGAAGAACATTCAGCATTTTCGATTTCTCGTCATCTGCATCTGGAATCTCGCAATCCTCTTTTACGCAGCCGCGCCCGCTTTCCCATGATTCTGCTGATACTACCAAAAGGAGCGCGCAATTTACATCATAGTAATGCGTATTTTGTATAAGTCAGACAATACCCGTCCACGATAATCCGGGCAGCTCGTGCGCAAGTAAAAAATACTGATCCGCCGGCATTAAAAAAACGCCCGTTCGCGATAAATCAAACATCGACCAGATCCGCGGCCAGTTCATGCAGCTCGCCGTCACTGCGCGCATTCTCCACGAGAAGAACGAATTCGTCGCCACCGAGGCGGGCCACCTGACTCATTTCCCGTGCAATCGCGCGAAGGAGTTCGCCGCCCGGTTCTGATCGAGGTCATTCATGAGCGGGCGCGATGACGCATCGCCCTCGATCATGTGCTGCACGGCGAACCTGAATCTGAGCGACTTCCCAATGCCGGATGAAGACAAACGCATCCACGGAGGTCCGCAGTGAGCTTGCCGCTCAGGGCGTCGAACGCGTTGGAACCCGCATTATCGATGCCGTCGCCCAAAAGCTTTAAGATTTCCGCCGACGATGCCGTTATTCGCGAGGATGAGCCGATATCCGGGTGCGGCCTTAACTAAAATGCTTTTCGGCTCCGAGTGCGGTGACGACTCAAACAGGTTTTTCCTGCCGGAGCGACAAGGACGATCGAGACCATGTTCAAAATGAAGCTAGTACCGCTCGCTTTCGCTGTTCTTCTCCATGCATTGCCCGCAAGCGCCCAGCAGTCAACCAACCGGGACGAGTTTTACTGGCTTGGCGAAATCAACAAGGCTACCGCGGTCATCAACACCCAGGAGGGTTTGCTGGACAAGAAGTTGGCGCCCGGCATCGCGGCAGGGCTCTCGAAAGTTCTTCATGATGGCAATCAGCCCGGCGGCAAGCGCCCTTCCACCGTCATCACGTTCGAGCCATTGCTGATTCAGGCTGCAGGAATGGATGTCACGCTCCTGCACGCGGGACGCTCGAGCCAGGACATGCATGCCACCTATCGCGCGGCCATCATGCGCGACGACATGCTCCGCCTCGCCGAACAGCTGAACAAGACGTCCGCGACGATCGTGACGCTCGCCCAGAAGCATGAGCGCACCATCGTGCCGAATTACACCAACGGCGTCGCCGCCCAGCCGAACAGTTACGGCCACTATCTTCTCGGCTACGCCGCGGCTCTCGATCGGGACGCTCAACGCATTCGCGAAGCGTACGCGCGCATCGATCTGTGCCCGATGGGCACAACGGTTCTGAACGGCACGAGCTGGCCGCTGGACCGTTCTCGCATGGCGCGGTATCTGGGCTTCGCCGACATCCTTGATAACGCCTACGATGCCCATCAGATCGCCGCCGTCGATCATCCGGTGGAAGTCGGCTCGATCGTCACGAGCATCGCGCTTCATGCGGGCAGTTTTATCGAAGACGTCATGACGCAATATGCGCAGCCGCGTCCGTGGATTCTGCTTCAGGAGGGCGGCAACAACACCTACGTTTCCAGCGCCATGCCTCAGAAACGCAATCCGGGTCTGCTGAATTCGACGCGCGCCGATGCATCGACAGCCATCACGCTCGCCATGGGCCCGGTCATTCGCGCACACAATCTGCCGCCGGGTATGCCCGATGCAAAGGAAGTCAGGGACAACAAGGACATGGTGAACAGCGCCATTCGCGTCTTGCGAAAGTGGGACGAGATCCTCGGCGCGTTGGTGATCGATCAGGGCCGGGCACTGGACGAGTTGAATAGCGATTGGACCGCATCGCAGGAAGTCGCCGACGTGTTGATGCGGAAATACAAGCTGCCTTTCAGACTCGGGCACCACTTTGCGTCGGAGGTCGTGGAATATGCGAGAGCGCACGATATCAAGCCGAGCGATTTCCCCTACGATCAGGCGCAGCGAATCTATGCCGACACCACCGGCGGCTACGGCAATGGCGTGCTTCCGATGAGCGAGGAGGAATTTCGCTCGACGCTCGATCCGGCCGCGATCGTCAACAACAGGCGCACCGTCGGCGGCCCTCAACCGGCTGAGATGGAGCGCATGCTGACTGCAGCGAAAGCGAAGCTCGCGCAACAGGACGCGTGGGTGAAAGAGAAGCGCGCGAAGATCGATTCATCATTGGCCGGGCTCGATCGCGACTTCGACAAGCTACTGACCGGGCAATAATTATCCAGGCTCCTAGGGCGGCGCGAGCGACTGACGGTCGAGGAATTCGCGGCGGCACTGGCGCTTGCCAGCGCCCCGCATCCTGAGCACGCTCCAGGCTTACTTTTGATAGCCGGCCTGACGAACCGCGCGATCGGCGGCGGCATTTCCCGCCTTCAGCGCCGACGCCACGTCCGTCTGCCCGGCCACGACACCGGCAATGGACTGGCCCACGACGGTGCCGAATGACTGAAACTCAGGAATGCCTACGAACTGGACGCCGCTGTATGGCACCTTCTTCAGTGTCGAATCATTCGGACTCGCAGTTTCAATCGCCTTCAGAACGAACTCGCCAAACGGCGCAGCCTGCTTGTACTCCGGTCGGGCGTAGGTCGACTTGCGCGTGCCCGGCGGAACCGAAGCCCAGCCTTCGTCTTTCGCCACCAGGTCGATGTATTCCTTCGACGTCGCCCATTCGGCGAACTTCTTCGCGGCGTCCTGTGACTTCGAGGTCTTCGGTACAGCGAACGACCACGACCAAAGCCAATGCGATCCCTTCGGCGTCGTTGCAATCGGCGCGGCGGCGAAGCCGATCTTGTCCGCGACTTGCGACTGTGCCTTGTTATAAAGCATGCCGGCCGCGACGGTCGCGTCGATCCACATCGCGCATTTGCCCGACGACATCAGCGTCAGGTTCTCGTTGAAGCCGTTTGAACTGGCTCCCGGAGGGCCGTCTTTTTTAAGCAGGTCGGAATAGAAAGTGACCGCCTTGTTCCATTCGGGCGTGTCGATCTGCGCCTTCCAGTTCTCGTCGAACCATCGTCCGCCGTACGTGTTGACTACTGTCGAGACGTAAGCCATGTTCTCGCCCCAACCCGCCTTGCCGCGCAAACAGATGCCATACACGCCGTTGGCCTTGTCGGTCAGCTTGTCGGCGAATTCCTTGACCTGGTCGTAGGTAGGTTGATCCGGCATCTTGAGGCCCTTTGCCGCGAACAGATCCTTGCGATAGAAGGTCATCGAACTTTCGACATAGAACGGCAAGGCCCACAACTGGCCGTTCGAAGACAGCCCGTCACGCGCGGTCTTGACGACATCGTCGAGATCGTAGCTGGCCGGCAGACCGGTCATGGACGCCAGCCAGCCGCGCTTGCCCCATTGCGGCGCTTCATACGTGCCAATCGCAACGACGTCGAACTGGCCACTGTTTGTCGTGATGTCGGTGGTCGCGCGCTGGCGCAGCACGTTCTCTTCGAGAATCACCCAGTTGAGCTTGATATCCGGATTCGCCTTTTCGAAATTTGCCGAGAGCTTCTTCAACTCCAGCATGTCGGGATTGTTGAGCGTCGCAATCGTCACGTTCGCCGCGCTGGCGAATTGTGCTGCGCCAATCGTGACACCGGCGAGTACAGCCTGGCGGATGACCGCGCGGCGGGTTGAGGCTTTCGTCTTCATGTCTGTCTCCGTTGATCTGTTTCTTCCAGTTCATTTGGACTACTGTGTTTCTCCGCTCCACCCGGCTTTTTGCAGCTCTTGTAGAACGGTGTTCTGCCACCGTGGATCAATAGAATGTCGACGCGAGCGCAATGATCGGCTGTCGAACGCACAACGCGCTCAATGCCGGGTAGCCCGGTCGTGTTTCATTGCGGCTTTCGGCGCGCTCTTCTGAATGGAATGCGCTTCATGCCTTGCATGCGGCGGCGTACACGCCGATGACTTCGCGAACCTTGCTCTGGATCAGGCTCATCGGCGACGCGTCGATCAGCCCACGCCTGAACTGCCAGTATTGCGCCGGCAGGAAGCGACTGAGCAGGTTCTCTGAAATGGTCAGGGACGTCAGGTTGCCGATGAGCTTCCGGGCCGACGCATCGACTTCAGGGTCAGCCCAGTAGTAGCGCACGCGGTCGCTATAGCTATAAGTTCTCAGCAGCCGCTTTTCCTGATCGTCGCCGTGATAGTACTTTTCCCAGTTTCCGGGCTTCGAGATCATGACTCTTTCGACCACGTCACGCAGGTTCGACCTTGCGTCCGGAGCAACGAGTTCGGCCTCGATGTCGGAAAGCGCATAGAGTGCTTCGCGCAGGGCAAAGGTGACGCCTGGGCCCACTTTCAGAATTGCGAATCCGTCCCGCACCAGCACGGCGAGAGATTCCGGCTTCTGATAGTCGGTCGAATGAGCCTCGAATACCATGCCGGGTAACTGTTCAAGCACGCCGGAAAGCTTCGTGGCAAGCTGAGGCTGGTAGTCCACGACCTTCGTGTGATCGAACTCGACGCCAGGCTGAACAACGAGGGCGATCACGCGTTGCCAGGCATGATCGAGCCCGCGCTCTCGCCAGGCATTGCGGTGAATCGCCACCGTATCCAGGGCAGCTTCCGGATGCGTGACTTCCACGGTGGCCAGTTCTTCGGCAGCGCCACCGGGGACCGGAACCTCCGTGCCGATGATGTACACGGGTTTTTCGCTTCTGCCTTCGCGCCTGGCAGCGGCTTCGGCGATTGCGCACAGGCGCGAGGCTCTCGCGGCGACGACATCATCTGAGAGACGCGCCGGATCGTCTGCGCAACTCATGCTGGTGTCGAGATGAATTTTCGTGAAGCCGGCGGACACGTAAGCATCGATAAGCGCTTCCGCGCGTTGCATGGCTTCCTTCGCGGGCAGGCTGCGCCATGCATTGGGTCCGAGATGGTCACCCCCGAGTATCAATCTCGAACGCGGCAGACCGACGCGATCGGCGATCAGATAGACGAAGCGCACGAAATCCGCCGGCTTCATTCCCGTATAGCCGCCGAACTGGTCAACCTGATTCGATGTCGATTCGATCAGGAGCGGCGTGCCGTCGTCGAGCGCCTGTTTCATTGCTGCGCCCAGCACCCACGGATGCGCGGAGCAAATCGAATAGATGCCCTTGAGCCTGTTCGCCGCGCCCTCGTCGCCTGAGAGGCGGAACACGACATTAGCCATGATGTTGCTCCGAAGGGTTCGCGATAAATGCGTCGAGTTCGGCCTGCGTCGCGGTGCCTTCCATCGGCCCGCGAAACGTCACTGCCCGAGCGCCAGCGGCGCACGCATAGCTCAGCGCCTTTTCGACGCCGAAGCTTTGAGCGCGGCAGGCGATGTACGTCGCGCCGAAGCAGTCGCCCGCGCCCGTCGGATCGACCTCCTCGACCGGGAACGCCGGCAGATTCAACTCAGTCGTTCCATCGTAGTAACTGCATCCGTCCTTGCCGCGCTTGACCACCACTTCACGCACGCCGCGCTTCAGTAGCTCCTCGACCGCGCCGCGCTCGCTGCTTGCACTGGCGAGCAGCATCACTTCGTGGCCACTCGGCAGGAATACATCGGTGTAGTCCAGAATGAAGTCGAGCGCCTCGCGCATTTCGGGAATGCGCAACATCTCCTTGCGGATGTTCGGGTCGAAGCTCACCGTGCCGCCGTGTCCTTTCACGGTCTCTATGACCTTTTTCATCGCTTCGATAATGCGAAATGAAAAAAGCGACGAACCCATCACATGAAAGTGGCCGCACTGCTTCAGAAGATCGTCGCGAATGTTGCCGACCGACAGGTGCCCCGAGGCGCTGTTTGCAATGTTGTAGATAAAGTCGCGCTCGCCATTTTCGCGGTAGGTGACGAATGCGCTGCCCGTCGTAGCGGTTTTGATGACGGAGATTCCCGAGACATTCACACCGTCCGCGCGCAGGCGCTCGACATTGAGTGCGCCGAAGTCGTCATCGCCGACGCAGCCGATGATCGCGCAGCGGCTCCCCACTTTCGCGGCCTGATCGATAAAGATCGCCGGTGCGCCGCTCGCGTACGGACCGATCAGGGCGCCGGGCTGACGGAACGACTGCCCGCGCTCGGTGGCCATGATCTCGACCAGGATTTCGCCCATCGTCAGGATGTAGCCGGCTTTGCCGGCGCGATGCAGTTCAGTGTTAGCCATGGCGCTTATTCGTTTGACTTCGATGCAAACGGCGACGAAAAGACGACGCCCCTTTTCGATCAGTTGATTAAACTACGCAGTGCTCATCAAATTCATACGCGTGTCGATGACGCCGAAGATGAAAGCGCCTATCGACTCGCGGGCAACGCTAGCTGCTGGATTTGCGGAACTCCAGAATTCCGCTTTCCCTTCGATGAAGCTGAAGGCCTTTGCGCGGCATGAGCTCCATGACGGGTGGATCGATTCCGTCATCGATCAGCAGCGCGTCGATGTCGGACACATTGGCGATCACTTCACCGTCCCGCTCGTTCAGTTGCGGCTGGTACGCAACCACAATCGTTCGATTGGCCGCGCGCCGCGCGGCTTCAAGCACGCGCGCCACGCCGGGGTCCGCACACAGCAGATTGCCGTCGCGGTCGAGCCCGGAGGCCTCCAGAAAACAAAGGTCGATGGATCGCCTCGTCAGCGAGGCCTCGGCGTCGGGGCCCGTCATCGCCGAGGCGCCCGCTTCGAGCTGCCCTCCTGTCAACAACAGCTCGCAATGCAGAAACCGCTGTGCCGTTTGCGCCATCCCAATGTCCTGCATCAGCAAGGCCAGATTGGAGCGGTCAGAAAGGAACGGCACGATCTTGTGGACGATCTCGCCCGCGCCCAGCATCAGCGATTGATGGTCGTCGACGGCCTCGGCGGCAAATCGCGCAATCGCGGTTTCCGACGCCTTTCGGGTTGCCCCGTCCGCCACGGGCACCAATACGTTGTCCCCGAGCTTCTGCGCCAGATACCGCGCCTTGCCGAACGACCGGATCAGGTAGCGCTGCTGCTCCAGATAGGTCAGGTCCGTGCGGATGGTGACGCTCGACACGTCGAATGCCTGGCTGAGTTCGTCAACCGACACCTCGCCGCGCTTGCGGACCAGTTCGACGATTTGCAGCCGCCGCTTGAGGGAACTCTTGTTTGCCAGCATGTCTCCGATCTCGAAAGAAAACTCTTTTGTTTCGAAAGAGTGTAGTTTCGAATCGAAAGAAGGTCAAAGCGAATTTGGCGGGACCGGTACAAGGTTTTCCCTGGGCTGGATCGTCGCCTCGACCCACCGGTTGGAAGCCCGTCGTCGGCCTTATCCGACGTCACCCATCACGGTGAACAGGAGGCGGCCGCCTCCGTGCGACCCCTCGTTGACTTTGCATAAATCGTCCCGTAGTGTGGGGCTCCATTCCCCCGCGGCGTCTGCCTGTCTTTCTGGCATTGAGCTTTCAACCGTCGGCACCCGTTTTTCTCTTCCCTACGTCGCTATGGTGAGTAATCCAGTTGATGGTGGCGCGGACGCACTCTGCGGCCGGACCGCTCGCGCCGCCGACCATCGTGCCGAGAATCAGGCGCTCGTCGCCCTCGCGCGAGCGCAAACCGGACCGCGGCAAGACCTGCTGCAATCCATCGCGGATACCGCGCTGTCTCTTTGCCGTGCAGGCAGCGCGGGCATCAGCCTGATCGAAGATATCGATGGCAAGCCCGTCTTCCGGTGGCTGGCGGTATCGGGAATGTGTGCCGCCCTGCAGGGTAAAACCACCGCCTGGGACGAGTGCCCGTGCGGGTTGACTTTGGAAGGCGGCGCGCCGCGTCTTTTTGTCCGGCCGCAAGAACAATTCGCATGCCTCGCGTGGCCCGGTGTCGAGGTTCCCGAAGGAATCGTTGTTCCGATTCAGGCTGACGACGAACAGTTGGGCGCCATCTGGGTGATGTCGCACACAAACGCCTGCCGGTTCGACCTGGAAGACGTCAGGTTGCTCACCGACCTATCGGTTTTCGCCGGCTCGGCGCTCGCCGTGGTCAATGCGCGCGACAGCGGCCAGGAGACGGACCGCCAGCATAACGAGTTCATCGCGATGCTGGGACACGAACTGAGAAACCCGATGACGCCCATCGACGGCGCGATCACCACGGCAATGCGCCTGTGCAGTGACAAGCAGCAAGCCGTTGACGTGCTGAGAATCGCACACCGGCAGATGAAGCATTTGCGCGCGCTAGTGGATGACCTGCTCGATGCCGCGCGAGTGAAATACAACAAGATTGCGATCCGGTACTCGGATACCCTGCTCAACGACATTGTGTCCGACGCTGTCAAGGCCGTCAGCCATCACATCGAATCCCGCAGGCACGTTCTTCAAATCAACGGGCTCGATAATCCGGTCCATGTGCATGCGGACCACGTGCGTCTGACTCAGGTGTTGGGCAATCTGCTGTCGAACGCCGCGAAGTACACGCCGGCGGGCGGAACGATAGCGCTGAACGCGGGCGTCGAACAAAACCCTTCCGACGCCGCGCCGCCGACACTCGTCACGCTGAGCGTCGTGGACAATGGCATCGGCATAGACGCGGCCGTCAAGCCCCATATTTTCGAACTCTTCACTCAGCCCGCGCGCAGCCGCTCACGTTCAGATGGAGGCTTGGGGATAGGACTCGCCGTCGCAAGGCGCATGGTGGAACTTCACAACGGAACGATCTCGGTCCATAGCGAAGGAGCGGGTCGCGGCACTCGCGTAACGATTCGCTTGCCCATACTCTGCGCGCCCGACGATGCGAAAGCTGAACGCCCTGCAACAGTGAGGGTCTCGCAAGCCGCCGACATATTGCTCGTTGACGACAACATCGACGCGCTGGAAGTTCTTGGCCTGCTCATTGAGCTGGAAGGCCATCAGGTCACCAAAACCGACAACGGAACGGATGCCATTAGTTTGATGTCCGAACGACACCCGGCCGTCGCGATTGTCGATATCGGCATGCCGGAGATGAATGGTCTGGAATTCGCGCGCGCCATCAGGCAAGTTCGGGAATTCGACGACACGTTGCTGATCGCGCTTACCGGCTACGCATCCGAGTCGGACAAATGCAGCGCTCTCGCCGCGGGATTCGACCACCATCTGACTAAACCACTTTCGCTCGACAGACTCCGGCTCATACTCTCGAACCGCGAATATCGCAGTCGCGCCCAAACCGCAGCGTGACGTGCCAGGCGAATGACCGTGCTGTTGCCCGGCGACCACGCGACCGCGCGACCACGCGACAAATACGATTAACCCGGCTCGTGCTTCCTTCACCAGGAAACACGAGCCTGCACGTTGGGCGAAAGCCGCGCTGGGTTATTGTGACTCAGCTTCTTTGCAGCCGCCTCACCGGTTCACTCGGAAGGCTTTGTCAACTTTGGCGCGTTAGGTCGAACTGTCGGCGGTGCTTTGACTAGTTCGCCTTGGGTCGTCAGAGCCGCACGCACTTCCGTTGTTTCGAGCGCCGCGGAGCTGACGTTATTCACTTGCTTCATCGTCGCGTTAGACCCAGACCCAGACCCAGACCCAGACTCAGAATCCGACTCAGACTCGTCTTCGCCGTCCGTTTCATTCAGCGGGCGCGCAAGCGTCCAGGCGCCTCGGCCAAGCAAGCCGGCGAGCAGAAGATTGTCGGTGGCGTTGTAATGCAGGTCTGACACAAGTCCGTGGGGCAGTCGAGTGCTCAGCTTGACCCAATTCGCTCCCTGAAGGCGGAAAACGCCCCCCAGACCGCCGACAACCAGAACAGGCGACGCAAACTCACTCTCGCCAGTCGATGCGCGGATAAGCTCGATTGTCCTGACGTCCTCAATGCGGGAATGCAAATTAAATGTGATCTCCGTCCAGGTCGTCCCTTCGTTAAGCGACACCCACACCCGGCTTTGATCGTCGACCACGAAAACGTGCCTGAAGTCCTGTGGGTCCATCACGAGACTGCGCACGGCGCTTCCAGGATAAGTATTAAGCGGCACAACAGCGGACGACGATGTCGCGCGATGAAGGATGAAAGGCCCGGCGGTTCCGCTTAAACCAACATAAAAGACGCCGGGATTGTTTTGGCCTTTGCTGCGCCCTCCATATGCGAGTGACGAAACAAAGTGATCGGTGAAACCGAGGTTGGCCAGAGAGTCGCCCATATTGGTCGATTCATAAATGCTGGCGGTTCCGATCAGCATTCGGGATGGATCGATCGCGTTGAGTACATAAGGGTTGTAGAACTGAATGTTCGGGTCCGCCTGAAAGAGCGTACGGCCCGCGCCCGGTCCAGATACGATCTGCAGCGCAACACGCGTCGGCCCGCTGACGAGCGTGTTGCTGGCGTTCCAGGTCGAACGATTGAAGTTACCCAGGAAGTCGAAACTCGTATAGCGGATCGAGTTGCCCGGATGCGACGCGCTCAGATCGATGGCGACAACGCCGCCGTCGCCCTGCAGAAAATCGCTCCACGTCAAGCCGCCTTTTTTGTTCTGCATGGGCGTTCCCGTATCCTGCGCTCCACCGATCAACGTCTGGGAAACCGAGTCGTAGGCGACTGAATGAAACTCGGTCGGGCGAACGTTGCCGTTTAAAGAAGACCACACACGGGCGGCGCTATTGGGATTCGAAAGAAGGTACACGCCGCCGTCGTTCGCCTGGATTACATTGCCGTTGGTGTCGAACGCCATCGCGCGCGAGTCGGCATGGGGCGACGTGCCCTGCGCTGCGTCACACACGATGTTTTGCCATGGCGAAGCGAGCGACGCGTCGCCGCGAAACACATTGCCTGAGAAGTTCGTACAGCCGTTTGGGTTGGGCAGATCCTGTCGATCACCCGACAAGTAGACGACGCTACCGTTGTTGGGGTCCGCGAGGATCGCACCATGAATGATGCCTTGCTCTCCGGGAAGGATCGAAGGCGAAGGAACGCCCATCGATGTCCAGTTTCCCCCTGCATTAGTCGATCGGAATACGCCACTCAAAGTCCCGCTGGCGTTAATGACCATTGCGTACACGACGCCCGTGTTCCTACTGACGGAAAGAAGAATCCGTTCCGACGTGCCAAGTGCGGAAAGTCCGCTTTTTGCAACCGACCAGGTGGCGCCGCCATCGAGACTGCGGTACACGCCTGCGCCAGTTCCGCCGCCGAATCCCTGCGGCACGCCGGCATAAAAGCGCATGTGATTCGTCGGATCGGCAACCAGGCTGCTCACGCCAGCATCGGGGAGTCCCGAAGCGCCCGACACGCGAGTGAACGCCGCGCCGCCGTTCGTGCTTCGATACACGCCGCCGCCATCGAACAAGGTGGAGGCAAGGACGACCTGTCCGCCGAGTCCGTTCGTGGAAATGGTCGTCGGCACAATACTGTTGATGCGACGTCCGGCAAACGTCGATTGCGCCAGAATCTTCCAGCTCGATCCGCCATTGGTTGACCTTGCCACGCCGAATCCCGGGCTGCCGTCGAATGCGTCCGAACTCGTGCTGCCGGTGCCGGCGAATATCACACGGGAGTCCAAAGGACTGAGAGCTAGCGAGTTAATCGAGAGCGCAGGCAATTTGAGGTCCGTGAGCGGAACCCACGAAGGCGTGGCAGCATTTATGTTTGCTGTTTTCCATACGCCTCCATTCACGGTGCCAATGTAGACGACGCCCGGATGAGTTAAATCAGGCGCAATGGCTATCGAAGCACCCGACACCGGGTTGCCTGACAGTCCTTCCGTTTGTCCGTTGAGTATGGCTCCGGGCCCCTGTTCTACCCATGCCGCCATGCAGGGAATGGAATGCAAGCCGAGTACTACAAGCACCGCTCCCAAAGAACGTGATAATGGGCGGCCGAGAGTATTTGCAATAAGCATCGGTGTCTCCTTCCTCGTTGAATACGAATACGGACTTGCCGGCGAAGTACCTGACAAGATAATCGCCTCTCGGAATTTGCCGTGGCAATAGTTTTTCCGGGCCCAATCCATATCCGGTAAATAGCAATACAAGTAACGCGGCAATTTACTGCGATAAAACAAATGCAATCAGAAAAGACCGTCGCCGCATGGGTTTTAAAGTCGAATGCGTCGAAGGACTTTCGGCGAGGCGCAACCTTGCTACCGGCGCGGCTTTTCCGATGGCATGCGCTATCGTCAGAGGAGAAGTCTTGTCGGATACTATTCGGAGCTAGACAACGGTGTGGATTTGGTTATAGTCCGTAACACAACCGAACGCAAGACTTCCCAGACCTTGTTTTTCGCAAACCGTTCGTGATGCGAAATATTTCTTTCATATTCCGCACCTTCGATAATTGCCCTTCGCGACAAACGCGTTCTGAACCTGCCAGACGCGATGTTTCTGGAGAGGACAATGAGACGACTGATTACCACAACCCTGTTTCTTCTGGCGATGGCTTCGAACACCGCGAGTGCTGCATGTCACTGGGGCTGGCACTGCAAAAGCGGCGGCGCCGATTGCGGGTTTGTGCCGTTTTGCGATTCGCCTGACGATACGCCTCCGCCGTTTCAAGGGGTGCATCCTAAAGCTGAAAAAGGCGCCCAGCCAGTCGATCCATCGACATTGCCACCTGAAGGGCGGCGTCCTCTTGCGGGTGCAAAACCTCAACCCGGCGTTCCGGCAACCAACACGGAAAAGCCATAAACTCTGTCGCGGCGTTCGGTGGCGCACAGATGCCAGGCCATTCTGGCTATAGCAGGCATTCCCAATCGATCAGCACTGCGTGTCAGGGAATGGAAAGTTCGTTAAACAGATGTACTCGTCCGACAAAGGCTATTGATAAGCTCTCCATAGCTATCCGAAGATTTTCGGCCGGCCTGCGTATTCGCACCGGAGCCATCTGGCGATCTCGCCCATAAGCCGATCTTCCGATATGCAACAACCCCTCCCCGGCTTACCGAGGGTGAAAAAAACAGGCTTTTTTTCCGTCCCGGGCCTTTAAATGCGCAAACCTTTGCGCATCATCATTTGCACGCATATAGCGCTCATTTGGCGAAAAACCGTTCGGCAACACCTCGCCAACGCCTGGCCGATTCCAGATTGAGGCGTGATTACCGCTCAAGTTGTCACGGCGAGATGCCGATAGATGGAATGTCAGCAGAGAACCGTCGATCGATCACAGCCCCGATCATCCGACGCGCGACGAAAAATCTCTCCCCTAGGTCGTGAAGCACCGAGCTGCACAGTGGGAAACGACTCGCCGCAAGGTGAGCCGCAATCACTCTATTCAAACGATATATGTTTTGTAGGACACCTGTCAGCGTAATCGCTAGCGCCTTGCTCGCGGCGTTAGGGATTTACTCCGTGGCCGGTCGCGCCGACGAACCGGGCGTGACCGACGCGCCCTCTTCTCTCACGACGGGCGGCAAGCTGCTGCTCACGGGCGGAGTTTCCGAAATCGAAGGCAGTGCGGGCGGCGGCCTGACACCATGGGCCGTGATCGGCGGCTATGGCACGGCCTCGCAAGTGGGCGCAAACGCGCACGCCACCTATGTGCGCACACGCGACTTCGGATTGAACACCTACGGCGCACTCGTGGGCGTGGCGAACCGCGTCGAGTTTTCGATTGCGCGTCAGGTCTTCGATACGCGTGATGCCGGTGCGCAACTCGGCCTCGGCTCGGGCTTCAGGTTCGGCATGGAAACGATCGGCTTTAAAGTGCGCGTGCTCGGCGATGCCGTGCTCGATCAGGACACGTGGATGCCACAGATCGCCGCCGGCATCCAGTTCAAGCACAACGAACAGGGCGACGTCGTGACGGCAGTCGGCGCGAAGAGCAATTCAGGCACTGACTTATATGTGTCCGCAACGAAGCTGCTTCTCTCACAGAGCCTGTTGCTCAACGGCACGCTGCGCCTCACGAAGGCAAACCAGTTTGGCCTGCTCGGGTTCGGCGGCGACAAGTCGAATGCCTATCACCCGGAATTCGAGTCGTCGGTTGCGTATCTGCTGTCGCGCCATGTCGCCGTGGGCGCCGAATATCGCAGCAAGCCTGACAACCTCGGCTTCGCGCGCGAGCAGAACGCCTATGACGCGTTCATCGCGTGGGCGCCGAACAAACACGTTTCGCTCACGCTCGCGTACGTGTCGCTAGGCGATATCGCGACGATCCGGAATCAGCGCGGCGCATACGCGTCGCTGCAAGTGGGCTTCTGATGAGACAAACACGTTCACCTCTTCGGCGCTTCGCTTGCGCAGCCTGTGCCGCATTGCCGCTTGCCGCGCTGCTCTTCGCCGCGCCCGCGCATGCCGACGATTCGCTCTATCAGACCTTCGGCGGTCAGCCCGGCCTCGCGAAGATCATCGACGATTTATACGATCTCGTGCTCAAGGACCCGCGCACCGCGTCGTATTTCGACGGCGCGCCCGTCAAGCGCATCAAGCAGAAGTTGGGCGAGCAGTTGTGCGTGCTGCTGGGTGGTCCGTGCACGTATACCGGCCGCACGATGAAGCGTACGCACGAAGGACAGAACATAGACCGCGCCGCGTTCGACGCCATGGTTGAAGACCTGCAAACCGCGATGGACAGAAACGGCGTGCCGTTTCGCGCGCAGAACAAGCTACTCGCGAAACTCGCGCCGATGTACCGCGATATCCAGGACCGCGAATGAATACTTCCGTTTATCGCTTCAAATTCGACGTTAAACACTGCCGGGGCGCTCTGCTCGCGATATCCGCCTTTGCACTTGGCGGCCACTTCGTTACAGCTAGCGCCGCGAGCCTGCAAGTGTCCGTGCTCGACCAGACGGGGGCCCCCGTGCCCGACGCAATCGTCTACGCGACGCCCGTCAGCGGCAAGTTGCCTCCGGCGAAAGCGGGCACCGCGATCATCGATCAGATCAAGCGCAAATTCGTGCCGAAGGTGTCCGTCGTACAAACCGGTACGGCGATCAAGTTTCCAAACAAAGACAACTTCGAGCACGACGTCTACTCGTTTTCGCCTGCGAAAAGGTTCGAATTGAATCTGTATCACGGCGTGCCCGCGAAGCCGGTCGTCTTCGACAAGCCCGGCCTCGTCGTGATGGGGTGCAACATTCACGATTCGATGGTCGCCTACCTGCTCGTCGTCGACACCCCCTGGTTCGCAAAGACCGACCACAACGGCCAGGCGACGATCGAGAACGTGCCTCCCGACAATTACAGAGTCACCGCGTGGCACCACCGGCTCGCCGATGTCAACGGACTCCCGGTGCAAGCCACGGCGGTCAGGGACGACACGAAAGCGTCGTTCAGACTGACCCTGTCGGCCGACCCGGACTGACTGGGACACGCAATGCGATTCCACAGCCTGCGTACCCGTATAGCCATCGTCGTCGTGCTGTTGATGCTCGCGGTGCAGCTTGCCGGCTATGCCGTCATCAGCACGGTGATCCGCAGTAACGCCCGCAGTAATTCCGAAACGCAGCTCGTCGTCGCCGAAAACGTGTTCCGCCAGGTCCTGAGCGCGAACGGCGAAAAGCTCACGCAGGCGGCGACAGTCGTGGCGGCGGACTTCGGCTTTCGCGAGGCCGTGGCGACGCACGACGAAAACACCGTCGTCTCTGCGCTGAGAAATCACGGCAGCCGTGTCAATGCGGACATCGTGATGCTCGCCAACCCGGACGGCAGCGTGACGGCCGACAGCCGCGGTCCATCGCAAAGTGACGCGGCCTTTGCGCTCGCCAAACTCATCCGCACCGCCGTGCGCAAAGGCGATGCTTCGTCGATCCTGACGATCGACGGCAAGCTGTACCAGGTTGTCGCCGTGCCCGTCAAGGCGCCCCTGACGATCGCGTGGGTCGCGATGGGCTTTCTGATCGACGACAGCACGGCGCGCGAGATCGCGGGGGTTACGTCGCTCGACGTGTCGTTTCTCAACCGTCTTCCTGACGGACGCTGGACCGTGCTCGCCAGTTCGCGGCCCGTCACGCGGCATGCGCGCGCGAGTGTCGCGGATCTCGCCGACCAGGACTACGCGACACGCATCGCAATGCTGCAGTCGAGCGGCGAGCCGACTGCCGTCATGCTGCAGCGGTCGCTGCGCGAGATCATGGCGCCATTCCACCAGTTGCAATCGGCGCTCGCGCTCATCACGGCGCTCGGCGTGCTGCTGTCCATTGTCGGCAGCATGCTCACCGCGCGCAGCGTGACGCAACCCGTGCAGGCGCTGATGCGCTTTTCGCGTCGCGTGGAGAGCGGCAACTATGATCAGCCGATCGAGGTCGCGCATCAGGACGAGCTTGGCCAGCTCACGAAAGCGTTCAACCACATGCAGCACGTCATTTCGGAACGCGAGCGGCGCATCACCGAACTCGCGTACATGGACCGGCTGACAGGTCTGGCAAACCGCGCGATGTTCAACGACCGTTTGCAGGCCGCCATCGACCAGGCGCAGACAGGCGATGATCCCGCGCAACACACCTTCAGTGTGCTGATGATGGACCTCGATCGTTTCAAGTATGTCAACGATACGCTCGGCCATCCGATCGGAGACCAGCTTCTGGTGGAAGTCGCGACACGTCTGCGCGCCGCGCTGCGCGGCACGGACGTTGTCGCGCGTCTGGGCGGCGACGAGTTCGCGGTGCTTCTGCCCGGCGACACGAACGACGACGCGCAGCGCCTCGCCGCGCGTCTGATCAAGGTGCTGGAAACGCCGACCACGATCGAAGGACAGCTCGTCGATGTCGGCGCGAGCATCGGCATCGTTACCTACCCGCAGGACGGCGCGGACATGAACGTGCTGATGCGCCGCGCCGATATCGCGATGTACGTCGCGAAGCGCACCAATACCGGTTACGCGATTTACGACATCAAGCACGATCACAGCAGCGCCGAGCGGCTTTCGCTGATGAGCGAACTTCGCCAGGCCGTCGAGCACGATCAGTTGACGCTGCACTACCAGCCCAAGCTCGATCTCGCGACAGGCAGCGTGAAGTATGTGGAAGCGCTTGTGCGCTGGGAACATCCGACGCGCGGCTTCGTGGCGCCCGACGAATTCATTCCGTTCGCGGAGCAGACCGGCTACATCAAGGCCATTTCGCATTGGGTCGCGGACAAGGCGATCGGCCAGTGCGCGATGTGGCTCGCGGCGGGCGTGAGGCTCGCCGTGTCCGTCAACGTGTCGGCGCGCGAGTTGATCCAGTCGACGCTGCCCGACACCTTCCGCGCGCTGCTGTCGAAGCACGGCGTGCCGTCCGAACTGGTGTGGATCGAGATCACCGAGAGCGCGATCATGGACGACCCCAATCACGCGATCGAAACGCTCGATCGTCTGCACGCGCTGGGCATTCGCCTTTCCGTCGATGATTTCGGCACCGGCTATTCGTCGCTCTCGTATCTGAAGCGGATGCCCGTCGACGAACTGAAGATCGACAAGTCGTTCGTGATGGGCATGACGCAGCACAAGGACGACGAGACCATTGTGCGCTCGACTATCGATCTCGCACACAACATGGGCTTAAAGGTCGTGGCTGAAGGCGTCGAGAACGAAGACGTTCTCGGGCGACTGCGCGAGCTTGGCTGCGATCTTGCGCAGGGCTACCATCTGAGCCGTCCGCTGCCGCCCGAGCGACTGGAATCGTGGTTGATCGAGTGGGAAATGCAGCAGACCGCTGACGAGGCTTGATGTCGTTTCGGAGCGCCTTGACGCCGGAGAGCGCCGCGGTCTGGAGCGGCGTCAAAAGAAAGAGCAGGCAAGCATGCGCGCGCGTACCGCATGGAGGTCAACCTCGCAGGCAGTTGAATTTGATTCCCGCGTAAACGGGGTTTGAGGGACGGGCGTTATGGGTATGCCTTTGCTGTAACAGATAGCGTCGATGGCCGCGGCAATTCCGGCGCTTGCGCGCGGCGAGCGAAAGTCTTGACGGCTAAGCAGCATTTGCGCCGCACAATACCCAATCTTTGACAGGTGGACAGGTGTTTAGAGAAAGCCGTAACGAGCCGAATCCGCCCAATGGCGGCCCGGCAGGCGCGCGTTATAGTCGCGTCACTACCTGGCTCAATGTCGCATCGACCAAGTTGTACGGCTCCTGACGTCACCAGAATTGGATGAATGCCATCTGAGCGAAGTGCGTGCAGGTCATCGCATAACTGGGCGATTAATGCGTGATTTGGATTGTTTGCGCATGCCAACGTACTGCTGCCAAGCTTGATTTCAATCTTTGAAGGCTTTGGTCCACCATTCGATGCTGGATTTGCAAGGCATAGACGTACTTTGCAGCCATACTCACTTGCCGCGGCGTATCCGGATGCTGCCAGCAACGCAGAAAGTGCGAGACCGCGAAGACCAACACCCGCTTCGCTCATCATCACGGGGCGCTTTTCAACAGCCTGCTAAGCCTCCTCTATCCGCTCGAATTGCATCGCGAGAAAATCGATCAGCGCCCGCACGGACGGCAGCAGTCCTCGTCTGGACGGAAACACCGCGTGAATGATGCCGCCCTTCGGCTTCCATGCCGGCGTGACCGCGGCGAGCGTACCGTTCCTCAGTTCTTCCTGCACCATCATGACCGGCAACTGGACGACGCCGGCTCCCGCGATCGCGGCCTGCTTCAGCGCGAGCATGTCGTCCGTGACGAAACGCGGCGTATGGCGGATCGTCGCCATTTCGCCGTCCGGCCCTTCGAGCTGCCAGGCGTGGTCCTGATGCGGCGGACCAAAATCGAGACTTGGCATCGTCGTGAGATCGGCCGGCACTGCAGGCATGTCATGCTGTTGCAGCAATGAAGGCCCGACCACCAGCAACCACGCCCGCTCGCCCAGCACTTTCATCACGAGATCGCTGTCTTTGAGCGGCGGGGGACGCACGCGAATCGCCACGTCGATACCTTCGCCGATCACGTCGACGACGCGATTGGTCGCCTCGAGATGCACCGTCACTCGCGGCGTTGCCGCAAGGAAGTCCGCCACCATCGCACCGACGCGCGCGTGCAGCAGCGCCACAGGACAGGTCATGCGAACGATACCCTGCGGTTCAGAGCGATTCGCGTCGACGACCTGCTGCGCCGCCTCGACTTCGACCAGCATCGCCTTGCAATGAGCATAGAAACTCTGGCCGACTTCCGTTACCGAGAAGCGACGCGTGGAGCGCTGCACGAGACGCACCCCGAGTTGCTTTTCGAGTACCGCGATTCGCCTGCTCAGCGTCGACTTCGGCATGCCGAGCGCGCGACCGGCGGGGGCGAAGCCCTGATGATCGACCACCTGGGCGAAGAAATACAGATCGTTGAGATCCTGCATTGGATGCATCCCATCGTTCCATCAATGAGACACAGAGGATAACGCTCACTGTCTACCGGTGTCATCGCCCGTCCTCTATTCTTGAAGCCAGGCAAACAAGGCCGCTGGCCTTCAGGACATTCGATGATGAAGAAGATTCTCGGCACTTATAGCAACGCCGGCTCGCATTGGGTAGGTGACGGTTTCCCGGTACGCACGCTGTTTTCGCATCACACCATGGGCCGCCACCTGAGCCCCTTTCTGATGCTCGATTACGCCGGACCGAAGCACTTTTCCCCCACGGCCCGTCGTCTGGGCGTCGGGCAACATCCGCACCGCGGCTTCGAAACGGTGACGATCGTGTACGAGGGCGAGCTGGAACACCAGGACTCCACGGGAAGCGGCGGGCGGATCGGTCCCGGCGACGTCCAGTGGATGACCGCGGGCGCCGGCATCCTGCACGAGGAGTTCCACTCGCAAGGTTTCGCGAAAACGGGCGGAACGCTGGAGATGGTCCAGCTATGGGTCAATCTGCCCGCCAAAGACAAGATGACGGCCCCCGGCTATCAGAGCATTCTTGCCCGCCAGATTCCTGCGATCGGCTTGCCGGATGATGCCGGAGAACTGCGCGTGATTGCCGGCAACTATGCGGGCAACCAGGGACCGGCGCATACGTTCACGCCCATCGACGTCTGGGATCTGCGGCTCAATGCCGGACGCGGGACGACATTGAGACTGCCGGCCGGCAGGACGCTTGCACTCGTCGTGCTGCGCGGGCAGGTTCGCGTCAACGGCGGCGAACCGGTCGCGAGCGACGCGCAACTGGTTCTGCTCGGGCAGGAAGGCACGGATGTTCAACTCGACGCGCTCAGCGACGCAACCGTGCTGGTGCTGAGCGGCGAGCCCATCGACGAACCGGTTGTCGCCTATGGCCCGTTTGTCATGAACACGAATGAAGAAATCCGCGCGGCGGTCGAGGATTTCAACAGCGGCCGTTTCGGACAGATGACGCCTGCGAGCGAGCGGGCGACGGCGCAGTAAGCCGTCAAAGACGGCACCCGCAGCGCTCGCTCCCAACCTGATTTCTCAAAACGAAGTCGGGACGGGAGCGCATGCTGCGCACCGACAAGGCCGGTCCAGGATCGGCCCTGGTCACAATGGGGTCACGTCATCGTTTTGACAGTCATTCGCGACCCATCGCCCACGTAGTCCACGAATTCTTCGATTCGCGTCCGGTGCCCGGACGCGTTCCTTCTTCCCGTTCTTCGTCGCACACGTGCATCGCGCGCCGAGGGATCGACTTCGACGCAACCGCCGGCACGCGGTCCGGGCGCTCCCTTTGCATCCCACGACACTTCTACGGCAGCTTCCGGGCGCATCTCGCGAAAACACCGTAGGCGTAAACAACTAAAACATATAACAATATATATTCCGTACAGTTGCATATATTGTAGAAGCAGCTGCAACCGGCCGTCATCTGCGAAACAGTCCGCAGTTTTGTCTATGAAGAACCGCCATGAACAGTGATCCCCAACGCGCGTGGGACGTCGCGTATGAATGGAAAATCGTGACCCTGCTGTCGCTTGGGTTTGGACTCGTCGGCGTGGACCGCTTCATGATCATGCCGCTCTTCCCTGTGCTGATGGCCGATCTGCGGCTCGACTATCAGGATCTCGGCCACATCACGGGGCGCTCGCCATCGCGTGGGGTGTGTCGGCCATGTTCACGGGAAGGCTTGCCGACCGGTTCGGCCACAGGAAAATCCTGATCCCGGCCGCGATCGCGTTTTCACTGCTCGCCGGCGCGTCGGGTCTCGCGACGGGCGTCGGTAGTCTGATCCTGATCCGCGCCCTGATGGGTTTCGCCGAAGGCGCATACGCGCCATCGAGCATTACAGCCACGCTGGATGCGTCAAGTCCCGAGCGTCATGGCCAGAATGTCGGAATTCAGCAGACCGCGTTACCGCTCTTCGGGCTAGGAATCGCACCCATCCTCGTCACACAGTTGCTCAAGGTGATGCCGTGGCATTGGATATTCGCGATGGTCTCATTGCCTGGACTCGTCATCTGCTTTTTCACGTGGAAGCTGCTGCGCGATATCCCACCAGGTGTAGCCGCGCTCCATACCGAAACGCATGATTGCGCCAGTCACAAGTCGCATGATGTCCTGCGCTACCGCAACGTGCCGTTGAACGTGGTCGGCATGCTCTGCTGGTTGACCTGCCTGATCGTTCTGAGCGCGCTGCTTCCCAACTACCTCATCGACTTTCTTCACCTGAGTCTTCAGCAGATGGGCTTTGTCCTGTCCGCAATCGGAGCGGGCGGCACGCTCGGCTCGCTGACGATGCCGGCCCTATCGGACCGGATTGGCCGCAAGCCCGTCATGGTTCTCTGCGTGCTCGGTGCATTCGTCTCGCTCTATCTGCTGTCGCGCACGGGGCCGAATCCTGCCCTGCTCTTTGCCTTCCTGATGGCCACGATCTTCTTTGTTTTCAGCATGATCATGCTGACGCGTCGGACCGATCAGCGCAGAGGCCGTGCCGGCGACATTGATGACGACGGCGTCCGGTCTGGTGAGCGGCATCGGCGAGATTTTTGGCGGCGCATTGCGCCCGCCGTGGCGGGTTTCGTCGCCAAGCACTTTGGCATCCAGTACATCATGCAGCTCGGCATGGGAGCGCTGGCCATTGGGTTGATCGTCGCCGTGTCTCTGAAGGAAACAGCACCGGCCCGGCTGAAAACCGTTGCCACTCCCGCAGCGCTATCACGCTGATCACCATCGACATGCGGCGCGTATAGCAGTTGCGTCCCTGTGGCGCTTGCGGTGAGAGCGCAAGCGCGCACTCGCGAGGCGCACGGCCTTCCCGCAGAGCCGCTGCCGAATGGCGCGGCCCGCAGCATGAACACGCCCGAACGTAGTCAGACGGGAAACCAATCATCATGAACAGACAGACGGCGCTGATCGGCCTCGCAGGCTGCGTGGCCGCGGCATTTCTACCTGGCAGCGTATGCGCGCAGGGTAGCGTTACGTTGCAAGGCATGATCGACGGCGGTGTGACGTATGTGAACAACCAGCATGGCGGATCGACGACGCAGTTCGACAGCGGCATCTTTGCGCCGAACCTCTTGACGCTCAAAGGAAGCGAGGATCTCGGCGGCGGAACAAAAGCGGTCTTCGATCTGACTTCGCAGTTCGACCTTGGCAGTGGCGCAACGATTCCCGGCGCCAGCCAGATTTTCAATCGCACGGCGTACGTTGGTCTCTCCGGCGAGCGGCTCGGCACGCTGACACTGGGTAATCAGTACGACTTCATGTTCGACACGTTGACGCTCGGGCTCTTCGACGGCGCGTTCCTGTTCGGCGGCCTCTACGATTTCCGCCAGGGACCATTTAGTGCGCTGGGCGTCCCGCAGAATCCGACCGGCTCTTTCGACTTTGACCGTCTCGCCGGCGCGACGCGCGTCGCGAACTCGGTCAAATATCGCAGCCCCACTTTCGCGGGGTTCAGCTTTGTGCGCTATACGGCTTCGGCGGCGTGGCGGGTTCGTTTTCCGCCAATTCCACGATCAGTGCCGGTGTGAACTATGAAAACGGTCCGTTCGGTGCCGGCGTGGCGTATGTCGAGGCCAGATATCCCGAGCTGGGAAATGGTCATGACGGCATCCGCAACTTCGGCGCGGGCGTCCATTACCGATTCGGCGGCGTCCTCGGCATGCTGCTGTACACGAATACAAAGAACACCGCGAGCGGCGCGAAGATCGATGTCTACAAGGCCGGCGCGTTATGGACAATCTCGGGCAGCTGGACGGCCGGGCTCGACTATCAGTACATGAAAGGAAATGCGGTGCTCGACGACAACCGGGCGCATCAGATCACCTCCGCCGTGCAATATCATTTTTCGAAACGGACGATGACCTACGCGGAAGCCGTCTATCAACGCGCGAGCGGCAACGGCGAGACGACGCATGCATGGATCAATGGCCTGCTTCAGCCGAACGCCGCAACGAGCGGCCGCTCACAGACGCTCGCGCGAATCGGCTTGCAGACGAGGTTTTGACGACTTCCGAGCCGTGCCGCGACGCTCTCCCACGAGAATCACGCGGACGGCCACGGTCCTCATGCGTCGGCCCGCTCCTCGCCGCGTTTGCGACGGGCGGCGCCGCTTTTCTTCGGCTTGTCCTGTCCCAGAACCAGCCGGGCGGTCGTACCGAAGTGGTCGCGCAGCAGTTCACACGCGCGGTCCGCGTCGTGTGCCAGCACGGCCCGCACGATGTTCTCGTGTTCCCGCGCCACATCGCGCGAAGGCGCATGCACGCTGCGGATCGACTGGTGACGATAGCGCGCGGACTGCACCCGCAACGTCGCGGCGAATTGCTTGAGCCAGCGCGAGCGGCAGCCCGCGATCAAGGTTGTGTGAAAGTGCTCGTGCGCCCGTTCCCATGCGGGGTTCATCCGTTGCGGATCGTCGGGTGCACACGTCTGGATGCTGTTCACCTGGTGTAACGCCGCGAGCAGAGCGCCTTCCCATTCCAGATTACGGCTCTCGATCGCGTCTCGCAGCGCGTCCGACTCTATCCGTTGCCGCACCGCGACGATGTCTTCCAGATCCTCTTTGGAAATTCTCGTGACACGAAATCCGCGCTGGTCTTCCGCCTCGACAAATCCGCTCGTCGCCAGACGCGACAAGGCTTCGCGCAGCGGAATCATGCCTGCGCCGTAACGGGCCGCCAGCTCGCGCATGTTCAGCTTCGAGCCGGGAGCGAGTTCGCCGGTCACGATGTCGCTCAGAATCCGCTCCGACAGCATGGATGCCATCGTCCTGGACCCCGCCACCGCCGGGATGTCCTGCATGTCATTCACGTTCGATCCTCCCTGCGTTTTTCCAATAATTATATTCATTCCGCAGGATGAAGCGGTTGCGGAAAAACATATATTTTTATTTATTTTGAAGTTTTTCAGAGTATGATCGAAGCTTGGCGGCGACGGCGTGCGGCCACAAGCCGATTCGCCGTCGCCCTCCAGTCAAGCTGGCTATCGCGGCCGACGTTGTGCGACGGAAGGAACAATCCATGAGATCTCTCGACTATGAAGACATTCGGGCATTCATGCTTGTTGTCGAACGACGCAGCATTACCGGGGCGGCGAGACATCTCAATCTTTCCAAGTCCGTGGTCAGCAAGCGCATCAGCGACCTGGAACGCGACGTCGGCAACCAGTTGCTCTTGCGCTCGACCCGCGGCGCGGTGCCGACCGATGCGGGCCTCACGTTCTACGACGCCGCACTCGACTCGACACGGCGTCTCGACGCAGCCGTGGAGGCCATTTCGGAGCGCACCCACACCGTATCCGGAGAACTGCGCATCGCGGCACCCGTCAGTCTGACCCAATTGTGGCTGGGCGATGTGATGGCAAGCTTTGCGGCGGCGCATCCTGATCTTCGCCTCGCAGTGGAGCTGGACGACCGGATTGCAAACATCGAGGCCGAGCGATTCGATGTGGCGATACGCGTGGCCCGTCTGCCCGACAGCGCGCTGATCGCCCGTCGCGTCGGGGTCAGCCGTCGCGTGCTCGTGTGCAGCCCTGAGTACATTCGCAAGCACGGAGCACCGGCTTCGCTCGACGATGTGATGAACCATCGGTGCTTATGCTATAGCAACGCTGCGATCTCGCAGACGTGGTCCTTTCGAGCCGCCGCGACAGACATAACGAAACCTCGCACGCTTTCTCCGCGAGGCGTGTTCACATCCAACAACGGCGATTTGCTGCGCGACGCCGCCGTGCGCAGGCTCGGGATCGCGGTTCTGCCCACCTTCGTTGTCGCGCAAGACCTCGGGGCCAAGCGGCTCGTGAGGATTCTTCCGGACGAACATCCTGTCGATGACATCATCTATGCGGTCTACCCGCGCACGCCCTATACGGCCAGCAAGCTGCGCGCATTTATCGACCATATCCGCGTTGCCTTGATCAATCCGCCGTGGGACGCGCTCGTCGCCGCCAACGCGCCGTCAAAGGCCGCCTAGACGTTCGAGACGTTCGAGACGTTCGAGACGTTCGAGACGTTCGAGCATATCGAACGTGGTGTTCGACAGATGCCTCTCACTCTCGCAACGATACTTCGCCTATTCTTGTAACGCTGATCCAGCTCCACCGAATGGACTCCGTACGATCTCACCGGGAATGCCGGCTTGCCTGCCCTGTCGTGCGCGGGCCCGGCATCACCTGTACGAGCCCATCGGCACAGGAAAAGCGTGCGACGCACGCACATGCATTTCGTCGCACCAATGCATGTCGACACACGACCATCTCCCTATTCCCGGACAGGAGAAAGCTATGGCTAGCGAACCGATTCGCGATCCCCAAAACGATCATCTGCTGACACCTCAAAACGCAGCGTTCATCATCATCGACTATCAGCCGGTGCAAGTGAATTCGATTGCGTCGATGGACCGGCAACTGCTGATCAACAACATCGTTGGCACATCCAAGGCGGCAATTGCGTATCAGTTGCCGATCGTTCACTCTACCGTCAACGTCAAGACGGGCCTGAATAAACCGCCTATTCCGCAGCTGCGAGCCGTTCTGGGCGACTACCCGACGTACGACCGTACTTCGATCAACTCGTGGGAAGACGTCGAATTCCGTGCGGCGGTGAAAGCCACCGGGCGCAAGAAGCTGGTCATGACGGCGCTGTGGACGGAAGCATGTCTGACGTTTCCCGCCCTCGACGCGCTCAAGGAAGGCTACGAAGTCTATGTGGTCGTGGACGCGGTCGGCGGGACGTCGGTGGCTGCTCACGAAGCCGCGCTCCGCAGAATCGAACAGGCGGGCGGCAAGATGATCAGCGTCGCACAACTCTTCTGCGAGCTGCAGCGCGACTGGTCGCGCAGCGATACGGTCCCCGCCTTCATGAACCTCTTCGTGGAAACGGGCGGAACGGCGGGCATCCAGTTCTCGTACGACCGCACTTGAAAAAAGGCGCGGGCGCCATGCCCGCGCCCTTTTCGCGGCGCGAATCGTCTTTGGCGAGTATGCCCACGATCGAGCCCGCGCTAGACGACGCCTCGTCGCTTTGTCCATAATCGAAGTCAGTCGCGTCCGCTGGTGCGTGCGCTGGTGCGTAGAGAATCAGCGGAGATCCGCGCTGCGCGCGCCTCGTACGACGCATCCCATTGCACCGTGAACTCGCGCAACTTCACCGCCTTCGAGGAGTGATTCATGCCGCTCGCCTCCGCTACAGCCCGCCTCGACGCCGATGCGCCCGATTATCTCGTGACCATCGGAACCGGCCACCATGTGCTGACAGGCGACGAAGGTCCGCACGAAGGCGGCAAGGACCGTGGCCCCGCGCCGTTCGCCTTCGTATTGTCCGGACTCGCAGCGTGCACGGCCGCGACGCTGCGCATGTATATGCGGCGCAAAACCTGGCCGGACGCCGCGATCGGCGTCGAGGTGAGCCTGCATGTCGAGCACGACGGGACGCAGTACATCCGGCGCAGCGTTGCGATCGAAGGTCCGCTCGACGACGATCAACGCACGCGGCTTGCGGAGATCTGCGAAAAAACGCCCGTCACGCGGTTCATCAAGCGCGGCACGCGGATTGACACGACGCTGCATGCAGCGTGACCGGCCGGCGGGCTGCCGCGTCGCGCGGCGCGCATCGCACGTCGAGCCGCGTGTTGCCGGATGCCGCAATGACGCGAGCAATTACGTGAGCAATTACGTGCGCTCTTCCGTGTTTTCGAAGAAATACTCGGGCACGTCGGGCCCCCATAGATACAGCGAATCTTCCGGCGGATGATTTCCCGCTGGCCATTCGGTGCCCGCATTCACGTAGTCGATGTCGGCCGAGTACTCCCAGAATGAGCCCCACGGGTCGCGCACATAGTGGAAGTAGTTCGAACCCAGCACATGGCGCCCGACACCCCATCCCTTCGCGTAGCCTGCGCGCTGCATCTGCATCTTGCCGATCCCCACGTCGTCGACAGTCGGCACGTCCCACGCACTGTGATGCCAGCCTTTCGTCTTGCCTTGCGCGAACGCGACAAGATGATGATCACTGCCATGCCGCGCATGCAGAAACGCGACGATCCCATCCGATCCATCCGACAACTGCAAGCCAAGGGCACTTTCGTAGAAAGCGACGGCACGGCGCACGTCGGGCGTGAACATCAGCACATGCGAGAGCCTCGTGGGCCGCGCCTGCGGCGCTTCGGCGCGAAAATACGCACCGCGCAGCCGCCGCTTGCCGGACCCGGGACTGGCGTCCGGCTTGCAGCCCAGCGTGGTTTTGACGCCGGGCTTCACTTGCAGCCGATTGCCGTCCGGGTCGTCGAACCAGAAGCCCTCGTGAGGTGCGCCCGCTACCGGCGATGCCTCACGGCCGCCTGCTGCGATGATCTGCTCACGAAGAGGCTCGAAGTCGTCGGCGAAACAGTTGAACGCGAGATAGGCGAGCTGCTTGCGCACGCCTTCGTTCACTCTCGCCCACACATGCGTGCCGCCGTGGGTGCGAACCAGCAATTGCTGCGGCTGCGCTTGCGCCTCGAGGCCGAACGCCGACAGAAAATGCGCGGCATCGGCAAGGCTCGGCACCTCCAGCGCAAAGTGGTCGATCGAGTGAATGCCGTACCGCGCATGGCGCGTCGTCGATGATGTCATGAACATACTCCGTCACGTCAGGCCGGAACGCCGGCCGCGCCTACGCCTGCCGCACCTAAGCCGGCCGCACCCCTCTTCACGCTTTCGGCCGCATGGCGCGATGCGCCGAGAATCTGCGCGAACACGCGGCGCAATTCGTTGGAAGGATCAGCCGCAAGCGACGTCGAACGATAGGCGACGAAACGGTCGGGACGCACCAGCACGCAGCCGTCGTCTTCCACTTCGCGTTGCGCGGCCCATTCTCCGTAGGCGTCGAAAGTAGGCGTGCCGTGCGCGATCGATACCGCGCGCACCGCGGCGCCGAATTCATCCGCAACCTGCCGTGCTGCGTCGAGCCATGCCTCACCGCCCGCACCCGTCAGCACCGTGAAGACGCCCTGGCCCACGAGGTCGAGCGTGGAAACCAGATTCCCGTTGTGTTCGATCCGCGCGTGAGGCGTGTACGCGCCAGGCGTCGTGGTCGGGTGATAGTGCAGTTCCGGGTCGCGGGCCGGTGCGGGCAAACACGGCGTCATCACGCACGATCGCGGCCGACGTATAGCGCTGACCGAGTTCCACGCCGTGGCAGTTGAACTGATAGTTCTGGAGTTCGACCGCCTCGGCCAACGCCTTACGACGCTGCTTGCCCTTCTCGCCCGCTGAGAATAGTTCGTCGAGTGAAGCCCAGCCGTCGGCGGCGCTCTGTCCTTCGCTGAAGCCCAGTGCCTTCGCGATTGGCAGCATCTCGCCGACCGATCGGATCGCGCGATTCACGACGCCTGCCGCGACCGGCTGACGCTCGTCCGAATAGGTTTGCAACAGCGCCGGAGATGCCTTGCCCTTGACGATCATTGCAAGCTTCCATGCGAGATTGAATGCGTCCTGCACCGATGTGTTCGAGCCGAGCCCGTTCGCGGGCGGGTGGCGGTGCGCAGCATCGCCAGCAATGGCGACGCGCCCTTTCACCATAGTACGCGCGTACATCTGGTTGATGGTCCACTTCGATACCGCCTTGACGCGTATCGGAATGTCGGGATCGCCGATCGTCGCGCGGGCGCGCGCGATCACCGCGTCCTCGCTCAGGTCGGGCTCGCCGTTCGTCGGGTTGTACATGAACAGCAACACCCATTCATTCCACGGGCGCACGCTGATCCAGGTGCCGCTACCCACCCAATAATCGCTGCCGGGCTGGCACATCCAGTACAACACGCCCGGCCGGTGCGCGACGTACTTCTCCAGGTCCACTTCGAGCCAGCAGTTGACGGCGCAACCGAGGCCCATCTGCCCTTCCAGTTCGAAGCCCAGTTCCTTGACCACAACGCTTTGCGCGCCATCCGCGCCGACTGCGTAGTCCGACACGATCTCGAACTCTTCTCCCGTCACGCGATCGACGACCCGCGAGTACACCGCTTCTTCCGACTGCCGGATGGAGATCAGTTCCGTGTTGAACAGCACCCTGGCGCCGGACTCGCGCGCCGTCGTCAGAACGACGGGTTCGAGCAGATGCTGCGGCGCATTACACATCTGCGACGGGCTGGCCGACTCGTAATCCGCCTTGCGCTTCGCGCCCGTGCCCCATGTCTGGAGCCGCGCGATTTCCGTCCCGGCGAAACTCGTCGCCCACACGTTATTGCTCATCAGTTCGTTTGCCGTGGCGAGCGCGCGAACGCGGTCCTCGATGCCGAGGTCGCGAAACACCTCCATCGTGCGCTGGTTCGTGATATGCGCGCGCGGTGAATGCGCGGTGCCGGGATAGCGGGTGATGGCCAGCACGTCCACGCCGTACTTCGCGAGCAACGCGGCTGTCGTCAGTCCAGCGGGGCCTGCGCCTGCCACGAAAACCGGTATGCGAATCTGTCTCATGTCTGCTCCTGTGCTCTGCTTCTCTGATGTTCTGTCCGTTGCGCATGCTCAGCGTCGCGGCGCCTCGTCCCGTACGATATTGCTCAGCACGCCGAGTCCTTCGATTTCTACTTCGCACACGTCGCCGTCGCGCATGATCAGTTTCGGCTCGCGCGCCCAGCCGATGCCGGCGGGCGTACCGCTCACGATAACGTCGCCCGCTTCGAGCGCAATGGCTTCGCTGATGATGGAAATGAGCGCGGCCACATCGAACAGCATGTCGTCGGTATTGGCGGACTGCACGGTCTTGCCGTTCAGCCGCGTCTCCAGCTTCAGGCCCTTGCCGCCCTCCGGCACTTCGTCGGCAGTGACGAGCGCGGGTCCGAATGCTCCCGTGCCGTCGAAGTTCTTTCCGACCGTCCATTGCGGCGCCTTGAACTGATATTCGCGCACTGAGCCGTCGTTGAAGATCGAGTAGCCGGCCACGCAATCGAGCGCATTCACTCGCGGAATATGCCTGCCGCCGCGCTTCAGGACCACAGCCATCTCGCCTTCGAAGTCGAGAGAATCGGAGATGACAGGACGGATCATCGGCTCACCGTGCGCGATCAGGCTGGTATTGAAGCGCGGGAAAAGCGTCGGGTAGGAAGGCTGGTCGTACGGGCTCTCCTTCGTGTGATCCGCATAGTTCAGCCCCACGCAAATGATCTTGCCGGGATGCGTCAGGGGCGGCAGAAAAGTGACCTGATCAGCCCTGTATTCGGTGCCGGACGCGCGTTGGGCGTTCGCATAGGCAACCAGATCCTCGCCCTGGGCCAACAGCTCCTCGAGCGTCGCATTGCCCAGCGACACGATCGACGTACCTTGAAGGACGCCGAGCTGGCGCTGCTTTCCATCGGTCAAAAAATTCACGTAACGCATGGGTTCTCCGGGTCTGATAGGACGGCACCGGAACAAGCGCCGTCGACAGATACAAAAATATAAAATATATATATTTTTGTCTTTTATCGTTAACCCGATCCCGGCACACGTTCGGGTTTCTGAAAGGATCGGACTGGACGCAGGAGGCCGATTCACAGCGCCGGCCTTGAGGTTATCCATTAGATCAGCACAACCAATTATCTACACGTGACACATCGCCATTCGAAATGTTAAATCTGAAGGGTCGCGTTAAGGACATGCGCCCCGGCAATCTTAGTAGGCGGCGTTTATCGAACACAGTGTTCGATAAAAAAGAACGGAGCGCCTCATAGCGCCGGTGGTTGCCGCGTACTCAACTTTATTTTGTTCTCCTCGTTGAAATCGCAACAGCGTTCGCCTACCTTGAAGGACAAAGTCACATCGCGATTTCAACTCGTTCTTCTACTGCACATCCTTTCAATGGAGAAGCAGCTACCCGACACATTCCCCTGTCGTATTGCACTTCCCGGCTCAGAAAGCGCTTTAAGTTCCGTCGACCGGTGGACCACCGGCCATGTCGCAATTCAATCTTCCGAAAGGTGATGTCATGCACAAGGAACGCAACAAGCAGAACGGCAACGTCCTCGCAGTGTGGAACTCGATAGAACCGACTCGTATTCGCGCAGTCGGCGCGCTTTTTCTCTGCGGTGGTGTCGCGGTTGTGCCCGCTGCGGCACAGGAGAACATGGACGCCTGGGCGATGGCCGGGCAGAACGCACAGAATACGCGTAGCGCGCCGAACGAACACACGATCGGCACAGATAACGTCGCTCAACTCAGCCCGCGCTGGAGCGTGGAGACAGCCGGTAATGTTTCGGCCACACCGACTGTCGCAAATGGAACCGTGTATGTTCCGGACTTCGGCGGCATGTTGTGGGCCGTCGATGCAGCAAGCGGGCAAGTGAAATGGAAAAGAGAAGTCAGTGACTATAGCGGCATCCCCAACGACGCATCGCGCACGAGCCCCGCCGTCTGGAAAGACATTCTGGTAATCGGGCAAGGCACGCAGATCGTCAACAACCCGACGGGCGCTTACATGCTCGGCATCAAGGCCGATACGGGCGAACCGCTGTGGCGCACGCAAGTCGAAAAAGATCCGACGGCAGTCATCACCAGTTCACCGGTGATCGACGATGGCGTCGTCTATACAGGGGTGTCCTCGCGGGCCGAAGCGCTCAAAGGGGCGACTCAATATCGCGGCAGTGTCGTAGCGCTCGACGCCAACAGCGGCAAGCTTCTATGGAAGACCTACATGGTGCCGAAGGGCTATACGGGCGGCTCGATCTGGGGCAACACGGCTGCTGTCGACCACACCACGGGCTTGCTGTACGTCACCACCGGAAACAACTTCTCCGTGCCGAAAGGAGTCTGCCGCTATCCGACGCAAACCCATTGTAAAACCGGTGCTGCGGCGAATCTCATCGACAGTTTCGTCGCTCTCGATCTCAAGACAGGGAAGATCGTGTGGTCAACCCGAACTCTTCCGGCCGATGTGTCGACCAACTATAACCACAAGGACGGCCCGGACTACGATTTCGGTTCAGGCCCGAACCTCTTCACGGCCACAATCGATGGAGAGCCGAAGAGGCTCGTCGGGGCCGGCCAGAAAAGCGGCGTCTATTGGGCATTGGACCCGAGTACCGGAAAGGTCGTATGGAAATCACCGGTCGGCCCGGGTAGCCTGCTCGGCGGCATGCTGTGGGGCACCGCGGCAGACGGCAAGCGCATCTATGTGTCAATCGGCAACCTGAACCATGAAACCATTACCGTGGATATGCCTGAAGGAAAATCCACGACGAAAGGCGGAATCTGGGCTGCCGTCGATGCAGCAACTGGCAAGGTACTCTGGCGCACCGCCGATCCTCAGGAAGCCATGGACACTGTCGCGATGTCCGAGGCGAATGGAGTGGTGTACGCGGGGTCGCTGGCTGGAACGGGCGCCAACATGTACGCGCTCGATGCGGCCACCGGGAAAATCAAGTGGAGCTTCGAGAGCGGTGGCGCGATCGTGTCAGGCGCCGCGATCGTCGACGGCACGGTCTACTGGGGCTCCGGCTATCACACAAAGGTGCTCGGCCTGCCCTATGCCGGGGACAATCGCAAACTGTATGCGTTCGCGTTGAAGAAGCAGTAATGCGAGCTGGTGAAGCGGGCGCTTAGCTTAGCTTAGCCTTGCCGGTCGGCACCCGGAGCGGACAACGTGTGGCACGCCCGCGTTGTCAGCGACCTCAGTGGCGGCCGCCGGAGTTCTTGACCTTTAGACCCCGCGCCTGCACGAAACGGTAGACCTGCAGAACAATGTCGCGTGTCTGCACGGCAGGCGCCGCGGCGCCCCTCTTCCTGATCTTCCAGACTCCGCTAATCGGCAATCTCGTAGATCTTCCTGGCCGGCTTCAGCGTTCGCAACTGCATGTCTGTGGGCCTATGAACTCCTCGAACGTAGACCGTCAGCCGATACCGTCAGATCGATTTGACGGTATCGGACAAGGCCGTTCGAGGGAGAAATCTCCGTACCGTTAGCGATACCGACATTTCCTGCTGGCACTGCCAGGATCGCAGCGGATCACCACGGACAATAACCCACTGTTTTTTAACGGAAAACAGGAAAAACCGGTACTCCAGAAACGACTTGAGAGCCGTCTGAATCACTCCCACTCGATTGTCGCCGGCGGCTTACCCGAAATGTCGTACACGACCCGGTTGATGCCACGCACTTCGTTGATGATCCGGTTCGACACATGGCCCAGCAACTCATGCGGCAGGTGGGCCCAATGCGCGGTCATGAAGTCGAGCGTCTGCACCGCGCGCAGCGCGACCACGTATTCGTAGGTGCGGCCGTCGCCCATCACGCCCACGCTCTTCACCGGCAGAAATACCGCGAAGGCCTGGCTCGTCAGGTCGTACCAGGACTTGCCGGTTTCCTTGTCGATGAACGTGCGCAGCGTCTCGATGAAAATCGCGTCCGCGCGACGCAGCAGGTCCGCGAAATCGCGCTTCACTTCGCCGAGAATCCGCACGCCCAGACCAGGGCCCGGGAACGGATGGCGGTACACCATCGCGGGCGGCAAACCGAGCTTCACGCCGAGTTCGCGCACCTCGTCCTTGAACAGCTCGCGCAGCGGTTCGAGCAGCTTGAGATTCAGCGTCTCGGGCAGGCCGCCCACGTTGTGGTGGCTCTTGATGGTCTGCGTCGCCTTCTTGCCCTTGCCCGCCGACTCGATCACGTCCGGATAGATCGTGCCTTGCGCGAGCCACTTCGCGTCCGTCAGCTTGCCGGCTTCCGTCTGGAACACTTCGACGAATTCCGCGCCGATGATCTTGCGCTTCGCCTCGGGATCGGTCACGCCTTCCAGCTTGCGCAGGAACACGTCGCTCGCGTCGACGTGAATCACCTTCACGCCGAGGTGATCCGCGAACGTGGCCATGACCTGCTCGGCTTCGTTCAAACGCAGCAGACCGTGATCGACGAACACGCAGGTCAGCTGGTCACCGATCGCGCGATGCAGCAGCGCCGCCGCCACCGACGAATCCACGCCGCCCGACAAGCCGAGAATCACGTGCTCGCTGCCGACCTGCTCGCGAATCTTCGCGACGGCTTCGTCGATGTAATGACCCATTTCCCAGTCGGCCTTCGCGGCGCAAATCTGCAGCACGAAGCGCTCGATCATCGCGCGGCCCTGCACGGTGTGCGTGACTTCCGGGTGCCATTGCAGACCGTAGAAGTGGCGCTGCTCGTCGGCCATGGCCGCGATCGGGCACGATTCCGTCGACGCCATCAGCGCGAAGCCCGGCGGCATTTCGAGCACCTTGTCGCCGTGGCTCATCCACACCTTCAGCATGCCGTGGCCTTCCGGCGTGGTGAAGTCGCTGATGCCTTCCAGGAGGCTCGTGTGATTGCGCGCGCGCACTTCGGCGTAACCGAACTCGCGCAGATGACCGATGTCGACCTTGCCGCCCAGTTGCTGGGCCATGGCCTGCATGCCGTAGCAGATGCCGAGCACGGGCACGCCGAGTTCGAACACCGCTTGCGGCACGCGCGGCGTGTCGGTTTCGGTGACCGAACTGGGGCCGCCGGAGAGGATCACGCCCTTCGGCGCGAAGTCGCGGATGAACGACGCATCCACGTCGTACGGGTGAATTTCGGAATACACGTTGGCTTCGCGGACGCGACGTGCAATCAGTTGGGTGACTTGCGAACCGAAGTCGAGGATCAGGATCTTGTCGTGCATGGCAGCGGACGGAGTCAAAAGTGAGCGGATACGATATGCCGCGCACGAATGCGCGGCGTTGAATTCAAAGCGGTCCACGTGGGAACGATCGGCCAGCGGATCGGCCAGCCAAGCCAGCCGTTACTGCGGCGAAACACGGCGATGAAGCGTGCCGGCGCGCGCCTCGCTCCGGCCACGACCTCGGCGGACAGAGCGGCGCAAAGCGCGTCAGCCATGAAACGGAGGCCGGGGCGGATCGGCGGCGGCGTTGCGGGCGTCGTCGCGGGCGGCAAGCTCCGAGGCGCTCGGCCCCTCGCCCGTCGTGGCACGCAACGGCCCCGACGAAGCGGGATTGACCGCATGCATGCCCGAGGCTGCGGGCGTGACAGATGCCGAGGTTGCAGAGGACGCTGCGGGAACGACCGGCACGACCGGTTCGACGACTGGCTCCGCGCGATACACCGGGAAACCCGCCGTGGCCGGAACAACCGGCTCGCGCCGCTCAGCGATGCTTGCCGCGTTATTGGACGCGTTACCAGCCGCCGTATTGCCCGCGCTGTTCGCCGCATTTTTCGCGGCGTCTTTCGCAGCCTGCCGTTCCGCGCGCTCGGCGGCTACGGCTTCGGCGACGCGCAACTTTTCGCGCCGCCGCACCGCACTCGCCAAACGGACGCCGCCCAGCCCCAGCACGAGCAACGCAACCGCCGTCAACACGCCGACGATCTGTCCGAAGCCGGTCAACTCAGGCGTATGCAACCCGAGCAGCCAGATCAGCATCAACACGCCGGTGAGCCAGTTCACATGGCCCACCGCCCTTGCCACCGACGACGTCAGCCCGCCGTCGACCGACGCATGCAGCGCGAGCCACGCGAGCCCGATCAGCGCCACGCCAAACGCCTGGCCGACCAGCGCCGGCTGCGTTTGCACCAGCAGCAGCGCGTTGTACAACGAAGTCCACGGCGTCAGCAGAAACAGCAGGCCGAACGCCAGCAGCAATAACGCATCGACGATGAGTACAGCGCGCAGCAGCGGCTTCATTGGCGTTTAGTCCACGTGGTAGTTGGGCGCTTCCTTGGTGATCTGCACGTCATGCACGTGCGATTCGCGCAAACCCGCGCCCGTGATCTGCACGAACTCGGCCTTGTCGTTCATCTCGGCAATCGTGCGGCAGCCGCAGTAGCCCATGCTGGCGCGCACGCCGCCGATCAACTGGAACAGGATCGCGTTGACCGAGCCCTTATAGGCGACACGGCCTTCGATACCTTCCGGCACCAGTTTGTCGATATTCGCCGAGTTGTCCTGGAAGTAGCGATCCGCCGCGCCGTCCTTCATGGCGCCGACCGAACCCATGCCACGGTAGGATTTGTACTGGCGGCCCTGATACAGGAACACGTCGCCCGGCGCTTCTTCGGTGCCGGCGAACATGCTGCCCATCATCACGGCGTTCGCGCCGGCCGCGAGCGCCTTGCTGACGTCGCCCGAAAAACGCACGCCGCCGTCGGCGATAACCGGCACGCCCGTGCCCTTCAGCGCTTCCGACACGTTGGCGATCGCCGTGACCTGCGGCACGCCGACGCCGGCGACGATCCGCGTCGTGCAGATCGAGCCCGGGCCGATGCCGACCTTCACGCCGTCCGCGCCATGTTCGACGAGCGCCCTGGCCGCCGCCGCGGTGGCGATGTTGCCGCCGATCACCTCGACATGCGGGAAATTCTGTTTGACCCAGCGCACGCGCTCGAGCACGCCCTTGCTGTGGCCGTGCGCGGTATCGACGACGATCACGTCCACGCCCGCCTGCACCAGCAGTTCCACACGCTCTTCGTTGTCCGCGCCCACGCCGACCGCGGCGCCCGCGCGCAGCTTGCCATGCTCGTCTTTACACGCGTCCGGATGTTCGGTCTGCTTGGTGATGTCTTTCACCGTCATGAGGCCGCGCAGTTCGAATGCGTCGTTGATGACCAGCACGCGTTCGAGGCGGTGGCTGTGCATCAGGGCCTTCGCCTCGGCGAGCGAGGTGCCTTCCTTGACGGTCACGAGACGCTCGCGCGGCGTCATGATGTTGCGCACGGGTTCGTCCAGACGCTCTTCGAAACGCAGGTCGCGGTTCGTGACGATACCGATCAGTTGCGAACCTTCCACCACCGGGAAGCCCGAAATGCCATGCTGGCGCGACAGCGCGATGACATCGCGCACCTTCATTTGCGGCGGCACCGTGATCGGATCGCGCACGACGCCCGACTCGAAACGCTTGACCTTGGCCACTTCACGCGCCTGCTCGGCCGCCGTGAGGTTCTTGTGGATGATGCCGACGCCACCCATTTGCGCCATCGCGATGGCGAGACGGGCTTCGGTGACGGTGTCCATGGCGGCGGACACGAGCGGCATGTTCAGGGAGATGTTGCGGGTCAGCCGGGTCTTGAGGCTGGTGTCGCGCGGCAGAACATCGGAGAAGGCCGGGACGAGGAGCACGTCATCGAACGTGAGTGCTGTTTGGATCAGACGCATGGCAAATCCTATAGGCGCAAAAGCGAATTATACGCGATACCTCCCCGCTTTTCACTGCGCGAACAGCAGCTTAGCGAATTTCCGCGGCTTTTTTCGTGGCTTGCAACCCCGCGATTTCGCTTCGCCTTTCGCGTTGAGTTCGATCGCGTTTCGTTTGCTCGGGCGCGAATGCAGAATCAAACAAGACGCCTTTGCCGCCGAACGGCTATTCTGCGCACCATTCCCGTTTTTCTTGCAGGAGCAGTCGATGCAGCGCGGTGTGGCATATGGAGTCATGGCCGGAGCCCTTTGGGGCATGGTTTTTCTGGTCCCGCGCGTGCTGCCGGACTTTTCGCCGCTGCTGCTCTCGGCCGGCCGCTACACGATGTACGGAGTCGTCTCGCTGGCGGCGGCGCTGCCCGTGGCCCGCTCGCTGCTCAAACGCCTCACACGCGAAGACCTCGCCGCGCTCGTCAAGCTCGCGCTGGCCGGCAATCTTCTGTATTACCTGCTGCTGACCGCCGCCGTGCATCTGATCGGCATCGCGCCGGCGTCGCTGATCGTCGGCGTGCTGCCCGTCACGGTGACGCTCGCGGGCCGCGGCGACCGCGGCGCGGTGCCGCTCGCGCGCCTCGCGTGGCCGCTCGCGATGGTGATGGCCGGCATCGTCTGCATCAATATCGACGTCTTCACGGTCGCCGACGGCACGCCGGTCAGCGTCGCCACCAAGTTGCTCGGGCTCGCCTGCGCGGCCGGCGCGCTCGGCTGCTGGACCTGGTTCGCGGTCGAAAACGCCCGTTATCTGCAAAGGCAGACGCATTTCAGCGGCAACGAGTGGTCGGTGCTGTGGGGCGTCGTGACGGGCCTCTTGGGCGCCGCGCTGTGGCTCGTGATCGCCGTGCTGCCGCCGGGCGGCCCGCAGGGCGAACTCGCCGACGGCCGTTGGCACAGCTTCTGGGTGCTGAACCTGGGCCTCGCAGTCGGCGCGTCGTGGCTCGGCAACGGCTTGTGGAACGCGGCGTCGAAACGGCTGCCGCTCACGCTGTCCGGCCAGATGATCGTCTTCGAAACGCTCTTTGCGCTGCTCTACGCGTTTATTTACGATGCGCGCCTGCCCCGTCCGCTGGAGACGGCCGCCATATTGTTGCTGGTGGCGGGTGTGTGCTGGTCGGTGCGCCAGCATGCGGACGACGATTCCGGCGCCGCCGCCACGCCCATCGGCAAAAAGGCGCAGGGTTCGGCGCCGTGATGTGTGGGCGCGTGTGGGCGCGCGTCGGGAGCCTGCGCGGGGCCGCGGCGCCAGACCGGCAGCCGCGCTTGAGGACAGCGCCTAGCGCGAATCCTTGTTCTGCCAGCGACGCCCTTCGATCGAGCCCGCCTTGCGGGTTTTCTCGACGCGGCGTTGGCGCGACACCTTCGGGTCCACCAGCAGCGGCCGGTAGATTTCGACGCGGTCGTGATCGGCGAGCACCGTATCGAGCGGCTTGAGCTTGCCGAACACGCCCACTTTTTGCGTGCTCAGATCAATCTTAGGAAATCGCCGCAAGATGCCGCTCGCCTCGATCGCCTGCTGCAGCGTGGCGCCCGCCGGCAGTTCGACGGCGACAAGCGCCTGTTCATCGGCGAGCGCGTAGCAGACCTGAATCGACAGACGCCCGCTCATGCCTTGCCGTAGCGCTGATCGGCGCGCTTCACGAAAGATTCCACGAACGTATTGGCGATGTGGCTGAACACCGGCCCAATAATTTTTTCGAGCAGAATATTGGTGAATTCGTAGTGCAGCGCGAATTCGATCTTGCAGGCGTCCGCGCGCAATGGCGTGAAACGCCAGAAACCGGTGAACTTGCGAAACGGGCCGTCGGCGAACTCCATGTCGATCCGCGTGGGCCGCTCCATGCTGTTGCGCGTGGCGAAATGCTGCTTGATGCCCTTGAAGTTGATGTCGATCTTCGCCTCCATGCTGGTGTCGTCCCGATGACGGATTTCGACGCCTCCGCACCAAGGCAGGAAGTTGGGGTAATCGGCGACGTCGGTGACGAGGTCGAACATCTGTTCCGCCGAATGGCGGATCAACACGGTTTTCTGGACATCTGCCATAAATTGAACAGCGCGTGGCAAGGGTGGACGAGCGCCGCGGGCTTTCCTTGTCCCGCTTTGCTAAAATCGTGATTTTAAACGAGTTGAGCACTTTCCATTCATGAGCATTATCGACAACAGAAAAGCGTTCTACGATTACTCGATCGAAGAACGCTATGAGGCAGGGCTCGTGCTCGAAGGATGGGAGGTCAAGGCGCTGCGCGCCGGGCGCGGCCAGATCAAGGAAGGTTACGTGGTGATCAAGAACAACGAATTGTTCCTGATTGGCACGCACATCAGCCCGCTGCCCGAAGCCTCGACCCACATCAACCCCGATCCCGTGCGCACGCGCAAGCTCCTTTTGCACAGCGAAGAAATCAGCAAGCTGATCGGCAAAGTCGAACAGCGCGGCTATACGCTCGTGCCGCTGAACTTCCACTACAAGGGCGGCCGGGTCAAATGCGAGATCGGACTGGCCAAGGGCAAGAAGCTGCACGACAAGCGCGAGACCGAGAAGAAGCGCGACTGGGAACGCGAAAAAGCGCGCTTGATGCGTTCGCCGACCTGACACGCGCGAAGCGTCGCGCGAATGCGTCGCGCTTTCTCAACGAGTACAACGAAAATGGCCCGCCAAGATGCGGGCCATTTTTTTCAGCGCCAGTTCGCAAGACCGCGCTCGGCGAGCGCTTCAACGCGCGTCCGGCACGCCCTTGCCCTTGCTGACAATGGTCAGCGCCGACGCGATCATCGAACTCATCTCCGAGAGGTTGCCGGGCACGATCAGCGTGGTGCCCTGCTTCGCGAGATTGCCGAATGCGTTCACATATTGTTCGGCCACCTTCAGGTTCACCGCCTCCATGCCGCCATGCGACTGGATCGCGGCCGCGATCTTCTGGATGGCCTGCGAATTCGCTTCGGCGACCGCAAGAATCGCCGCCGCCTGACCTTGCGCCTGATTGATCGCCGCCTGCCGCTCGCCTTCCGACTTCTGGATCGCGGCTTCGCGCCCGCCCGACGCGATATTGATCTGCTCCTGCTTGCGCCCTTCCGACGCCGCGATCAACGCGCGCTTCTCGCGCTCGGCGGTGATTTGTGCCTGCATCGCGTGCAAGATTTCCTTCGGCGGCGTCAGATCTTTAATCTCGTAGCGTAGGACTTTGACGCCCCAGTTCGCCGCTGCTTCGTCGAGCGCGGACACGATGCTGTGGTTGATGAAGTCGCGCTCCTCGAAAGTCTTGTCGAGTTCAAGCTTGCCGATCACCGAACGCAGCGTGGTCTGCGAGAGCTGCGTAATCGCGAATACGAAATTGCTGGACCCGTACGACGCCTTCATGGGATCCGTGACCTGAAAGTAAAGCACGCCATCCACCTGCAATTGCGTGTTGTCGCGCGTGATGCAAACCTGGCTCGGCACCTCGAGCGGAATTTCCTTGAGGATGTGCTTGTACGCAATCCGGTCGACAAAAGGAAACGCGAAGCTGAGGCCCGGCGTCAGCGTGCGGTGATAGCGGCCGAGCCGCTCCAGCACCCATGCATGCTGCTGCGGCACGATCTTGATGGTCTGCGCCGCCAGCACGATCACGATAACCAGCAGCACTGCCCCGACGATGGTCGAATCCATTCCTGCCCTCCAGACTTTTAGTTCGATTAATTAAATTTTTGGAAGTCTTGCCACGACGACGAGGCAACTGCCGCGCAACTCCGCGATTTCGTAGGTCTGCGCATCTTCGGGCTCGCCCGGCGCGAGTTCGACGTCCCATTGCGCGCCGCGATAGTTCGCCCGCGCGCGACGCTCGTGCCACGCCGACACGCTCAGCGTCTGTCCAATGTCGAGATTGACGTCCGGATTTTTCGACGCCTCCTTGCGCGTTCTCCGTCCAAATCCCGAGCGCCTGAGCAACAGCACGGCCGCCAGCGCGACGACGGCGGCGACGGCGAACTGCACGTCGGCGCCCGCGCCCGCGATATGTGCGATGGCCGCCGCGATGCAGCCGAGCGCGATCATCAGCAGATAGAAAGTGCCGCTGAGCAATTCCAGCACGACCAGCACTCCCGCCCCGATCCACCAGAACAATCCACCAGGCGCCACGTCGACCTCCACAAAGCAAAACACCCCGGATATACCGGGGTGTTTATAGCACGAAGCCGATGCGGATAACCGCCAGCCAGGGCGCGCGTCAGCGTGAATTCGACACGGCTTTGAAGCGCCTTTGATATGCCGCAGTCTTCGCTATGCGTGCCGCTTACGAGGCGGCACGCACAACGCTTACTTCGTGGACGATTTCGCCAGTTGCTGCCACGTTTCGACGATCGTGTCCGGGTTCAGCGAGATGGACTTGATGCCTTCGTCCGTCAGCCACTGAGCGAAATCCGGATGATCCGACGGGCCCTGGCCGCAGATACCGACGTACTTGTCCAGACGCAGGCACGTTTCGATTGCGCGCTTGAGCATGAACTTGACGGCCGGATCGCGTTCGTCGAAATCGACGGCCAGCAGTTCCATGCCGGAGTCGCGGTCGAGCCCGAGCGTGAGCTGCGTCAGGTCGTTCGAACCGATCGAGAAGCCGTCGAAGTATTGCAGGAACTCTTCCGCGAGAATCGCGTTGGAGGGCACCTCGCACATCATGACGAGGCGCAGGCCTTTCTCGCCGCGCTTCAGGCCGTTCTTTTCCAGCAGCCCGACCACGCGCTCCGCCTGCTTCAGCGTACGCACGAACGGCACCATGATCTCGACGTTGTCGAGGCCCATTTCCTCACGCACCTTCTTCAGCGCCGCGCACTCCATCTGGAACGCTTCGGCGAAGTCTTCGGCGATGTAGCGCGACGCGCCACGGAAACCCAGCATCGGGTTTTCTTCGTCCGGCTCGTAACGCGAACCGCCGATCAGCTTCTTGTACTCGTTCGACTTGAAGTCCGACATACGCACGATCACGGGCTTCGGATAGAACGCCGCCGCGATCGTCGCGATGCCTTCGGTCAGCTTGTCGACGTAGAACGCGCGCGGCGACGCGTGACCCCGCGCGACGCTTTCCACGGCCTTCTTCAGGTCCTGGTCGATGTTCGGGTACTCGAGAATCGCCTTCGGGTGCACGCCGATGTTGTTGTTGATGATGAACTCGAGACGCGCGAGACCCACGCCGGCGTTCGGCAGTTGTGAGAAGTCGAACGCGAGTTGCGGGTTGCCGACGTTCATCATGATCTTCACCGGAATCGGCGGCAGTTCGCCGCGCTGCACTTCGGTGATCTCGGTTTCGAGCAGGCCGTCGTAGATCTTGCCTTCGTCGCCTTCCGCGCACGACACGGTGACGAGCGCGCCGTCCTTCAGCACGTCGGTCGCGTCGCCGCAGCCCACGACTGCCGGCACGCCCAGCTCACGCGCGATGATCGCCGCGTGGCACGTGCGGCCACCGCGGTTCGTGACGATGGCGGACGCGCGCTTCATGACCGGCTCCCAGTTCGGGTCGGTCATGTCAGCGACCAGCACGTCGCCCGGTTGCACGCGGTCCATTTCCGACGGATCGTGGATCACGCGAACCGGACCCGCGCCGATTTTCTGGCCGATCGCGCGGCCGGTGGCCAGCACGTTCGACTGGCCCTTCAGCTTGAAGCGCTGCTCGGCCTTGCCCGCGGCCTGGCTCTTCACCGTTTCGGGACGTGCCTGCAGAATGAAGATCTTGCCGTCGCGGCCGTCCTTGCCCCACTCGATGTCCATCGGACGCTCGTAGTGCTTTTCAATGATGACGGCGTATTTCGCCAGCTCGATGACGTCTTCGTCCGTGATCGAGAAGCGGTTGCGCTGCTCGTGCGTCACGTCGACGGTCTTCACGCGGCCTTCTTCGCCGGCCTTCGTGAATTCCATCTTGATAAGCTTCGAGCCGATGGAGCGGCGGATGATCGGATACTTGCCTTGCGCAAGCGTGGTCTTGTAGACGTAGAACTCGTCCGGATTCACGGCGCCTTGCACGACGGTTTCGCCGAGGCCGTAGCTCGATGTGATGAACACCGCGTCCTTGAAGCCCGATTCGGTGTCCAGCGTGAACATCACGCCGGCCGCGCCGACGTCGGAGCGCACCATGCGCTGCACGCCCGCCGACAACGCGACTTCAGCATGCGTGAAGCCCTTGTGGACGCGATAGGAAATAGCGCGGTCGTTGTACAGCGACGCGAACACGTGCTTCATGCGATCGAGCACGTCTTCGATGCCGACGACGTTGAGATAGCTTTCCTGCTGGCCCGCGAACGATGCGTCCGGCAGGTCTTCCGCCGTTGCCGACGAGCGCACGGCGAACGACAGCTCTTCAGGCGAGCTGTTTTGCAGCGTGTCGAAGCCCGCACGAATGTCGGCTTCGAGTTGGGGTTGCATCGGCGCGTCGACGATCCACTGACGGATCTCCTTGCCCGCTTCGGCAAGCGCCTTCACGTCGTCGACGTCGAGCGTTTCGAGACGTTTGGCAATGCGCTCAGTCAGATTGTTGTGATGCAGGAAGTCACGGAAAGCCAATGCCGTGGTGGCGAAACCGGTCGGCACGCGCACGCCGGCTTCGGCGAGCTGACTGATCATCTCGCCCAGCGACGCGTTCTTGCCGCCGACAATCTCCACATCGGTCATCCGCAACTGCTCAAACGGAACTACATACGCCTTATCCTTTGCGACGGTAACTGCGTTAGTCATACAAGCCCCTAAGTGTGAAAGAAATTCACGGCTGTGCAAGTGGGCTCGAACGCGAGACGCTCATTGGAAGCGTGACCTCGCGTCTTGCACAACCTGTTGGAGAAGCAATCGCTCGCGGCGCCTACCCAGCGACGACTGGCGACCCATCACGCGATGGCGGATTTTACTGACCAATCCGCCCGGTTGTGTTCATTTGCGCGCCATTTCGCGCCGGATAGCGCCAAATAACGTGACGTTGAACGACCGTTCGCGGTGAGTTAGCCGCCAATCGCCTGCAATTGCTTATCCAACAGGTTGCCGCTATTCTACCGTGCCGACTCTCGAAATGTGACTGTCGGACGAGAATTGCGCCTCGAATCGCGCCCGGACCGGCCGGGCGTGGTTGCGGTGCCCACGGCGCGCTGTGTCGATGCCGCTGATTTCGCGGTTAGCCGCCGCGCAGCGAAGTCGATCCAGCACTGTTCCATTCGAGCGCTTTTTGCCGCTCACGTTCCCTGCCCCACTGATGCCGCCCACCGTATTTATCGTCTCCGACGGTACGGGGATCACTGCCGAAACCTTCGCGCACTCGATCCTCTCCCAGTTCGACCAGAAATTCCGCCTGGTTCGCGTGCCTTTCGTCGATTCGACAGAAAAAGCCTACGCCACGCTCGAAAAGATCAACGAGGCGATCCAGCAGGACGGCCGCCGTCCGATCGTGTTCACGACGCTCGTGGACAGCGCGTCGAATCAGATCGTCAAAGGCTCGAATGCACTCGTGCTGGACATGTTCCAGACCTTCGTCGAGCCGCTCGAACTGGAACTGGAACTGAAGTCGAGCCACGCGATGGGGCGCGGCCACCAGAACGCGGACACCGAGGAATACAAGAACCGTATCGAGGCGATCAACTTCTCGCTCGCCCACGACGACGGCCAGTCGAACCGCAATCTGGCCGACGCCGACGTGATTCTGGTCGGCGTGTCGCGCAGCGGCAAGACGCCCACGAGTCTGTACCTCGCCATGCAGTACGGCGTGAAGGCGGCGAACTACCCGCTGATTCCCGAAGATTTCGAGCGCGGCAAGCTGCCAACGCCGCTATTGGCACATCGGCAGAAGATGTTTGGCTTGTCGATCGATCCGCAGCGGCTGTCTGAAATCCGGAACGAACGGCGTCCGGGCAGCAAGTACGCCGCGCCGGAAAATTGCCGCTACGAAATCAACGAAGCGGAAGCGATGATGCGTCGCGAAGGGATCAAGTGGCTTTCGTCGACGCACAAGTCGATCGAGGAAATCGCGACCACGATCCTGCAGGAAATCAAGCTGGACCGGCCGTCTTACTGAAGCTGAGGCGCGGCCGCCTGGTCAGCCGGGCCGGCGCTGCTGCCGGCACTGTTCGAATACGCAGACCGCCGCGGCGGCCGCCACATTGAGCGACTCCATGCCGCCCGGCTGCGGAATCGTCACGCGCAGCGAGACGGCGTCGCGCCACGCCTGCGACACACCCGCGCCTTCGTTGCCGAACACCCACGCCAGCTCGCGGCTCAGGTCGCAGTCGTAGATCGCTTCGGCGCCGTGCGAATCCGTAATCACGACGGGCACCGCGAGACGTTCGATCAGCGTCTGCGCGTCCACGTCTTCGTGGATCTGCAGCAGGAAATGCGCGCCCATGCCGGAGCGCAGCACCTTGGACGACCACGCGTACGCCGTACCCGGCGCGCAGAACACGTGCTGGATACCGGCTGCCGCCGCGCTGCGCAGAATCGAGCCGACGTTGCCCGCATCCTGCACGCCGTCGAGCACGAGGCACGTTTGCGCGACGCGCTCGGGCAGCGGCGTGTCGAGCTTGCCCACGAGCAGCAGAATGCCGACGCCATGCACGACATTCGACAGTTGCCCGAACAGCGCGTCCGGCAGCGTGACAAGCCGATGATCCTCGATGCGCGAAACAATGGCCTGAGCTTCGTCGTGACGCAGCGCGCCGTCGGTCACGATGCACATTTCCGGCTGCCCGGCGACGTCCAGATAGGCACTCGCGAGATGAAAGCCTTCCAGTAGCGCATGGCCGCTGCGGCGCTGTTGATGCGTCGAGCCGGCGAGCGCTTTGAGGCGTTTATAGAGCGGATTGTCCCGCGAGGTGATGGCTTTCACAGGCAGCGAAGACAGTGTGGAAAGTGAAAAGGGTTAGGCGGCGTGGCGTGGAGCGTTCTGCTTTGCGCGATGACGCCGCTGGCTCCGCGCGCGACGCTCACGCGCCGATGTGTTCGCCGAAGGCGTCGTCGTCCGGCATTCCGTCGGCGAGCGTTTGGGGCGCCGCGATGACGCCACCGGCCGGCAACGGCCCGCCCGTGCCGAATCGCAGATGCGCCTCGCGCACAGGCGCGAACGAACGCCGATGATGCTCGCAAGGCCCGTGTTCGCGCAGCGCCGCGAGATGCTGCGGCGTGCCGTAACCGGCATGCGCGTTAAAGCCGTACACGGGATAGCTCTGATGCAGTTCGAGCAGCATCCGGTCGCGCGTGACCTTGGCGAGAATGGACGCCGCGGAAATGCTTTTCACGAGCGCGTCGCCGCCAATCACCGCTTCGCTGCGCATGCTCAGCGTCGGGCACCGATTGCCGTCGATCTTCACCAAAGTAGGCGTGACCGACAGGCCTTCCACGGCGCGCTTCATCGCGAGCATGGTGGCGTGCAGGATGTTCAGCGAGTCGATTTCTTCTACGCTTGCCGAGGCAATGCAATAGGCGAGCGCGCGGTCGACGATCTTGTCGTACAGCTCGTCGCGCTTTTTCGCGCTCAGCGCCTTTGAATCGTCGAGGCCGCGAATCATGGGCTTCGACGGGTCGAAAATGACGGCTGCGGCGACGACCGGGCCGGCCAGCGGCCCGCGCCCTGCTTCGTCCACGCCGCAGAGAATGTCGTCCGGCGTCTCGAAGTCCAAGCCGACCTGTCGCGCCGCCGCGCCTGCAACGGTAACGGCGGCGGTCTTGCGGCGTGGCGCGCGTGCGTGCGTCACGGCCGCGCCTTCCGCTTTTCGACGACGCCCGCCACGGCGTCCGCCGCACGCTGCGCGGTGTTCTGCTTCAGCACGAGATGCATCTCCGTGAAGATTTCCTTTAGCGTGCGCCGGTTGGCTTCATCGCGCAACTGTTTGAGCGTGGCTTCGGCGAGCGCCTGCGGCGTTGCGAAATGCTGCAGGATTTCCGGCACCACGAAGCGCCCCGCCAGGATGTTCGGCAAGCCGACATACGGCAAATAGCCTTGCCGGCGCATGATCTGGCCGGTCAGCCAAGGCACCTTGTACGAGATGACCATCGGCTTTTTCAGAAGCGCCGCTTCCAGCGTGACCGTGCCGCTTTTCACGAGAATCGCGTCGGCGGCGGTCATGGCGAGCTGCGACTGGCCGTCGGTGATGGTCAGCGCGAGACCCGGATGCGCGTCGACCAGCGGGCGCAGCATCTCGCGCAAGGCCGGCGTGGCCGCCGGCATCACGAAACGCAGACCGGGCTCCTGATGCTGCATCATTTCCATCGCGGCGAAGAACGTCGGGCCGATCAGGTCGATCTCCGAGCGCCGGCTGCCCGGCAGCACGGCGATGACCGGCCCGCTTTCCGCAAGGCCCAGCGCCCGGCGCGCGCCGAGCGTATCCGGCTCGAGCGGAATCTCGTCGGCGAGCGGATGACCCACGTACGAGGCCGAGACGCCCGCCTTTTCGAGCAGCGCCGTTTCGAACGGGAACACGCACAGCATATGATCAACCGCCTTGGCGATCTTCTTGATGCGCCCGCCGCGCCACGCCCAGATGGACGGACACACGAAGTGAACCGTCGGAATGCCCGCTTCGCGCAACGGATGCTCGAGCCCGAAGTTGAAGTCGGGCGCGTCCACGCCGACGAACACCGCGGGCGGCTCCGCCAGCAGTTGGCGCTTCAGATCGGTGCGGATACGAAGAATTTCGGGAATATGCCGCAGCGCTTCGACGTAGCCGCGCACCGACAGCTTGTCTATTGGCCAATGCGCGTCGAAGCCGGTGGCGACCATGCGCGGACCGCCGATCCCGTAATACTGCGTGGTGGCGGGCAGGCGGCTCGCCAGGCCATTGAGCAGCGACGACGCCAGCAGGTCGCCGGACGGCTCGCCGGCCACCATCGCGACCCGCAGCGGACTCGGTTGCAATGCCATCGTTTAGCGGATGATGCCGCGCTGGGACGCTTCGACGAAAGCGAGCAGCGTCTCCACGGGGCCGTCGCCGTCGCCGCCGGCGGACGCCAGCTCGCGCAACTGCACTTTCGCCTCTTCAAGCGACAGGCTGTTCTTGTACAGCAGGCGGTACGCCGAGCGCAGCGCCGAAATGGCATCCGGCGAGAAGCCGCGGCGGCGCAGGCCTTCGACATTGATGCCGTGCGGCTCGGCCTTGTTGCCTGCCGCGATCACGAACGGCGGAATGTCCTGCACCAGCGCCGAAGCGCCGCCCAGCATGGAATGCGCGCCGATGCGCACGAACTGATGCACGCCCGACATGCCGCCGACGATAGCGTGATCGCCGATCGTGACGTGGCCGGCCATCTGAGCGTTGCTCGACAAAATGACGTTGTTGCCGACGTGGCAATCGTGCCCGATATGCACGTACGCCATGATCCAGTTGTCGTCGCCGAGCGTGGTGACGCCCGCGTCCTGCACCGTGCCGGTATGGATCGTGGTGAATTCGCGAATCGTGTTGCGGTTGCCGATAACGAGCCGCGTGGGCTCGTCTCTGTACTTCATGTCCTGCGGACGACCGCCGACCGATGCGTAATGGCCGATCCGGTTGTCTTCGCCGATCGTGGTGTGGCCTTCGATCACGCTGTGCGAACCGACCGTGGTCCGTGCGCCGATCGTCACATGCGCGCCGATCACGGCATACGGGCCGATTTCGACGGATTCGTCGAGTTGTGCGCCCGGTTCGACGATCGCAGTGGGATGAATCCTGCTCATGCGTCCTCGCTTCTGATTCTGTTGCGTTGTCTGGATGGGCTAAGGCGAGCCGGACGCGCTTCTCGTGAGGCGCCGGCTACCCAAACGGTGACTCAGGCGTCCTTGTCCGTGTGCCGCACCGCGCACATCAGATCGGCTTCCGCCGCCACCGCGCCGTCCACCTCGGCTCGTGCCTTGAACTTCCAGATGCCGCGCATATGCCGCTCGAACGTGCAGTTCAGGATGAGCTGATCGCCCGGCTCCACGACGCGCTTGAAGCGCGCGTTGTCGATGCCGACGAACAGGTACAGCGTGTTCGACGGATCGCTCGGCTCTTCCGAGAACGTGAGCAGCGCGGCCGTTTGCGCGAGCGCTTCGAGAATCAGCACGCCCGGCATGACGGGACGCGTCGGAAAGTGGCCCTGGAAATACGGCTCGTTGATCGACACGTTCTTCAGCGCTTTGATGCTCTTGTGCGGCTCGAGTTCGAGCACCCGATCGACCAGCAGGATCGGGTAACGATGGGGCAGCAGCGTGAGAATCTTATGAATGTCGAGATTGATTTTTTCGGTGCTCATGGTGTTTCTGCTCACGCATTGACTGCGCGATGATGACTGCGGATGCTGGTGCAGGTGGGTTGGTAACGCGTGCCGCCGGCGCTCGCTGTGAACCGGTTGCCGTGCCACCTGGTCACGGCAACCGACTTCGCTTCCTGATATTCGCCCGCTATTTTACGCGGTGTGGGCGGCCCGTCCTGATATCGCAGACCCTGATCTGTCAGATTTTGCCGCTTTGGGAATGGCCTGCCGTGCTCGTGGCCACGCTCGCGGGCTTGCCGTTCGCCTGATCCGCCGCCGCGTTTTCCAGCGCCTTGATACGGTCGCGGAGCTTGTCGATATTGCGCAACAAGGCCGCGCTTTTATTCCAGTCGGCGTGGTTCACAGCCGGGAACGCGCTCGTGTACATGCCGGGCTTCAGAAGCGACTTCGACACGCCCGACTTCGCGGTGACGATCACATGATCGGCCAGCGTCACGTGCCCGGCAATGCCGACCGCGCCGCCGATCATGCAATGACGCCCGATCGTCGTGCTGCCCGCAATACCCGCGCAACCGGCGATCACGGTGTACGCGCCGACCTTGCAGTTGTGGCCGATCTGCACGAGGTTGTCGATCTTCACGCATTCTTCGATGACCGTATCGGCCATCGCGCCGCGGTCGATCGTAGTATTCGCGCCGATTTCGACGTCTGCCGCGATCGACACCCCGCCCACCTGCGGAATTTTCACCCAACTGCCCGTGCGCGCAGCGCCCTCGCCGACGAAATCCGGCGCGAAGCCGAAGCCGTCGGAACCGATCACGGCGCCCGCGTGCACGATCACGCGCTCGGCGAGCTTGCAGCCGTGGTACACGGCCACATTCGGATACAGATGCGAACCCGCGCCGATGCGCGTGCCCCGGCCAATCACGACGTTCGCATCGAGCCGCACATTTTCGCCGATGACCGCGCCCGCTTCCACGGTGACGTGCGGCCCGATCACCGCGCTCGCGGCAACCTGCGCGGACGGGTCGATCGTTGCGCTGGAATGAATGCCGGGCGCGACTTTGGGCGCGGCCAGATCGATAAAGGTTTGCGCGACGCGCGCGAAATAAGCGTACGGATTGGGCGTGACGATGAAGTTACGGCCGCTGCGGGAAGCGAGCCTGGCGAGGTCGTCGGCATTGATCAGCACCGCGCCCGCACGGGTCGTCTCGACCTGCGACAGATACTTCGGGTTGGCGAGGAACGCCAGCTGGTCCGGGCCTGCCTGGTCGAGCGGCGCCAGACTGCCGACGCGCTGCGAACCGTCTCCCACTACTTCACCGCCGAACCGTTGGACGATGTCCTCAAGCGTAAATGCCATGCCTATCCTGTCTCCTGCTATTCAGTGCAACGTATCAGTGCCGCGGTTTGGGGCTCCGCTCGCCCGCCGAGCGGATGCGCTGCAAGCGCCGCCCCGCTGCGCGCTCAGTTGCCCGAAGCCGCGAGCGCCTTGAGCACCTGATCCGTGATGTCGATGCGCGGGCTCACATACACCGCTTCCTGAACGATCAGGTCGTAGTGCTGCGCCTCGGCGATCTGCTTGATCACCTTGTTCGCGCGATCCAGCACCGCCGCCAGTTCTTCATTGCGGCGCTGATTCAGGTCTTCGCGAAACTCGCGTTGCTTGCGCTGAAAGTCCGTGTCCAGTTGCGACAGATCACGCTGCTTTTGCGCGCGATCCGTGGGCGACATGGACGCGCCGTTCTTGTCGAGCGAATCGGACATGGACTTGAGCTTCTGCGCCATGTCCGCGAGGTCCTTGTCGCGCTTCGCGAACTCGGCCTCGAGCTTGACCTGCGCCGCCTTTGCAGCAGCGGATTCCCGCAGGATCCGGTCCGAATTCACGGCGGCAATCCTGGCTTCCTGCGCGTGCGCCACGCCGACGCCCAGCGTCATTGCAAGCGCCAGCGCGCAAGCCACACGTTTCGAAAACATACCGGTTAGCAAAGTCATCCTCTCGATACTGTTGTTTGGCGAACTGCCCGCGGCGCGGATCAGAACGCCGTCCCAATCTGGAACTGGAACTTCTGATACTGATCGCCCGTGTGCTTGGTGAGCGGGAAGCCCAAGCTGAGCTTGAGCGGGCCGATCGGCGAAATCCACGCGAGACCGACACCATAGCCGTAACGCAGACCGTTGGCGCCATTGGAGTTCGCGGCATTGCTCGCGTCTGCCCACACGTTACCCGCGTCCAGGAACGTGAACACGCGCAGGGTCCGATCATAGCCGGTGCCCGGCAGCGGGAATGTCAATTCAATATTGCCGACGAGCAGCTTCGAACCGCCAATCGGATCGTTAGTCGTCTTGTCGCGCGGGCCGAGCGAGCTCGGCTCATAGCCGCGAACCGAACCGATACCGCCCGCGTAGTAGTTCTTGAAAATTGGGTATGGCTTGCCGCCCATGCCCTTGCCGTACCCGCCCTGGAAGTTGAAGCCCAGCACGAAGCCGCGCGCGAACGAGTAATAGTACTGCGCGTTGATGTCGGCCTTGTAATACTGGGTGCCGCCGATCGGCGTGCCGTATTCGGCGTTGGCCTGCGTGAAGTAACCGCGGCTCGGCACGAGCGCGCTGTCACGCGCGTCACGCGACCAGCCCACGGTGATCGGCACGTTGTTCGAGACCTGGCCAAAGTCCGTGACGTATTGCTTGTACGAAGCCGGCGTATTGTTGTCGACATCCAGCTTGTTCTGCTCGATACCCGCGCCGAAGTACACCGTGTCGACTTCCGAGAACGGAATGCCGAACTTCAGGTCGGCACCGACCGTGACGATCTTGAAGCTCGAATCGGTCGAGTAGTACAGCGGCTGGTACGTACGGTAATAGACGTCGGTAATACGCTTGATGCCGTCCACCGTGAAGTACGGATCGACCTGCGTGACCGTCAGCGTACGGTAGGTTTTCGCGGTATTGATGTTCACCGCGAGACTCGTACCCGAACCGAACACGTTATCTTGCGAGACGCCCGCCGAGAGCACCACCTTGTCGGTGGACGAGAAGCCCGCGCCCAGCGTGATCGCGCCGGTCGGCTTTTCAGCGACCTTCACGTCGACGTCCACCTGGTCCGGCGTGCCTTCCACGGGAACGGTGGTCACGTCGACGTCGGTAAAGTAGCCGAGGCGGTTGATACGGTCTTTCGACAGCGCGAGACGGTTCGAGTCGAACCACGAGCTTTCGAGCTGGCGCATCTCGCGGCGCACCACTTCGTCGCGCGTACGGGTGTTGCCGACCACGTTGACACGGCGGACGTAGACGCGGCGGCTCGGGTCCACCTGCAGCGTCAGGTCGACCTTGTGGTTGGTCTGGTCGATTTGCGGCTGCGCGTTGACGGTCGCGAACGCATAACCGTACTCGCCCAGTTTGTCGACGATAGCCTTGGTGGTGGTCTGCAGCTTCTCAGCCGAGAAGCGGTCACCCGGTTTGATCTTGATGAGCTTGGCCAGCTCCGGCTCACGGTCGAGCAGATTGCCGGCCAGCTTGATGCTGGAGATGGTGTACGGCTCGCCTTCATGCAGCGTGACCGTCAGATACATGTCCTTCTTGTCCGGCGTGATCGACACCTGGGTCGATTCGATGTTGAACTCGAGATAGCCGCGGTTCAGATAGTACGAGCGGATATTTTCGAGGTCGCCGGTGAGCTTGTCTTTCGCGTACAGGTCGTTCTTCGTGTACCACGAGAACCAGTTCGGCGTGGACAGCTGCATTTCGTCGCGCAGCGTGCCGGTGCTGAACGCCTTGTTGCCGATGAAGTTGATCTGACGGATCTTCGCGCTCGGCCCTTCGGCCACCGAGAACAGCACCGAGACGCGATTGCGGTCGATCGGCGTGATGGTGGTCGTGACTTCGGCCGCGTAGTAGCCGCGCGTCAGGTATTGGCGCTTCAGTTCCTGTTCGGCCTTGTCGACGAGCGCCTTGTCGTAATAACGGCCTTGCGACAACCCGACCGCGCGCAGCGCCTTGGTCAGATTCTCCTTGTCGAACTCGTGAATGCCCGCGAAGTCGATCGTGCCGATGGCCGGGCGCTCCAGCACCTGCACGACGACCACGTTGCCTTCGGTCGCGATCTTGACGTCGTTGAAGAAGCCCGTTGCGTACAGGGCGCGAATGGCTTCGGACGCCTTGTCGTCGCTGAACGTGTCGCCCTGCTTGATGGGCAGGTAGGCGAACACGGTACCAGGTTCGACGCGTTGCAATCCCTCGATCCGGATGTCTTGCACCACGAACGGCGTAGTTGCGTGAGCAACCAGCCCATGCGCGGCGAATGCCGCGGTTATAACCGTCTTCGGAACCAGGCGATGAGGTTTAAACAACGTGCTTCCCCAGTGTGTATAGCTGCATCAGGTCGGACGGTCGCCATTTAAGCGCCGCCGGACACTTTAAAAGTGGATTAAACGAGCGAGATCGTTGAACAGTGCAATCGCCGACAAAGCGACGATGCAGGCGAGACCCGCCCTCTGAAAAACGAGTTGCCAGCGATCGGAGACAACTTTACCGGTCACAGCTTCAACCAAATAATATAACAGATGACCCCCGTCCAATACCGGAATTGGTAGCAGGTTCAGTACGCCGAGGCTAATACTGACAAGGGCCAGGAACGACAAAAATGCAGAAGGACCTAGACGTGCGCTCTTTCCTGCGTAATCGGCGATCGTCACGGGGCCCGAAAGATTTTTCAGCGAGGCGTCGCCGACAATCATGCGGCCGAACATGCGCACCGAGTAAACCGCGAGATCCCATGTGCGGCGCGCGCCCAGTTGCACGCTCTCGATCGGCCCGTAGCGCACCTTGATGGACGGCACCTGCGTGGCCAGCTCCGCGCCGATGCGGCCGATCTGCTGCCCCGTTGCTTCGTCGCGCTGCGCCTGCGGCACGATGCTGAGGTTCTCGATCTTGCCCTGAGCTTGCGGCTGCCCCGCCACCGCGCGCTCGACTTGCAGCGTCAACGCCTGCCCGGCGTGCGATTTTACATAGGCGATAAAGGCCGCGGCATTGTCGGTGCCGATGCCGTTGATCGCGCGCAAGCGATCGCCGGGAACGAGGCCCGCTTTCTGCGCCGCGCTGCCCGGCTGCACGCCCGCCACCGTCAACTTGCCGCCGCCAGGCTCGAAACCGAGCCGAGACATGAAGTCGTCATCGACGTCTTTTTCGCTGATACCGCGCAAATCGATCTGGAAATCCGACGTGCCGCCCGCGCCTTTGGCGCTCAACACGACGCGCTTGTGATCGAAGGCCGCGCCGAGCAGCTTCCAGCGCAGATCCGACCACGAACGCACCGGCTCCGATTCGGCGGCACGCTCGCCCCGCACCGCGACCACGGTTTCGCCGCCTTCGAAGCCGGCAACGGCCGCCGCGGTATTCGGCGCGGGCGTGGCCAGAATGGCGGCCGGCTCGGTGACGCCGGTGGCGAACACGAGGCCGAACAGCACCACGGCCAGCACGAAATTCGCAACCGGACCGGCCGCGACGATCGCGATACGACGCCACACCGACTGCCTGTTGAACGCATGCGGCAAGAACTCGGCCGGAATCGGCGCGCCGCCTGTCTCACGCTCGTCGAGCATCTTCACGTAGCCGCCGAGCGGCAGCGCGGCGATGGTCCACTCGGTGCCGCTTTTCGGACTGACCCACTGGAAAAGCGGCTTGCCGAAGCCGATCGAAAAACGCAGCACCTTGACGCCGCACAGCCGCGCCACGCTGTAATGCCCGTATTCGTGGACGACCACGAGCACGCCAATCGCGACCGCGAAGGCGAGCAGTTCGATCAGCAGGTTCATATGCGCCTCACTGGACGGCGCGTTCCGTGCGGCGGGCGGCGTCAGGCAGACGCGCGATGAATTCCGCAGCGGCGCGACGCGCGACGGCATCGGCCTCGATCACGTCTTCGAGTGCGTGCGCGCCGCGGTTCGGCAACGTGTTGAGCACTGCGTCGACCACTTGCGCGATCGCCATGAAGCCAATCTGGCGCGACAGGAACGCTTCAACAGCAATTTCATTCGCGGCGTTCAGCGCCGCGCTCGCGACGCCGCCTTCGGCGAGCGCCTTCATGGCCAGCGCCAGGCAAGGGAAACGCGCGTAATCCGGCTTTTCGAACGAGAGCGACGCGATCTCCGCGAGATCCAGTTGCGCGACCCCCGAGTCCACCCGGTCCGGGAAGGCGAGCGCGTGGGCGATCGGCGTGCGCATGTCGGGATTGCCGAGTTGCGCGAGCACCGAGCCGTCTGCGTAGGAAACCAGCGAATGGATCACGCTTTGCGGATGAATCAGCACGTCGATGCGCTCGCCCGGCAAGCCGAACAGCCAATGCGCCTCGATCACTTCAAGGCCCTTGTTCATCATCGTGGCGGAATCGACGGAAATCTTGCGGCCCATGACCCAGTTCGGGTGCTTGCAGGCCTCTTCCGGCGTGACATCGACGAGCGTGGCGGGCTCGCGCGTGCGGAACGGGCCGCCCGACGCGGTCAGGATGATCTTGGAGACGCCGCCATGCAGCGCGGCTTCGCGCGGCAGGCATTGGAAAATCGCGTTATGTTCGCTGTCGACCGGCAGCAGAACCGCACCGTTGTCGCGCACCGCGTCCATGAAGATCGCGCCGGACATGACGAGCGCTTCCTTGTTGGCCAGCAGAATGCGCTTGCCGGCGCGCGCGGCCGCGAGACTCGGCGCCAGCCCGGCCGCGCCGACGATGGCCGCGACCACCGTGTCGCAACCGCTGCTCCGGGACACGTCGACGAGCGCCTGAGCGCCGAACGTCACCTCGGTCTTGCTCCCCGCCTCGCGAAGTTTCGCGGAAACGCGCGCGGCCGTGTCGGCGTCGCCCACCACCGCCACCTCGGGCTTAAAGCGCAGGCATTGCTCGACGAGCTTGTCGCCGTTGCGGTGCGCGGTGAGCGCGTACACCGAAAAGCGCTCCGGATGACGCGCGACGACGTCGAGCGTGCTGTCTCCAATCGAGCCCGTGGAACCGAGCAATGTCAGACGTTTTTGCATATCTCTTTCTCTAGCCGAGCAGCAGCATGGCAAGCGGCAGCACCGGCAACAATGCATCGATGCGGTCGAGCACGCCGCCGTGACCCGGCAACAAGCCGCTCGAATCCTTCACGCCGGCCTGGCGCTTCAACATGGATTCAAAAAGGTCGCCCACCACGCTGAATGCCACCAGCAAGGTCAGTACGAGCAGCGTACGGACGGCGCCCCAATGCGCCCACAACTCAGAATACAGGGTCGGTTCGAACGCATGCAGAAACACGGCCGCGAACGCGACGATCATGACCACCACCCAGCCGCCGATCGCGCCCTCCCAGGTCTTGCCCGGACTGATGGCGGGCGCGAGCTTGTGCTTGCCGAACGCCTTACCCGAGAAGTATGCGCCGATATCGGCGAGCCAGACGAGCAGCAGCAGCGACAGCACGAAACTCACACCCTGCACGCGCGCGGCGACGAGAGCATGCCAGCAGGCGACGAATATCACAATCCCGGCAAGGAGCAGAAAGTTGCGCCAGACGCCTTGTGCGAGCGTCGGCTTGCGCAGGAGCACAAACGGCCCGGCGATCACCCAGAAAATGGCCGCCGCCTTATAGAACGGCCGCGCGCCGTCACCGTCGACCCCCAGGCCCACGCCAAACCGCGTACTCGCGACCAGCGCGACCGCGGCCACGAGCGCGTAAATCACCGGGCCGGCGCCGCCCAGCTTGAGCAGGCGCGCCCACTCCCACGCAGCAAACACCACGACGAAGGCGATCAGCGCGCCGAACGCGCCGACCGGCGCGAACAACGTGACGGGCAGAAACACCGCCAGGAGCACAACCGCCGTGATGACACGGGTTTTTAGCATGGAAGCGAATCGACGTTTTGCGATTGCGGCTCGAGTTGAGCGCTGGTGCGGCCGAAACGGCGCTCGCGCTCGGCGTAGGAAGCAATGGCATGACCGAGCGCGTCAGCGTCGAAATCAGGCCAGAAGGTATCGGTGAAATAGAACTCGGTGTAGGCGAGTTGCCACAACAGGAAATTGCTGACGCGCCGCTCGCCGCCCGTGCGGATAAACAGGTCGGGCTCGGGCGCATACGCCATGGACAGATGCCCGGCGAACGACTCCTCACTGATTTCGACCGCCTTGCCTGCCAGCGCCGACTGCTCGGCGAGCTTGCGGGTGGCCTGCATGATGTCCCAGCGGCCGCCGTAATTCGCGGCGATGGTGAGCGTCAGGCGAGTATTGCGCGCGGTCTTGGTTTCCGCGCGCTTGATCAGATCGCGAATACGCGTGTCGAAACGATCCAGGTCGCCGACCACGCGCAGACGGATGCCGTTCGCGTGAAGTTTGCCGATCTCGCGCTCCAGCGCGGTGACGAACAGGCGCATCAGGAACGACACCTCCTCGTTCGGACGGCGCCAGTTTTCCGAGCTGAAGGCGAACAGCGTCAGATATTCGACGCCCTGGCGGGCGCACGCCTCGACGGCCGCACGCACCGCGTCGACCCCGCGTGTGTGACCGGCCACGCGCGGTAAGCGGCGCTGCGTGGCCCAACGGCCATTGCCGTCCATGATGATCGCGATATGTCGCGGCACCGCTGCGACATCAGGCACGCGCACGGTTGAGCTGGTGTAGGTCATGGCCGTCGGGACAATAACTGCAAATAAAGAAGTGAAAACCCTGAAAGTGGTGAGTGCTCCCAGACCTGGCGCTTTATGCTGGCTTCGTGCCTGGCTTCGCGCCAGCCCCCGAAGGGGCAAGAAAACCTCGGGCGGCCCGGCTGTGCTTTCGCGAGCCGGACGGCGGCGTTACACCGTCATGATCTCGGCTTCTTTGGTCACGACGAGCTTGTCGATCTCAGCGACGAAGCGGTCGGTCAATTTCTGAACGTCGTCGCCTGCGCGGCGCTCGTCGTCTTCCGAAATTTCCTTGTCCTTAACGAGCTTTTTCAACTGCTCGTTGGCGTCGCGGCGCAGGTTGCGGACAGCGACCTTGGCCGTTTCCGCTTCGCTCTTGACCACTTTGGTCAGTTCGCGGCGGCGCTCTTCGGTCAGCGCGGGCATCGGGACGCGGATCACATCGCCTTGCGTGGCCGGGTTCAGACCCAGGTCAGATTCGCGAATCGCCTTTTCGACGACCTGGACCATCTTCTTTTCCCACGGCTGCACGCCGATCGTGCGTGCGTCGATCAGCGTCAGGTTCGCAACCTGAGAAATGGGCACCGGCGAACCGTAGTAGTCGCACTGGATATGATCGAGCAGGCCCGTGTGCGCACGGCCCGTACGGATTTTCGACAGGTCGTTCTTGAACGCGTCGATGGAACGCTGCATCTTTTGTTCAGCGCCCTTCCTGATATCAGCCACAGACATTTTTAAACCTCCGAACCTTCAAAACGGTGCGAGCCGGCCTGCACGCGCGGGATGCGGCGGCCCGGGCTCGCGTCAAAGCCCACGTTATGTGAACGAGAGTTTACACGTGGACGAGGGTGCCCTCGTCCTCGCCGAGCACGATACGCTTGAGCGCGCCCGGCTTGACGATCGAAAACACGCGGATCGGCAGCTTCTGATCGCGGCACAGCGCGAACGCGGTGGCGTCCATGACTTGCAGATTGCGGCCGATTGCCTCGTCGAAGCTGATCGTGTTGTAGCGCGTCGCGCTCGGATCTTTCTTCGGGTCAGCTGAGTAGACGCCGTCTACCTTGGTCGCCTTCAACACGACTTCGGCGCCGATCTCAGAACCGCGCAGTGCAGCGGCGGTGTCGGTCGTGAAGAACGGGTTGCCGGTGCCGGCCGCGAAAATCACAACTTTGCCTTCTTCGAGCTGGCGAATCGCGCGCGGCCGAATGTACGGCTCGACCACCTGGTCCATGCGCAGCGCGGATTGCACACGCGCTTCGATCCCCGCATGGCGCATGGCGTCCTGCAGTGCCAGCGCGTTCATCATGGTGGCCAGCATGCCCATGTAGTCGGCAGTGGCTCGGTCCATACCGGCCGCGCCGCCCGCGACGCCGCGAAAAATATTGCCGCCGCCAATCACCACGGCCAACTGCGTTCCGAGACGGACCACTTCGGCCACGTCCGCCACCATTCGTTCGATGGTCGAGCGATTGATGCCAAAGGCATCGTCGCCCATAAGAGCTTCACCGGAGAGTTTGAGCAGGACGCGTTTGTAGGCAGAGGGCATAGAGATATCCAGATCGCGCAGAGGGCAACAACAAGGGACTAATGTAGGGGTGAAACGCTGATTCGGGCAAGCGCCGCCAAATTGACGAACCTTGAGGTCCGCCACCGGCGGCTGCGCAAGCGAGGGTCAACCCGCGCGCAGCCTTGCGGCGCCGCCGACCGCGGCAAAGTCTTGCTCTGCCGCGGGTCCGACGGTACTAGCTGAAACTTAGGTGACGCTTATTGTTGCTTTGCAGCAGCCACTTGAGCGGCAACTTCAGCCGCGAAGTCGTCCTGCTTCTTCTCGATGCCTTCGCCGACCACGAACAACGCGAACTTCTGCACGCTAGCGTTGCCGGCCTTCAGCATCTGTTCGATGGTCTGCTTGTCGTTCTTCACGAACGTCTGGTTCAGCAGCGACACTTCCTTCAGGTACTTCTGCACGCTGCCGTCGACCATCTTCGCGACGATTTCAGCCGGCTTGCCCGATTCGGCGGCCTTCTGTTCAGCAATGCTGCGTTCCTTGGCGATCAGATCCGCCGGCACGTCGTCCGACGACAGCGAAACCGGCTTCATTGCGGCGATGTGCATTGCCACGTCCTTGCCGACCTGTTCGTCCGCGCCGGTGTACTCGACCAGCACGCCGATGCGCGTGCCGTGCAGGTAAGCAGCCAGCTTGTTCGACGTTTCGAAGCGCACGAAACGGCGGATCGACAGGTTTTCACCGATCTTGCCGACCAGTGCGAGGCGCACTGCGTCGACCGTCTGGCCGTCGAGCGGCAGCGCCGACAGAGCAGCGACGTCAGCCGGGTTCTGCGCGGCGACGAGCTCGGCGATCTTCTTCGAGAAAGCGAGGAAGTCGTCGTTCTTCGAAACGAAGTCGGTTTCGCAGTTCAGCTCGACCAGCGAACCCGCATTGCCGCCGATGAACGAAGCGACCACGCCTTCAGCCGTGACGCGCGATGCCGCCTTGCTCGCCTTGTTGCCGAGCTTCACGCGCAGCAGCTCTTCAGCGCGCGCCATGTCGCCGTCGGCTTCCGTCAGCGCCTTCTTGCATTCCATCATGGGCGCGTCGGTCTTCGCGCGCAGTTCTGCAACCATGCTTGCGGTAATTGCCGCCATCATTTGCTCCTTGAGTTCCGTCTGTGTTCCGTCTGTCACACGCCGCCCGGACTTCGATTCCGGCGGCAAGAATTCGTTTCAGCGTTACGCGTATTTTTTGCTCGTAACGCTCGGGCACCGCTCCGGCTCCGGAAGCAACACCCGCTAAAATGTCGCGGCTTAAAAAAAGGGGGCCTGTAGAAAGCCCCCTTTTTTGCCGGACACGGGGCAGCTTTACGCTTCCGAGTTGACCTCGACGAACTCGTCGCCGTCGTCGCCACGTGCAGCCTGCACCACTTCGTTGACCGCGTTAGCACGGCCTTCGAGGATCGCGTCAGCCACGCCAGCCGCGTACAGAGCGACAGCCTTGCTGGCGTCGTCGTTACCCGGGATCACGTAGTCGATGCCTTCCGGCGAGTGGTTCGTATCGACCACTGCGATGACCGGCACGCCGAGCTTGTTCGCTTCGGTGACGGCAATCTTGTGGTAGCCGACGTCGACCACGAAAATCGCGTCCGGAATGCCGCCCATGTCCTTCACGCCGCCGATCGACTTTTGCAGCTTGAGCATTTCGCGTTCGAACAGCAACGCTTCCTTTTTGCTCATGCGTTCGGTTTCGCCTGCTTCCAGCGCTGCTTCCATGTCTTTCAGGCGCTTGATCGAAACCTTCAGCGTCTTGAAGTTGGTCAGCATGCCGCCGAGCCAGCGTGCGTTGACGTACGGCATGCCGGCGCGCTGCGCTTCCTGAGCGATCGTGTCGCGCGACTGGCGCTTCGTACCGACGAACAGGATGGTGCCGCGATTGGCCGCCAGTTGACGCGCGTACTTCAGCGCGTCGTTGTACATCGGCAGCGTCTTTTCGAGGTTGATGATGTGAATCTTGTTGCGATGACCGAAAATGAAGGGGGCCATCTTCGGGTTCCAGAAGCGCGTTTGGTGACCGAAGTGGACACCGGCTTCCAGCATTTGACGCATGGTAACTGCCATGAAAATCTCCGCGAGGGTTGGGTCTTAAGCCGGCTGCCGTATCTGCCGCGCCGCCATTCCGTTATCTGGCTGAACGCGGCCGACACCCTGGGTGCGCCGGCTTGCGAGTTTGTTGCCTGGGTACTGCGCTAGCACTGCACTGGTACTCGCTGGTACTTCGCTGGTACTTCTTCTACCACTCCGCGACGCAGGCAACGGGCGCTGCGGGAAGCCTCACTCCGATCCGCCGCCTTGGCCTTGACGCCCTCATTTCATTCATTCTCCGCCCAGACTCGGTCCGGACAATGACAGCAGGCGTGCAAGAGGCAAAAGAGTGATCGACTTAGCCAAAGATTATAGCATGCGACTATCGGCCAACTCAACCTGCCGAGTAGCTCCCCGGTTCCGGCCCCCGGGTTGCACCTTCCGCCTACTGTTTCCGCGACACGACGACAAAACAGCGCCGGAATAGCGGAGCAACAGCCGCGAGCAACCGGCGAAAACCCGCCAAAACCCTGCGGCAGTGGGAATATGGTGCGATAATTCCGCAATAAATCGCATTTCAGGCCCGACTCATGGCAATCACGCTCAAAAACGAACACGATATCGCGCAGATGCGCGTCGCCTGCAAGCTGGCGAGCGAAGTGCTCGACTACATCACGCCGTTCGTCACCGCCGGCATCACCACTGGCGAACTCGACCGCCTGTGTCACGAATACATGCTGAAGGAACAGGGCACCGTGCCCGCGCCGCTGAACTATCAGCCGCCCGGCTATCCGCCCTACCCCAAGGCCACCTGCATTTCCGTCAACGACGTGATCTGCCACGGCATTCCCGGCGAGAAGACGCTGAAGAACGGCGACGCGCTGAACATCGACATCACGGTGATCAAGGGAGGCTATTTTGGCGACACGAGCCGGATGTTCATCGTCGGCGAGGGGTCGATTCTAGCCAGACGGCTCGTCCAGACCACCTTCGAATGCATGTGGCTCGGCATCGACCAGGTGCGCCCGGGCGCGCATCTCGGCGACATCGGCCATGCGATCCAGAAGCACGCCGAGGCGCAGGGCTACAGCGTCGTGCGCGAATATTGCGGCCACGGCATCGGCACGGTGTTCCATGAAGATCCGCAGATCCTGCACTACGGCCGGCCCGGCACCGGGTTCGAACTGCAAGCCGGCATGATTTTCACGATCGAGCCGATGATCAACGCCGGCCGCCGCGACATCCGCACCATGCCGGACCAGTGGACCGTCAAGACGAAAGACCGCAGCCTGTCGGCGCAATGGGAACACACCGTGCTGGTCACGGAAACCGGCTATGACGTGCTGACCGTTTCCGCCGGCACGCCCGCGCGCCCGCCGGTCGCCGCCACCACCGCCTGACGGGCTTTCGCCCGCTTTCGCCGGATTTCGTCCACAAGTCAGCCCGCCCATGAGTAGTGTTTCAGCCGTCGCCCAATCCCAGGCCAAGTCGCTCAAGGCGGACTACAAAGTGGCCAAAGCCCAGTTGCTGGAGCGCTTCAGGACGGCCACCAACGTCGAGGCGTTGATGGCCGCGCTCGCGCGCAGCACCGACGAATCGCTGCGCGCCGCCTGGAGCACCTGCGAACTGCCGCCCGACCTCGCTTTGCTCGCGGTAGGCGGCTACGGCCGCGGCGAGCTGGCGCCGCACTCGGATATCGACATTCTGGTGTTGCTGCCCGACACGCCGCTCGATCATCTCGAAACGCGCATCGAGCGGTTTATCGGCCTCGCGTGGGACCTTGGGCTCGAACTCGGCAGCAGCGTGCGCAGCGTCTCGCAATGTCTCGAAGAAGCCGCCAACGACGTGACGGTGCGCACGTCGCTGCTGGAAGCGCGGCGCATTACGGGCAGCGCGGCGCTGTTCGACGACTTCGCGCAGCGTTATCGCGAGGCGCTCGATCCGAAGGCATTCTTCCAGGCGAAAGTGCTGGAAATGCGCCAGCGCCACGCCAAGTTTCAGGACACGCCCTACTCGCTCGAACCGAACATCAAGGAAAGTCCAGGCGGTCTGCGCGATCTGCAACTGATTCTGTGGGTCACGCGCGCGGCGGGTTTCGGCAGCAGCTGGCGCGAACTCGAAGCGCGCGGCCTCATCACCGAGCGCGAAGCGCAGGAACTGCGCCGCAACGAAGGCTTCCTGAAGGCGCTGCGCGCGCGGCTGCACGTCACGGCCGGGCGTCGCCAGGACATTCTGGTTTTCGACCTGCAAACGCCGGTGGCCGAAAGTTTTGGCTACCAGCCGACCGCCACCAAGCGCGCGAGCGAACAGCTGATGCGCCGCTATTACTGGGCGGCCAAGGCGGTCACGCAGCTCGCCACAATCCTGATCCAGAACATCGAGGCGCAGCTTTTCCCGAGCACGAGCGGCATCACGCGCGTGCTGTCGGACCGCTTCGTCGAAAAGCAGGGCATGCTGGAAATTGCCAGCGACGACCTGTTCCAGCGTGAGCCGAACGCGATTCTCGAAGCCTTCCTGCTCTACGAACAGACGCCGGGCGTAAAAGGTCTGTCGGCGCGCACGCTGCGCGCCATCTACAACGCGCGCGACGTGATGGACCAGCACTGGCGGCGCGATCCGGAAAACCGGCGCCTCTTCATGAACATTCTGAAGCAGCCGGCCGGCATCACGCACGCCTTGCGCCTGATGAACCAGACGAGCGTGCTCGGGCGCTACCTGCTCAACTTCCGGCGCATTGTCGGCCAGATGCAGCACGACCTGTATCACGTCTACACCGTCGACCAGCACATTCTGATGGTGCTGCGCAATCTGCGGCGCTTCGCGGTTGCCGAACACGCGCATGAATATCCGTTCTGCAGCCAGTTGATCGTCGGCTTCGACCGGCCGTGGGTGCTGTACGTCGCGGCGCTGTTTCACGATATCGCGAAAGGCCGCGGCGGCGATCACTCCACGCTCGGCATGGCCGACGCGCGGCGCTTCTGCCGCAATCACGGCATCGAGGGCGACGACGGCGAACTGGTCGTGTGGCTCGTACAGCAGCATCTGACCATGAGCCAGGTCGCGCAGAAGCAGGACACGAGCGATCCGGAAGTGATCAAGCGCTTTGCCGAGCTGGTCGGCACCGAGCGCCGCCTGACCGCGCTTTATCTGCTGACGGTGGCCGATATCCGCGGCACGAGCCCGAAAGTCTGGAACACGTGGAAGGGCAAGCTGCTCGAGGACCTCTACCGTGCGACGCTCGCGGTGCTCGGCGGCGCGCGTCCGGACGCGCATTCGGAACTGGAGTCGCGGCAGGAAGCGGCGCTCGCGCTGCTGCGCCTCGAAACCGTGCCCGAAGGCGCGCAAAAGGCGCTGTGGGACAAGCTGGACGTCGGCTATTTTCTGCGCCACGACGCGGCGGACATTGCGTGGCAAACGCGCGTGCTGTACCGGCATGTCGAAACGCCCACGCCGCTCGTGCGGGCCCGGCCTTCGCCGATCGGCGAAGCGCTGCAGGTGCTGGTGTATGTGAAGGATCAGCCCGATCTGTTCGCCGGCATTTGCGCGTATTTCGACCGCAACGGGCTCTCGGTGCTCGATGCGCGGGTCAGCACCACGCGTCACGGCTACGCGCTCGACAATTTCCTCGTCGCGCATACCGAAGAAGACGTGCATTATCGCGACATTGCCAATCTCGTCGAACAGGAACTGACCGCGCGCCTCAAGGGCGACGGCACCTGGCTGCCGGGTCCGTCGAAGGGTCGCTTGTCGCGGCTGTCGCGGACCTTCCCTGTCACGCCGCGCGTCGATCTTCGGGCCGACGAGCGCGGCCAATACTACATCCTGTCCGTGTCGGCGAACGACCGGCCAGGCCTTCTTTATTCAATCGCGCGCGTGCTGGCGGAACACCGTGTCGGCGTCGCGTCGGCGCGGATCAACACGCTCGGCGAACGCGTCGAGGACGTGTTTCTGCTTGACGGACACGGTCTGTCGGACAACCGCCTGCAAATTCGGGTCGAGACCGAACTGCTGCGCGCGATCGCAGTGTGAGATTTCATGCGAGTCAAATTAACAGCCAAGCACCCGCGGCCGGCTTCGTCCGAACGCGCCCCTGTCCGTAGCGGCAGCGCGTCGGCGCGCAAACCGACCCGTCCTGCGGGACCGAAGCCGTCGACGGCAGGTTCCGGCGGGACCCGCGGCGAAGGCACGGGTACGTCGGCCGGCGGCAAGCGCCCGGCTGGCGGGGGCGAGCGCGCGCCGCGCGCTCCTCGTCAGGAAGGCACATTTTCGCGCGAGCGTAGTGCGGGCGCGGCGGGTGGCGCGCGGGGCGCGGCGTCGGAGCGGCCGCAGCGTCGCGAAGGCGCTGGTGTTGCGCCCGCGCGGCGTTTCGAGGAAAGCAGCGAGCGCGGTCTGCGCCGTGAGAATGGAGAACGCGCGCCTCGCCGGTTTGAAGGCGGCGCTGAGCGTGGCGAACGTGCGCCTCGCCGGTTTGAAGGCGGCGCTGAGCGTGGCGAACGTGCACCTCGCCGGTTTGAAGGCGGCGCTGAGCGTGGCGAACGTGCACCTCGTCGGTTCGAAGGCGGTGCTGAGCGTGGCGAACGCGCGCCGCGTCGGTTTGAAGGCGGTGCTGAGCGTGGCGAACGCGCGCCGCGTCGGTTCGAAGGCGGCGCTGAGCGTGGCGAACGCGCGCCTCGCCGGTTTGAAGGCGGCGCTGAGCGTGGCGAACGCGCGCCTCGCCGGATCGAAGGCGGCGCTGAGCGTGGCGAACGCGCGCCTCGCCGGTTTGAAGGAGGCGCTGAGCGTGGCGAACGCGCGCCGCGTCGGTTCGAAGGCGGCGCTGAGCGTGGCGAACGCGCACCTCGCCGGTTTGAAGGCGGCGCTGAGCGTGGCGAACGCGCACCGCGCCGGTTCGAAGGCGGCGCTGAGCGTAGCGAACGCGCACCGCGCCGGTTTGAAGGCGGCGCTGAGCGTGGCGAACGCGCACCGCGCCGGTTCGAAGGCGGCGCTGAGCGTGGCGAACGCGCGCCGCGCCGGGACGACGGCGAACGCCGTTCGTCCAGCGGCCCGCGCGCGGCGGGAAGCCGGTTCGCGGAAGGCGGTCCGCGCGGCGAGCGTCCTATGCGACGCGAACGTGACGCGACCGAGCGGCCGCGTTTCGGCGATGAGCGCGGCGCTTCACAAGAACGTCGCGGCGGCGAACGCAGCGTCGCAAAGCCCGTCAAGAGCGGCTATGGCGACCGCACGGATCGTCCCTCGCGCGCGCAGCGTGACGAACGAGGCGATCGGAGCGAGCGCGCCCCGGTCCGCCGCGAATTCGGCGACCGCGCAACCCAACGCGATTCCCACACGAGCGCACGCACCGGCCGCACGGATCGCAGCGAGCGCACCGACCGCCCAGTTCGCGGTTTCGATAAAACACCGGCCGCCGAGCGTCGCTTCTCCGACGACCGCCCGGCGCGCGCCAACAAACCGCGCAGCGCCCCACCGGCCGAACGCCAACCGGACACCGAGGCAGCTCCGCGCACGCCGCGTCGTGATATTGAAGACGCGCCCGGCACGCTGCGCCTCTCCAAGCTGATGTCCGAGCTTGGCCTCTGCTCGCGCCGCGAGGCGGACGAATGGATCGAGAAAGGCTGGGTGCTGGTCGACGGCGAACGAATCGACACCTTGGGCACGAAGGTTCGCCCCGATCAGCGGATCGAGATCGACCCCGCGGCCGAAGCTGCGCAAGCAAGCCAGGTGACGGTGCTGATCCATAAGACGGTCGGCTACGTGTCGGGCCAGGCGGAAGACGGCTATCAGCCGGCCATCACGCTCGTCACGCCGGAGAACCGCTGGGAAGGCGATCGCTCGGACGTCCGCTTTTCCGTCGCGCATCTGCGCCAGCTCGCGCCGGCCGGACGCCTCGACATCGACTCGACCGGCCTGCTGGTCCTGACGCAGGACGGCCGCATCGCCAAGCAACTGATTGGCGGCCATTCGGAAATCGACAAGGAATATCTGGTGCGCGTGGCCTACGGCGAACATGCCGTCGACGTCGAAAACCATTTCCCGCCGGAAAGCCTCGCGCTGCTGCGCCACGGCCTCTCGCTCGACGACGTGCCGCTCAAGCCCGCTCAAGTCAGTTGGCAAAACGGCGAGCAACTGCGTTTCGTGCTGCGCGAAGGCAAGAAACGCCAGATCCGCCGGATGTGCGAACTGGTCGGTCTCGAAGTGGTCGGCCTGAAACGCGTGCGGATGGGCCGCGTGATGCTCGGAGCGTTGCCGCCGGGACAATGGCGTTATCTGGCGCCGGACGAGTCGTTTTAAGGCTGGCTGGCTCGCTCGTTGCCGCTCAACAAAAAGCCCCGCCAATGCGGGTAATGCCGTTCAGTTAAGCGACTGAACGGCATTTTTGTTTCCGGCGCAAAGTAGTTGTAAACGGGGCGCGGCGATGTTAACTTGCATCGCCATGCTGGTTGATGATCTGTGCCTTCTTGTCGAATCACAGCCGCCGCTCGAATGGGGACGGCTGGGTCAGCACCTGCCGTACGAATGGATCGAGTCTGCCGTACAGGCGAGTGGCAGTGCCAGCGTCCGTCGGCGTCGACTGCCCGCGCAACAGGTCGTCTGGCTTGTGATCGCGCTCGCGCTGTACCGGCACCAGTCGATCAGCGAGGTCGTCGATGATCAAGGGATTCTTGTTGTTCGCGATGAATGGCACCACGCTGCGCACCGCCGACAGTGCCGCCAACCGCAGGCATTTCGGCGCCTCGGTCGCCGTTCATGGCCGCATTGGCAGCTATCCCCAACTGCGTGCGGTTACGCTCACCGCGCTTGCCACGCATCTGGTGCGTGATGCGGTGTTCGGGCCTTACAACATCAACGAAATGGTCTCTGCGCGCGAACTCGTTGCCCGTGTGCCGGCCCATTCCATCACCGTATTCGACAGGGGGTTCATGTCGGCCCCACTCCTGTGCAATCTGGTCTCGGGCGGTGAGAACCGGCATTACATCATCCCGGCCAAATCCAATCTGCGGTGCGAGGTCGTGAGCGGGCGCGACGGTGACCAGATCGTGCGTATGCGCGTCTCACCGCAGGCCCGCACGAAGTGCCCCGAACTGCCTGAATTCTGGCAGGCGCGCGCCGTGCTCGCCGTGGATGCAAGTGGGCGGCAACGCATGCTGCTGACGTCCCTGACCGATCGAAGGCGTTTCAGGGCGGCCGACATTGTGTCGTGTTACGAGCGTCGCTGGCAGATCGAGACCAGCTACCACGAGTTCAAGCAGTCGATGCTGGGCATGGAGCTGACCCTTCGCAGCCAGACCGTGGAAGGCGTCTATCAGGAATTCTGGGGCGCCCTGATCGCCTATAACCTGATCCGCCTGGAGATGGCCAAAGCGGCGATCGACGCCGGGCACGCGCCCGATGAACTGAACTTCACCCGCGCGTTCCACACTTTCCAGTACGAAATGACATGGGCGGCCGTGACGCGCTCGTACGGCAAACTGCCCGCGCTGCTCAAGCGCCTGCGCGAGCGGCTCAAACAACTTCCCAATGAGAAACGGCTCGGGCGCAGTTGCGCCCGAGCCGTCAAATCGCGACCGTCCCGTTATACCGTTCGAGTCTTTAAAAGAAACCTTAACTGAACGGCATTACCGCCAATGCGGGGCTTTTTTGTTGCTGAAAAACCGCGGCGAACAGCGTTCGAAGATGCAATGCGTCAATCGTCGCCATTCGGGTCCATGTCCGGGAACAGCACTTCGGTAAAGCCGAACTTGGCGAAATCGGTGATACGCATGGGATACAGCTTGCCGATCAGGTGATCGCATTCGTGCTGCACGACGCGCGCGTGGAAACCTTCGGCGACGCGGTCGATCGGCTGGCCGTACTGATCGAAGCCGTGATACTTGATCATCGAAAAGCGGCTGACCGCGCCGCGCAAACCCGGCACCGACAGACAGCCTTCCCAGCCCTCTTCCATGTCGAGCGAAACCGGTGTGATGGTCGGATTGATCAGCACCGTTTCCGGCACCGGCGGCGCGTCCGGATAACGTTCACTACTGCCGAACCCGAAGATCACCACCTGCAGATCGACGCCGATCTGCGGCGCGGCCAGCCCTGCACCATTCGCGTCGTGCATGGTCTCGAACATGTCTTTGATGAGCTCATGCAATTCCGGCGTGTCGAAGTGATCGACCGGATTGGCAATGCGCAGCAGGCGCGGATCGCCCATTTTAAGAATTTCGCGGATCATAACTGCCCCTCCAGGAGCTTACGCATACCATCTTCGTCGAGTACGGGAATGCCGAGTTCCTCGGCTTTCGCCAACTTGCTGCCTGCTTCGGCCCCGGCCACCACATAATCTGTTTTCTTCGACACCGAGCCCGCGACCTTCGCGCCGGCCGCTTCGAGCATTTCCTTGGCCTCTTCGCGCGCGAGGCTCGGCAACGTGCCGGTGAGCACGACCGTCTTGCCCGCCAGCACGCCTTGCGGCGCCTTGGGCGCGGGCGGCCCTTCGGGCCACGTGACCTTGCCGGGCGCGCGCAGTTGCTCGATCACCGTGCAGTTGTGCTCTTCGGCGAAAAACTGGTGGATAGATTCGGCGACCACCGGCCCGACGTCGTTGACTTCGAGCAAGGCTTCCACCGAAGCCTCCATGATCGGATCGAGCGAGCCGAAGTGCTTCGCCAGATCTTTCGCCGTGGATTCGCCCACGTGGCGAATGCCGAGCGCGTAGATGAAACGCGCAAGCGTGGTGTGCCTCGCCTTGTCGAGCGAATCGAGCAGGTTTTGCGCGGATTTGTCGGCGAAGCGATCGAGTTCGGCGAGCGTCGAAAACCCGAGGTTGAACAGATCGGCGGGCGTGCGCACGAGGTTCTGCTCGACCAGCTGGTCAATGATTTTTTCGCCGAGCCCGTCGATGTCCAACGCGCGCCGCTGCGCGAAATGCCACAGCGCCTGCTTGCGCTGCGCCGGACAGAAGAGCCCGCCGGTGCAGCGCGCGATCGCCTCGTCGGGTAAGCGCTCGATGTTCGAGCCGCACACCGGGCAATGCGTGGGCATCACGAACTCGCGGGCATCGTCTGGACGACGCTCAATGAGCGCGCCCACTACCTCGGGAATCACGTCGCCGGCACGCCGCACGATCACCGTGTCGCCGATCCGGATGTCCTTGCGGCGCACTTCGTCTTCGTTATGCAGCGTGGCGTTCGTGACCGTCGCGCCGCCGACGAACACCGGCTCCAGCCGCGCCACCGGCGTGATCGCGCCGGTGCGCCCGACCTGCACGTCGATCGCGACGAGTCGGGTCAGCGCTTCCTGCGCCGGGAATTTGTGCGCGAGCGCGAAACGCGGCGCGCGCGACACGAAGCCGAGCGCGTCCTGCTCGTCGCGCCGGTTGACCTTGTACACCACGCCGTCGATGTCGTACGGCAGCTTGTCGCGCTTCTCGCCAACCGCATGGAAAAACGCGAGCAACCCTTCGGCACCCTTCACGACCGCCCGCTCGCCATTGACCGGCAAGCCGAGTTCCTTGTACCAGTCGAGCAGCTCGCTATGCGTGGCGGGCATCTCCATGCCTTCGAGCACGCCGATGCCGTACGCGAAGAAAGACAGCGGCCGCTGCGCTGTGATCTTCGAATCGAGTTGACGCAAGCTGCCCGCCGCGGCATTGCGCGGATTGGCGAACTCCTTGTGCCCCGCTGCCCGCTGACGCTCGTTAAGGCGCTCGAAATCGCGCTTGAACATCAGCACTTCGCCACGCACGTCGAGCAGGTGCGGCACGCGCTTGCCCTTCAGCTTGAGCGGAATGGAGCGGACCGTGCGGATGTTTTCCGTGACGTTCTCACCCGTTGCGCCGTCGCCTCGCGTGGCGGCCTGCACGAACACGCCGTCTACATAGCGCAGCGAGATGGCAAGGCCGTCGAACTTCAACTCCGTGGCGTAATCGACCGGGACCGGCGGCTCCTTGGCGTTGTTGCCGAGCGAGTCGCCCACGCGCTTGTCGAACGCGACGATGTCTTCGTCGGCGAAACCGTTGTTCAGCGACAGCATGGGCAGGTCGTGCACGACCGGCTCGAAACCGCTCGCCGCCTCGCCGCCCACGCGCTGAGTGGGCGAATCCGGCACGATCAGATCCGGATGTTCCGACTCGACGTGCTCCAGTTCCTTGAACAGCCTGTCGTATTCCGCGTCCGGCAGGTCCGGTTGATCGAGCACGTAGTACGCGTAATTGGCGCGTTCCAGTTCCGCGCGCAGCCATGCGGCCCGCTCGGCCGGAGCGCTGGTTGCAGGATTCGAGGCGGGAGTTCGGGCCATGCTGTCGGAAGATTCTTCGGTGAAATCGGACATGGGATTATCGCAGGAAAGCGTGCCCCTTCACATCGGCCGGAGGGCCTAAGACGGAGCCTGGCGCATGAGCGCGCAAGACGCCGTGCGACGGCCTCTCCAAACGACAACGGCCGCACTGTGTGCGGCCGCCGAATGCAAAAATACCCGAGACGTTACTGGCTGAACAGACGCCGCGTAGCCGGCGAACCCGCCGGAATGCCCGCCTGTTCGAGCTTCGCGTAGAGCGTCATGAGCTGCTTTTCGATGGCAAGCAGCGCGGATTCCGGCAGCGGACGACGCCCGTCGTCCACCACGCGGCCGCCAATGCGCTCCGCCAGCGATTTCGCGTAGTCGCACATCAGCCGGAATGGCAGGATGTCTTCGTCCGCCACCGGCACGTCAAGCACCAGCGTGATCATCTGGCCGCCCTTATACGTCAGGTCGTCGCGCAGGAAGTTGGTGTCGCCGAACTGCAGCATGAACACCGGGCTCTGGCGCGCGTCGAGCTTGACGAAGCGCGTGCCGTCGCGCGACAGCAGCAAGCCGTCTTGCGAGGCCACGGCCTGCACGTAATTGGCCGACCACGGCGCACCGTCGGAGAGCACGTTGATCGACAACTGCGCGTCGCATTGCGCGGCAAAACCGTCCAGCTCGCGCGCCATCGCGACCGTTTCGAGCATGTCGGGAAATTCCGGCGATGCGTCGATCGCGTCGGCGAACTGCTGCACGCCGGTCACGAACTCGGAGAATTCCAGCTCGTTCAGCGCGCCGCTGCGATTGGCCAGTTGCGCGGCCGCGCGCAACTCTTCGTAACGCGCGCCGTTTTGCAGCAACTCCCACGCGCCGCCTTCCAGCTTGCCCTCGATATGCACTGGCTTACTGCCCGCGCGGCGCAGACGCTGCGCGAGCGGAATCACCTTGTCGCCGGCAACCGGACCGTTCAGGCGAATCGGCACGATGCAGTCGATGCGGCGATCGACGATAGCCGGCGGCGCCGACGAAATCGTCGTGGCGGCGGGCAGAATCGGCTCGACCTGTTCGTCGGGCACGCGCGGCGCCTGAGCCGAAGATTGCGCCGCCGCTTGCGCGTGGCTCTGCTCGCCCGTTGCGGCTTCCTGCCTGTCGGACTCGACATCCGCCCCGCCTTCTTCCCCGTCTTGCACGAAGCCGTTCGGCGTGGTCGATTCGGCCTGAATATCGGCCGGCGTATCGAGCGGCGCGGCGCTCACCGGCGCGCCGAAAGTCGGTTCGACGCGCGCCGACGCGGTGTCGGCGGCCTTCTCCGCACCGACCACCGGCTCGCGGCGCGTCGTGGGCCGGGCCGGTTCGATAAACGGGCTCTGTTCCTCGTGGTCTTCGCGCGCGAAATTTTCCGCGGCGTCCGCCGGCATCGGCCGCGGCATCTTGCGGCGCACCTTCGCGCCCTGCCACGCGTTGTACACAACCACGCCCCCGACCACCACGGCACCCGCGCCGATCAAACCGAGTGTCAACTCGTCCATGCATGCTCCATCAGCAATTCTTTTATCTACGCGGCCTCGCGCCCGCTTCACGTGTCGCGCGGCCAGTGGCCGCCGCGCTGAACGCGGGCGTCCGCGTTTCATCGATTCAAACAAAAACCCGGAAAACCCGGAAAACTTAAACGATATTCTGGGCGAAACCCGCAGCCGTTTCCATGTCGACCGCGACGATGCGCGACACGCCCTGCTCCTGCATCGTCACGCCGATCAGCTGCTGCGCCATTTCCATCGCAATCTTGTTGTGCGAAATGAAAAGGAACTGCGTTTTGTCCGACATCGCGCGCACGAGGTTCGCGAAACGCTCGGTGTTGGCGTCGTCGAGCGGCGCGTCCACTTCGTCGAGCAGACAGAACGGCGCGGGATTCAGCTGGAACATCGCGAACACCAGCGCGGTCGCCGTCAGCGCTTTTTCGCCGCCGGACAGCAGATGAATCGTGGAATTCTTCTTGCCCGGAGGCTGCGCCATCACCTGCACGCCGGCGTCGAGAATCTCGTCGCCGGTCATGATGAGCTTCGCCTGGCCGCCGCCGAACAGACGCGGGAACAGCTCGCCGAAATGACGGTTCACTTCGTCGAACGTGCCTTGCAACAGCGTGCGCGTTTCCGCGTCGATCTTGCGGATGGCGTCTTCCAGCGTTTCGATCGCGCTCGTCAAGTCGGCCGATTGCGAGTCGAGGAACGTCTTGCGCTCCGTAGCCGCCTTCAGTTCGTCGAGCGCGGCCATGTTGACCGGACCGAGCGCGGTGATCGCGTTGTTGATGCGCGTGACTTCGCCTTGCAGATACGACGGCTTCATGTCCGGCGTGAGCTTGGCCTGCAATTCGGCTTCGTCGACGCCCGCCGCGGCCAGTTGCTCGACGAACTGCTCGCCGTTCAGACGCGCGGCCTGTTCCTTCAACTGCAATTCGTTGATGCGGTCGCGCAGCGGTTGCAGCGCACGCTCGGTGGACAGACGGGTTTCGTCGGCGGCGCGCAGTTTCGCGGTCAGGTCGTCGAGTTCCAGACGAGCCGCGTGCAGCGCCTCTTCCTTGACCGCGCGAATGTCGAGCGCGTCCTGCAAGCCTGTGTGCGCCGTTTGCTCGTTGATCGTTTCGAGTTCGGCGCGCGCGTCTTCCAGCGAGGCCGCGACGCGCTCGCTCTGCTCGTGCGCGACCTGAATGCTGCGCTTCAATTCGTCGATGCGGTTCGCCATGTTGCGCGCGGCAAAACGCGCGTCGGTGGCGCCGCGATCGAGATCGCGCGCTTCGCCGCGCGCGGTGGTCAGCGCTTCGTCGAGCGCCTCGAAAGCGAGTTGATGATCTTCGAAACGCGCCTGCAATTCGGCGAGGTCGCCGTCGTGACGCTCGAAATTCGCTTCCGATTCCGCGCGCAGGGCGCGCTGCTCGTCGATCTGCGCGTTGATCTCTTCGAGTTCTTCGCGAATCTGCGTGCTGCGCTGCGTGTAGCGCTCGTGCGCCTGCGTGAGCTTGAGCACGTCGAGTTGCAGCGCATGCACGCGCTGGGTCGCGCGCTCGGCCTGCTGACGCACGTCGGTCAGCGCCTGCGCCGCTTGCGTGTGCGCGGCTTCGGCGCGGATCGCCGTGGCCTTCGCCTCGTCGGCGAGCAGCGCTTGGGCGCGCACCTGACGCCCGAGGTTTTCGATTTCCTGCTGGCGGGCCAGCATGCCGGCCTGCTCGGAATCGGCGGCATAGAGCTGAACGCCGACGCGCGTCACCACGTGCCCCGCCTTCACGACGAACGAGCCGCCTTCGGGCAATTGCGAGCGCATGGCGAGCGCCTGCTGGAGATCGTCGGCGACGAAGGCGAGGCCGAGCCAGTCGTTCAGCACCGCGCGGATGCCCGCGTCGTCGATCCGCACGAGCGACAGCAGCGGCCTTAACGCGGGCGGCGCCGCCACCGGCTGACCGGCGGCGGGCGGCGCATAGAACGCGAGCTTGGCGGGCGGCGCGTCGGTCGCGAACGCCTTGACCCAGTCGAGATTCGACACTTCGAGCGCGGCCAGCCGCTCGCGCAGCACGGCTTCGAGCGCGGTTTCCCAACCGGCCTCGACGTGCAGCTTCTTCCACAGACGCGGCAGGCCGCCCAACTCGTGCTTTTCGAGCCACGGCTGGATCTTGCCCTCGGTCTGGACGTTTTCCTGCAACTGCTTGAGCGCGGCAAGGCGCGCGTCGAGCTGATGAATCTGCGCGCTTTCCGCCTGCACGCGCTCCTGCGCGGCACGCCGTTCGGCGTCGAGGCGCGGCAGCGTTTCCTGCGCGTCGGCGAGGCGCGCCTGCGCGTCGTGCAGGATTTCCTCGTGCTCGGCGAGTTGCATGCGCAGGTCTTCGAGCTGCGCTTCGTCCGGCGCGTCGAGACCGCCCGCTTCCGATTTCAAACGCTCCTCACGTTGCTGCAACTGCTGCAATTGCTGGTCGGCGTTGCGCTGATGCGCGGCTTCGAGTTTGAGCGCCTGTTCGGTCTGCGCGATGCCGCCGCGCTCGACGTTTAGCTCGGCTTGCGCATCGCGCCAGCGCGCTTCGAGCGCGGGCATCGCGTCGTGCTTCGCGGCGGCTTCATCTTCGGCGAGCGCGGCCTTTTCTTCGGCGACGGCGAGCTGCTCCTCGGCGTCTTCGAGATCGCCTCGCGCCTTTTCAGCCTGCGCCTGCCACTGTTCGCGCTGCGCGGTCAGCGCGGCGATTTGCGCCTGTGTGCGGTTGCGCGACTCGACGATGAACTTGATCTCGGCTTCGAGCCGGCTCACCTCGGCGTTCGCCTCGTACAGCGCGCCTTGCGCGCCCTGCATCGCGTCGCTCGCCGAGTAATGCGCGACGCGCAGGGTTTCGAGCTGCGCTTCGACTTCGCGCAGCTTCGCGGTTTGTGCCTCGAGGTCGATCTGCGCCTGTTCGATCGCGCGCTTCTGACGCTCCTGCTCGCCGCCCGCCTCGTTCTTGCGCAGCAGCCACAACAGACGCTGTTTCTCTTCGCCGTCCGTTTGCAGTTCCTTATAGCGCGTGGCGACCACCGCCTGGCCTTCGAGCTTTTCCAGATTCGTGCCGAGTTCGCGGACGATATCTTCCACACGAGTCAGATTTTCCCGCGTGTCATGCAGACGATTCTCGGTCTCGCGGCGTCGTTCCTTGTATTTCGAGACGCCCGCGGCTTCTTCGAGAAACACGCGCAACTCTTCCGGCTTGGCTTCGATCAACCGTGCGATCATGCCCTGCCCGATGATCGCGTAAGCGCGCGGCCCGAGACCCGTGCCGAGGAAGATGTCCTGAATGTCGCGGCGGCGTGCCGGCAGATTGTTGATGTAGTAGCTTGAGGTGCCGTCGCGCGTGAGCACGCGCTTCACGGCAATCTCGGCATATTGGCCCCACTGGCCGGCGGCGCGGCCGTCCGCGTTGTCGAACACGAGTTCGACGCTGGCGCGGCTGCCCGGTTTGCGCGCAGTGGAACCGTTGAAGATCACATCCTGCATCGACTCGCCGCGCAGCTCGGAAGCGCGCGATTCGCCGAGCACCCAGCGCACGGCGTCGATGATGTTGGACTTGCCGCATCCATTCGGCCCGACCACGCCGACGAGCTGGCCCGGAACCTGGAAATGCGTGGGATCGACGAATGACTTGAATCCAGCGAGTTTGATCGATGTCAGACGCACGGCGATTTCGCTGTTTGAAAAGGGAAAATAATAAGTGGCTCACGAAGGCCGCGCGCGCCGTCCGCCGATGCGGCGATACGGCCCACGCTCCTTGCCAACCCTCGGGATTTGGGCGCCGGCTGCATGCGCGTTCTTGCATGCGCCGGCTAATGAGGGGCAATCATACCATCGCGCGTGGGCGGTTCTTGCCGTCCTGATGGTTGCCGCGCTCGCCCTGGTTGCTGTCGTCACGAGGGTCGTCAGGGTCACCTGGCTCGCCAAGGTCGCGAGGCTCGCCGTGCCCGGGCGGCTCGGCCGCGCGCCCGGCGGCGGCGTCCACCTCCTGGTTGGCCGGATCGGGCGGCATCGCCCTGGTCCGATGCATCCAGCTCGATAACGCCGACGCGAGCACGATGCACGCGCCGCCCGCCCATTCGCGCGTGCCGGGTGTCTCGCCCGCGAAGAGCCACGCGGACAGCGCCGTGACCACAAGCTCGAACAGCATGATGATCGAGGCCCGGTTGGCCGGCACGCGGGCGAGCCCGTACTGCACCAGCATGTTGTTCGACGCCAGCAGAAACCCGAGGCCCAGCACGAGCCAGGCGGCGGTTGCGAGATGCGCGCCGGTGGGCGGCGCGGGCATCGCCTCGAAGAACGACATGCCAGCGCCGAAAATCGCCGCGCCGCCGAAGATGGTCGCGGTGCGCATCTCCGGTTTCATTTGCGGCAAGACGCGGCTCGTCTTGAGAATCAGCACGTTGCTCATCGCGAAGCCCATGCCGCCCGCGAGGCCCGCCCATTCGGCGAGATTGCCGGGCAGCGGGATGCCGAGCTGCGGCGACCACAGCATCGTCATTGCGCCGGCGAGCGACAGCGCGGCGAGACCGACGCCTGGCCATGTCAGTCGTTCATGCAGGATGAAGTGCGCGAAGAGCGCGGTCCATGCGGGAGTCAGGTAGAAGAGCAGCAGCACGCGCATCACCTGCCCGTGGATCGAGCCCCATACGAAGCCGAGATTCGTGACGCCCGCGGCGAGCGCGAGCGCCGGCAGCAGCCAGTGCCAGCGCACGGTCCTGATCGCCCGGCGGCGCACCAGCAACACGAAAAGGCAACCGGCGCCGCTCGTCAGCGCGCTCGCCGCCGTGCCGGTGATGCCGAGCGAGGCGAGCGTGCGCAGCGGAAACCAGATCACGCCCCATACCGAGGCGCCGAGCATGATCGCGAGCGTCGGCCAGCCGGTGCGAAGCCAGTTGCTCATGGTGAAGGGCTCCGCGCAACGGTGCTGCGAGTGGCGCGCTGGTTGGCGCGCTTGCCGATGCGCCTCTCGCCAGGGACAGTGGCCTTTTCGTGGCCGCCTGCGCCTGCTCCGAAGCCTTCCTCGACTGCTGCGTACATTGCTGCTCCTGCCTGTTGCCGCGCGGACCGTTCGCGGTTCGCGTCGTACCCGCTGCAGCGCATGGCTTGCGCCGCCTGGCGGGTTGTGTTGCGTCGTTGTGTTGGGTAGTGGGTTCCACATCGTCCGCCGGCTTCCTGCGAGGCCGCGTCCGGCGAACCGCACGCGCCGTCCGCCCGACCCTTCGAGGCGCTCCAATCGCGGGCCCGCGAGCCGCCGCACGCCACGTTATAATCTCCTGCTCGCCGCCGCTGCCGTTCATTGCAGACGCTTGCCGCCTCTGCTGCCCGGCCCGCAGCGCATGCGCCCTCGCGCATCCTTCCGCGCCCTCTTCGATCAGGCTCGATCCGCCCAGTGAATCCGCTACTCAACTCTCTCCAGTCCTATCCGTTTGAAAAGCTGCGCGTGCTTTTCAAGGACGTCACGCCGGCCGCCGGCCTCGCGCATATCAGCTTCGGCATCGGCGAACCGAAACATCCCACGCCCGAGCTGATCCGCGACGCCGTGGTGGCTTCGCTCGGCGGTCTGTCCGCGTATCCGGCCACGCTCGGCTCGCTGCCGTTGCGCGAGTCGATTGCAAGCTGGGTCACGCAGCGCTACAGCCTGCCGCCCGTCGATCCGGCCACCGAAGTGCTGCCCGTGTCGGGCTCGCGCGAGGCGCTGTTCGCGCTCGCGCAAACCGTCATCGACCCGAAGCGCAATGCCGAAGGCGAGCCTGCGATCGTACTCTGTCCGAACCCGTTCTACCAAATCTACGAAGGCGCGGCGATTCTCGGGGGCGCCACGCCGTATTTCGTCAACAGCGACCCGGCGCGCAACTTCGCCTGCGATTACTCCGCGGTGCCCGCCGACGTCTGGGCCCGCACGCAACTGCTCTACGTCTGTTCGCCGGGCAATCCGACCGGTGCGGTGCTCACGCTCGAAGACTGGCGCGAACTCTTCGCGCTGTCTGATCGTCACGGCTTCGTGATCGCCTCCGACGAGTGCTACTCCGAAATCTATTTCGACGAAGCCAACCCGCCGCTCGGCGGCCTCGAGGCCGCGCACAAGCTGGGCCGCGGCTTCGAGCGGCTCGTCATGCTGTCGAGCCTGTCCAAGCGCTCGAACGTGCCGGGCATGCGCTCGGGCTTCGTCGCGGGCGACGCGGCGATCCTGAAAGACTTTTTGCTGTACCGCACCTACCACGGCGCGGCCTTGTCGACGGTATTCCAGAGCGCCAGCATTGCCGCCTGGAACGACGAAGCCCACGTGCGCGAGAACCGCGCGAAGTACGTGCAGAAGTTTTCCACCGTCACGCCGATGCTCGCCGACGTGCTCGACGTGCGTCTGCCCGACGCCGCGTTCTATCTGTGGGCGGACGTTTCGCGCACGGGTCTCTCGGACACCGAGTTCGCCCGGCGTCTCTACGCCGACTATAATGTGACGGTTCTGCCGGGCTCGTTCCTCGCGCGCACTGCGCACGGCGTGAACCCCGGCCGCAATTTCGTGCGCATGGCGCTCGTCGCTGGTGTCGACGAATGCACGCAAGGCGCGCAACGCATCGTCGATTTTTGCCGTGGGCTCGCGGGCTGAATTCGCGGGCTGAGTTTCACGCCGGTTTCGTATTTTCCAGCGAACGCCCCGCGCGCCGCCTCCCTTCTTCAGACTTCAACTCTTCAGAAAGCACGCATATGTCGCAACAACTTCAGAGCATCATCGACACCGCCTGGGACAACCGCGCCGAGCTGTCGCCCAAGGCCGCTCCGGCCGACGTGCGCGAAGCCGTCGCCCACGCCATCGAGCAACTGGACAAGGGCGCGCTGCGCGTCGCCGAAAAGAAAGACGGCGAATGGGTCGTCAATCAATGGCTGAAGAAGGCCGTGCTGCTGTCGTTCCGCCTCGAAGACAACGCGCCGATGCCGGCCGGCGGCTACAGCCAGTTCTACGACAAGGTGCCGTCCAAGTTCGCCAGCTACACCGCTGAAGACTTCGCGGCCGGCGGCTTTCGCGTGGTGCCGCCCGCCATCGCGCGCCGCGGCTCGTTCATCGCAAAGAACGTCGTGCTGATGCCGTCGTACACCAACATCGGCGCCTACGTGGACGAAGGCACGATGGTCGACACGTGGGCCACCGTCGGCTCGTGCGCGCAGATCGGCAAGAACGTGCACCTGTCGGGCGGCGTGGGCATCGGCGGCGTGCTGGAACCGCTGCAGGCAAACCCGGTCATCATCGAAGACAACTGCTTTATCGGCGCGCGCTCGGAAGTCGTGGAAGGCGTGATCGTCGAAGAGAACTCGGTGATTTCCATGGGCGTGTACCTCGGCCAGAGCACCAAGATTTACGACCGCGAAACCGGCGAAGTCACGTACGGCCGCATTCCGGCGGGCTCGGTCGTGGTGGCGGGCAACCTGCCGTCGAAAGACGGCTCGCACAGCCTCTACTGCGCGGTGATCGTCAAGAAGGTCGACGCGAAGACGCGCGCGAAGGTCGGCCTCAACGAGCTGCTGCGAGGCGACTGATGGCGCGCGGCACCAAGACCGTCGTCTACGGCATTCCGAACTGCGACACGGTGAAGAAAGCGCGCGTGTGGCTGGAAGAGCACGGCGTCGAATTCGAGTTTCACGACTTCAAGAAAGCCGGCGTGACCGAGCCGCTCGTGCAGGACTGGCTGAAGGACGTGAAGCTCGACGCGCTGCTGAACCGTCGCGGCACCACGTGGCGCGCTCTGTCGGACGACATGAAAGCGGCCGCGGACACGCAGCCGGGCGCGATCGCGTTGATGATCCACAAGCCGTCGGTAATCAAGCGGCCGGTGCTGGTGGTCAACGGGCGGGTCAAGTGGCTCGGTTTTTCCGCGGACGACTACGCGGCGCTGTTCGCCTGAGTTCAATGATTAAACGCGCGGCCTCGCCGCGCGGCTTCAAAGCTGTTGCCGGCTGCGGTGCCGCACCGCCTGCCGGCATTTTTTCATTTCCAAGTGGCTTGTACTGAATCCATGTCCGGCACCCTCGCCCTTACCGAACAACTGATCGCGCGTGCTTCCGTCACGCCCGACGACCAGCATTGCCAGCGCCTTCTGATCGAGCGCCTGTCCGCGCTCGGCTTCGAGCATGAGACCATCGCGTCGAACGGCGTGACGAACCTGTGGGCCGTCAAACGCGGCGTCGACGGCACGGCGGGCAAGCTGCTCGCGTTTGCCGGCCATACGGACGTGGTGCCCACGGGGCCGCTGGAGCAATGGCACTCGGCGCCGTTCGAGCCCACGCATCGCGACGGCAAGCTGTATGGCCGAGGCGCGGCCGACATGAAAAGCTCGATCGCGGGCTTCGTGGTCGCGAGCGAGGAGTTCGTCGCGGCGCATCCCGCGCATCGCGGCTCGATCGCGTTCCTGATCACGAGCGACGAGGAAGGCCCCGCCACCGACGGCACCGTCAAAGTGGTCGAAGCGCTTCAGGCACGCGGCGAGCGCATGGACTACTGCATCGTCGGCGAACCGACTTCGAGCACGCAGTTCGGCGACACGGTCAAGAACGGCCGGCGCGGCTCGATGTCGGGCAAGCTCGTCGTCAAGGGCGTGCAAGGTCATATCGCCTATCCGCATCTGGCGAAAAATCCGGTGCATCTGCTCGCGCCCGCACTGGCCGATCTCGTCGCCGAACGCTGGGACGACGGCAACGAATATTTCCCGCCCACCACGTGGCAGGTGTCCAACATTCATAGCGGCACCGGCGCGACCAACGTGATTCCCGGCCACGCGGACGTGATGTTCAATTTCCGCTTCTCGACCGCGAGCACGGTGGAAGGTTTGCAGCAACGCGTACACGCGATTCTCGACAAACACAAGCTCGAATACGATCTGCAATGGAGCGTGAGCGGCCTGCCGTTCCTCACGCCGCATGGCGAGTTGTCGAACGCACTGGCCAAGGCGATCAAGGACGAAACCGGCGTCGCCACCGAACTGTCGACCACCGGCGGCACGTCGGACGGCCGCTTCATCGCGCGCATCTGCCAACAGGTGGTCGAGTTCGGCCCGCTGAACGCGAGCATCCACAAGATCGATGAACATATCGAAGTCGCACACATCGAGCCGCTGAAAAACGTGTATCGCCGCGTGCTCGAACAACTGATTGCCTGACCAAGGACTATTTTCGATGACGCTGCCCTTCTCCACCGTCCGCGACCTGCTGCGTTTCGCGGTGTCGCGCTTCAACCAGGCCGGCCTCTCGTTCGGCCACGGCTCGGCCAACGCCTTCGACGAAGCGGCCTATCTGGTCCTGCACACGCTGCATCTGCCGCTCGATCTGCTCGACCCGTTCATGGACGCGCGCCTCTGCACAGCCGAGATCGACGCGGTGCTGAACGTGATCGAGCGCCGCGCCAGCGAGCGCGTTCCGGCCGCCTACATCACGCAGGAAGCGTGGATGCACGGCTTCCGCTTTCATGTGGACGAGCGCGTGATCGTGCCGCGTTCGTTTATCGGCGAGCTGCTGCAGGACGGCCTGCAACCCTACGTGGAAGATCCCGAGCAGGTCGGCGGCGTGCTCGAACTGTGCACGGGCTCCGGCTGCCTCGCGATTCTCGCGGCGCATGCATTCCCGAATGCCGACATCGACGCCGTCGATCTGTCCGCGCCGGCGCTCGAAGTCGCATCGCGCAACGTGACCGACTACAAGCTCGACGACCGCATCGCGCTGTTCGAAGGCGATCTTTATGCGCCGCTCGCGGAACGCCGCTACGACGTGATCATCAGCAATCCGCCGTACGTGAACGCCGCCTCGATGCAGGAACTGCCCGCCGAGTACAGGCACGAGCCGGAAATGGCGCTCGCGGGCGGCGCCGACGGCATGGACATCGTGCGGCGAATCATTGCGAACGCGCGCAACTGGCTGACCGACGACGGCGTGCTCGTGATCGAAATCGGCAACGAACGCCAGCATGTCGAGGCCGCGTTCGGCGGATTGAACCTCGTGTGGCTCTCGACCAGCGCCGGCGACGACAACGTGTTCCTCATTCAGGCCGCCGATCTGCCCGTCTGAAGCAGCACTACCCGCTGCTTTCCCCGCTGTTCACCGGCTTGTCCGCACAGGCCTCGAGCGCGCGGCGGCATCGTGCCGGCGCGCGCATCGACTCAGTCACACCACCCTCGACGCGCGCACGTTCTGTAAGATGAGCGCCGTTAGCTGCCCGCGTTTGTTTGGCGCGGCGGCGCGGCACATCGCTCATCCCTTCGCTCGCCTATGCAATTCGACCTGCTTCACGTCGGCACGCTGGTGGCCCTCGCTCACATCCTCGGCGTGGTCGCGGCGTGTCACGCGATTCTCAACACCCGCACGTCGCAAGGCGCGATTGCGTGGGCCGTGTCGCTTGTCGCGATGCCGTATTTCACGCTCATTCCTTATCTCTTTCTCGGCCGCAGCAAGTTCGCCGGTTACGCCGACGCGCGCCGCGTCGAAAACGAATTGCTGCGCACGCACGCGCACCCGCCGGAATGGGACAAATGGGCTTCGTCGGCGGAACTGCCCACGCACGCGCTCGGCGGCAGGCTCGTGCATTCGCTCACGCGCCTCGGTGGCATGCCTTTTCTGCCGGGCAATTCGGTTCGCACGCTGGTGAACGGCACGGCGACTTTCGAGGCCATTTTCGAAGCCATCGAAAGCGCGCGCGAGTATGTGATCGTGCAGTTCTTCATCGTGCGCGACGACGCGCTCGGCGAGATGTTCAAGGACGCGCTGATCACCAAGGCGCAGCAAGGCGTGCGCGTGTATTTCCTCTACGACAGCATCGGCAGCTTCGATCTGCCGCATCGCTACGTGGCGGCGCTGCGCGCGGGCGGCGTCGAGATGCATCCGTTCGCGACCAACCGGCTGTTCGTGAACCGTCTGCAACTGAACTTCCGCAATCACCGCAAAATCGTTTCCGTGGACGGCGAACGCGCGTTTGTCGGCGGCCATAACGTGGGTGTCGAGTACCTGGGCGCGAAGCCGCCGCTTTCGCCGTGGCGCGACACGCATATCGAAGTGCGTGGTCCGGCGGTCGCCAGCATCCAGTTCGTCTTCACCGAAGACTGGTACTGGGCGACGCAACAATTGCCGCAACTCGATCTGCCGCCGTCGCCGGCGCCGGACCCGGCAAGCGACTCCGGCATGCACTGTCTCGTCGTGCCGAGCGGTCCGGCCGACAAGCAGGAGACCTGCTCGCTCTTTTTCGTCGAAGCGATCAATGCGGCGCGTGAGCGCGTCTGGATCACCACGCCCTACCTCGTGCCCGACGAAGCCGTGTTCTCGGCGTTGCGGCTCGCGGCGCTGCGCGGCGTGGACGTGCGCATTCTGATTCCGAGCCGGCGCGATCATGTGGTGGTGTTCGAGGCCTCGAAACTGTACGCGTACGATTCGCTCCGCGCGGGCCTGCGCATCTTCCGCTACCAGCCGGGCTTCCTGCACCAGAAAGTCGTGCTGATCGACTGCGTGGCCGCGGCGGTGGGCAGCGCGAATCTCGACAATCGCTCGTTCCGCCTCAACTTCGAAATCATGGTGATGACGGTCGACCAGGGCTTCGCGAAGGAAGTCGAAACGATGCTGCTCGCCGACTTCGCGCAATCGCACGAAATCGACCGCAACGAGTACCGCCAGGCGAGCGCGCTGCGGCGCGTGCTGATGCACGTGGCAAGGCTCTTCTCACCCATTTTGTGAGCGCGGCGCGCGCCCGGTCACAGCAATTTTTCGATGTCCTCGGCAATCGCCTCGGGCTTGGTCAACGGCGCATACCGCTTGACCACGTTGCCGTCGCGGCCGATCAGAAACTTCGTGAAGTTCCACTTGACCGCTTCGAGCCCCAGCAAACCGGGCGCCTCGCCCGTCAGATAGCGAAATAGCGGATGGGCGTTCGCGCCGTTCACCTCGATCTTCTCGAACAACGGGAAAGTCACGCCGTAGTTCTTTTCGCAGAAGCTACCGATCTGCGCGGCGTCGCCCGGCTCCTGCTTGCCGAACTGATTGCACGGAAAGCCCAGCACCGCGAGGCCGCGCGCGGCGAAGCTGTCATAGAGCTTTTGCAAGCCCGCGTATTGCGGCGTGAACCCGCATTCGCTCGCCGTATTGACGATCAGCAGAACCTTGCCCTCGTACTGCCCGAGGTTCACTTCGTCACCGCCCAGCGTGCGGGCCGAAAAAGAATAAATCGGTGTCATGTGCTCTCCCCACGAAAGCCGTCAGTCTATGCCAAAAGCGTGGCCGGTACAGTCGGCCGAGTGGCCGATGCCGGCTGAGCGCCCGGTGTCATCCCCGGCAGTCTAAAATAACGGTTTTCTTCAGCCGGCCTCGTCGTGATCCGCTTTAACCAGTTCAGCCTCGCGCGCGGCACCAAGCCGCTCTTCGACAACACCACGTTCACCCTGAATCCCGGCGAAAAGGCGGGCCTCGTGGGCGCGAACGGCGCGGGCAAGTCGACGCTATTCGCCGTCCTGCTCGGCGAACTTCATGCGGACGGCGGCGATTTTTCGATCCCGCCAACGTGGCAGATCGCGCACGTCGCGCAGGAAACGCCCGCCGCGGACAAGAGCGCCCTCGCCTATACGCTCGACGGCGACGCAGCGTTGCGCGCCATCGAAGCGCGCATTGCCGCCGCTTCCGCCGCACATGACGGCGCGGCCGAAGCGGAAGCCCACGCGGCCTTCGCGGACGCCGACGGCTACACCGCGCCCGCGCGCGCCGAAGCCTTGCTGCTCGGCCTCGGTTTCACGCTCGACCAGACGCGCGAACCCGTCGGCAGCTTTTCGGGCGGCTGGCGCATGCGGCTGAATCTGGCGCAGGCGCTGATGTGCCGTTCCGACCTGCTGCTGCTCGACGAACCAACCAACCACCTCGACCTCGACGCGATCGTCTGGCTCGAAGACTGGCTGAACCGCTACCCCGGCACGCTGATCGTGATCTCGCACGACCGCGAATTTCTCGATTCCGTCTGCAATGTCACGCTGCATCTCGAACAGCAGCAGATCAAGCGCTACGGCGGCAACTACTCGCAATTCGAAGTGCTGCGCGCGCAGCAGATCGCGCTGCAACAAAGCGCGTACGAGAAGCAGCAGCGCACCGTCGCGCATCTGCAAAGCTACATCAACCGGTTCAAGGCGCAGGCCACCAAGGCGCGCCAGGCGCAGAGCCGCGTGAAGGCGCTCGAAAAGATGGAGCTGATCGCGCCGGCGCACGCTACGTCGCCGTTCACGTTCGAGTTCCGCACGCCGGACTCGGCGCCGAATCCCATGATGGTGATGGAAGACGTGCGCTGCGGCTATCACAGTGAAGACGGCGCCGAGATTCCGATTGTCCAGCGCGTGATGCTGTCCATCCAGAACGGTCAGCGTATTGGCCTGCTCGGCGCGAACGGCCAGGGCAAGTCCACGTTGATCAAGACCCTGGCCGGCACGCTCGAGCCGCTCGGCGGCCACGTACGCGAAGGCAAGGGGCTGCGCATCGGCTACTTCGCGCAGCATCAGCTCGAAACGCTGCGCGCGGACGACACGCCTTTGCAGCACCTCGCGCGCCTTGCGCCGGATACACGCGAACAGGAATTGCGCGACTTCCTCGGCAGCTTCAATTTTTCGGGCGAGATGGCGACCTCGAAAATCGCGCCCTTTTCCGGCGGCGAAAAGGCGCGGCTCGCCCTTGCGCTCATCATCTGGCAAAAGCCGAATCTGCTGCTGCTCGACGAGCCGACCAACCATCTGGACCTCGAAACGCGTCACGCGTTGACCATGGCGCTCGCGCAATTCGAAGGCACGCTGATTCTGGTGTCGCACGACCGGCACCTGCTGCGCGCCACCACCGATCAATTCATGCTGGTCGCGAAGCACCGCCTGCAGGAATTCGACGGCGATCTCGACGATTACCGCGACTGGCTCTTGCAGCACGCCGCCGAGCAGCGCGCGGCGCTGAAGGCGGGCAATGCGTCGAACGGCGCTGACGGCGGCCCCGACAATGGCGTCAACAGCGGCGCGAACCGCAAGGAGCAGCGCAGGCTCGAAGCGGAGACGCGGCAGAAGCTCGCGCATCTGAAAAAGCCGCTGCAAAGCCGCATCACGAAGATCGAGAAGGAAATGGACGCGCTCAATGCCGAAAAGACGACGCTCGACACCTTCGTCGCCGATCCGGCCAGCTACGAGCCGGCGCAGAAAACCAGACTGACGGAGTCGATTCGCCGTCAGGCAGACGTGAACGCGCGCCTTGAAGCGCTCGAAGCCGAATGGCTCGAAACGCACGAGGAACTCGAACAAATCGGCTGACGGAACGCGCGTTGCGATCCGCGTCGGCATCGACGGGAGGTTGGCTTTGTCATCAGCGACGTCTTTTGCTTCATCTTCCGGGGCTTCCACGGCCGCGAGCGCGCCGCCGCTAAAAGGCTTGCGCGTACTCGACCTCACGCGCCTCCTGCCCGGCCCGGTCGCCACGTTGCGGCTCGCCGAACTCGGCGCCGAAGTGCTGAAGATCGAAGCGCCCGGTGCGGGCGACCCGACGCGCACCATGATGCAGTCGTCCAGCGACCGCGTGGCCGGACGGCCGGGCGCGTTCTACCGGCTCGTCAATCGCGGCAAACGCGAGACGCGTCTCGACCTCAAGTCGGAAGCGGGACGCGACGTGCTGCGCGCGCTCGCCGCCGAGGCAGACGTGTTGATCGAAAGCTTCCGGCCGGGCGTGATGGACCGGCTCGGCGTCGGCTATGCGACGCTGCGGGCGGCCAATCCGCGGCTCGTGTATTGCGCGATCAGCGGTTATGGCGCAAGCGGCCCGTTTGCCGGTCATGCCGGGCACGATCTGAACTACATCGGCTATGCGGGCGTTCTGGATCAGCTCACGAGCCGCGACGGCACGCCGGTCGTGCCGAACGTCCAGATCGCGGATCTGCTCGGCGGCGCGTTGAGCGCGGTCACGCAGATACTCGCCGCGTTATGGCACGTGGCGCGTGGCGGCGAAGGCCGTTTCGTCGATGTCTCCATGACTCACGCCACTTACGCGCACAACGTGGTCGCGCAAGTCGCGCTCGCGAATAACGAACACGCGGCGGACATGGCTGGCAATGCGGCGGCGGGCGCGGGTCTGCTGAACGGCGGCGTGCCCTGCTACAACCTGTACCGCACGCTCGACGGGCGCTGGCTCGCGGTCGGCGCGCTCGAACTGAAGTTCTGGGAAAGCCTGTGCATGGCGCTCGACCGTCCCGAGTGGGCCACGCGCCACTGGAGCCTCGGCCAGGCGATCGGCGGACCGGACGCCGCCGCGCTGACGCAGGAACTCGCCGACGTGCTGGGCAAACGTCCGCTGGAGGCATGGCTTGAGTTGCTGGAGCCGCTCGATTGCTGCGTCTCGCCGGTGTTGACGGCGGCGGAAGCCGCGCGGCATCCGCTCTTCGATCCGCAGTCGTATGAGCGGCCGGAAGGCGGCGAACACGGCGAAGGTGTCGAACACGAAAACGAAGCCCAAGGGCGCCCGCGCCCCGAAGCGTGAGTGACGCAGGTCAACGGAGCGGCATCTGGGCTTTACCGCCTCGCCACCGTCTGTCGCGGCAAAGTCTGACGCGGCGTCTTTTCGTCGTCATGGAGCACATGCTTGCGGCCTTCCACATGACGATTGATCGTGGCGCGCACGTCGGCCGCCGTGGCGTCGCCCGCCACCACCCGGCGCGAGATCTGTCCGGCCCGGTCGATCCACTCGACGATCCGGCAAGCCCCGCCCCAAGGTTGATGAATGGGCGCGGAGACCCGGCAGCCGCGCACCTGGATGGGCCGCTCGGCAACGGTTTCATGTGACTGTTTCAAGGCGCGATCCTTTTTCGAGCATCAAGGGATGCAATAGCTGTGCAGCTTAAGGAAAAAGGAAGTACCTGTTGGTTACAGACAACCTGGAGATATTTACCGCGCATTACGACGCGCGCGGCCTGCGGCGCGTGCCCGAAACAGGCGAAACGCCCGTCTATTCGAGCGTGCGCACGCGGTCGATAGCCTGTTCGATCCGCTCGACCGCAACGACCTGTAAGCCGTCAATCGGCTGTTTGGGCGCGTTGGCCTTCGGAATGACCGCGATCGAGAAGCCGAGCTTCGCGGCTTCCTTCAAACGTTCCTGACCGCGCGGCGACGGCCGGATTTCGCCGGCCAGGCCCACTTCGCCAAACACGACGAGCCCCTTCGGCAGCGGCTTGTTGCGCATCGACGAATGGATTGCGAGCAGCACCGCGAGGTCCGCGGCCGGCTCGGTGATCTTCACGCCGCCCACCGCGTTCAGGAACACGTCCTGATCGAAACAGGCGATGCCGGCATGCCGGTGCAGCACCGCGAGCAGCATCGCGAGCCGGTTCTGTTCGAGGCCGACGGCGAGGCGCCGTGGATTCGGCGCATTGGCCGAATCCACGAGCGCCTGCACTTCCACCAGCAGTGGCCGCGTGCCTTCCTGCGTCACCAGCACGCACGAACCCGGCACCGACTGCTCATGCTGCGACAGAAAGAGCGCCGACGGATTCGCGACGCCGCGCAAACCGCGCTCGGTCATCGCGAACACGCCGAGTTCGTTGACCGCGCCAAAGCGGTTCTTGATCGCGCGCACGAGCCGGAACGACGAATGCGTGTCGCCCTCGAAGTACAGCACCGTATCGACGATGTGCTCCAGCACGCGCGGCCCCGCGAGCGCGCCTTCCTTGGTCACGTGGCCGACCATGATGATCGTCGTGCCCGACTGCTTCGCGATGCGCGTGAGTTGCGCCGCGCACTCGCGCACCTGCGCGACCGAGCCGGGCGCGGAAGTCAGCGCGTCGGAATAGACCGTCTGGATCGAGTCGATGACCGCGACGTCGGGCCGCTGGTCGGCGATCGTCGCCTGGATTTTTTCGAGCTGGATTTCGGCGAGCAATTGCAGCTCGCTCGCCTTCGAACCGGGTTCGAGCAGCGACAACCGTTGCGCGCGCAACGCAATCTGCGCCGCCGACTCTTCGCCGCTGATATAGAGCGCTCGCTTTTCCGCGGCGATTTCGGCAAGCGACTGCAAAAGCAGTGTCGATTTGCCGATGCCCGGATCGCCGCCGATCAGCACGACGCCGCCCGGCACGAGGCCGCCGCCGAGCACGCGATCGAATTCGCTGACGCCGGTGGTAAAACGCGGCACGTCCGACGCTTCGATGTCGGCGAGACGCCGCACGGGCGCGCTCTTCGCAAGCGACTGGAAGCGGTGCGTGGACGGCGTCTCGGCGACCGATTCGACGAGCGTGTTCCACGCCTGACACGACGGGCACTGTCCCGCCCATTTCGGCGATTGCCCGCCGCATTCACTGCATACGTACAACGTTTTTGTTTTTGCCACGCGTGCTTGCCTTGATGCTTGTTCTGTCGTTCTTTCCACTCACCGCGCCACCGGCCACACGGCGCGCCCCGCAAGATGAGTGACCGTTATTCGGCGCGCACCGGCACGCGCGGTGCGATCGCGCACATCAATTCATAGCCGATCGTGCCGCAGGCCCGTGCGACGTCGTCGATAGGCAGCGACGCGCCCCACAGTTCGACGCGCGAGCCGACGTTCGCGGTCGGGACCGGCGTCAGGTCGACGGTGAGCATGTCCATCGACACGCGTCCCACGATGCGCGTGAGCACGCCGTCGACGATCACCGGCGTGCCTTCCGGCGCGACTCGCGGATAGCCGTCCGCATAACCGCAAGCGACCACGCCGATGCGCATCGCCGCGCGCGTCTTGAAGAGCGAGCCGTAACCGACCGTCTGCCCTTCCGCGATGGATTGCACGGCGATCAGTTCGGAGGCGAACGTCATGGCCGGCTGCAGTCCGGTGCCTTCGATCGCGGACGACACGCCCGAGGGCGACGCGCCATACATGATGATGCCCGGACGCACCCAGTCGAAATGCGATTCCGGATGCCACAGCGTGGCCGCCGAATTCGCGAGGCTGCGCGCGCCGGCAATGCCTTGCGCGCCGCGCTCGAACGCTTCCATCTGATGCGCGACGCCGCGCTCGCCGTCGGCGTCGGAGAAATGGGTCATCAGCGTGATCTGACCGACGCCCTGGCACGCGCGCGCACGCTCCCATGCCGCACGGAATTTCTCCGGCATGTAGCCGAGCCGGTTCATGCCGCTATTCATCTTCAACTGGATATTGACGGGTTTGGACAGCCGCGCCATTTCGAGCATGCGCAACTGCTCGTCCGAATGGAGCGCGGTGGTCAGGCTATAGCGGTCGATGACGTCGATATCCGTCGGACGAAAAAAGCCTTCTAACAAAAGAATCGGGCCGGCCCAGCCCAATTCACGCAACTTCACGGCTTCTTCGAGGTCCAGCAACCCAAAGCCGTCCGTTGCACGCAAACCTGGGAAAGCGCGCGCGAGGCCGTGTCCGTAGGCATTGGCCTTGACGACCGCCCAGATCTTCGACTTGGGCGCATAGCGGCGCGCGACGGCGAGGTTATTGGCGAGTGCGGAGGTATGAATCGTGGCTGAGAGGGGGCGCGGCATGGAATATTTTCGTAAAGACGCTTGCGAATCAGCGGCTTACAGGGCGTTTTCAACGCTCGGCAGCCCGCTGGGCGGTGCGATCAAGGATTCTGCTAGTCTGAATGCAGCTATTTTCGTGATATAAAGCCGTGCGCACAACCCATTTCGAACGGCATAAGCCCGGACGCATAATAAACGGCCTGGGCGGACAGACCGCGGCGAGGACAGCATCGCATCAGATGAAAAAAGGTTTTTACACCATCATGGCCGCGCAGTTTTTTTCGTCGTTGGCCGACAATGCGCTTCTGATCGCTGCTATAGCACTGCTGAAAGATCTACACGCCCCAAACTGGATGACGCCGCTGCTTAAGCTGTTTTTTGTGCTGTCGTACGTCGTTCTCGCCGCCTTCGTGGGCGCCTTTGCCGATTCCCGTCCGAAAGGACGCGTGATGTTCATCACGAACACCATCAAGGTGCTGGGCTGCATCACCATGCTGGTCGGTGCACATCCGCTTATTGCGTACGGTATCGTGGGTTTCGGCGCGGCGGCCTATTCGCCCGCCAAATACGGCATTCTCACCGAGCTGCTGCCGCCTGATCGACTCGTCGCCGCGAACGGCTGGATCGAGGGCACCACGGTCGGCTCCATCATTCTCGGCACCGTGCTCGGCGGCGCGCTGATCAGTCCTCATATTGCCGCGCCGATCCTGCGGCACCACATTCCCACCGTCCACACGCCCGCTGAAGCGGCGATGCTGGTGATCATGGTGATCTACGTGGTCGCGGCGCTCTTCAATCTGCGCATTCCCGACACCGGCGCGCGTTACCCGAAACAGGAACGCGGTCCGATCCGGCTCGTCACCGACTTCGCCGACTGCTTCATCGTGCTATGGCGCGACAAGCTCGGGCAGATTTCGCTCGCGGTCACTACGCTTTTCTGGGGCGCGGGCGCGACGCTGCAATTCATCGTGCTGAAGTGGGCCGAAGTGTCACTCGGCATGTCGCTTTCCGAAGCGGCGATTCTGCAGGCCGTGGTGGCGGTCGGCGTGGCGGTCGGCGCGATCCTCGCCGCTTCGCGCGTGCCGCTGAAAAAGTCGCTGTCCGTGCTGCCGGTCGGCATCATGATGGGCGTTGCCGTGATGCTGATGGCGTTCTACACGCGCCACCTGTTTCCGCCGCATTGGGGCGTCTACTTCGGCCGCCTGCATGTGCCGGGTTATCTGATCATCGCGTATATTTTCCTGATGGTCGTCGGCGGCCTGTCGGGCTTCTTCGTGGTGCCGATGAACGCGCTGCTTCAGCATCGCGGCCACGTGCTGCTGTCGGCGGGTCACTCGATCGCCGTGCAGAACTTCAACGAGAATCTTTCCGTGCTCATCATGCTGTGCCTGTACGCCGTGCTCGTCTGGCTCGACGTGCCGGTCGCGGCCGTGATCGTGCTGTTCGGCACCTTCGTCTGCCTGATGATGTGGCTCGTGATGCGGCGTCACCAGGCGAACCAGCGCGCGTTCGACTCGGTCGCGCTGATCGGCGAAGTCAAACACTGACAGGCGCGAGCGTATGCGTCGCATGGTTCGTTGCGCGTGCATTCTTCGCGCCGTCACCGCGCCTTAACCCTTCCCCGCTTTGCCATGACTCAACCGATTCCCAACGTGCTGACCATCGCCGGTTCTGATTCCGGCGGCGGCGCAGGCATTCAGGCCGATCTGAAGGCGTTCTCGGCGCTCGGCGCGTATGGTGCGAGCGTGATCACCGCGCTCACCGCGCAGAACACACGCGGCGTCACCGCGATTCACGCGCCTGATGCGGGTTTCATCACCGCACAGCTCGACGCGGTGTTCGACGATATCCGCATCGACGCCGTGAAGATCGGCATGCTCGCGAACGCGTCGATCGTGCGCGCGGTCGCGCAGGCGTTGCGCCGCCACCAGCCGAAGCACATCGTGCTCGACACGGTGATGATTTCGAAGAGCAATCATGCGCTGCTGCTTCCTGATGCGGTCGCCGCGCTGCGCGAAGAGTTGTTGCCGCTCGCCGATCTGCTGACGCCCAACCTGCCTGAAGCCGCCGCGCTGCTCGACGGCGCGCAACCGGCCGCCGACGAAGCCGCGATGGTCGAGCAAGGCGAAGCGCTGCGCGCGCTGGGTGCCCGCGCGGTGCTGATGAAGGGCGGCCATCTGAGCGCCGTCGAGAGTCCAGACTGGCTGGTCCAGGAAAGCGGCGCGCTGCGCCTTGGCGGCCCGCGTGTACCGGTGAAGAACACGCACGGCACGGGCTGCACGCTTTCATCGGCGATTGCCGCGCTGATCCCGCAACGCGACGATCTCGCGAGCGCGGTTGCCGATGCCAAGCAGTATCTGACCGGCGCATTGCAGGCGAGCGACCGGCTGGATGTCGGCAGCGGCGTCGGGCCGGTGCATCATTTCTACCGCTGGTGGTAGGGTCGCGGCGCTACTGCCGCGCGTAGTTTCGCGCCGCGTCGGGCCACTCGTCGGGCACGATGAAACCGCGCGAGCGCTCCACAAGATCGCCCGCGTGGTTTTCGGCGAACGAGACGACCATGGCGGGAGCAGCTTGATGCGCGGTTTGAGCAGCGAGCGTTTGTGCATCGACCGAAACCGGATTCTGCGCCACGTCCTGATCTTGCCGATCTTGCCCATGACGCCTCGGCGCGAGCCATTCCAGCCGGGGCAGCGTGCGCCAATGGCGCGCATGCGTCGCCGCGAACGCCGGCCATTCGCCGCGTGTGACCCACCAGCCGCGGCCATGCTCGGGATCGAGTTCGGCGGGCTCGGCGAGCGCCTCGCCCTTGCGGTAAAACAACCAGCCTTTGACGAACATTTGCGGCGTCCACGGTCCCGGATATCCGGCCGACGCGAAATCTTCCCGCGCGCTCAACGGCAACTGATGACTCAGCAGATGAGCGAGTTTGAGATCGAAGCGGTCTTTCAGATTCGGGCCGACGTAGCTGGATAGCTGCGTCGGAAATGGTGTCGATAACGGTGTCGATAACGGCGAAGCCGGGCGCTCGCCGGCATGCAGATAGCACTTCACCGCCAGTTCCCAGTGCAGCCGCGCGCCCTCTCGCGTGCGCACCAGAAAATCGCATTCGCCGAGCGTCACGCCCGCCCGCCGCAGCGGCACCCCAGCCGCGACGAGGCGCACCGCCGGCCCATGCGTAAGGAACCAGCCGAGCAGCCGCTCGGCGTAGCGGCCAAGACGCGTGATGCGCGTCGCCGCGAGATCGTGATGCAGCGGGTCAGGCGCGGCGTCGAGCGCGCGCAGCCACTCGACGGTCGCGGCAAGTTCGTTTGGCGTTCTGAACGGCGTGGCGAGCGCGCCCACCGGAGGTTGCGCACGCAACAGATCCGCGCTCAGCAGCAACCACGCGAGATCGCGCACGGCACTGTCGCGCAGCGTATCGAGCAACGTACACAGGATGCTGGCTTCGACGCCCGGCGCGTCGGACGCACACGTCGCCGGCCCGTCCGACGTCACCGCTGGTCCGCGTCCGACGGAGCGCCGCCCGCCGCACGCCACGTATCGCGCGCGAGGCACAGGTCGACCCAGGCCTTCGCCTTGTCAGGCAGGCTGCGCAGCAGATAGGCCGGGTGATAGGTGACGATCACCGGCACGCCTTCGTATTCGTGTACGCGGCCACGCAGCGACGAGATGCTCGCGTCGGTCTTGAGCAGGCTTTGCGCGGCGAAGCGGCCGAGCGCGACGATCAGCTTCGGCTTGACGAGCGCCACCTGACGTTGCAGGTACGGCTCGCAACGCGCGACTTCGTCCGGTTCGGGATTGCGGTTGCCGGGCGGCCGGCACTTGATGACGTTCGCGATATACACGTTCGCGTCGCGCGCCAACGTCAACGATCGCAACATGTTGTCGAGCAGCTTGCCGGCCTGGCCGACGAACGGCTCGCCGACGCGGTCTTCGTTCTCGCCGGGCGCTTCGCCGATCAGCATCCAGTCCGCGTTGCGGTCGCCGACGCCGAACACGGCCTTCGTGCGCTTCTCGCACAGACGGCAGCGCTCGCACGCGGAAACGCGCTCGTTCAACGTATCCCAGTCGAGTGTGTGGATGGCGGGCGCGGCCGGCATGGAAGCGTCGGCATCGCCCGGCGGATAGAGCGGCAGATCGTCGAACCAGGCGAAGCCGTCGTCAGGCGGGGCATCGAAAGAGGCTGGCTCGGACGCGTGCGGAGACGGCGCAGTGTGCGGATCGCGGCTCCCGGCAGCGGGTTGCATGCGTGGTTGCGGCTGTGGCGGCTGCGGTGAGTGCCGGGATTGTGGCGGCTGGGGTGATTGCGCTGATTGCGCCACTTGCGCCGCAGGCCGCGCGCGACGCGCTTCCTGCCCGGCTTCCTCGCCGAAGCGCGCCGGCTCCGTCTTCTCCACGCGATCGCGCGTTGCAGCCGGTTCAGGCGTCCGAGTCGCGCGTGCAACAGGCCCATGCGTTTCCATTTGCGCGTGCGCGGCATCGCCGGCGTGGCGCGTCGGCTGAGGCGCGCCGACCGGCGCGGCCTCCTGCTGCACGCCGGCTTCGGCGGCCGCTTCCGGCGCGGGCGTCATCCCGCGACGCACCCAACGCGTCGCGAGGCCGAATTCTTCCAGTACCGATTCATGCAGCGCCATCTGCGCCCTCCCTGGCAAAAGCAAAACGCATCACGATGGCGTCCTCCCGGCTGCGATGCCGCGCCGGATAATAGTTCTTGCGCCGGCCAATCGACGCAAAGCCGAAGCGCTCGTAAAGCCGGATCGCGCGATGATTCGACGGCCGCACTTCGAGCAGCAGGCCGTCGAGCTTTTCGGCGTGGGTAATGCGCACGGCTTCGCGCAGGAGCGCAAGCCCGGCGCCCGCGCCTTGCGCCGCGGGCGCGACGCACAAATTCAGCAGATGCATTTCATCGACCACCGGCATCAGCACGCAATAACCGAGCAACGTGCCGGTGACGTGCCGCAAGCACACGCCGAAATAGCCGTTGCGCAGCGAGTCGCCGAAATTGCCGCGGCTCCACGGGAATTCATAGGCGAGCTTTTCGATGGCGGCCACTTCGTCCAGATCGCCTTCGGTCATGGGCGACATGTAGCGGTCCGCCAGCAGCACGCCGCTCATTGCCGGCCCTCACCGGGCTGCGCCGCGCCGTGGGCGAGCGTCGCCGCCTGCTCCACCTTCGCGGCTTTGTCAGCGATGCGCTCGGCCGTGGTCTGCGCGACCTTGTTGCGCACGTACTCGGGCGCGGCCTGGTCGGCAGGCACCGTGCGGCCGGCGTGAAACGCGCGCAACGCGGCGTACGCGAGCGGCAGCGCATGCGGCAGTGCTTCGTGATCGACGGTTCGGGCGGCGGCCGCCGCCGGCAGCCGCGAGCCGAAGGCCGCAGCCGCGTTACCGGCCAGCGTGAACAGCTCGTCGGGCAAAATCAGCCGGGCGGGTGCATCGAGCGATGCATCGTGAATCACGCGCCATTCGTGCTGCGCGTCGTCCCACGCGTAATCGGCCCAATAGATCTCATCCATGCGGGCGTCGAGCGCGGCCAGCACGCGCGTGGCCGACGGATCGCGCCAACGCACGCTTTCCGCGCACACCAGCAAGGTGCTGACCGGCACGACCGGCAAATCGAGCCCGAACGCGAGACCTTGAGCGACGCCGGTTGCCGTTCGAAGACCCGTGAACGAGCCTGGCCCGGAACCGAACGCGATTGCATGGCAGTCGGCCAGCGTCAGGCCGGCTTCGTCGAACAGTTCGCGGATGGCGGGCAAAAGCCGCGTGCTGGACACGGCGCCTGTTTGCTCGTGACGAACCCACGTGCGCGCTTGCGCACAGGCTGGGTCCGCTGCGTCGACGGTGGCGGACAGAAGCGCCACCGAGCAGAATTCGGTGGAGGTATCAAGGGCAAGAAGCACGGTTTGAGTCATGGACCGTATTGTAATCGGCGCCGCGCGCGCGGACGCGGTTTGGTCATTGGGGATTGCCCCGGCGCTTCGAACACGTGCGTGTCGGGTTCGGGGTCGGGTTTGGGTTCTCCACTCCCGCGGCCGGCCTTCGTTTGGAATAAGCCCTCGGGCACGCCGGCGCATGCAGTTGATATGATCGTCGGCCACTTAACCCATTCGCCGGAGAGCGACGACGATGAGCGACCTCAATACGCAATTCACCCAGGCCCAGGAAGACGTCAGGCAACTGCCGGAGCGTCCGGGCAATCTCACGCTGCTGCGCCTCTATGCGCTCTTCAAGCAGGCAAGCGAAGGCGACGTTCATGGCGAGAAGCCGGGCTTCACCGACATCGTCGGCAAATACAAGTACGACGCCTGGGCCGCGCTCCAGGGCACAGCCCAGGAAGCCGCAAAGCAGCAATACGTGGATCTGGTCGAATCGCTGAAGAGCGGCGCGGCGGCCTGACGCAGCACGTGGCGACTCCGGCGGCCCCACGCGGGTTCCGCTCTAGGAATTGTCCTAACAGTGGCGCAGTGCAACAAAACCCTATACAATGCTGCCTGCGCTTCACTGCTTTGCCCGGCTTTCGTAAGCGGCCTTTGCGGCGCAGCGCCTCGTAGCGTTTAGCTCCAATCCAGTTTAGAACCTGTCCCCTCCTGCCTAGCCCTCTTCGGGCGATCATGTCCCAGGCTGGCGGCAAGCCATTTTGGCGTGTCGCATCCGATACAGCTTCTAACGAAAAACTCGCCTTCATTGTTGCGAGTTGCCCCCGTTTTTCGATTTGCTCGCTGCTTCTTTGCTCGCTGAATCCGACGACTTGGGTATGCCGATTGGCGCCGACGTTTTAATTCCCTGTGTTTTAAGGATTCACATGACTTCGAGCAATACCTCCAGCAGCCCGTTGAACGCCATCGCCGACCAGGCCCTCGGTTTCGCCGACGCTCCCGCGCAAGCAGCCGCCGCTGCCGCGCCGGCCGTTGCCGCTGAAACCGCCGCGCCCGCTGGCCCGACGTTCGCGTCGCTTGGCCTGTCCGCGGATGTCGTCTCCGCACTGACCGCCGCTGGTTATCAGAACCCGACGCCGGTTCAGCAACGCGCCGTGCCCGCCGGTATCGCCGGCCGCGACCTGCTGGTGTCGAGCCCGACCGGTTCGGGCAAGACCGCGGCGTTCATGCTGCCGGCCATCGAACGTTTCTCGCAATTGCAGAAGGCGCAAGCCAGCCAGCCGCGTGAGCCGCGTCCCGCCGACGGTGGCCGTGGCCGCCGCCCGCAACCGGTTGCCCGTCCGACCATGCTGGTTCTGACGCCGACCCGCGAACTCGCCATGCAGGTGACCACCGCCGCCGCCACGTACGGCAAGCATCTGAAGCGTCTGCGCACCGTCAGCATTCTGGGTGGCGTCGCTTACGGCCAGCAATTGATGCTGCTCGCGAAGAACCCGGAAATCCTGGTTGCCACGCCGGGCCGTCTGATCGACCACCTGGAGCGCGGCCGCATCGACCTGTCGCAACTGCAGATCCTCGTGCTCGACGAAGCCGACCGCATGCTCGACATGGGCTTCATCGAAGACATCGAAACGATCGTGGCGGCCACGCCGGACACGCGTCAAACCATGCTGTTCTCGGCCACGCTCGACGGCAAGATCGGTTCGCTGACCGGCCGTCTGCTGAAAGATCCGGAGCGTATCGAGATCGTTCAGCGCATGGAACAACGCACCAACATCGCGCAAACCGTTCATTACGTGGACGACCGCGATCACAAGGACCGTCTGCTCGACCACCTGCTGCGCGCCGACGGCCTCGACCAGGCTATCGTGTTCACGGCAACCAAGATGGACGCCGACCAGCTGGCCGGCCGTCTGGCCGACGCAGGTTTCGAATCGGCTGCGCTGCACGGCGATCTGCCGCAAGGCGCGCGTAACCGCACGATCCGCGCACTGCGCGAGCGCCGCGTGCGCGTGCTGGTCGCAACGGACGTCGCCGCTCGCGGTATCGACATTCCAGGCATCACGCACGTGTTCAACTACGACCTGCCGAAGTTCGCTGAAGACTACGTGCACCGCATCGGCCGTACCGGCCGCGCGGGCCGCTCGGGTGTCGCGGTGAGCCTCGTGCATCACGCCGAACAAGGCGCATTGAAGCGTATCGAGCGCTTCGTGCGCACGCCGCTGCCGGTCAACGTCGTCGAAGGCTTCGAGCCGCGCAAGGCGGCTCCGTCGGGTAATGGCCGTCCTGGCTTTGGCGGCCGCGGCCGTCCGGGCGGCGGCAACGGCGGCCGGCGCTTCGGCAGCGGCTCGGGTAAGCCGGGCAATGGTGGCAATAGCGGTTCGCGCAGCGGTAACGGCGGCGGCTGGGCCGGCAAGTCGGGCAGCGGCTCGCGCGAAGGCGGCTACGGCGGCGGCTCGCGTGAAGGCTACGGCGGCTCGCGCGACGGCGGCTACGGCGCACGCCGCAGCGACGGCCCGCGTACGGCGCGCCGCGGCAGCTAAGCCGCTCGCCGACAAGCGCATCAAAGCAACTTCGGAAGCAGAAGAAAAGACCCGGACGGCCCCTCGCCGTCCGTGGATCGAAATGAAAAACCGGCGCCCTCGCGCCGGTTTTTTTTCGCCCGCAGTTCATCTCGCTCACATTTCACGATGTGGAAAATTTTTTTGCGTCGTAAAAAATCGTGCTGCAAGGCACAAAGCGGGCCATTGCAAGATGGAAAAAATCGTTTCTTGATGTGAAACGAATATCGCAATGCATTGATTTTACAAGAAAATAATTATTAGAAAAACGCGTACGCCGCGCTATTGCGCATTCATGGATTTGCCTAGACTCTTATATAAGACTTCACGAAACGAAACGCCTTTTTTGAGGCCGGCCGCTTCGACGAAGGCAGAGTCCACCATTCATTTCAGGCAACCAAGGAGAACACCATGACGACGCGCGAAGAACAAGCCCGCCAACTTCAACAGCAATGGGACACCGATCCGCGCTGGAAAGGCGTCAAGCGCAGCTACACCGCAGAAGACGTGATCCGTCTGCGCGGCTCCGTCCAGGTCGAACACACGCTCGCAAAGCGCGGCGCAGAAAAGCTCTGGCACAGCGTGAACACCGAGCCGTTCGTCAATTCCCTCGGCGCGCTGACCGGCAACCAGGCGATGCAGCAGGTCAAGGCCGGCCTCAAGGCTATCTACCTGTCGGGCTGGCAGGTCGCGGGCGACGCGAACGTGGCCGGCGAAATGTACCCGGACCAGTCGTTGTATCCGGCGAACTCGGTGCCGCTCGTCGTCAAGCGCATCAACAACACGCTGACGCGCGCCGACCAGATTCAATGGTCGGAAGGCAAAAATCCCGGCGACGAAGGCTATATCGACTACTTCGCGCCGATCGTCGCCGACGCTGAAGCCGGTTTCGGCGGCGTGCTGAACGCATTCGAACTGATGAAGGCGATGATCGAAGCCGGCGCCGCGGGCGTGCACTTCGAAGACCAGCTCGCGTCGGTGAAGAAGTGCGGCCACATGGGCGGCAAGGTGCTCGTGCCGACGCGCGAAAACGTCGCGAAGCTGACCGCCGCGCGTCTCGCCTCGGACGTGTCGGGTGTGCCGACCGTCCTGCTCGCCCGCACGGATGCGGAAGCCGCCGACCTGATCACGTCCGACGTCGACGAAAACGACAAGCCGTTCCTGACCGGCGAGCGCACTGTCGAGGGCTTCTATCGCACGAAGCCGGGCCTCGAACAGGCTATCTCGCGCGGCCTCGCCTACGCGCCGTACGCCGACATGATCTGGTGCGAAACGGGCAAGCCGGACCTCGAGTTCGCGAAGAAATTCGCCGACGCGATCCACAAGGAATACCCGGATCAACTGCTGTCGTATAACTGCTCGCCGTCGTTCAACTGGAAGAAGAATCTGGACGACGCGACCATCGCCAAGTTCCAGCGCGAACTGGGCGCAATGGGCTACAAGTTCCAGTTCATCACCTTGGCCGGCTTCCACGCGCTGAACTACTCCATGTTCAACCTCGCGCACGGCTACGCCCGCAATCAGATGACGGCGTTCGTCGAGATGCAGCAGGCCGAATTTGCCGCCGCCGAAAAGGGCTTCACCGCGGTCAAGCACCAGCGCGAAGTGGGCACCGGCTATTTCGACGCGGTGACGCAAACCGTGGAACGCGATGCATCGACGACCGCGCTGCACGGCTCGACGGAAGACGAACAGTTCTTCGACAAGAAAGTCGCGTAACGGCCTCTCGCGGCCCGATCGCAAAGACGAAAGGCAGACATGCGGCGAAAGAACGGCGCAGCGGTTGCGCCGGGAAGCCGCCGTCACAGGGAGGAGCCCGCCATCGGCGCAACGGCGCACCGGCACAACATGTCGATGGCGGGAATCCTAAGAAAAAGTTGGGCGCTGCGCGGCAGGTCAGCGCAACGACGTTGTGCGGCGAACGGAAAACGCGCCGGCCTGATCGCCGGCGCGTTTTTTTGCCCAGCCGGCGACAGCGGGATCAGCGGTACACGAGCACCGGAATTTTCGTATGCGTGAGCACGCGCTGCGTTTCGCTGCCGATCAGCAAACTGCCGAGACCGCGCCGCCCGTGCGAAGCCATGAAGATGACGTCGCAACCGCCCCGCTCCGCCGCTTCGATGATGCCGAGATACGGCGCCGGATGCACGCTGGTGCGGCTGTCGACCACGACGCCCACGCGGCTCGCGGCAAACTCCACTTCACGCAGATGTTCGCGCGCCTCGCGCTCGCTGCGTTCGAGGAATTCCGACGGCGGTTCGACCGCGATGTCGGAGAACGGCGCGTACGGATATTGCGGCAGACACGCATACGCGGTGACGCGCGCCCCGACCGCCTGCGCAAGGTCAATCGCGCCGGCGATCGCCTTGCGCGAGAGGTCTGAACCGTCGGTCGGAACGAGAATGTGCCTGAACATTGAGCCTCCGTATCCGTGTCAGTCGCGTGTAGGCGTGTAGGTGGTGCAGCTCGCGTGTTCGTTTCTGCCGCCTCAAAACGATTGTAGGACGCGAAGACCCGCCCCAAACGGCTATTGAGGGTCTGTCCGAATATCGAAAACCCGTTGCGCGGCGTCAGCCCCAGTAGTCCGAAAGGCCATACGTATGCTTGAGAAAGTCGAGAAAAAGCCGCACCCGCAGCGGCAAATGGCGGCGTTGCGGAAACACTGCGTGGATGCCGATGGGCGGCGCGGCGAACTCGTCGAGCACGGTCACGAGACGTCCCGCCGCGATGTCCGCGCCGACTTCCCACCACGAGCGCCACGCGAGGCCGTGGCCTTCGAGACACCATTCGTGCAGCACCGCGCCGTCCGAGCATTCCATCGTGCCGGACACCTTGATCGACACGACCTTGCCGTCCTGCTGGAACATCCAGCCGCGCTGCTGGTTGGCGCTCGCGCCGAGCGCGAGGCAGTTGTGATGCACGAGGTCCGCGAGGTTGTGCGGCGCGGCGCGCCGACTGAGATATGCCGGCGCGGCGACGCACACGCGCCGGTTTTCGCCGAGCTTGAGCGACACCAGCGACGAATCCGGCAATTCGCCAAGCCGCACCGCGCAGTCGAAACCTTCGTTGACCAGATCGACGAGCCGGTCCGACAGATCGAGTGTGATGGACACATCCGGATGCGCGACCGTGAAAGCCGGCACCAGCGGCGCGACGTGCCGCCGCCCGAAACCCGCCGGCGCGGACAGCCGCAGATGGCCGCTCGCCTTGACGCCGCCCGCCGACACGCTCGCTTCGGCGTTCTGCATGTCGTGAATGATGCGCTGGCAGTCTTCGAGAAAGGCCGAGCCTTCGAAGGTCAACGTGATCTTGCGCGTGGTGCGCACCAGCAGCTTGACGCCGAGGCGCTCTTCGAGCGCGTCGATGCGGCGGCCGATGATCGCGGGCGCGACGCCCTCGGCGAGCGCCGCGGCCGACAGACTGCCTTTGGCCGCGACGGTGACGAAAGTCTCGATCTGCTTGAAACGGTCCATGAACAGTGGCGCCGCGTGTGCGGCAAAGTGGCCGATGGGCGTCAGATTAGGTGCATGAAAGTAAAAGATCAAGTGATCTTTAGCCTCTTTTTTAGCGTGAAGCAGCGGTAATACAATCCATCCTGACCTCTGACAGGAGCGCACGGCAATGTCGGCCACAACGACACTTTTCCCAAAAGCAGTGATTTTCGACGCCTACGGCACGCTTTTCGACGTGCATTCGGTGATCGCTGCCGCCGAGCAGATCTTCCCCGGGCGCGGCGACGCGCTTTCGCAGTTGTGGCGCCAGAAACAGATCGAATACACGCAATTGCGCACGCTGGCTGATGCCGGCGGCGCCGCCTCGCATTACCGTCCGTTCTGGGACATCACGCTCGACGCCCTGCGCTTCTCAGCCAGAAAGCTTCAACTGACGCTCGGCCGTTCGGCCGAAAAGCGTCTGATGGACGAGTACGCGTGCCTCTCCGCCTTTCCGGATGCCGCGCAGGCGCTGCGTCTGTTGCGCGACGCCGATGTGTCCGCTGCATCGAAGGCGGGCGCGGCATCCGTCCTGGCTGCTTCATCGGCTGGCACGCCGCGCGGCGCGCGGCCCGGTCTCGCGATTCTCTCCAACGGCAATCCGCAAATGCTCGACGTCGCCGTGAAGAGCGCGGGCATGAGCGGCCTTTTCGACCACGTGCTTTCCGTCGACGCCGTGCGTGCGTATAAACCGTCGCCCGCCGCTTATGCGCTCGGCACACAGGCCTTTGGCGCGGAACCGCGCGAGATCGTGTTCGTGTCGTCGAATGGATGGGACGTGGCCGGCGCGACGTGGTTCGGCTTCACTACATTCTGGCTGAACCGGCAAAACGCGCCGTTCGAGGAACTGGGCGCGACGCCGCACGGCATCGGCGCGAGCATGAGCGACCTGCTGACTTTTCTGAATTCCAAAGCATCCACCGGACGCGGGAGCCGCGCCGGCGCCGGAGGAAGCCGCACGCGCCACAGCCCTGGCGCGTGAGGCCGCTTCCATCACTGAACGATCGTCTCGATCCACACCAACCGCATTTCAACTTTGCATCTTTGCAATCTGACCGACCAAGGAGAAAACATGGCGAATCCGCTGTCATCGTTGTCGCTGCCGCAGGGCATGGAAATCACCGCCGAGATCAAGCCAGGCTTTGAAGCGATTCTCACGCGCGAGGCGCTCGAACTCGTCGCCGCGCTGCATCGCACGTTCGAGCCGCGCCGTCAGCAGTTGTTGCAGGCGCGCGCGGAACGCACGAAGCGGCTCGACGCGGGCGAGCGTCCCGACTTCCTCGCCGAAACGAAAAGCGTGCGCGAAGGCGACTGGACCATCGCGCCGCTGCCGCAGGATCTGCAATGCCGCCGCGTGGAAATCACCGGTCCGGTCGAGCGCAAGATGATCATCAACGCGCTGAACTCCGGCGCGGATTCGTACATGACCGACTTCGAAGATTCGAATGCGCCGAGCTGGGACAATCAGATCACCGGCCACATCAATCTGAAGGACGCGGTGCGCCGCACGATTTCGCTGGAGCAGAACGGCAAGTCGTACAGGCTGAACGACAGGATCGCCACGCTGATCGTGCGTCCGCGCGGCTGGCATCTGGACGAAAAGCATGTGAAGGTGGACGGCAAGCGCGTGTCGGGCGGCATTTTCGACTTCGCGCTTTTCATGGTGCATAACGCGAAGGAACTGGTCGCGCGCGGCTCGGGCCCCTACTTCTATCTGCCGAAAATGGAGAGCCATCTGGAAGCGCGTTTGTGGAACGACATTTTCGTCGCCGCGCAGGAAGCGCTCGGCGTGCCGCGCGGCACGATTCGCGCGACCGTGCTGATCGAAACCATTCTCGCCGCCTTCGAAATGGACGAGATTCTGTACGAGCTGCGCGAGCATAGCTCGGGGCTCAACGCCGGCCGCTGGGACTACATCTTCTCGGCGATCAAGAAGTTCAAGGCCGACCGCGACTTCTGTCTCGCGGACCGCTCGCAGATCACGATGACGTCGCCCTTCATGCGCGCCTACGCGCTGTTGCTGCTGAAGACGTGCCATCGGCGTAACGCGCCGGCCATCGGCGGCATGAGCGCGCTGATTCCGATCAAGAACGATCCGGCCGCGAACGACAAGGCCATGGCCGGCGTGCGCTCCGACAAGGCGCGCGACGCCGGCGACGGCTACGACGGCGGCTGGGTCGCGCATCCGGGCCTCGTGCCGATCGCGATGGAAGAATTCGTCAAGGTGCTCGGCGACAAGCCGAATCAGATCGGCAAGCAACGCGACGACGTGCTCGTCACCGCGACTGACCTGACGGACTTCCGCCCGGAGGCGCCGATCACCGAAGGCGGTTTGCGCAACAACATCAACGTCGGCATTCACTACCTGGGTTCATGGCTCGCGGGCAATGGCTGCGTGCCGATCCACAACCTGATGGAAGATGCCGCCACCGCGGAAATTTCGCGCTCGCAGGTATGGCAATGGATTCGCTCGCCGAAGGGCACTCTCGACGACGGCCGTAAGGTGACCGCCGAACTCGTGCGCGAACTCGCCGCGCAGGAACTCGACAAGGTGAAGCAAGCTGTAGGCGGCGACACGAAACCGTACGAACGCGCCGCGCAAATCTTCGAGGAGATGTCGACGTCCGAGCAGTTCACCGACTTCCTGACGCTGCCGCTTTACGAGGAAATCTAAACAACGAGGCTCGAGTCGCCACGGCGACCGGGCGCACAGATTGACCGGCCGCACGGCCCGACGGGCGTAAGCCCGAGGGGCCGTTTTTTTGTGCCGGCCTGATTGTCGCGTTTGCCGCGTTTGTCGCGGCGATCAGCGCGTGCTGCGGTGCTGCACCCAGTCGCCGGAGCGGATTTCGGGCAGCCCCTGCACCGCATTGGGCGCGACCGGATAGAAGCGGCAGTTCACCACGTTGCCGTCCACTTTGACCATCGCCTCGCGCGCGAGAAAACGGTCTTCGACGCCGGGGTACACGGCCTCGATTTCGTCGAGTACGGCGACGAGTTCATCGTCGATCTCGTAGACGTCGCCTATGACGTCCACGCCCTGATCGTCGATCACGAGCCCCGGATACGAGCCGAAGTCGAATAGATGGCCGCGAATCGTGGCCGTACCGAGCAGATTCGGCTCGGCGATCTCGTTGCGCGCCGCGGCATCGCGGATATCGTTCACTTCGCCCGCTCGCAGCGTGCCGTAGACAAAGACGGTTTGCATCGTCGTGTGCGCTCCTTGATAGGTGGTGGGTCAATCGGGACATTATGCAACGTCGAAAAGCAGGCAAGCTCTACAATGAGAATCCGCCCGTAGCCGGCGGGTTCCAACCCGCAGTGTTTCGTTTCGTGGATCGACCTTCGCCATGACTTCGCCCGTCGGCTCGGACACATCGAGCTTCGTCAGCTTGACCGACACCCCGCCCGAATTCCAGCCGAATGACGCACATCCGATTCGCGTGCGCTCGCGGCCCATGCCGCTGGGCTCGCACTTCGCGCGTCACGCGCATGCGTGGGCGCAGGTCGCGTATGCGCCGCGCGGCGTGCTGCGGGTCGCGACAACCGGCACGACGTGGATGGTGCCGCCCTCGCGCGCGATCTGGGTGCCGCCGCATGTCATGCATGAGGTCGTCGCGGTCGAAGACGCATTCCTGCGCACGCTCTACATCAGCGAAAAAACCGTGCCCGCCGGCCTCGATACGCCGCGCGTGGTCGAAGTTTCCAATCTGCTGCGCGAAGTGATTGCCGCGCTCGATACACCGGGCATTCCGGCCGCGCGTGAGCAACTGCTCGGCGCGCTCGCGCTTGACGAACTGACACGCTCCGAGCCGCTGCCTCTCTCCGTGCCAATGCCCAACGAAAAGCGCCTGCGCGCGCTGTGCGAAGCCGTGATCGCGGACCCGACGCCGGGCGAATCGCTCGAGCAATGGGCGGCAAGCGTGGGCGCGAGCACGCGCACCATCGCGCGGCTCTTTCGTCAGGAACTCGGCGTGAGCTTTTCGCAATGGCGCCAACAGGCGATTCTGGCACGGGCGATTCCGTTGCTGAGCCAGGGGCGGCCGCTTTCGCATGTCGCGCAGGAATTGGGCTATCAAAGCCAGAGTGCGTTTTCCGCGATGTTTCGGCGCGCTTTCGGCGAGAGCCCGCGGGCGTTTATTGAGCGCGGCTCGGAACATCGGCTGGAAAATGGCGGACGCGCAGACGGCGCGGGTCTGGGCGAAGATGTCGGCGAGCACCCGGCGCGGCTCGGAGAGGATGTGACGAGCGGCGCGGGGCGTTGATTGCCGGCTGCGCAGCTCAAACGCGCCGTGCCAGATGACGGATCGCGCCGAGCTGCGCGAGGCGCGGCCCGGCCAGCTTGTACCCCTTGCGCTGATAGAGCCGCGCCGCGGGGTTATCGACGAAAACACGCAGTTGCAGTTCGCGCAGGCCGCGCTCGCGCGCCCATTGGTGCGAGACGTCCAGCAGATGCGTCCCCGCGCCGAGCCGCCTATAGCCTTCGGCGATCTGGACGTCGCGAATATGCAGGGAATCGCCCTCCTGCGTGATGCGCAATACGCCGATCGGCTTGCCGTCCATTTCCAGAATGAAGTTCTCCGACTCGCGCCAGCTACCGAGAAAGAGATCGCCGCGCCAGACGAGGTGATGCCGCACATAGTAGCCGCCCATGTTGCGATGAGTCAGCGCTTCGGCGAACTCGAAATCGTCCATGTTGGCTTCGCGCAGAACGAACGGTGACGGAGCTTCGGTTGGATCGAACATGGCGGCACGACGAAGAAAAGTCGATTAACGGTAAAGCAGGCCGCGTGCGCTGGCAATGGCTGTTTGTCCCGAGCGTGAACAGGCGGGATGGGGTGGGATCGTCGGCGGAAATAAAAAAAGCCCACTTCTTTCGAAGTGGGCTTTTTCAAATCTGGCGGAGCGGACGGGACTCGAACCCGCGACCCCCGGCGTGACAGGCCGGTATTCTAACCAACTGAACTACCGCTCCAGATTTTCACACCTGGCGAGCAAGCTAGCTAGCTTACTCACCCACTACATCGTTCAACTTCCAACCGAACGACGCCGATGTTTTGGCGTCCCCTAGGGGATTCGAACCCCTGTACTCACCGTGAAAGGGTGATGTCCTAGGCCTCTAGACGAAGGGGACAACGTACTGCTTACACCTTTAATGAAAAAGCCCGTTCAAGTTTGGATGAACGGGCTTTGTCTGGCGGAGTGGACGGGACTCGAACCCGCGACCCCCGGCGTGACAGGCCGGTATTCTAACCGACTGAACTACCACTCCAGTCTTTACACCCTAGCTTGCGAGCGTCGGTTATTTCTCTGCAAGCTGCGCTGCTTTACTGCTAACCGGATAGCAATCCGAACACTAAAGCGACGCTGATGTTTGGCGTCCCCTAGGGGATTCGAACCCCTGTACTCACCGTGAAAGGGTGATGTCCTAGGCCTCTAGACGAAGGGGACATAATCTTTTCAGATCTGTCTTCAACTCGCTGCTGACTGACGCTAACTTGCTGCTTATTCCGCTACAAGCTTGTTTCGTCAACAGCGAAGAACGCTATTTTAAACTACGCAACCGCTGTTTGTGAAGTCTTTTTTGCTACAAGCTCCAGACTTCGGAACGACTTCACTCTGCTCTGATGGTGGAGGTAAGCGGGATCGAACCGCTGACCTCTTGCATGCCATGCAAGCGCTCTCCCAGCTGAGCTATACCCCCTTGCAGAACAGAAACGAGATTCTAGAGGCCAATTTGCGCTTTGTAAATACCCTTTGAGCAAATTGCGTGCGACTTTTTTCTGAAGCCGCACGCAAACCCTCTCAATGGCCGCCGCGAACGCGCTCGTTACGCCAACGCCTTTTCAATACGACCCACGACGACCTCGCGGCCAAACAGCATCAGCACCATATCAATGGACGGCGTATGCGTCGTGCCCGCCACCAGCAGCCGAACCGGCATGGCGAGCTGCGGCATCTTCAGCTTATGCGCGCCGAGCGTCGCCTTCAGCGCGGCGGCGATCGCCTCCTTCGTCCACTCGACCGTCTTTAGCGCGGCAGCCAGGTCGCCGAGCGCCGGACGCACCGCGTCGGTCACATGCTGCGCCAAGGCGTCGGCGTCGGGCGCGGGCGCGCGATAGAACATGGCCGCATTGTCGGCGATTTCTTTCACCGTCGACGCCCGGTCTTTCAGCAAGCCCACCACCGCCGTCAAATCCGCGCCTTGAACAATGGCGGCTTCGTCGATATCCAACTCCGCGAGGAACGGCCGGGCCAGTCCGGCGAGGCGCGCGTTATCCGCTTCCTTGATGTAATGCGCATTGAGCCAGTTCAGCTTGTCGTGGTCGTATTGCGCCGGGGACTTGCCTAGATGCTCGAGGTCGAACCATTCGACGAACTGCTCGCGCGAGAAAATTTCCGCGTCGCCATGCGACCAGCCGAGGCGCGCCAGATAGTTCACCACCGCTTCAGGCAGGAAACCGGCGTCGCGATAACCCGTCACGCTCACCGCGCCATGGCGCTTGCTCATCTTCTCGCCCTGCTCGTTGAGCACGGTCGGCAAGTGCGCATAGACCGGCGGCTCACCGCCGAGCGCGCGCAGAATGTTGATCTGACGCGGCGTGTTGTTCACGTGATCGTCGCCGCGGATCACGTGCGTGATGCGCATGTCCAGATCGTCCACCACCACGCAGAAGTTGTAGGTCGGCGTACCGTCCGGGCGCGCGATCACGAGGTCGTCCAGTTCCTCGTTCGAGATTTCGATACGTCCTTTCACCGCGTCGTCCCACGCCACGGTGCCCGTCAGCGGATTGCGGAAGCGCAGCACCGGCTGCACGCCCGCCGGCGGCTCGGGCAGCACCTTGCCCGGTTCGGGACGCCACGTGCCGTCGTAGCGTGGCTTTTCGCCGGCTTCGCGCTGACGCTCGCGCAGCGCGTCGAGCTCTTCCGTGGACATGTAGCACGGGTACACGAGCCCCGCGTCGTGCATCTCTTTGAGCACTTCGCGGTAACGGTCCATGCGCTGCATCTGGTAGAACGGGCCTTCGTCGAAATTCAGGCCGAGCCATTCCATGCCTTCCAGAATGGCGTTGACGGATTCGGTCGTGGAACGCTCGACGTCGGTGTCCTCGATCCGCAGCACGAACACCCCTTTCATCTTGCGCGCGAACGCCCACGGATACAGCGCGGAGCGGATGTTGCCAAGGTGAATGAAGCCGGTGGGACTCGGCGCGAAACGGGTACGAACGGAGGTGGTCATTAGCGGTTACTCGAAGACGGGCGCCGGCGCGGAACGGACATCGCCCGGAAAGCGCGGCAGCGAACCGCACCCATGCGGCAGGACGCTGCCATGCACGGACGCGAAGGAATAAGCAAGAGCCGGATTATACCTTTCACCGGCGCGCCGCCTGCCCTCGTCCGAATGGTCAGACGGCACGCGTGGGGTGCGCGCGGCCGGCGCCTGTGCAACGTTTCATTACCGGCTGCCGCGCCCGCGCCGCTTTGATTTATGATGTGCGCGCGCCGGGGCTGGAGTCCCGCCACGGCGCATGGAGCCGCCCTCCGCGGTCGCCTTGACCCTTGCCTGATCGCGGCGAAAAAACGGCGCCGATTGCACCTGTTGCATGGAGCGCGCCGCGTACGCCGTTGCTGGAGAAATCGTTGAAACCTTCGTCGCCTCGTCCCGGCCGCCGCAACTTTTCGCTTGCGGCCGCCTCAGCGGTGCTGGCCGCCTGTACCACGGCTGGCAGCAAGCTCGACGGCGCGTCGCCGTCGAACACATCCGCGGCCACGCCCACCACGAACACGCCCCCCGTCAACCGGCAGCGGCCGTTGCGCGTCGCGCTCGCGCTGGGCGGCGGCGCCGCGCGCGGCTTCGCGCACATCGGCGTGATCAAGGCGCTCGAGGCGCGCAATGTTCAGGTGGACCTCGTGGCGGGCACGAGCGCCGGGTCGGTGGTCGGCGCGCTGTACGCGTCGGGCATGAACGGCTTCGCGCTGAACAAGCTCGCGCTCACCATGGACGAAGCGTCGATCAGCGACTGGGCCATGCCGTTTCGCACGCGCGGCTTTCTGCAAGGCATCGCGCTGCAGAACTATCTGAACACCACGCTCAACAATCGGCCCATCGAAAAAATGGTCAAGCCGCTCGGCGTGGTCGCCACCGACCTCAGGACCGGACAGCCGATCCTGTTCCAGCGCGGCAATACCGGCATCGCGGTGCGTGCGTCGTGCAGCGTGCCGTCGATTTTCGAGCCGGTGAAAATCGGCGGCCACGAATATGTCGACGGCGGCCTCGTGAGTCCGGTGCCGGCCTCGTTCGCGCGCAAGATGGGCGCGGACTTCGTGATCGCCGTGGACATCTCGCAACGCCCCGAAAGCGGCCTCACGGTCAGCTCGTTCGACGTGCTCATGCAAACCTTCACGATCATGGGCCAGACGATCAAGGCCTACGAACTCGACAAATATGCCGACATCGTCATCCGGCCGAATCTGGCGGCCATGAGCGGCAGCGACTTTTCGCAGCGCAACGCGGCGATTCTGGCCGGAGAAGAAGCGGTCGCGAAGATCATGCCGGAGTTGCAACGCAAGCTGGCGGCGAGCCGCGCGGCGGCATAAGTCGCGGCATAAGTCGCGGCATTAGGCACGCTCTGGCTGCCTGCGAGAGTGTCCCGCCAGCAACGCAAAAAAGCCTGCTTCTTTCGAAGCAGGCTTTTTTCTTATGCGCGCGACCGGGCGAGCCCGGCAAAAATCAGTTATTGCCGCCGATTGTCGCGTTCACGCGCTTGCGCAGATCTTCGCCGTCCTGATACGACGTTTCGATGCGGCGCGCGCCGGTAAAGCGCTTTTCCCAGTAGCCGCTATCCATATCGTCGACGCGGATCGTGCTGCCCGTGGAAGGCGAATGCACGAATTTGTTGTCGCCGATATAGATGCCTACGTGCGAAAACGTGCGGCGCATGGTGTTGAAGAACACCAGATCGCCCGGCTTCAAGTCGCTCACGCGAACCTTCTCGCCGACACGGCTCATTTCCTCGGCGCGGCGCGGCAGTGCCATGCCAAGCGTGTCCTGGAAAACGTAGCGGACGAAGCCGCTGCAATCGAGCCCCGAATCCGGCGTGTTGCCGCCCCAGCGATAGCGAACGCCAATCATGTTGAGCGCGCCGACCACCACGTCGCCCGCTTTGCCGGCCATGCCGGACAAGAACGATTTGGCGCCGCTGTCGGTGTTGCCGCTGAGCGATTGCGAGCTGGAGGAAGACATGGAATTCGCCGCGTTGACGGGCGAAATCGAGGCATTTTGATTGAAACTGCTTACTTCGTCGGCGAAAGCGCCGGGAGCTGCTGCCATCAAGACGCCAATGAACATCCCGGCGACGACGCGCGTGCAAGCCTGGGTGAGTTTTCTGTCCTGCATTGGTCGGTATTTTTTGCTAAAGAATCAGGGGTCTACGGAAAAAAGTTTGGTCGATACTAGCCAGTAAGTATTCACGTGTCAAAACAAATAGAAAAATACAATCGGGACACGCACCCAATTGGCGAAAGGGTGAAAAATCAACGATCGAGCGCTGCTTTCAGGAGCTTTCGAGTGTACGGGTGGGACGGCGCCGAAAATATCTGCTCAACGTCTCCACTTTCGACGATAGAACCATCTTGCATGACCGCCACGCGATGCGCCATCGCCCCGATCACGGCCAGATCATGGCTGATGAAAACGAAGCCGAGGTTGTACTTCCGTTGCAACCCGGCGAGCAGTTTCAGCACTTGCTGCTGGATGGAAACGTCAAGCGCGCTGGTCGGTTCGTCCAGGATCAGCAGGCGCGGCTCGAGCACGAGCGCCCGCGCGATGGCGATCCGCTGACGCTGCCCGCCGGAGAACTCGTGCGGATAGCGCAGCAGCGCAGTCCGATCGAGCCCGACCTCGCGCAGCACGCCGACGACCTTGTCGCGCCGCGCTTGCGGCGACATCTGCGGCCGGTGCAGCGCGAGCCCTTCCCCGACAATCCGCTCGATTGTCTGGCGCGGCGAAAGCGAACTGAAGGGGTCCTGAAACACGACCTGCATGTTCGAGCGCAGCGCCGTCTGCTCCGCGCCGCGATAGCTGCCGAGCGCCCTGCCCTGAAATTCGATCTCGCCGTGCGCGGTGCGCTGCAGCCCGAGCAGTGCCATGGCCAGCGTCGATTTGCCCGAACCCGATTCGCCGACGATGCCGAGCGTCTCGCCCTGCCGCACCGCAACGCTCGCACTGGCGACCGCGCGAAAACGCCCGGAGCCGAACCAGCCGGCCCATCCGGGCAGCTTCGTCTTGAAGTCGACGGACACATCGCGGGCTTGCAGCAGCACCGGCGAGATAGGCAGCACAGGCAAAACGGTGCGCTGCGGCCGGCTTTCCAGCAGGCGTTGCGTATACGGATGCTGCGGCGACTCGAACACCTGCTCGACGGGCCCGCTTTCGACGAGCACGCCCTTTTCCATCACCGCGATCCGCTGGGCGAAATGGCGCACGAGGTTCAGGTCGTGCGTGATCAGCAGCACGGCCATGCCGCGCTTTTGCGCCTCGTCGCGCTGAAGTTCGAGCAGCAGGTCGACGATCTGCGCGCGAATCGTCACGTCGAGCGCGGTGGTGGGTTCGTCGGCGAGCAGAAGTCGCGGCCGGCACGCGAGCGCCATGGCGATCATCGCGCGTTGCCGCTGCCCGCCCGACAGTTGATGCGGGTAGCTGTTCACGCGCTTGCCGGGCTCCGGAATGCCCGTGCGCGCAAGCAGCGCGACCGCGCGTTTGCGCGCCTCCGCCGCCGCCACGCCGTCGTGCATGACGATCGTTTCCGCGATCTGGTCGCCGATCGTATAGAGCGGGTTGAGCGCGGTCATCGGCTCCTGAAAGATCATCGCGATGTCCGAACCGCGCAGGCCGCGCATCTCGCGCTCGCTTCTGGCAAGCAGATCCTGCCCGTCGAAGCGGATCGAGCCGCTCATCCGCGCATCGCTCAGAAGACGCAAGATGGACAGCGCCGTCACGCTCTTGCCCGAGCCCGACTCACCGACCAGCGCGACGCGCTCGCCGCGCTGGATCGACAACGTGACGTCGCTCACCGCCACGGTGTCGCCGAAACTGACGTGCAGGCGATCCAGTTCCAACAGTGGCGCGTCGCTCCTCGGCTCGGCTGGTTTCGCGCCGCCACGCCCTTGTCCGTTGATTTGAGCGCTCACTGATTACCTCCGGCGCGCATGGCATCGGAGAGGCGGGTATCGAGCGCATTACGCAGCGCGTCGCCCATGAAAGTCAGCAGTAACAGCATGGCGACCAGCACGCCGAACGTGGACAGCGAAATCCACCACGCGTCGAGATTCGCCTTGCCCTGCGCGAGCAATTCGCCGAGGCTCGGCGTAGGCGAAGGCACGCCGAGGCCGAGAAAGTCGAGACTCGTCAGCGCGAGAATCGCCCCGCTCATGCGAAACGGCAGGAACGTGATCACCGGCGTGAGGCTGTTGGGCAACACGTGCCGCCACATGATCTGCCAGTTGCTGAGGCCCATGGCTTTCGCCGCGCGCACATAGTCTTGCTGCCGGTTGCGCAGGAATTCCGCGCGCACGTAGTCGGACAAGCCGATCCACCCGAACAGCGACAGCAGAACGATCAGCAGGATGAAACCCGGCTCGAAGATGGACGAGAAAATGATCAACAGGTAAAGCTCCGGCAGCGCGCTCCAGATTTCGATCAGACGCTGGCCGACGATATCGATACGTCCTCCGAAATAACCTTGCACGGCGCCCGCCGCGATGCCGAGTATCGTTCCGATGAACGTGAGCACGAGGCCGAATTCCACCGAGACCCGAAAACCGTACAGCAGACGCGCGAACAGATCGCGGCCGCGGTCGTCGGTGCCGAGCCAGTTTTCACGCGAAGGCGGCGCCGGATTCGGCGCCTTGGAAAAGTAGTTGAGCGTGTCGTAGTAGTAACGGTTCGGCGGATACACGGCGAAGTTGCCGGGCGCATCGAAGCGGTGCTTGATATACGGATCGAGATAGTCCGCGGGCGTGGGGAAATCGCCGCCGAACGTGGTTTCCGCATAGGTCTTGAAGAGCGGAAAATACAGTTGGCCGTCGTAGCGCACCACAATCGGCTTGTCGTTCGACCAGAGCGGGCCCGCCAGGCTCGCCACGAAAGCCGCGACGAACACGATCAGACTCCAGTAGCCAAGACGCTGCCGGCGAAACCGCTGCCACACGCGGCGGGCGGGCGAAGGCGAGACGAACGCGCGCGCGGGCTCGGTGCGCGCCGCTGCATCGGCGGAAAGGCGGGCTCGATTCATCAGCGTTCCAGTTGTTCGAATTGGATGCGGGGATCGACCCACACATAGCAAAGATCGGAAATCAGTTTCGTCGCGAGACCGATCAGCGTGAACAGATACAGCGTGCCGAGCACGACCGGATAGTCCCGCCGCACGACCGATTCATACGACAGCAAGCCCAGACCGTCGAGCGAAAAAAGCGTCTCGATCAGCAGGCTTCCCGTGAAAAACGCGCCGATGAACGCACCCGGAAAACCCACGATAAGCGGCAACATCGCGTTGCGAAACACGTGCTTCCACAACACGCGCTTTTCGGAGAGGCCTTTCGCGCGCGCGGTCAACACGTATTGCTTGCGGATCTCGTCGAGGAAGGCGTTTTTTGTGAGCATCGTCACTACCGCGAAACTGCCCACGACCGATGCCGTGATGGGCAGCGCGATATGCCACAGATAATCGAGTATCTTGCCCGCGATGCTCAATTGCGCCCAGTTATCCGACGTGAGATTGCGCAGCGGAAAGAGTTGCAGGAACGTACCGCCGCCGAACAGCACGAGCAGCAGCACACCGAGTACGAAGCCCGGAATCGCGTAGCCGATCAACACGACGAGGCTCGTTGCGAAGTCGAAGCGAGAGCCGTTGCGCACCGCTTTTGCAATGCCGAGCGGTACCGAGATCAGATACGTGAGAAAGAACGTCCATAAACCGATGCTGATGGACACTGGCAGCTTCGAGACGATCAGCGACCACACGCTCTGATGACGGAAATAACTCTGCCCGAGGTCGAACGTCGAGAAGCGCTTGAGCATCAACACGTAGCGTTCGAGCGGCGGTTTGTCGAAACCGTATAGCGCCTTGAGCTGCGCGATCTGCTGCGCGTCGACGCCGGTATGCGCGCGCAAACCGAATGGCGCGGCGCCCTCCGCGCCCTTGCGCAATTCGTGCTGCATCTGTTCGACCGGGCCGCCGGGCACGAACTGGATCACCGCGAAAGTCAGCGTCAGCACGCCGAGCAAGGTCGGGATCATCAGAAGCAGGCGTTTGAGAATGTAGCTCCACATGGCGGGTGTTTCCGTTGCGAGGGCACTGCGTGGTTGACCAATGTGAATGACTATAGCGCGTGACTCGCGCGCCGGATTACTGCGGCTCGGCCCCGCTTGCCGCTTGCGGTTGCACGAACCACCACATCGACGTGATCCAGCCTTCCGCCCCATAGTACAGGGGCAGCGTGGCCGGCCACGCGAGCCCGCGCCTGAACGCCACGCGATGCGTCGCGCTGTACCAGTGCGGCACTACGTAGTAACCATGCATCAGCACGCGATCGAGCGCGTGCGTGGCGTCGAGCAGTTGCTCGCGCGTCTGCGCCTCGACGAGCGCGCGCAGGATCGCATCGACGGCGGCCGACTTCAGCCCGATCATATTGTCGGAGCCGGTGGTATCCGCCGCCTTGCTGCCGAAGCGCTCGATCTGCTCCGAACCCGGCACCTGCACGTCCGGCATGCGGATCGTCGTGGTGTCGAAATCGAATGCGTCGAGCCGCTTCTGATACACCGCGTAGTCGGACACGCGAAACGTAGCGGTAATCCCGAGCTTTTTCAGGTTGCGGATGTAGGTCGCGACGATCGGCTCCATCTGCGCGGCCGAGCCGGAGTCGTCGAGAATCTCGAACTGGAACGGCTCGCCCTTCGCGTTGCGCAGCGCGCCGTCGCGATAGACCCATCCGGCCTGCTGCAACAACGCGCGCGCCTGCAGCAGATTCGCGCGCAACGAGCCGGGCGGATCGGTGTCGGGCTGCTTCGGCGGCGGCCCGAAAACTGCGGGATCGAGTCTCGCGCGCCACGGTTCGAGCAGCGCCAGTTCACCCGGCGAAGGCAACCCCTTCGCCTGCAAGTCGGTATTGGCAAAGAAACTGTCGATACGCGTGTACTGATTGAAGAACAACTGGCGGTTCAGCCACTGGAAATCGAGCGCGAGATCCAGTGCGCGGCGCACGCGCACGTCCTGAAACAAGGGCCGCCGCGTGTTGAGCATGAAGCCTTGCATGCCGGTGCCGTTGTGTTGCGGGAACACCTTCTTGATCAGTTCGCCGCTGTCGAACTTCTTGCCGACATCGCGCCTCACCCAGTTGCGCGCGACGTATTCGACGAGCGCGTCGTACTCGCCGGCCTTGAATGCTTCCAGCCGCGCGACGTTATCCGAATACAGCTTGTAGACGATGCGCTCGAAGTTGTACATGCCGACGCGCACCGGCAGCGCCGCGCCCCAATAGTTCGGATCGCGCCGGTACGTGATCGTGCGGCCGTTATCGTAGCGCTCGATCAGATACGGCCCACTGCCGATCGGCTTTTCGAACGCCAGTTGATCGAATGGAATATGCCTGCCGTCGGGCTTCATGCCCCACTTGCGCGAGAACACCGGCATGCCGCCCGCGAGCAACGGCAACTCGCGATTGCGCTGGTGAAACTCGAAGCGGACCGTCTGCGCATCGACCACCACCGCGCGAACGATCTGCCCGAAGATCGCCGCGAATTGCGGCGCGGCCTGCGGGCTTTTCAATGTGTCGAGCGAATATTTGACGTCCTCGGCGGTGACGGGATCGCCATTCGAAAAACGCGCGCGGGGGTTGATATGGAACGTGACCGACAAACCATCCGGCGCGATTCTGATGTCGTCGGCGAGCAGTCCATAAGCGGACGCCACTTCGTCGCTACTGCCGATCGTCAGGCTCTCGAACAGCAGATCGACACCGGGCGCGGTGTTGCCGCGCAACGTGAACGGATTGAATTTATCAAAGCTCGTCAGGCGGCTCGGATTGGCCAGCACGAGCGTGCCGCCCTTGGGCGCATCCGGATTGACGTAGTCGAAATGCTTGAAACCGGCCGGATATTTAGGCTCGCCATATTGGGCGATCGCGTGGACCGCGTGAGCTTGGGGCGCCGCGAGCAAAGCGGCCGCGGCCACCACGCCGCACCAGGTTGCCACGCAAACCTTGCGCCATGAACGCGACACGAGCGCGGGACCGACACGCGAGGACTGGGGAATCACGCCGGATCGGAGTGCACGAGGCGATGGAACCCGTCGCGAGCCAGTTGTCATAAGCGCCTTATTGGTCAGTGGGCAATTGCGTTGCGAGAGAATTCTACCCAATAAACCTGCGCGAACAGGAGCGCGGCTCACCGCTGACTTCGACCACTCGCGGGCAGAAAAAAACCGCCTTTTCACGGGCGGTTTTTTTCGTCGTTCGCTCAATGCCAGCCGCGGCGATTGTCGTAGTGATCGCGGCCGTAGTCGTAACGGCCCGGCGGGTGACGGCGATACCAGTCGTCGCGCGCCCAGTAGCGTCGGCCGTCCCAGTAGCGGTCGCCGTGCCAGCCGATCACGACAGCGGGAGCCGCATACACCGGCGCCGGCTGGTAGACGACCGGCGGCGGGGGCGGCGGAGGCGGCGCGTAGACGGGAGCGGGCGCGACGTATACCGGCGCGGGAATACCGATATTGACCCCGATGTTGAGCCCCCCGGCCATTACCGCACTCGACGCGCCCAGCGCAATGACCCCGATCAGAAGCGGAACAAAACGAGCGGACTTCATGGATCACCCTTGGAAGATGTGTTGTTGGGCGGAAATATAACGCAAGGTCGCGAGCCGCGTATTTCAAGTGTGTAATAACTGATGCATAACATCGCGAGGACGCCGTGCGGTTACGTCTCGTTACATTCGAGGTCTTCGCAGTTCGTCGGCAGGATTGGGCAAATGCAAAGCAGAAAAACTTGGTTTGATGCGAGACGACGTCTCACGAGACCGCACTTCGTCACTTCGTCTTGTGAAGCCATGTCGTCGATGGGCCATGAAATCGTCAACCATCGAGATGCATCGCGTGCTCGATCGCGAACCGGTGTCGCTCGAATTGCCGTGGGTGCCGCAAGCGATCGGCAAGCGACTCGCGAACGCGGACCTCGCGACGCGCGACACCTTTCTGATTATCGAGAACGATTGCGATGTGTCGCTCGGCCACGCCGGGTTGCGGATCGAGCGTCTCACGCGCGATGCGTCGGGACAGCCGGTGGACTTCGAATACCTGTACTTTCGCCGCGACGCCTTTCAGTGCCGGCTTCGCATCGACCGCGAGAAAATCCCACGGAATAAGCGCTAAAACACAAGGAGCGCATGACCAATGCGCATGTACTCGACTACGACATCGTCGTGGCCGGCGCTGGAACGGCGGGGCCGATGGCGGCCATCAAGGCGAAGAAGCACGATCCGTCGCTCAAGGTCTAGCTGCTCGAAAAGGCCAACGTGAAGCGCAGCGGCGCGATTTCGATGGGCATGGACGGTCTGAACAACGCGAGCGTTCCGGGGCACGCGACGCCCGAGCAGTACACGCGCGAGTCACCATCGCGAACGACGGCATCGTCGATCAGGAAGCCGTGTATGCGTATGCGCGTCACAGCTTCACGACGATCGAGGAACTCGACCGCTGGAGCGTGAAGTTCGAAAAGGACGGCAACGGCGACTACGCGGTGAAGAAAGTGCACCACATGGGTTCGTATGTGCTGCCGATGCCCGAAGGTCACGAATGGCAGATGTCGCTAGTGAGCGTACAGGCAACTGGTGCTCGACGTGCCTCACCGAAGAGCATGAGCGCACCTGATTGCCCCTGTTGGAGGCACTGGCCCGCGAGCGGGGAGGCAAATTGTCTCTCGACCTCCCGCGTCAACGGTCGTACGAAGCTGCCGTGGGGATGCCACCACGGCCACACATGGGACGCCACGCCCGCCAGCATACGTGTGGCGGGGGGCGTGGTGCCCGGTTTGCGCCGTCGATAGCCGGAAACGCAGCATCGAGGACATGCGCGCGCTCGCGGCGCGGTGGACAATGCCTCTCGAATGAGTACGCGGGACCAACGGGCAAACTGTGCTGGCGCTGTGCCGCAGGTCACGAATGGGTCACGTCCCCCGCCCAGGTACGCAACGGCATCTGGTGTGCTGACTGCGCAAAGCAGGAACGCCGCGCCGCGAGGCTGGAGGAGATGCGTGCGCTGGCCACTGGTCGCGGCGGCGAATGCCTCTCCGATGACTATGGGACCAGCGCGCATCCGATGCGCTGGCGCTGCAAACGCGGTCATGCTTGGGCCGCCAGCCCTGCCAATATCAAAGGTGGCTCCTGGTGCCTTGGGTGCGCCCGTGCGGAACGCTCAAACCATACCATTGGAGAAATGAACCAGATCGCTCGCGAGCGTGGCGGTCGATGCCTGTCCGACGCCTATAGGAACGCCACGACGAAACTGGAATGGGAGTATACGGGGCCACACCTGGTCAACGTCCCCGATTGCGGTACTGGCGGGCTGCTGGTGCGCGGCGTGCAAGTATCTGGACCAGCGCGTATCGGTCGAGGCCAAGCGTAAGTATCTGGCCGCTGCCCCACTCCCTTGACCCTGCGCAACAAAGGCCGACCAGACAGACGTCCGCCGCGCCGCCTCCGCCAAAAACTGACCGCCCCATATGATTGAGCCGCGCCTCGTGCACGGCTTTTTGTTGGCGCACCTACGGCGATTCCACGAAGCCAACATCGATGAGCTTTGACATAGAAGGATGCAAACGCAACCATACGCCGTTGCAATGTGCGCGACGCACTTATCGCAACGTGGGTCACTTCGTGGGTCGAAAAAACAAAAACCCCGTAAGTCCTTGAACTTACGGGGTTTAAGCCGCCTTCATTGGCGGAGACGGAGGGATTCGAACCCTCGATCCAGGTTTTGGCCCAGATGCTCCCTTAGCAGGGGAGTGCCTTCGACCTCTCGGCCACGTCTCCCAAACTTTCGGTCGCGCAGGGAGTCAGCGCGACGAAGCCAAGATAATAGCGGGCCGAACTGCATAGGTCAATGTCCGACGAACACTTTTTGTGCCAATCTTGTCATTAGCGATGAAATTTTCCTCACCGCGGCCACGCATGCATCGCGAGCACGCGAGGCGCTCTTGTACGCCCCGCTGTTTCAACCGAATTACGCCTGATCCAGGTCGAAAGCCTTATGCAGCGCGCGCACTGCGAGCTCCATGTATTTTTCGTCGATCAGCACGGAAATCTTGATTTCGGATGTCGAGATCATCTGGATGTTGATGCCCTCTTCCGACAACGTGCGGAACATGGTGCTCGCAATGCCCACGTGCGAACGCATGCCGACGCCGACCACCGACACCTTTGACACCTTCGGATCGCCCAGCACCTGCTCGGCCTGCACGTGGCCCTTCACCTGGCCCGTGAGAATGTCCATGGCACGCTGATAGTCGCCGCGACCCACCGTGAACGTGAACGCCGTTTTCCCTTCGACGCTCTGGTTCTGGATGATCATGTCAACGTCGATATTCGCGTCCGCCACCGGGCCGAGAATCTGATACGCGATGCCCGGCTTGTCGGGCACGCCCATCACGGCGATGCGAGCTTCGTCGCGCTGGAACGCGATGCCCGAGATGACTGCTTTTTCCATGGTCTCGTCTTCTTCAAAAGTAATCAGGGTGCCCGACTTCATTTCGGCGTCGAGCGGGATGAGCGGATCGGTCAGGCTCGACAGCACGCGTGTCTTCACCTGATATTTGCCGGCGAATTCCACCGAGCGGATCTGCAGCACCTTCGAACCCAGGCTTGCCATTTCCAGCATTTCTTCGAACGTCACGCGATCGAGCCGGCGCGCTTCTTCCACCACGCGCGGATCGGTCGTGTAGACACCGTCGACGTCCGTGTAGATCAGGCACTCGTCGGCCTTCAGCGCGGCCGCGACCGCGACCGCCGAGGTGTCCGAGCCGCCGCGGCCGAGCGTGGTGATGTGGCCGTCCGGGTCGATACCCTGGAAGCCCGTGATCACCACCACCTTGCCTGCGTCGAGATCGCGCAGCACGCGCTCGCCGTCGATTTCGCTGATGCGCGCTTTCGTGAACGCGCTATCCGTTTTGATCGGCACTTGCCAGCCGGCATAGCTGACCGCGTCGACACCGGCGTCCTGCAGCGCGATGGCCAGAAGGCCGGAGCTAGCCTGCTCGCCGGTCGCCGCGATCATGTCGAGTTCGCGCGGGCTCGGCTGGGTCGTGATCTCTTTTGCGAGGCCGAGCAAGCGGTTGGTTTCGCCGGACATTGCCGACGGCACGACGACCATCTTGTGGCCGGCCTTGTGCCATTTCGCGACGCGCTTGGCGACGTTCTTGATGCGCTCGACCGAGCCCATCGAAGTGCCGCCGTATTTATGTACGATGAGTGCCATTGTCGTTCTGAACTGAAGGAGAAACCGCGCTGGCGCGCTCGCGACGACCGCACAAAAGCACAGGGGCGCAACGTCTCGTGAACGGCGGCAAAGTGTGTGGCGGCGTAGATGCAGCGCGCGTGCAGCACGCGCGGATTTGCCCGTGATTGATCGCTAATGGCTTACCGGGAAATTCGGATCACGATCGGAAAACCGACAAAAGCGACGGCAAAAGCGGGTCGGGCAAACAAGTTAAATTACCCGATCGAGCGCAAAAAGACAAGCTGCAATGGCCGTCCGCACGCGCGCGGCGCCCCTCGCAAAGGCTTGTCCGGCGCGCGTTTGCGCCCTATTTCAAAACTCATTGAGCCGCTTCGCAAGTGACCGGGCGGCCGCTCAGGCAATCAGCCAATCTTCACGCCAGATGACCCGCACGCGCGCCTCGGTCGGCGGCGCGTGCGCCGGCAATGCGGCGCGGTTCACGCCGAGCGACGGCACGAACAGCAGTTCGTCGCCGATAAAAAGCAGCGGCACGTCGCGCTTCCATGCCGGAATGCCGCGCTCCTGAAACAGGTTCTTGAGCGTGCGACGCGGCGCGCCGGGCGCATCGCTCGTGCGCATGCGTTCGCCGCCGCTGCGCGAGCGCGCGCTCAGCAATGCGCGCTGCAAGACGCTGACGGGAATCGCGTCGTCGCTGTCGGCGGCATTCGGATCGGCCGGATCGACTGCTTCAAAAACAAAGGTGCCGCGCCATTGCGGCAAACGCCACGTCGCCTCACCTTGCCATGCGAGTTCACCGGTCTCGCGGTCGATGAGCGCGGCTTCATCGGCGGGATCGTTGCTGTCGCCCGCTTCCCAATAGACGAGCCCGCGATAGCTGCGCAACGCATGACCCGCATGATCGATCCGCAGACGATGCCCGTCGCCGCCCGCGCCCACTTCGCGCAGTTGACGCAGCGCGTCGCCAAGACGCGCGCTCGATGCCGAGACGAAGCCCTGCAAGCGCATCCAGTACCGCAACAGATTGAGCGCGCGGTCGTCGTCGAGTGCGACGAGTGCGTCGTGCGACAGCGCGCGCCCTTCGTCTCGCGAGACGGTGCTGAGGTCGATGCGCGCAAGGTCGTCCAGCAAGCGCTGCGCCGACGCCGCATGCGACGCGGTGCGCGCGAGCGCGTCGCGAAAACCGGGAAAGTGGACCGTCAGCGCCGGCGTGACCTGGTGGCGCAGCGCGTTGCGCGCATAGCGCGTGTCCGCGTTCGATTCATCGTCGATCCAGCGCAGCGCGCGCGCGCTTGCGTACTGCTCAATCTGCGCGCGCAACAGATGAAGCAACGGCCGCATGCGCGTGGCCGCCGCGCCCGGCGGCGAAAACTCCGGCGCCATCGCCGCGAGACCGGCCAGGCCGGCGCCGCGCAACAATTGCAGCAGCACCGTTTCCGCCTGATCGTCCGCGTGTTGGGCGAGCCACAGGAAGTGCACGCCGTGCGCCGCGCAGAGCGCGTCCAGCGCGCGATAACGCGCGTCGCGCGCCGCGGCCTCCACGCTCACGCCCGGCTTGCGCGACACCTCGACGCGCTGCGCCGCGAATTCGACGCCGCGTTCCCGCGCGAACGCCTCGCCATGCGCGAGCCAGGCATCGGCGTTCGCGCTCAATCCGTGATGCACATGAAGCGCGAGGCAACGCGAGGCGCCCGCCACGCGCACGGCAGCATCGAGCAGCACGCTCGAATCGACGCCGCCGCTAAACGCAATCGCCACGCGTGCGTTCGCGGGCAGCGCGGCAAGCGCAATGCCGAGCGCCTCGATAATGAGGCGCTCGGCGGGCGATTCGGCGGTGGAAGTCACGTCGCTGGCGCGGTATGAACGCGTGGTGCGCCGATGGACGAAAGGGAACGCGCGGGCTTAGGCGCCCGGCGTCGTTTCCTTGAACTTGCCGTACGACATCAGGCGGTCGAAACGGCGTTGACGCAGGTCGTTGATGCTCATGCCCTGGAACTGGCGCAGCGAATCGGCGAGCGCACGGCGCAGCATGGCGGCCATGCCCTTCGGATCGCGATGCGCGCCGCCGAGCGGCTCGTTGACGATCTTATCGATCAGACCGAGCGCTTTCAGACGATGCGCTGTGAGGCCCAGCGCTTCCGCCGCTTCCGGCGCCTTCGCGGCGCTCTTCCACAGAATCGACGCGCAGCCTTCCGGCGAAATCACCGAATAGGTCGAGAATTGCAGCATCAAAACGCTGTCGCCGACCGCGATGGCGAGCGCGCCGCCCGAACCGCCCTCGCCGATGATCGTCGCGATCAGCGGTGTCTTCAGTTCGGCCATCACGTACAGATTGCGGCCAATGGCTTCCGACTGCCCGCGCTCTTCCGCGCCGATGCCGGGATAAGCGCCCGGGGTGTCGATGAACGTGAAGATCGGCAGGCCGAACTTTTCGGCGAGACGCATGAGGCGCTCGGCCTTGCGATAGCCTTCGGGACGCGGCATGCCGAAGTTACGCAGTGCGCGCTCCTTCGTGTCGCGGCCTTTCTGGTGCCCGATCACCATGCACGCCTGGCCATTGAAACGCGCGAGGCCGCCGACGATCGACAGGTCGTCCGCGTAATTGCGGTCGCCGTGCAGTTCGTGGAAATCCGTGAACAGCTCGTTCACGTAATCGAACGTGTACGGGCGTTGCGGATGACGCGCGATTTGCGAAACCTGCCACGGCGTGAGGTTCGCGTACAGATCTTTGGTGAGCTGCTGGCTCTTCTTGGACAGCCGCTCGATTTCTTCCGAAATATCGACGGCCGAATCGTCCTGCACGAAGCGCAATTCTTCGATCTTCGCTTCGAGTTCAGCGATCGGCTGCTCGAAATCCAGAAAGGTGGTCTTCATTGGTTTTAATCCTTGGACTTACCGGCAGCGCGTATTCTAACCGCGCTCGCCGATGTCAAAACCACTTCGCAACTATCAAAATCTAACAGTTGATAGTTTTTGAAACGGCATCGCTTCTTGTTCGCTGCTGCCTGTTCTTCAGTAATCGACCGGCAATGGGTCGAGACTACGCCACATATACCAGGTGGCGACCGTGCGCCACGGCTCCCAGTTCGCCGCGACCTCGCGCGCTTCGCTGCGCGTGACCGGCTCGCCGCTGAAATAATTCACGCTGATCGCGCGGATCAGGCCGAGGTCGTCGAGCGGCAGCACATCGGGACGCGAGAGATTGAAGATGAGAAACATCTCCGCGGTCCAGCGGCCGATGCCGCGAATCTGCGTGAGCTCGGCGATCACCGCCTCGTCTTCCATCGAGCGCCACTTGCCGACATGCAACGCGCCCGACACGAAATGCTGCGCGAGATCGAGCACATACTCCGCCTTGCGCTTGGACAAGCCGCAAGCGGTCAACTTTTCCTGACCCAGTTTGATGAACTGCTGCGGCACGAGCTTCGGGCACGCGGCCGCGACTTTCGCCCACACGGCCTGCGCGGACGCCACCGAAATCTGCTGGCCGACGACCGAGCGCGCGAGCGTGACGAACGGATCGCCGCGGCTGAGCAAGTGCACCGGTCCGAACTTGGGAATCAGCTTCTTGAGAATGCGATCGCGCTTGACGAGGTCGGCACACGCTTTGTCCCAGTAGTCCGGACGCGTGACCTCGGGCGTGAGACCGCCGATCTGCACCGGCACCGCGACTTCGCTCGCGCTCGCCGCTTCGCCGCCCGCCGTGGACGACGCCCGCGTCTTGCGCACGATCTCGCCTTCATTCCCGTCTTGCGATTTCGAGACGCGCGCAATCTCCTGCACGTCGCCCGCGAGTTCGCCGGCCGACGTGCCATTGCCGCCGCCCGCGCCCTTGCCGCTGTTGCCCTTGGCGCGCGACGCCCGAGCCTGCTTCGCAGCCGGCGCGGGCGCGGAAGCGCCGTTGAGCGCGCGCTTGGCGGCTGTCTTTTTCGCCGCGCTCGCAGCGGTCTTCGCCGCCGCGCCCGCGCCTTTCGACGATGCTGTCTTCACCGCGCCGCTTGCCGTGCGCGTCGACGTTCGGGTCGACTTCGCCGCGGCTGCCGCGTTTGTTTGAGACGTGGCTCGTTTAGCCGGCGTCTTCGTGGCCGTTGCCATCCTGCCTCCTGCCTGGCGAGTCGTTCAGAGGGAAGTACGAGGTGCGCTCACACGCGCCGCCACTCGGTCAACCCGCCGGGTTTGTCTTCAAGTGCAACGCCGGCTTCGAGCAATTCAGCCCGAATCCGGTCTGCTGCCGCATAGTCTTTCGCCTGCTTGGCGGCCACGCGCTCAGCGATCTTCGCTTCGATCGCGGCGGGCTCGAGCGCGCCTTCAACCGCCGCGCCCGCCGCCTGTTGCAGGTAAGCACGCGGCTCACGGCCGAGCAACCCGAGCACCGCGCCCAACGCGCGCAATTGACGGGCCAGCGCGGGGGCGCGCGTGCGGTTCACTTCAGTGGCCAACTCGAACAGCACCGACACTGCAACCGGTGTGTTGAAGTCGTCGTTCATGGCTGCCTGGAAACGCTGCGCGTGTGCTTCGTTCCAGTCGAGCGCGGCGCCGTCGGGCGTGACGTCTTTCAACGCCGTGTACAAACGGCCAAGAGCGTTGCGCGCGTCGTCGATATGCACGTCGCTGTAGTTCAGCGGCGAACGGTAATGCGCCCGCGCGATGAAAAAACGCACAACCTCGGCATCGTACTGCGCCAACACCTCGCGAATCGTAAAGAAATTGTTCAACGACTTCGACATCTTCTCATTGTCGATCTGCACGTAGCCGTTGTGCATCCAGTAATTCACGAAGGGTTGACCGGTCGCAGCTTCGCTTTGCGCGATTTCGTTTTCGTGGTGCGGGAACTGCAAATCCTGGCCGCCGCCATGAATGTCGAAACGATCGCCGAGCAGGCTGCATCCCATGGCCGAGCATTCGATATGCCAACCGGGACGGCCGCGCCCGTACTTCGAATCCCAGCCGGTGTCGGCGGGTTCGCCAGCCTTCGACTGCTTCCACAGTACGAAGTCGAGCGGGTCTTGCTTTGCGTCGTTCGCGGCGACGCGCTCGCCCGCGCGCAGGTCTTCGAGCGATTTGCCCGAGAGCTTGCCGTAGCCCGCGAATTTGCGCACCGCGTAGTTCACGTCGCCGTCGCTCGCCTGATACGCGTAGCCGTTCGCTTCGAGCTTCTCGATCATGCCGAGCATCTGCGCAATGAAGTCGGTGGCGCGCGGCTCGATGTCGGGCCGCTCGATGCCGAGCGCGTCCGCGTCTTCGTGCAACGCGTTGATGAAGCGATCGGTCAGCGACTTGATCGTCTCGCCGTTCTCGACGGCGCGGCGAATGATCTTGTCGTCGATGTCCGTGATATTGCGCACGTACGTCACGTCATAACCGAGCGTGCGCAGCCACCGCTGCACGATGTCGAACACGACCATGACACGCGCGTGACCCACGTGACAATAGTCGTACACGGTCATCCCGCAGACGTACATCCGCACAACGCCTGCTTGCAGCGGCACGAAAGTTTGCTTGTCACGCGCGAGCGTGTTGTAGATGCGCAGTGATTCCATAGAGAGCGGTGCGTGGGCCGAAGGAAATCCGCTATGTGTTCCGTGCGTGCCGCCCCGCGAAGAAAACGGCGGATTCGGCTATTGCCCGATTATTCCCGACGAAGGCCAGGCTGTTGCCTGGGTTTTTGCCGAGTATTGCCGGGGAATGCCGAGTGTTGCAGCACGGACGCAGCACGCACAGCAGCAAACCGGGCACCTGGTGCGGCGGTCAGACTGCTATCAAGGCGGAGACGACCACGAGTGGCGAAAAGACAGCCGGCGGTTCGACGGAACGCGCAGACCTTTTGTTAGAATGGCTCGGAGTATAACATCCAGACCCGAGCCTATGAAACCTTCCAGCGGCCGCGCGCGCAGCGCTGCGACCCTCGCCGCGACGGCCTTCAGCGGCCCCTCGCGCGGTTCCAGCCGTGACCTTGCGCGGGCCTTCACGTTGCGTGTCGCCGTGGCGCTCGCCCTCGGCATTCTGCCGGGCGCCGCCGCCTTCGCGCAGAAAGCGCCGACCATGCCGCAAGGCCCCGCCACACGCGACAACACGCCCGCGATCGACGCATCGATCGCGCAGAAAGACTGGCAAGCCTCGCTCACGCAACTCGACGCGCGCATCGCGTCGAATCCACGCGACGCACAGGCAAAGTTCAAACGCGCGACAGTGCTTGCGCACCTGAACCGCGACGACGAAGCGATCAACGCTTTCACGGAACTCACGCAGCTGTATCCCGAGTTGCCCGAGCCGTATAACAATCTCGCCGCGCTTTACGCGAAGCGCGGCCGTTATGCCGAGGCACGCGCGGCGCTCGAAACCGCGACCAAGGTCAATCCGGGCTACGGTCTCGCCTACGAGAACCTCGGCGACCTCTATCTGCGCATGGCAAACGAAGCGTATCGGCGCGCGCAGACTCTCGGCACGGCCAATGCCACGACCGCGCAGCGCATCGCCGACATCCAGAAGATCGTGTCGCCGCAAAAGGCCCGCACGCCCGTGAAGAAAGCCGCGGCCGCGCAAGACGACTATACGACCCGCGCCACCGCGAACATGACGCAAACGCCGAGCTTCCAGTTCGGCGGCGCAAACGGCTCGCTCGCCATGCCGCCTTACATGGCGCCCTCGCAATAAAGCGGCCACGCGTTCTGTCACACGTTTTTTCCAACCCTGAGGATCTTCATGAAATGGTTGATGTTGGCGCTCGGCAGCGCCGCCCTGATCGCAAGCGCACCCACGTTTGCCCAGTCCGGTTCGCAAGCCTCGCATCCGTCCGTCCTCCTCAAGACGTCGGAAGGCGATATTCGCGTCGAGTTGTATCCTGAGAAAGCGCCGAAGACCGTCGCCAACTTTCTCGACTACGTGAAGTCCGGCCAGTACAGCGGCACGATCTTTCATCGTGTGATTCGCGGCTTCATGATCCAGGGCGGCGGCTACACGCAAAGCTTCGCCGAGAAGCCCACGCGCGCGCCGATTCCGCTCGAAAGCCGCAACGGTCTGAAGAACGCGGTCGGCACGCTCGCCATGGCGCGCACGAGCGATCCGAACTCGGCCACCGCGCAGTTCTTCATCAACACGGTGGACAACGCCGGCCTCGACTATCCGAATCCGGACGGCAACGGCTACGCGGTGTTCGGCAAGGTCACGAGCGGCATGGACGTCGTGAAGAAGATCGAAGGCACCCCGACCACCACACGCGGCCCGATGAGCGACGTGCCGCAAAAGCCGGTCGTGATCGAATCGGCCACGGTCGTCGGCGGCAAGTAACCCGAGCAACAGGATACGGAACGCTCGCATCAAGCGTCAGATCCACGCCCCGGCGCGGCCGCAGTCGAATGCAGACAGGCAGTAAGCACTTGCACGACTCGTCGCCGCGTCTCTCCTACCCACCCTGTTCATCAAAGGATTCCATCATGGTCGAACTGCATACGAACCACGGCGTCATCAAACTCGAACTGAACGCCGAGAAGGCGCCGAAGTCGGTCGAGAATTTTCTCAACTACGTGAAGGCCGGTCACTATGACAACACGGTGTTTCACCGCGTGATCGACGGCTTCATGATTCAGGGCGGCGGCTTCGAACCCGGCATGAAGCAGAAGCCGACGGCCGAGCCGATCAACAACGAAGCGAACAACGGCCTGAAGAACGTGAACGGCTCGATCGCGATGGCTCGCACGAACGACCCGCACTCGGCGACCGCCCAGTTCTTCATCAACGTGAACGACAACGACTTCCTGAACCACTCGTCGCCGACGCCGCAAGGCTGGGGCTATGCGGTGTTCGGCAAGGTGGTCGAAGGCATGGACATCGTCGAGAAGATCAAGAAGGTCAAGACGGGTTCGAAGGGCTTCCATCAGGACGTGCCGGCCGACGACGTCGTGATCGAAAAAGCCGTGATCGTCGACTGATCGCGGACTCGCGTCCACTAGAAAAACTGCAAGACAGGCACCTTCAATGCTGCAAGAAACGCCGCTGCGAAGCGTCGCCGCGGGTGTGCCTGGCGAGGGCCAACGCCCGCACGCCGCACGCCCGTTTTTTTTCCTCTCCGATATTCATCTGAGCGAGGCGATCCCGCGCACGGTCGCCGCGTTCGAGCACTTCATCCGCGTCACCGCCGATCAGGCGGATTCCGTGTTCATACTCGGCGATCTGTTCGAATACTGGGTCGGCGACGACATGCTCGCGGAGCCGTTCGCCGCGCGTATGGCGGCGCTATTGCACACGCTGAGCGAGCGCGGCATCGCGCTCTACATCATGCACGGCAACCGCGATTTTCTGCTGGGCAAGCGCTTCATGAAAGCGGCCGGCGCGATCTGGCTACCCGATCCGTTCGTGATCACGGCCTTCGGCACGCGCGTCGCGCTCGCGCATGGCGACCGCCTGTGCACCGCGGATCGCGGCTATCAGATGTTCCGGCATCTGGCGCGCAACCGTTTCGCGCAGATGCTATTTCTCGTGTCGCCGTTTTCGTGGCGTCAGGCGCTCGCGGAAAACATGCGCGCGAAAAGCGAGCACGGCCGCTTGCGCCCTGTCTCGCTCAAATACGACGTCACGCCGAAGGGCGTCGCGAAGCTCTTCAAATCGACGAAAACGGCCACGATGATTCACGGCCACACGCATCGCCCCGCGCGGCATCGCGAGCCAGGCGGCATACGCTGGGTGCTGCCCGACTGGGATCTCGACCACGGCGAACGCCGTGGCGGTTATCTGCGTATCGATTCGGAAGGAATCCGGGCGTTGCCGCTGGATTGAGCGCCCAGCGTGTGCGAGAGCGCCGCATGCGGCAACGGTGCGCGCGTTCAGCGCCCTGCCACCACGGCGCCGTCCACCTTGCCCGCGATCGCCGCGGACAAACGCCGCAGATCGAGCAGCGCCGCGTCGGCGCCTTGCAGCCCTTCGAGGCTCGTGCCGAGGTGTTCGAGCGCGACGACGATTTCATCGATGCGTTTGGCCTGCGTGGCCGCCTGATCGATCAACCCGTGAATGGCCAGCGACACCGGATCGTCCGCATTCGGCGTGATGCCGTATGCGCAGAAAGCGCCGCGCTCGGCCGCGCGTTTCGCGCCGTCGCCCGCGCCGCCATTCGAAGCGGCCTGCTCACCCGATGACGCATTGCGAGCCGCCGCGCCGACGGCCACGGGCATTGCAATGACAGAAGCGGTAGAGGCGGCAGAAGTGGCAGAAGACGCAGCGGCAGCCGGCACGATCACTCGCGCCGGATTACCCACGGCCGTGCCGCCCGCCGGCACCGGCTTGGTCACGACGGCATTCGAGCCGATCTTCGCGTCCGCGCCGATCGTGAAACCGCCGAGCACTTTCGCGCCCGCGCCGACGATCACGCCGCGCTCGAGCGTGGGATGCCGCTTCGCGCCGCGCGTGAGCGACGTGCCGCCAAGCGTCACGCCCTGATAGATCGTGCAATCGTCGCCGATCTGCGCGGTCTCGCCGATCACCACGCCCATCCCGTGATCGATGAACACGCGCCGCCCGAGCGTCGCCCCCGGATGAATTTCGATGCCCGTCATGAAGCGCGCCATCTGCGAGATGAAGCGCGCGAGCCAGCGGCGCCCCGCCTGCCAGCACCGATGCGCGAGCCGGTGCAGCACCAGCGCGTGCAAGCCCGGATAACACGTGAGCACTTCCCAGGCGCTGCGAGCGGCGGGATCGCGCTCGCGGATCGTGGCAATGTCTTCGCGAAGTCTCGTGAACATGGCAGGGACGTAGTTGTGTGGAGAAAGACCGTCCGCGTTTTTGCGTGAAACGCCGTGCACGAAGGCACGGCATCACTTGGCAGATCGGCTGCTTTGCTTAGAACTCTGCGAAGATTGTAGGACCATTACCGGAAAAACGCCGGAAGTCCATCTAGCTCAAAAGGTCGTGCCTCATAGTCAATCCCGGCCAGCCGCCGACGAGGCGGGCGTTCTTACTGCGCGCCGTCGTCCTTGCGCGCCGTCTTGAGCAGGATATGCTTGGCGATGCCGCGCACAATGTTCACTTCCTCACGCTCCAGCCCCGAACGCGCAAAGAGCCGCCGCAGACGCGACATCAGTTTCTTCGGATTGGCGGGATCGAGAAACTCCAGCGCGACGAGCGCGGTTTCGAGGTGCGTGAACATGCTTTCGATTTCGTCGCTCGCGGCACGCGCGCCCGCGGCTTCGACGTGCACCGCGCCGGCATGCGGCGCGCCCGGCGCGGAGTCGGCCGTTTCCGCGTCGCTTGTCAGATAGATCATGCGCAGCTCGTAGGCCAGCACCTGCACCGCCTGCGCGAGATTGAGCGAACTGTAGGCCGGATTGGCCGGAATATGCGCAAGCGCGCTGCACCGCTCCACGTCCTCGTTCGATAAGCCGGTGCGTTCGTTGCCGAACACAAGCGCGATCTCGCCGTGCAACGCCTCGTCGCGCGCAAGATTGGCGGCCGCGCGCGGCGTCCATTGAGGCGGCCCGTATTCGCGCTGCCGCGCGGTGAGCGCGATCGACCAATGCACGCCGGCAAGCGCGTCGGCGAGCGTCGGCACGATATGCGCGGAGGCGAGCACGTCGTCGGCGCCGCTTGCCATCGCGATGGCTTCCGGATCGCTCTGCACGTGCGGCACGCGCGGCGCGACCAGCACGAGCCGCGAAAAACCCATGGTTTTGAGCGCGCGCGCCGCGGCTCCGACGTTGCCGGGATGGCTCGGCTCGACAAGCACGAAACGCGTCGACGTGAAGCCACCGCGCAAATCGGCCACGGCGGGATCGGAAGAATGATGAGTGTGTTCCACGATGAAGTTCTGCAAGCCAAAGAACGCGTATGGTAGCGCCAACGCGCGCCCCCGGCCCAACGCTGCGGCAACCCGCGGAGTCGGGTAAAATACCGGAATTCGCGCCCGGCCCGAGCCATTCCCTTGCAGTGTAGGCAATTGAGCATAGCCGGACGCCTCGTTCTTATTCAATTCGTCTCCGTTGGCGGAATGCGCACCGGTGTTCACCGGGCGAGCGTTCCGTGCTGTTTTCGCGCCTTATACAGGGCGTCAATTTGCAGGGCGCCACTTAGCGCGCGCCTAGCGCTCATTTTCCGGCAAGCAGCCGTGCTGCCCCGGCACAAGGATCAGTCCATGCATCCCATGCTCAATATCGCTGTGAAGGCCGCGCGCCGCGCAGCGCAGATCATCAACCGCGCGTCGCTCGACCTCGATCTGATTCAGGTCAGCAAGAAGCAGCACAACGATTTCGTCACGGAGATCGACAAAGCGTCTGAAGCGGCGATCATCGACACGCTGAAGACCGCCTACCCCGACCACGCCATCCTCGCCGAAGAATCCGGCAAGTCGGACAACGAGTCCGAGTACCAGTGGATCATCGATCCGCTCGACGGCACCACCAACTTCATTCACGGCTTTCCGTACTACTGCGTGTCGATCGCGCTGGCTCACAAGGGCCTCGTGACGCAGGCCGTCGTGTATGACCCGACCCGCAACGACCTCTACACCGCATCGCGCGGCCGTGGCGCGTTCCTGAACGACCGCCGCATTCGCGTCGCGAAGCGCGACCGTCTCGCCGACGGCCTGATCGGCACGGGCTTCCCGTTCCGCGAGACGGACGGTCTCGACGCATACGGCCGCCTGTTCGCGGAAATGACGCAAGCCTGCGCGGGCCTGCGCCGTCCGGGCGCGGCCGCGCTCGATCTGGCGAACGTGGCCGCGGGCCGCATGGACGGCTTCTTCGAGCAAGGCCTGAACCCGTGGGACGTCGCCGCGGGCAGCCTGCTGATTACCGAAGCCGGCGGCCTCGTGGGCAACTACACCGGCGACTCGGACTTCCTGCACGTAGGCGAAGTGGTCGCGGGCAATCCGAAGATCTACGCGCAGATGGTGCCGATCCTGTCGCGCTATAGCCGCACCCGTCAGCAAGCGGCCTGAACCTCGCCCGCCAGACGGCGGGCAGCGCTTCACCACGGCTTCATCACAAAGCGGCTTCGGCCGCTTTGTCGTTTGCGCGGCTGCATGGCGCCTGCATTGCGCGGGCGTTCGTGCTACAAAGCCAGAAGCCGCGCCGGCGCGCTTTTTTTCGCCGGCTGCATTTCGAGTTCTTCGCTGCGCCATCGTCTGAGCCCGACTGCGCCCGGTCTCGCGCGCAGCTTCCCCTTCGCTTCATGAAAAAAGGCTTCTACACCATCATCGCGGCGCAGTTCGTGTCGTCGCTCGCGGACAACGCCCTGCTGATCGCCGCCATCGCGTTGTTGTCCGTGATCCATTCCGCCGCGTGGGTCACGCCGTTGCTGCAGATTTTCTTCACCGTGTCGTACGTGCTGCTCGCGCCCTTCGTCGGCGCGTTCGCGGATGCCATGCAAAAGCGCCACGTGATGTTCGTCTCGAACGCGCTGAAGGCAAGCGGCTGCATGATGATGATCGCCGGCGTGCATCCAATGATCGCCTACGGCGTCGTCGGCTTCGGCGCGGCCGCATATTCGCCCGCGAAGTACGGCATTCTCACCGAGCTGCTGCCCGCCGAAAAACTCGTCAAGGCGAACGCGTGGCTCGAATCGGCCACCGTGTTGTCGACCATCGTGGGCACGATGGTGGGCGGCGCGCTCATCAGCAGTTTCGCCGACAAGTTCGTCGCGCACGCGCATCTGCCGCTGATCCGCTCATCCGCCGATCTCGCGATGTTCGCCGTGATGCTCACCTACGCGATCGCCGCCGGCATCAACATGTTCATTCCCGATACCGGCGCGCGCTATCCGAACCGGCTCGCCGAACCGACGAAGCTCGTCGGCGACTTCTATCACTGCTTCAACGTGCTGTGGGGCGACAAGCTCGCGCAGATCGCGTTGTGGGTGACGACGCTCATGTGGGGCGGCGCCGTCACGATGCAACTGTTGGTGTTGAAGTGGGCCAACGTGAATCTCGGCTTGTCGCTCTCGAAAGCAGCGGTCATGCAAGGCGTGACGGGCCTCGGCATTGCAGTCGGCGCGGCGGCGGCGGCCGCGCTGATTCCGTTGCGCCGTTCGCTGCGCGTGTTGCCGGTGGGCCTCGTGACGGGCGCGGTGGCGATCGCCATGGCCTTCTACAACAAGAACCTTTTTCCCGCGGGCGCGGGCCTCCACATCGGTTCGCACGTCGCGCCGGTGTCTATCCTGCTCGCCTACCCGCTGATGATCCTGCTCGGCGGGCTGTCCGGCTTTTTCATCGTGCCGATGAACGCGATCCTTCAACATCGCGGCGCGACGCTGCTTACTGCCGGCCATTCGATCGCGGTGCAGAATTTCAACCAGAATCTCGCCGTGCTGCTGATGCTCGGCGCGTACGCGCTGCTGCTCACGGCGAAGATGCCGGCACAGTGGATCATTGTCGTGTTCGGCGCGTTCATCACGTTCATGATGTGGCTCGCCAAACGCCGCAGCGTAGAGAACGAGCGCCGCGTCGATATGCGCGCGCTGCTGGAAGAATGACGCCGGCGCGCGTGCTCATGCCCGCGCCGGAATTCGAGCGATGACAACCTGCCTCGGCCATCCGGCCAGGGTCCGCTCGCCGCGCCGCCGGGTTAAACTCACGCCCTGAACAGCTAAAGCAGAAAGACACCGAGGATGGGCACTCAAACCGCAGCGGCCAGCGACGTCGCACAACACACGCCAATGATGCAGCAGTATCTGCGGATCAAGGCGGACCATCCGGGCACACTCGTGTTCTACCGGATGGGCGACTTCTACGAACTCTTTTTCGACGACGCGGAAAAAGCCGCGCGTCTGCTCGATCTCACGCTCACGCAGCGCGGGGCATCGGCGGGCAATCCGATCAAGATGGCGGGCGTGCCGCATCACGCGGTCGAACAGTATCTGGCGAAACTCGTGAAGCTCGGCGAATCCGTGGCGATTTGCGAGCAGATCGGCGACCCGGCTACGTCGAAAGGTCCGGTGGAGCGCAAGGTCGTGCGCGTGGTCACGCCGGGCACGCTCACCGACGCCGCGCTGCTGTCCGACAAGAATGACGTTTTCCTGCTGGCCATGTGCGTCGCGCACAATCGCCGCGGCGTCGCGACGAGTGTCGGGCTCGCGTGGCTCAATCTCGCGAGTGGCGCATTGCGGCTCGCGGAAGTCGCGCCGGACCAGGTTGCGGCGGCGCTCGAACGGATTCGTCCCGCGGAAATTCTGGTCGCCGATAGCGCCGCCGAGTCCGCAAGCTGGGCGCCGCCTGTCAGCGCGGGCGCGCTCACGCGCGTGCCGGCGTGGCATTTCGATATCGCGTCGGGCACGCAGCGCCTGTGCAATCAACTCGAAGTCGCGGGGCTCGACGGCTTCGGCGCGCATTCGCTCACCTGCGCGTGCGGCGCGGCCGGCGCGCTGCTGCTGTACGCGGCGGCCACGCAAGGCCAGCAATTGCGGCATGTGCGCAGCCTGAAGGTGGAATACGAGTCGGAATATATCGGCCTCGACCCCGCCACGCGCCGCAATCTCGAACTCACAGAGACGCTGCGCGGCACGGAGTCGCCCACGCTGTGCTCGTTGCTCGACACCTGCTGCACCACCATGGGCAGCCGTCTGCTGCGTCACTGGCTGCATCATCCGCCGCGCGAATCGGCGGTCGCGCAGTCGCGGCAACAGGCTATCGGCGCGTTGCTCGAAGCGCCCGCGGGCGCGGACGTCGACTCCCTTCGCGGCGCGCTTCGGCACATCTCGGACATCGAGCGGATCACGGGCCGCCTCGCGCTGTTGTCGGCCCGGCCTCGCGATCTGTCGAGCCTGCGCGATACCTTCATTGCGCTGCCGGAACTTCGCGCGAAGCTGGCGGCTGTGTCCTCGAATGCGGACGCGCTCGCGCGCATCGACGCGTCGCTCGTCCCGCCGCAAGCGTGTGTGGACCTGCTCTCGCGCGCCATCGCACAGGAGCCGGCCGCCATGGTGCGCGACGGCGGCGTGATTGCGCGCGGTTACGACGCGGACCTCGACGAACTCCGCGATATTTCGGAGAACTGCGGGCAGTTCCTGATCGACCTCGAAACGCGCGAACGCGCGCGCACGGGCATCGGCAATCTGCGCGTGGAATACAACAAGGTGCACGGCTTCTATATCGAAGTCACGCGCGGCCAGACCGACAAGGTGCCCGACGACTATCGGCGCCGTCAGACGCTGAAGAACGCCGAGCGCTACATCACGCCGGAGCTGAAAACGTTCGAAGACAAGGCGCTGTCCGCGCAGGAACGCGCCTTGGCCCGCGAGCGCTCGCTCTACGACGCGGTGTTGCAGGCGCTCCTGCCCTTCATTCCGGATTGCCAGCGCGTCGCCTCGGCGCTCGCGGAACTGGATCTGCTGACGGCGTTCGCCGAACGCGCTCGCGCACTCGACTGGGTCGCGCCGGCTTTCTCGCCGAACGCGGGCATCGAAATCGAACAGGGGCGCCATCCGGTTGTCGAGGCGCAGGTCGAGCAATTCATCGCCAACGACTGCACGCTCGCAGCCGAGCGCAGACTGCTGCTGATCACCGGCCCGAACATGGGCGGTAAATCGACCTTCATGCGTCAGACGGCGCTGATCGCGCTGCTCGCCTATGTGGGCAGCTACGTGCCGGCGCGGCGCGCGGCATTCGGCCCGATCGACCGCATCTTCACGCGCATTGGCGCCGCGGACGATCTCGCCGGCGGCCGCTCCACGTTCATGGTCGAGATGACCGAAGCCGCCGCGATCCTGAACGACGCCACGCCGCAAAGCCTCGTGTTGATGGATGAAATCGGCCGCGGCACATCCACGTTCGACGGCCTCGCGCTCGCGTGGGCCATTGCGCGGCATCTGCTCGCGCACAACGGCTGCCATACGCTTTTCGCCACGCACTACTTCGAACTCACGCAGTTGCCGGCCGAGTTTCCGCAAGCGGCTAACGTGCATCTGTCGGCGGTCGAGCATGGGCACGGCATTGTGTTCCTGCACGCCGTCAACGAAGGACCGGCGAATCAGAGCTACGGTTTGCAGGTCGCGCAGCTCGCGGGCGTGCCGAACGCGGTGATTCGCGCGGCGCGCAAACATCTCGCGCATCTCGAACAGCAATCGGCGGCGCAACCCGCGCCGCAGCTCGATCTGTTCGCCACGCCGTTGCCCATGTTGCTCGAAGACGCCGACAACACGGCACCGCAAGCTGCGCAACTATCGCCCGCCATGGAGGCACTCGTCGAGCGTCTGCGCGGCATCGATCCGAACGATCTGCGGCCGCGCGAAGCGCTCGATCTGCTGTACGAACTACATGAACTGGCCGCCGCGCCGGATGCCGGTCACTGACGCACGCCGCCGCTCGCAGCGTCCGCGCACGTTCCGCGCGGCACGGGGCATTGCAGCGGCGCTAGCGAGCGGCCGCGCGCCGCGCGCCGCCGTTTCCGCGTTGTTGATCTGGACCGCGCCGGCGTATGCGGCCGCGCCGAACTACAGCTTCGCGGTCATCGCGAACACCATGCAGAGTTCCGCCGACGAGGCGCTCACGCAACGGCTGATCGACGCAATCGGCCGCGAGCGCGACGTGTCGTTCATCGTGTACGACGGCAATCTGAAGGGCCCGAAAGAAGCCTGCCGGGACGCGCTCTATGAACGGCGGCATGCGCTGTTCGAAACGTCACGGCCGGCCCTCTTCTTCATTCCAGGCCAGCACGACTGGGTCGATTGCGCGAGCGCGCAGGCGGGCGGTTTCGATCCGGTCGAACGTCTGGACCAGTTGCGCCAGACGCTCTTCGGCGATTCGAACTCGATGGGCCAGAATCCCATTGCGTTAACACGCGAGAGCGAGGTGTCGCGCTTTCGTCCGTATCGCGAAAATGTGCGCTGGCTCGTGGGCGATACCGTGTTCGTCGGGCTGAATGCGCCGAGTCCCAACAATCACTATCTGACTGCCGGCGGGCGCAACGGCGAATTCGAAGACCGCGTGATTGCCAATGCGTTCTGGCTCGAACACGCCGGCGAATATGCAAAGCGCCGCGACGCGCGCGCGATCGTCGTGTTCATTCAGGGCGATCCCGACCCGGAGCGCTATGAACGTCCCGAGCGTTTTGCATGGCTGCGCTTCGGGCGCAATCCGCGCCGCGATGGATTTCTGGAATTCAAACGCAGTCTCGTGAAGCTCGCACAGATTTTCCGCGGGCCGGTGCTCGTCATTCATTCCGACGACGAACACGTGAGCGCCGGCTTTGTGATCGATCAGCCGCTACGCAATGACAAAGGCATGCTGGTGACGAACCTCACGCGTATCGCGCTTGCGCCGCATGACCGTCTTAACCAGTGGACTCAGATAGAAGCGGACTTCGGCAAGAAACCGCCGTTCCGCGTGATGGTGCGCGATGTGCCGAGGCAAATGCCGCTGCCGGCGACGCCGCCCATCTTGCCGCGCGAAGAGCCGGCGGCCTCGGTGCCGGCCGCGTCAGCTATGCCGGCTGTACCAACGTTCGGCCCCGCGTCGGACTTGCCGCCGTTGCTTCAGCCACCAGGCCAGCAACCGCCCGACTCGCAGCAACTCGACCAGTTGCCGCGCATTCCAGCCGACCAGGGCGGCGGTGGATACGGACCTGCCACTTCAGTGCCGCCGTCGCAACCGGGAACGCTGGCGGCCTCGGGCGCGCCCGGCGTGCCCGCCAGCTCAGTGCAGCGTGGGCCCTGACTTGTCCTCGTCAGCTTCGTCGTCTTCATCCAGAACTTCGAGGCCGTCTGCGCCATGCGCGTGTTCGTGCTGGATTTCATCTTCGGTCGCCGGACGCACGTCTTTCACCGTCAACGCGAAACGCAGCGCCATGCCGGCAAGCGGATGGTTGCCGTCTAGCACGACCTTGTCTTCCGCGACGTCGGTCACCACGTAGACGAGCGAATCGAGGTCCTCGTCGCCTTCTTCCGGCGTGCCTTCGAACTGCATGCCGACTTCGAGCGGTTCCGGAAAGCGATTGCGCGGCTCGATCTTCACGAGCTCCGGATCGTACTCGCCGAATGCATCTTGCGGCTCAAGCTGGATCTGCGTCTCGAAGCCGGCCTCGTGGCCGTCGAGCTCTTCCTCGATCTTGGGGAACGTGCCATCATAGCCGCCGTGCAGATAGACCATCGGCTCGTCGCTCTCTTCAATCAGGTTGCCCTGCGCATCCGACAGCTTGTAAGCGACCGACACGACGGTGTTCTTTGCGATTTTCATTCGATTCTCCAGAATACAACTCACATTATACGATGCCCAGGCGGCCCACTGACCACTCGGCCGAAGCAGCTTCGGCACGCCATTCCTCACCGGCTGGAAAGGCGGCTTCAGCAACTCTGCCGCCCTCGCCCGACACGCCCACGCCGCTACTCGGCAACCTGACACCGTCGCAATTCATGCGCCGGTACTGGCAAAAAAAGCCCTTGTTGATTCGCCAGGCGATTCCGAACGTGGAGTCGCCGCTTTCGCGCGACGAGTTCTTCGAACTGGCGGATCAGGACGATGTCGAGTCCCGGCTCATCACACACCTTCGCAACAAATGGCAGCTTGAGCACGGCCCCTTCGCGCCCGACGAACTGCCGTCGCTCAAACAGCGCGCATGGACGCTGCTCGTGCAAGGCGTGGATCTCTACGACGATCGTGCGCGCGCATTGCTCGACCGCTTCCGCTTCGTGCCCGATGCGCGCCTCGACGATCTGATGATCTCTTACGCGACCGACGGCGGCGGAGTAGGCCCGCACTTCGATTCCTACGATGTGTTTCTTTTGCAAGTAAAAGGCAAGCGGCGCTGGCGCATCAGCGCGCAGAAAGATCTGACGCTGCAAGCCGGCTTGCCGTTGAAAGTTTTACAGAACTTCAATGCGGAAGAAGAGTGGGTGCTGGAGCCCGGCGACATGCTCTATCTGCCGCCGCACATCGCGCATGACGGTGTGGCCGAGGGCGAATGCATGACATGCTCGATTGGCTTTCGCGCGCCCTCGGCGGGCGAGCTGACAGCGCAGTTCCTCTACCATCTTGCCGAACGCGGCGAAGCGAGCGGCGACGCCGGAGCGCATTATCGCGACCCGCAACAGCCTGCCGTGGAGCGTCCCGCGGAAATTCCGCCAGCGCTTGTCGACCGCATTGGCGCAATCCTTGCTGGAATCAAATGGAATGAGCAGGACGTCGCGTCGTTCCTTGGCACGTATCTCAGCGAACCCAAGCCGAGTGTCGTGTTCGATCCGCCGCAAAGGCCGCTTAACGAGGCCCGTTTCATCAGCCGGGCATCCAAGTTAGGTGTACGGCTGGACCGCAAGACCAGTTTGTTGTACAACCGCCGTTTTTTCTTCCTAAATGGAGAGAAAATGTCATTCGACGGTGAGAAAAAATGGGTGTTTAATCTCGCCGATTCCCGGTGTTTGAGTGCGAAACGCTTTGTAACACTCTCACACGATTCGTCGGTGACAGCACGGCTACACGAGTGGTATCGTGCGGGCTGGATACAGGTGGGCGAGCTTGCATAGCGTCGTCTGCCTGTTATACACGGTACATTGAAATTTTGTATGAGAAAGACAACGTATTGACCCCGGATTTATGGATTGTCAGTACAAAAGTGCATATAATTTCCGCCCAAGCCGTAGGGAAGATTCTCGCTCGTCAAAAGAGCGTCTCCACCAGCGGCCCAGGTCGGTGTTGGAGCACATTACCGGTATTATTTTGCGCTGTTGCTTACCTTTAACCATAAAAGGACGTGATCATGAAGAAATCCCTCCTCGTAGCATCCCTGTTGGCAGCTGTGGCACTGGCTGCATGCAACAAGAGCAACGACCAAGCCGCTGCCCCGGCTAGCGACGCAGCTGCCGCTTCGGCACCGGCTGCCGCAGCTTCGGATTCGGCTGCTGCTGCTTCGGGTGCGGCTGCTGCTGCGAGCGACGCTGCTGCTTCGGCTACGACCGCTGCTTCGGACGCAGGCGCTGCTGCTTCGGCTGCTGCTCCGGCTTCGGGCGCAAGCCAGTAAGCTGTCGCATAGGGTTCGCCTTCGGGCGAAAACCGCATCGGGAAATCATCACGATTTCCCGAGCGGCAAACAAAACGCCACGAATTCACATTCGTGGCGTTTTGTTATTTGCGCGCCGTTTTTACAACGGCATCCCGATATTCAATCGAGCTGGTGAGCGGGCCCTGCGCCCTCCTCGAAGAACTCGCGCACAACCTCGATCTCGCGTGTGCGCTTGAACGGCGGCAAGCTCTGCCAGATGCGGCGGCCATAAGGTTTGTCCACGAGACGCGTGTCGCAGATCATCAGAACGCCGCGATCGGTCTCAGCGCGAATCAGGCGGCCTGCGCCCTGCTTGAGCGTAATGACAGCCTGCGGCAACTGATGAACCGCGAACGGGCTCAGACCTTTCTTCGTAAGCGCATCGAGTCGCGCTGACAGAACAGGATCGTCAGGCGGTGCGAACGGAAGCTTGTCGATGACCACGAGCGAGAGCGCGTCGCCGCGAACATCGACACCTTCCCAGAAACTCTGACTGCCGACCAGAATCGCGTTGCCATACGCGCGAAAGCGATCGAGCAATTCCGTGCGGCTGGCGTCGCCCTGAACGAGGAGCGGATAGTTCCAGCCGCGCGCCTCGATGACGTCGCGCAATTTCGCCGAGATGCGGTCCACCGCGCGCAGCGTCGTGCACAACATGAATACGCCGCCGCCCGACGCTTCGATTGCCGGCAACGCCGCGTCGAATACCGCGTCGGTGAACATCGGCGACGACGGCTGCGGCAAATTGCGAGGCACATACAGAAGTCCTTGCGCCGGATAGTCGAACGGACTGGGCAAGGTCATCGAACGTTTTGCGTTCAGGCCCATTTGCGCGGCGTAGTGCGTGAAGTCGCCGCGCACCGATAACGTGGCCGATGTGAAAATCCACGCGCGCGGCACGCCGGCGCGCTGCTTCGCGAAGATCGGCGCGACCGAGAGCGGCGTTTCGTGCAACTGCACGGTATGCGCGAAGACTTCAATCCAGCGCACTTTCTCGTTCGGATCGGCTCGCTCGCTTTTGCTGTCGGCCGAGCCGCTCGCACCGGCATCTGCCGTGGCACGCTCGGTTTCGGTGGGCGGCGTGGTCCAGCCGGCGAGCACGCCTTGCAACTCGCGCGCGCGCCGCAGACATGCGCCGATCGACTCGGCGCGTTCTGCCTGACCCGCGAGCGCGGACGCGAGCGCATCGAGTTCGGTTTCGAGCGTTTCGAGCGCGGGGAACAACGGATGATCGTCCGGCAACTGTCCGATCGACAGGCGCACCGAGTCTTCCTTGAACGCAAGCCGCACGTCGCGCGCGGCGCGCTCGAGCGTGGAGCCGAGCTTGACCCAATCGAGCGCGTCGCGTGCATGACCCAGACCCTCGGCGACGGAATCGCGCGCGAGTTCGAGAAACTGCGCGGTGGACAGCGTCTCGCCGAAGAACAGCGTGGCGGTTTCGGGCAGTTGATGCGCTTCGTCGAAAATAACCGTGTTGGCCGTGGGCAGCAGCTCGGCCATGCCGGTATCGCGCAACATGATGTCGGCGAAAAAGAGGTGGTGATTGACCACCACGATGTCGGCCTGCTGCGCTTCGCGGCGCGCCTGCATCACGAAGCAGTCCTTGTAATGCGGACACTCCTGGCCAAGACAATTGTCGCGCGTCGACGTAACCATCGACCACACCGCCGCCGTTTCCGGCACGCTCGCGAGTTCGGCCTTGTCGCCGGTGCGCGTGATTTTCGCGAAGCGCACGATGTCCTGCAGATACGAGGTTTCCTGGCGCGACGGCAAGCGGCCGTTATCCGCCGTGCGCTGCAAATAGTAGTGGCACAGATAGTTCGCGCGCCCCTTCAGCATGGCCACCGACACGGGCACGGCCAGCGCGTCGCGCACGGTCGGAATATCGCGCTGAAAGAGCTGATCCTGCAGATGCTTCGTGCCCGTGGAGACGATCACCTTGCCGCCCCACAACATGGCCGGCACGAGGTACGCGTAGGTCTTGCCGGTGCCCGTGCCCGCTTCGACGATCAGCGTGTTCTCGCCGCCGTCGACGGTTTGCGCCTCATCGGCCTCAGGGTGTTCGGCTGCGGCGTCGGTCGCGGCGGATTGCAGACGCCGCGCGGGACGCTTCTGTGCCTCGAACATCGCGGGCTCGGGCATGGCGCGGCCCGACGCCTCCATGGCGGCCGCGACGGCGCGCGACATTTCGATCTGCGACGCGCGCGAGCGATAGCCGTCGATCTGCCGGGCCAACAGGCCGTTGTCGGCGAAGATCTCGTTGAGTTCGGCGGCACGGCGTGGATTGAGCGATGCGGAAAGCGCGGACGCGGCGGCACGCGGCACGGGCGCGCCGGTTTCCCGGTCCGCGTCGGCGGTCGTGGCGCGGCGTGAAGTTTCAAGCGGTGAATTCAAGGCAAGCGTTTCCTGCAAAATCCGGCTCGCGCGGCGCGCGCCCGGCGCCTGCCAGGCCGCGAACTCAGGCGCGCGCGTCCGGTTCGAGCTGCAATTGCAGCAAGATGATGGTGTCCTTGACTTTGAGTTTGCGCTTTTTCAGGCGCTGCAACTCGAAGTCGTCGATGCCGGGCTCATCCGACATTCGGTCGATCAAACGGTCGAGCCCACTGTGCTCCGATTCCAGTTGCAGAATACGGTCGCGAAGTGTGTCCGCGTTGATGACGTGATGTTGATCGCGCATGCTCGCCTCCGCTCGTCTGCGGCGCGGGCTGCGTCGGCATGTTCAGCCCTTGCCTGAGGTTGCTGTCCGGCTTAAAACGCGTTACGGCGACTGTCTACAAACTGCGTGCAAAACCGCTTCTATCACTGGCTGTACGTCGGATACTACAACCGCGCGGCGCCCGGCCCAGACGGGCCGCCGCGCTCTACTCATTGCTGCTGTTGTTGCTGTTGCTGTTGCTGCTTCTGCTGTTCTTCCAGTTGCTGCTGCTTCAGATCGTCCTGACGTTTCTGCTCGGCTTTCTCGGCGGCCTGCTTCTGACGTGTTTGCACGTCGGCTTTATGCTGGGCGGCGTCGGCCTGTTTCCTCTCGAAGCTCTGCTGCTTCTCGACGCGCTCCTGCGCCTTTTGCGCACCCTGCTGGCGAGCTTCGTCGAGCTTGCGCTGGAAGTCGCCTTGCTTCTGATCGTAGGCCCGCTGATTCGCCGCGGCCTTGGGCGGGCTGATGCCGCGCTGCGCCTCGTCGATTGCGTGCTGACGCTGCTTTTCCTCGTACGCCTGTGCATTGGCGTTGCGCTGCGGCGCCTCGGCTTCGCGTTGCGCCTGGTCGAGCTGGTGCTGGCGCTGTTTCTCGTCGTAAGCCTGGGCATTGCGCGCGTCGTCGGCGGCGCGCTGCGGGGCGCCTGCTTCGTCCTGCGCGCGCTTGAGCGCCGCGTCTTCGTCACGCTTGCGGGCGCGCTGCACGCGCTCCTCGCCGTCGAGCGCGAGCTGTTCCTTGCGAATTTGCGCCTGCACGGTGCGCATCTGATCGCGCGCCTTGTCGAGGCAATGGTTGACGAAAAACTTGCTGTAGCAATTATGCTCGGCAACGCCATAGCGATAGTTGTTGTCGTCGGTGCGCTGATCCAGCACTTTCTGGCGCGCGTCGAACTCGCGTTCCGCCGAAGCCTCACTGTCCGTGCCATCGGCCGCGGCGCGGGTTGCCGAGTCCGCAGCGGCATTTGCTCCAACCGACGAGGCCGCACCCGAGCGCGCACCCAAACCCGCAGGCGCGACGGACTGCGCCGAAGCCGGCGCGGACAACGCGAGCGCCGCGGCCGTCACACACGCCGCGCAGGACATCAGGAACATGCGGCCGGAAACAGAAGCAGAAGCCAGAGCAGAAGCGGAAACAGACACGGAAGCGGACGCACAGGCAGTCGCCAACCCCTCGGCGCGATGCGGCGCCGCCCCGCGCGATGCGAACGGCCAGCGCACGGCGAACGGCGGCAAATGGAGCAAGCGGGAGACCGGGTGCGAGCCCTGGCGGTTGAACAAAAAGGAGATTGGCAACGTGATTGGCAACGTCATAGAGGGTCAACGGAACATGCCCGAAATTCTATCACCCCGGCGGTTGAGCCCTTTGGCATTTATGGCAAAATGCCCCGCTCCAGCCACCTGGCCGCAGCGCGCATGCACTGCCTGCCCGGCGCCACCGGCGCCGCCGGCGCACGGCCTTTGACCGAGTCCGCAGGAAACCCAAGAGCTTATGACGGAAACCGTAGCACTCAAGATCGTACAGCGCATCGCCGCCGAACTGTCCGTCCAGCCGCGCCAGGTCGCGGCCGCGGTGCAACTCCTCGACGAAGGAGCGACTGTTCCGTTCATCGCCCGCTACCGTAAGGAAGTGACCGACAATCTCGACGACACGCAACTGCGCAATCTCGAGGAACGCCTGCTGTATCTGCGCGAGCTGGAAGACCGGCGCGCGGCGATCATCGCGAGCATCGACGAACAGGGCAAGCTCACCGACGAGTTGCGCAGCGCGATCGAAGGCGCCGACAGCAAGCAGGTGCTGGAAGACCTGTATCTGCCGTACAAGCCGAAGCGCCGCACGCGCGCGCAGATCGCCCGCGAAGCCGGCCTCCAGCCGCTCGCCGACGCGCTGCTCGGCAATCCGCTGCTCGACCCGCAAACCGAAGCCGCCGCCTACGTCGACGCCGAGAAAGGCGTGGCCGACGTGAAGGCCGCGCTCGACGGCGCGCGCGACATTCTCTGCGAACAGTTCGGCGAAACCGCGGATCTGCTCGGCAAGCTGCGCGATTACCTGTTCAATCAGGGCGTGGTGTCGTCGAAAGTGGTCGAGGGCAAAGAGACCGCTGAAGAAGAAAAATTCCGCGACTACTACGACTACGCGGAAACCATCCGCACGGTGCCGTCGCATCGCGCGCTCGCGCTGTTCCGCGGCCGCAATGCCGGCGTGCTGATGATCAAGCTGGGACTCGGCGAAGAACTCGACGCGCAGGTGCCGCATCCGGGCGAAGCGCTGATCGCGCGTCACTTCGGCATTGCGAACCAGAACCGTCCGGCCGACAAGTGGCTTTCCGACGTGTGCCGCTGGTGCTGGCGCGTGAAGGTGCAGCCGCACCTCGAAAACGAACTGCTCACAAACCTGCGCGACGAAGCCGAACACGAAGCAATTCGCGTCTTCGCGCGCAATCTGAAAGATCTGCTGCTGGCCGCGCCGGCTGGTCCGAAGGCCGTGATCGGCCTCGATCCCGGCCTGCGCACCGGCGTGAAGGTGGCGGTGGTCGACCGCACGGGCAAGGTGCTAGCGACCGACACCATCTACCCGCACGAGCCGCGCCGCGACTGGGATGGCTCGATCGCGAAACTCGCGCGCATCTGCGCGCAGACGCAAGCCGAGTTGATCAGCATCGGCAACGGCACGGCGTCGCGCGAAACGGACAAGCTCGCGAGCGAACTGATCGCGCGTCATCCGGAATTCAAGTTGCAGAAGATCGTTGTGTCGGAAGCCGGCGCGTCGGTGTACTCGGCGTCCGAACTCGCGGCGAAGGAGTTTCCGGACATGGACGTGTCGCTGCGCGGCGCGGTGTCCATCGCGCGGCGCCTGCAAGACCCGCTCGCCGAACTCGTCAAGATCGAGCCGAAAGCGATCGGCGTCGGCCAGTATCAGCACGACGTGAACCAGCGCGAACTGGCGCGCTCGCTCGACGCCGTGGTCGAAGACTGCGTGAACGCCGTCGGCGTGGACGCGAACACAGCCTCGGTCGCGCTGCTCGCGCGCGTGTCCGGATTGAACGCCACGCTGGCGCGCAATATCGTCGACTATCGCGACGCGAACGGCCCATTCCCTTCGCGCGAGCATTTGCGCAAGGTGCCGCGCCTCGGCGACAAAACCTTCGAGCAAGCTGCGGGTTTTCTGCGCATCAACAATGGTGAGAATCCGCTCGATCGCTCGTCGGTGCACCCGGAAGCGTATCCGGTCGTCGAGCGGATGCTCGCGAAAATCAGCAAGCATGTCGGCGAGGTGCTCGGCAATCGCGACGCGCTGCGCGGCCTGTCGCCGACGGAATTCGTCGATGAACGCTTCGGTCTGCCGACCGTGCGCGACATCCTGCTCGAACTGGAAAAGCCGGGCCGCGATCCGCGCCCCGAGTTCAAGACGGCAACGTTTCGCGAAGGCGTCGAGAAGGTCAGCGACCTCACGCCTGGCATGGTGCTCGAAGGCGTGGTGACGAACGTGGCCGCGTTTGGCGCGTTCATCGACGTGGGCGTGCATCAGGACGGTCTCGTGCACGTGTCGGCCATGTCGACGAAATTCATCAAGGACCCGCACGAAGTCGTGAAGGCCGGACAGATCGTCAAAGTGAAGGTGCTCGAAGTCGACGTGAAGCGCCAGCGCATCGCGCTGACCATGCGCCTCGACGACGAATTCGGCGCGGCCGCAACGCGCAGCGGCAGCGGTGGCGCGCAGCAGGATCGCGGCAACTTCGGCCGTTCAGGCGGCAATGGCCGAGGCGCACCGCAACGCGCGCGCGAGCCGGAACCGGGCGGCGCAATGGCCGCTGCGTTCGCGAAGCTGAAGCAGAAGTAAGGAGCCGGGCTCTTATCACGCCCGGCAGCCAATAAAAAACCCACGCATTCGCGTGGGTTTTTTGCTTCTGACGGCGGCTGCGTTCGCGATGCCCGCGAACCTTGGCGAGCCTACGGTCAAATCTCGATCTTCGTCCCCAACTCCACCACCCGATTGGCCGGAATGCTGAAGAAGTCGGTCGGCTTCGCGGCGTTCTGATGCATCCACGCGAACACGCGTTCACGCCACACGGACATGCCCGGCAATTGCGTCGGCACCACCGTTTCGCGCGCGAGGAAGAACGACGTGTCCATCAACTCGAACGTCATGTCGTGCGTCCGGCCGATTTCCGTGAGCACGGCCTTCACGTCCGGTGTTTCGTTGAACCCGTAGGCCGCCTTGACGACATACAGACCGCCGTCGATGTTCTTCACGCTCACGCGCTCCGAGTCTTTCACATACGGAATATCGCGCGTCACGAAGGTCAGGAAAATGGTGCGCTCATGCAGCACCTTGTTGTGCTTGAGATTATGCAGAAGGCTGACCGGCACCAGCGAATCGCTGCCCGTCAGGTAAATCGCGGTGCCCGAAACGCGATGCGGCGGATGTGCGAGCAGCCCTTGCAGGAACGGCATGAGCGGAATACCGTCGGCGGCCGTGCGTTCCTTGACGATCATTCTGCCCTTGAACCATGTCATCAGCAGGAAGAACAGCAACGCGCCGATACCGAGCGGCAGCCAGCCGCCCTCTTCCACCTTCAGCAGGTTCGCGCCGAAGAAGCCCATGTCGACTGTCATGAACACACCGATGATCAGCGCGACAAGGATCTTGTTCCAGTTCCACACCTTCACCATCACGACACAAGCCAGAATCGTGGTGATGACCATGGTCGCCGTCACTGCGATGCCGTACGCGGCCGCGAGATTGTCCGAACTCTTGAACGCGATCACAATGCACAGAATGATGAAAAGCAGCATCCAGTTCACCACCGGCACATAGATCTGGCCGATCGCCAGTTCGGACGTGTGGAGGATCTTCATGCGCGGCACGTAGCCGAGTTGAATTGCCTGGCTCGTCAACGAATACGCGCCCGAGATTACCGCCTGCGAAGCGATCACGGTGGCGACCGTCGACAGCACGATCAGCGGCAGCAAGGCCCACTGCGGCGCGAGCAGAAAGAAGGGATTTTCGATCGCCTTCGCGTCGTGCATCAGCAACGCGCCCTGGCCGAAATAGTTGAGCACTAGCGACGGCATGACCACGAAGTACCAGCCCATGCGGATCGGCTTCGCGCCGAAATGGCCCATGTCCGCGTAGAGCGCCTCGGCACCCGTCAGCACCAGCACCACCGAGCCGAGCACGACGTACGCTTGCAGCACGTGCGCGGCCATGAAGGTGTATGCGTAATACGGGTTAAGCGCGCGGATCACAGTCGGCGATTGCATGATGTGCCAGAGTCCGAGCGCGGCGAGCACGACGAACCACAGCAGCATGATCGGGCCGAACAGGCGGCCGACCGTCGCCGTGCCGTGCCGCTGAATCCAGAACAGCAGCACGAGGATGACGATAGTGAGCGGCAACACCAGGTGAGACAGATGCGGCGCGGCGATCTCCAGACCCTCGACCGCGGAGATCACCGAGATGGCGGGCGTGATCACCGCGTCGCCGTAGAACATGCAGGCGCCGAAGATGCCGAGCATCATCAGCAAGCCGGCCCCTTTCGATTTTTCGTCGAGCGAGCGCAGCGCCAGCGCCATGAGCGCGAGCACACCGCCCTCGCCGTTATTGTCCGCGCGCATCACAAACAGCACGTACTTGATGCCGACCACGATCACGATCGCCCAGAACAGCAGCGAGATCACGCCCAGAATGGATTGCTCGGTCAATGGGATGCCATGAGACGGACTAAACGCTTCTTTCAGCGAGTACAGCGGGCTCGTGCCGATGTCGCCGAACACCACGCCAATCGCCGCGATAGCGAGAGAAGGCAGTGGCTGTTTGTGCACGTGATTGTTATCTGTCATAAACGCGAGGAAATCCGTTTCCTGGGCGGAAAAAGCGACCGTTATTCTAAACCGCCTGCCCGGCGCCGCCCGGCTTGTTGTGGATACACCACGTGGAAGGTCCGCGCAGTGTAGCACTGCGATATGTGCGCGTCTGCTGCGTGAACCGATGCGCCCGGCGAGTCGTGAAGCGAACCGCGACGTGGCGCGCAGACCCTGATTGTCGATGCCGATGACGACACATAAAAAAAACGGAGCCCAATGGGCTCCGCTTTGTATGCACAGCGTAAGTGCTCTGCATGAGCGCTGCATTCGCGCCCATGTTCATCACTTTTCCGAGGACTCCTGCGCTTGCGCCACGCCGCGCTTGATCCACGCGCCGAGGTTGTGCGGACGAACCGTGTCCCATTCCTCGAATGGCTGATGAATCCACGGATTCGTGGGCAAAAACTGCACGTGATAATCGGGCTTCACCTTCGAACAGCCTTTGTACCAGAGCACCGCCGAACGCACCGCCGTGATGGCCGGATAGCGCTCCTTCAGATGCTGCTGAACACGCGCGAGCGTCACGCCTGAATCGACAAGGTCGTCGACCAACAGCACGTTGCCATGCAACTCGCCGCGCGTCATCGTGATGTATTGCGCGATGTCGAGTTCACCCTGCTCCGTGCCGGCCGCTTCGCGATACGAACTGGTGGCGAGAATAGCCAGCGGCAGATCGTAAATGCGCGATAGCTGGTCGCCCACGCGCAAGCCGCCGCGCGCGAGACACAGGATCTTGTCGAACTTCCAGCCCGACTCATGCACCGCCATGGCCAGCAGTTCGATCAGCCGGTGATATTCGTCCCAGCCGACCCACAAGTTCTTGTCGTCGTTGCGCGGATCTTTCATCGCAATCATGGGTACACCTTGAACCATTGCTTAAACCTTGAACGGATGACGAAGAAGGATGGTCTCGTCGCGATCCGGACCGGTCGACACCATGTCGATCGGAATGCCCGCCACTTCCTGTACGCGCGACAGATACGCACGCGCGTTCGCCGGCAGCTTGTCCCATTCCTTGATGCCGACGGTGCTTTCCTTCCAGCCCGCGAAGGTTTCGTACACCGGCTCGCAACGCGCGACTTCCGACGCGCCGCGCGGCAGCAGATCGACGTTCGCGCCGTCGACCGTGTAGCCGACGCACAGCTTGACTTCGTCGAGGCCGTCGAGCACGTCGAGCTTCGTCATGCACAGGCCCGACACGCCGTTGATCTGAATCGAGCGGCGCAGCGCGGCGACGTCGAGCCAACCGGTGCGGCGCGGACGGCCGGTGACCGAGCCGAATTCCTTGCCGACGGTGGCGAGTTCGAGGCCGATGGCTTCCTGGCGCGCGGCGTTGTCCGCGTCGTACAGCTCGCTCGGGAACGGGCCCGAACCGACGCGCGTGCAATACGCCTTGGTAATGCCGAGAATGTAGTTCAGCTTTTGCGGACCCACGCCCGCGCCCGCCGTTGCCGCGCCCGCCACGCAATTGCTCGACGTGACGAACGGATAGGTGCCGTGGTCGATGTCGAGCAACGTGCCTTGTGCGCCTTCGAACAGCAGATTGCTGCCTGCGGCGTTCGCGTCGTACAGACGGCGCGACACGTCGGTCACCATCGGCTTCAGACGGTCTGCGTAGCCCAGCATCGTGTCGAGCGTTTGCTGGAAGTCGACAGCGGCGGCGCCGAGGTACTGCGTCAACACGAAGTTGTGATAGTCGAGGTTTTCGCGCAGACGTTCGGCGAACGTGGCCGGATCGAACAGGTCCTGCACGCGCAAGCCGCGACGCGCCACCTTGTCTTCATAGGCCGGGCCGATGCCGCGGCCGGTCGTGCCGATCTTGCTCGCGCCACGGCGCGCTTCGCGGCCCTGGTCGATGGCAATGTGATACGGCAGGATCAGCGTGGTGGCTTCGGAAATGAAGAGGCGATTCTGAACGTCGACGCCGGCGGCTTCGAGTTCGCCGATTTCCTTGAACAGCGCTTCCGGCGACAACACGACGCCATTGCCGATGTAGCACGCGACGCCGGGATGCATGATGCCCGACGGAATCAGACGCAAGATGGTTTTCTTGCCGCCGATGATAAGCGTGTGACCGGCATTGTGACCGCCCTGGAAGCGAACGACGCCTTGAGCGTGGTCCGTCAGCCAGTCGACGATCTTGCCCTTGCCTTCATCACCCCACTGGGTCCCCACGACGACGACGTTACGCCCGGGGTTCACATTCACTGCGCTGGCAGACATGTTGTTTCGTAAGCTGGTTAAAAACGTATTCTACCTAGGTTCGCGGAAGCTTCTGGAATTTTTCCGTTTCCGCTCAACGGTATGCACGTTATGGTGGGTATGGCGAAAGAAGCGCGGCGACCGGCGATGGTTGGCCGCGCCATGTCCGGCGACGCATGCACGGCATGTGCGACGCCCTCTGTTTTGCCCGGAAAACTTCCGGGCGGCACTATCGGAACGCGCTCACGAGCGCGGTTCGACGGTCCATGCGCCGTTGCGCTCGACCAACACGCGGTCGAATGCGAATTCATCCAGATCGTGTTCGTGGCCAGGCAGCGCCTGGATCACCACTTCGCCTGCATCGCGCAATGCGGCGACGCTCACGCGCAGCGCGTCGTCGTGCTGCCATGGCGCGAGGATCGCGCTGCTGCGCGCCTCGACCGGCGAGATGCGCGCCACTTCGCGCAGATCGAGCGAAAAGCCCGTTGCCGCGCGTGCGCGGCCGTACGCCTGGCCGACATGGTCGTAGCGGCCGCCGCGCGCGACCGCGTTCGGCACGCCGTCCACATACGCGGAGAACATCACGCCGCTGTGGTATGCGTAACCGCGCAAATCGGCGAGGTCGATCATCACTTCGGCGCCGGCCACCTGGCTTGCGAGAAACGCGAGATCGTCGAGCGCGCGCGCGATAGCCGGCGCGTTCGGCAAGCGCGCGCGCGCTTCCTCGAGCACCGCCGCGTCGCCGTAAAGCGCGGGCAGCGAGCGCAACGCATCGCGCGTGACGGCCGTCAGATTCGCGGTCAGTTCGATGAGGCGCGGCACGTCCTTGCCCGCCAGCGCGTCGTAAAGCGATTGCCCGAGTTCGGCGGCCGCCGGTTCGGCGTCGATCAACGCAGCGAGCACACCGGCGTGACACAGATCCAGCCGCACTTTGCCGAGACCCGCGAGACGCAGCGCGTCGAGCATCAACTGCTGGATTTCCAGGTCGGCTTCGAGACCCGCATGGCCATAAATTTCCGCGCCGATCTGGATCTGTTCGCGCGTGGCGTGCAGGCCGCGTGGCCGCGTGTGCGCGACGTTCCCGGCGTAGCACAGGCGCGTGACGCCCTGGCGATTCAGCAGATGCGCATCGATACGCGCGACCTGCGGCGTGATATCGGCGCGCAGACCGAGCGTGCGCCCCGACAACTGATCGACGAGCTTGAACGTGCGCAGATTCAGGTCCTGCCCGCCGCCCGTGAGCAGGGACTCGATATATTCGAGCAGCGGCGGCATGACCATCTCGTAGCCGTACGAACGGAAACGGTCCAGCAAATGGCGCCGCAATTCTTCGATCTTGCGTGCCTCCGACGGCAGCACGTCGGCAATATTCTCGGGAAGTAACCAGGTCGACATCGATACAGTCCTACGGCGTTGAACACGGCGGCTGGGCGCGCCGGCAAATGAGTGTGAATGGCGGGCGAAGGCTCGAATCGGGCGCCTTTCCAGCGCTTTTCCCGCGCGGGCGAAGACGTTGGCGGCTTCGCGATAGCGCGGGCTCAGCGAACCTCGACAGGTTCCGTTGCAGCCCGCTTCGTCAGGTCACGAAATACAGCAGAATCAGTCCGAGCAGCATCACGATCAAGCCGCCGACACGAATCTGGTGCGCGGGCCGTTCCGCTATTCTACGGAAGGTGTCGCGCCAGGCGCTCGGAAAAACGAACGGAAACATCCCCTCGATAATCAGCATCAACGCGATCGCGAGCAGTAACGAGCCGACTATATCCATGCGAAAGAAGGGGCCGCGATGCGAGTGCCGCAGCGTTCCGGGTTGTTAGTGTTTGCGCGAGGCCGCGGAAGCGTCCGGGGCGGGGCCGCCGGTCGGGCTACGCATGAAGCGGAAGAACTCGCTGCTCGGGTCGACCACGATCACGTCGCCCGGCTTGAAGGTGTTCCTGTACGCCTGCATGCTCTGATAAAACTGATAGAACTCCGGGTCGCTGCCGTAGGCCTGCGCGGCAATTTCCGCGGCCTTCGCGTCGCCCTCGCCCTTGATCGCTTGCGCCTGGCGATAGCCGTCCGCGAGAATCGCCTGCTGCTGATCGACGGCGTCCGCCTTGATCTTGTCGGCTTCGGCAGCGCCCTTCGCGCGCACGTCCGCCGCGGCTTCCTCGCGTTCGGCGATCATCCGCTTGTAAACCGAGTCCGCCATCGCTGCGGGGAAATCCACGCGCGTCAATTGCACATCCACCACCGACACGCCCAGCGAAGCCGTAGTCTTGTCCATCGCGCCGCGCGCTTCGTCGGCGAGGGCTTGCTGTTTGGCGAGCGCCTCGGCGAGGGTGTACTTGCCGAACGCGTCGCCGAGCGCGCCGCGTGCAACGAGCGCGAGGCGGTCCGGCAGACTCGCCACGTCGCCCTTTGTCTGCGCCAGCAGTTTCAGCGGATCGGTCACACGATACTTGATGACCGGATTCGCAAGCAGATCCTTCTTGTCGGACGTGACGTAGCGGTCTTCGTCTGGCGCGTCGAGCGACTGGACGCGGTTATCGATCAGCGTGACCGTCTGCATCGGCGGCGGCAGCTTCACGTGCAGGCCGGGGCCGAGCAGCGCCGGCGACGCGTTGCCGTGCGAGGACAACACCGCCATATGACGCTGATCGACGACGAACACCATCGACGAAGCGGCAAACAGCACGATGACAACCGCGATGACGAGCGCAATGATCCTGTTCATGATGTGCGCTCCTTATTGAACGTCGTCTTCGCGCATACGGCTGCGGAAGGAGTCGCGTGAACGCAGCGAGTCGCTGGCGGCGGCCGCGCGGCTGGCTGCGGAGACGGAGGCCGCGGCAGGCGCGGATGCGGCGACGCCCGGCACCGCCGCCGACGATCCGCCGACGGACGGCGCGCCCGCATTCGAGGTTTGCGGAGCGCTCGAAGCGGCCGCGCCGGATGCCGCATTCGATGCAGCCGCGGCTGCATCCGCGACGCGCTGACGGGTCTGCTCGACCAGTTTGTCGAGCGGCAGGTACAGCACGTTATTGCCGCCCTTGTTGTCCACAAACACCTTGGTCGTATTCGAATAGATTTGCTGCATGGTTTCCAGGTACATGCGCTGGCGAATCACAGCGGGCGCCTTCGAGTATTGCGCGTAGACCTCCTTGAAACGGTCCGCGTCGCCTTGCGCCTGCGCCACTGTTTTGTCGCTGTAGGATTTCGCGTCGTCGATCTGGCGCGCGACGTCGGCTTGCGCGCGCGGCAGCAGATCGGCCGCATACGCCTGCGCGTCGCGCTTCGCACGCTCGTTTTCCTGACGGACCTTGGCGGCGTCTTCGAATGCCGCCTGCACCTGGTCGGGTGCCTGCACGCCCTGGATCGTTACGTTGGTCACAGCGAGGCCAGACTGGTCGTCGTCGAGCGATTTCTGGATCGCCGCGATGAGCTGCAGACGAATTGCTTCGCGATCCTGATCAAGAATCTCGCTGGTGCCGCGCGCGCCGACGATGCCGCGCACCGCCGCCTGCGCGGCCTGCATCACACTCTGATCGGGATCGACACTGCGAAAGAGATAATCGGTCGGCTTGCGAACCTGGTATTGCACCGCAAAGCGCACGTCGACGATGTCCGCGTCGTGCGTCAGCATGGAGGCGTCTTTCACGTTCGCAAGACGTACCACGTTGTTGCGGCCGATTTCCACCTGACGAACCTGACCGATATTGACAAGCTCATGCGCCTGGAACGGATAGGGCAGACGCCAGTGCACGCCCTGGCCCGCCGTATAGCGATACTGGCCGAACTGCATGACGACGGCCGCCTGGCCGTCCTGCACGACAAACACGCCGCTGCCGAGATAAATGGCGATCAGCACGCCGATCACGATGCCCACGCCGATGCGCGCGCCACGGCCATTATCCGGGCGGCCCCCGCCGGCACCGCCGCCCTTGCGGCCGAACATCCGGCTCAAACGGCGGTTGAAATCCCGCCACATCTCGTCGAGATCGGGCGGCCCTTCACCGTCCTTGGCCGGCGGACGCCTGGGTTCGCCCGGACGCTGGCGCTCGCCATTGCCGTCGCCACGGCCCCAGCGCGGATCGTTCAGTGAAAGCATGGTACGCATGCGCACCCAGATACTCCGCTCGTTGTAATCGTTCACCTGTGTTCGTTCACCAGAGTAGACAGCGGGTCAGTGCAATTGGAACGGGTCAGTGCCCGAGTTCTGGAACCTTGCGGTCGTCGCGTGGCGCTGCCGGCCGGTCTTCTTCCGGGGAGTCCGGCAGCATGTCGGGAAGAGGTTCGGCTGTAGCGATTTCAGCGATGGCTGCGCGCAATGTATCTAGCCCCTGCCCCGTGCGCGCGCTCAAAAAGACGCGCGAAATATTACCATACTCATCCCGCTCGACCGCTTCGCCACGGGCGGCCAGTTCCGGCACCGCGTCGATCTTGTTGAACACGAGCACCTGACGGATCGTGTCCGCGCCGATCGCGTGCAACACCTCGTTCACCTGATCGATCTGATCGAGACGCACCGCGCTCGACGCATCGACCACATGCAGCAGCAGATCGGCGTGAATGGTTTCCTCGAGCGTGGCGCGAAACGCCGCAACCAGCTGGTGAGGCAGCTCGCGGATGAAACCGACTGTGTCGGACACCACCACCTGCCCCGCTTCGTCGCCGAGATAGACGCGCCGCGAGGTCGTGTCGAGCGTCGCGAACAGCTGGTCGGCGGCATACGCCTGCGCTTTCGTCAGCGCATTGAACAGCGTGGACTTGCCCGCGTTCGTATAGCCGACGAGCGACACCGACATGGTCTGATTGCGCGCGCGCTGGCGGCGCTGCGTGCCGTGCTGGCGGCGCAGCTTTTCGAGCCGCGATTTGAGCGCCTTGATGCGCTCGCCGATCAGCCGGCGGTCTGTTTCGAGCTGCGTCTCACCAGGACCGCGCAAGCCGATACCGCCTTTTTGCCGCTCAAGGTGAGTCCACGCGCGGATCAGCCGCGTCGACAGATATTGCAATTGCGCCAGCTCCACCTGCAGCTTGCCTTCGTGGCTGCGAGCGCGTTGCGCAAAAATATCGAGGATGAGACTCGTACGGTCAACCACGCGCCGATTAAGCGCTTGCTCCAGATTGCGCTGCTGCGCGGGCGCGAGCGCATGGTTGAAGATGACGAGTTCAATGTCGTTCGCCTCACACGCGAGACGCAGCTCGTCGGCTTTGCCGCTGCCGACGAACATTTTCGCGTCGGGGCTGGCCCGGCGCCCGGTGAGGGTGACTAGGGGATTCGCGCCCGCGCTTTGCGCGAGCAAGCTGAGTTCTTCGAGACTGGCTTCGAAATCGATCTTACCGAAGTCGATGCCGACAAGCGCTGCATTGATCAAATTGGAGGGTATCAAAATGAAGCGGCCGGGATTGATCGCCAACGGGCGACGCTATGCCGGCCGCGACGGGGGTTAGGACTGTTCGGAATCCGGGTGGAAATTCACCGGACGGGCTGGCACGACAGTCGAGATTGCGTGCTTGTAGACCATCTGGGTGACCGTATTCCTGAGCAACACGACGTACTGGTCGAACGATTCGATGTTCCCTTGAAGCTTGATGCCGTTGACCAGGTAGATCGACACCGGCACATGCTCTTTACGCAGTGCGTTTAAAAACGGGTCTTGTAACAATTGCCCTTTGTTGCTCATAGCAAACTCCGTATTTTTTTGCAGGTTGACTGAATTGACGACAGAAGAAAAAGATATCTACCGTCAACCGCTACACTATAGCCGATTTTCGTTTTTGCGCGGGGCCCCTGCCGAGGCGGCGAAACCCAACGCACACGCGGGTTTCAGCCTTTGTCCGCGTAAGGGTTCGTCGACGATCTGAACTCTATTCGCAATGGAGTCCCGGTCAGCTTGAAAGTTTCCCGGAAGCGGTTTTCGAGGTAGCGTTTGTACGTATCGGTGATCGCGTCGAGCGCGTTGCCGTGAATCACGATGATCGGCGGATTCTGTCCGCCCTGGTGCGCGTAGCGCAACTTCGGCCGCACCGGACCGCGGCGACGCGGCTGCTGGAACTCCACGGCATCGATCAGCGCACGCGTCAGCTTCGGCGTGGGCAGCTTCGACATGGCCGCCGAGTAGGCGTCGTCGACCGAGCGCATCAGCGGGCCGATTCCCGTCTTTTCCGCAGCGGAAATGAAATGGAACTTGGCGAAGTCGAGAAATTTTAGTTTGCGTTCGAGGTCCGCTTTGGTGCGCTCCCGCACATGCGAATCGAGCCCGTCCCACTTGTTCACGCCGACCACCAGCGCGCGGCCCTGCTCCACCACGAAACCGGCGATGTGCGCGTCCTGCTCCGAGATGTCCTGGCGCGCGTCGAGCAACAGAATCACGACGTTGGCGTCCGAAATCGACTGCAGCGTTTTCACCACCGAAAATTTCTCGATCGCTTCGAACACCTTGCCGCGACGGCGCAAGCCGGCCGTATCGATCAGCGTGTAGGGCTTGCCCTGGCGCTCGAAGTCGACGTAGATCGAATCGCGCGTGGTGCCCGGCATGTCGAAGGCGATCACGCGCTCTTCGCCGACGAGCGCGTTGATCAGCGTCGACTTGCCGACGTTCGGGCGGCCGACGATCGCGATCTTCACGCCGCGCGCTTCCTTGTTCTCGTCGCTTTCTTCGGGCTGGCCCGCGTACGCAACGCCGAGCGCCTCGTTGATCATTTCCGTCACGCCGTCGCCGTGCGCGGCGGAGATCGCGCGCGGGTCGCCGAGGCCGAGTTCGTAGAAGTCGGCGGCGACGGTGCTGTACTTCATCCCCTCGGCCTTGTTGACGACGAGGAAAATCGGCCGGCCGGTCTTGCGCAGATAGTCGGCAATCGACTTGTCTTGCGGCGCGAGGCCGTTGCGGCCGTCGACGATAAACACGACGATGTCCGATTCCTCCACGGCCTGACGCGTCTGGCGCGCCATCTCGTGCAGGATGCCGTCTTTCGCGACGGGCTCGAAACCGCCGGTGTCCACCACCAGATACGGACGCTCGCCGGTGCGCCCCTCGCCGTAATGGCGGTCGCGGGTGAGGCCGGGCAAATCGGCAACCAGAGCGTCACGCGAGCGCGTGAGACGATTGAACAGCGTGGATTTCCCCACATTGGGGCGCCCGACGAGGGCAATAACGGGTTTCATCAGATGTTGTTCACGGTGAAACGCGGATCGGAATCGACCGTCCGCGAAGCGACGCCATTGCGCCGCGACACGGCAGCGTTTGACGAAAATTATCACGAATTCGGCCAGCCCCGGATGCGCTGTCCATATGCGCGCCGGGGCGGACGGGGGTTTGGCTGTATGCGCAGCGCCATCCGGCTGCGAGGTCAAGTCCTTCCTGCGGGCAGCTCGCTCGCGAGGCGCATAACGCGTCTTGCGATGCCGCCGAAGATGGCGCCTTGAGCCGCCACCCTGGCTGCGGGTCGGTCATATGGTGGCCAATCGGCCGTTTTTGTCCGACTTGCCGGACCAGCCAGTCCGGCGAATTCTTTTACTGACTGTGCTTCGTTGCGGCATCACGCTGGCTTTTGAAACGGACGCCGCACTATGCCTGCCTTACAAAAACGCGCGGCCGGCAAAGCCGGCCTGCACGCTCGACTGCCTTTGCGCGCTTAGCGCGGACGATAACCGTACAGGTCGCCGTCACGCGTTTGCACGACGAGCGTCTCGCCCGCCAGCACAGGCGCCGCGGAAATTGCGCTGCCGTCGGTCTTCACGCGTGCGACGAGCGTGCCGTCCTCGCGCGACAGAAAGTGCACGTAGCCCTGATAGTCGCCCAGCACCGCAGCGCGGCCGAGAATGAACGGCACGCCAAGTTCGCGATTCTTGAGCTGGTCGTTTTTCCAGAGCTGCGCGCCGCTCGTCACGTCGAACGCGGACACGACCGACCAGTCGTCGGCGGCCACGACCGCACGGTCGTCTTGCGCGAGACCGCTCGCGCTCGAAAACGCTTTTTCCCACAACGCGCGGCCCGAGTTCGCGTCGAAGCAGCCAATCTGGCCTTGGAACGTCACCGCGCAGGTTTCCGAACCGACCAGCGTGGGCGGCCCCGTCACGTCGTTGATGCGCTCGACTTCCGTCACGCCCTTCGGATACGACACGGGCGTTTGCCAGTAATTCTCACCGCTTTGCAGATTGATCGCGGCGAACCCGCCGCCCGGAAAACCGGCCAGCACAGCGGCGTCGCCCGCGAACGTCATGCCCGACGACACACGCAGATTCAGCGGCACCGCGCGGTTGCGGTAGTTCCACTTCTGCTCGCCGGTTTGCGCGTTGAAGGCGACGATCTGGCCGTCGACCGTACGCACGACCACCAGGCCGTTGCCGACCAGCGGCGGCGAGATAATCTCGCCCGGCGCCTTGGCCGTCCACAATTGCTTGCCATCGGCGCCGAGCACGTAGACGTCGCCCTTCAGGCCGCCGACGGCCGTGAGCGTGCCGTCGCTGCCGACACCCGCGGAGATGTCGTCGTGCAGCTTGATTCGCCAGATGTCCTTACCGGTTTGCGCGTCGATCTTCGCAACCGAGCCGTTCGCGCCTGCCGCGTACACGGCGTCGCCGACAGCAACCGGCGAGAACAGATAACGACCTGCCTTCCCTACGCTCGTCTTCCAGGCTTGCTGTACGTCCAGCACGGGTTTGAATTCGGTGAGCGGCGTCGGCACGCGGCGCTCGTCTTTCGTGGATGAGCAAGCCGCGAGAGCGAGGACGGTCATCGCACAGACAACGGGCGCAGCGTAACGTTTCAGCAGATTCATCGGTGGACGAAGCATTCAGGAATTAGGTTAAAGAAAGACCGGTTGGTCGTTGCAGACGGCGCGCTGCGCGCGGCGCTTAGCCTCCCAGCGCGTCCAGCTTGAACTGGATCAACTGGCGCGCGGAGCTGTCGCTTTTCGGCAGCGAATCGAGCGCGAGCTTGTACGCCGTGCGCGCATCGTCACGCTTGCCTTGAGCCGCGAGCAGGTCGCCGCGGCCATTCGCCACGATGCCTTTGAACGCGTCGGACTGCGGCTCGGCGAGCAGTGCGAGACCCTGGTCGTAAGCCTTTTCGTCGAGCAGCAACGAAGCGAGGCGCAGCTTGGCGATCTGCTTGAACTCGTCGTCTTTCGCGTGATCGACGGTCCATTGCAACTGGGCTTTGGCCGCGGCCTCGTCGCCGGCTGCGTAGAGCGCCTTGGCAGCGCCGAGCGCGGTCATTTGCGCGTACGCCGTGCGGCTGAACTTGTCTTCCATGTCGGCGGCGACGCGCGTGATCTTCGCCTTGTCGCCGGAGGCGACGGCCTGCTGCACCTGGTCATACAGTACAGCGGCTTCCGCGGCCTGACGGCGCTGCCAGAAATTCCAGCCGTTCCAGGCGGCTGCGGCGACTAGCACCACCAGCACGATCCATGTGGTTGCATTACCCCACTGCGTCCACCAAGCCTTCAGACTTTCAATCGATTCTTGTTCGTCGTGGTAACTCATTGCCCGGCGATTTCCTCTTGCTTGCTATGTGTGCGTGTCGAGCCCATGCGCTCGACGACATCGCGATCAGTCGTCGCCGTCTTCGGCGGTTGCAACCATCGCATTGATTAGAAATTCGGTCAAGTCTTCGGCGGGCACGTTATGTTGCTCGCTTTTACCACCGTTAGCATTTGTATCGCGCAGCGGCTTGACCCCGACTGTGCCGTTGGCGATCTCGTCTTCGCCGAGCACGACCGCAAAGGCCGCGCCGCTCGCGTCGGCGCGCTTCATTTGCGATTTGAAGCTCGCCGATTGACCGTCCGCGCTGCAATGCAGGATGACGTCGAGACCGGTGTCGCGCAGCCGCTCCGCGATGATGAAGGCCTGCTCGCGCGCGGCGTCGCCCTGATGGACCACGTACACGTCGCAACCTTCGGCCTCGGGCACGAGCCCTTCTTCCTTCAGCAGTTCGAGAATCCGCTCGATGCCCATTGCCCAGCCGCACGCCGCCGTGGGCTTGCCGCCGAGCTGCTCGATCAGCGGATCGTAACGGCCGCCCGCCGCGACGGTGCCCTGCGCGCCGAGCTTGTCCGTCACCCATTCGAACACGGTCAGATTGTAATAATCGAGACCGCGCACAAGCCGCGGATTGATCGTGAACGGAATATTGTTCGCCTTCAGAATGCGCTGCAAACCCTCGAAGTGCGCGCGCGATTCCTCGCCTAGAAAATCGATCAGCTTCGGCGCGTTCTGCGCGACTTCCTGCAGCGCCGGGTTCTTCGTGTCGAGCACGCGCAGCGGGTTCGTGTAGAGACGGCGCTTCGCGTCTTCGTCGAGCACATCCATGTGCTTTTCGAGGTACGCGATCAGCTCGACACGGTGCGCCGCGCGCTCTTCGGCGAGACCCAGCGAGTTGATTTCGAGCTTGATGCCCGTGAGGCCGAGATCGTCCCACAGCCGCTGGCACATCATGATGATTTCAGCGTCCGCGTCCGGACCGGCAAAGCCCAGCGCTTCCACGCCGACCTGATGAAACTGGCGATAACGGCCGCGCTGCGGACGCTCGTGACGGAACATCGGACCGATGTACCACAGCCGCTTCGGGCCGTCGTACAGCATGTTGTGTTCGATCGACGCGCGCACGACCGCTGCGGTATTTTCCGGGCGCATGGTCAGATTTTCACCGTTCAATGCGTCGGTGAAGCTGTACATCTCTTTCTCGACAATGTCCGTCACTTCGCCGATACCGCGCGTGAACAACTGCGTATGTTCGACAATCGGCGTACGAATATTCTGGTATCCGTACGAACGCAGCATCGACTTGACGGTGGTTTCGAAAAACTCCCACAGCCCGGCGTCCTGCGGAAGGATGTCGTTCATGCCCTTCACGCCGGACAGTTTTTCGAGCCTTTTCTTCTGTTCAGTCATCTGTGTTTCGATAGCCGGTATTTAGTTGAGCGCCTCGGCGCGGCCGTAGCGGCGCTCGACATAGTCACTCACGATTTGCTGGAATTCTTGCGCGATATTTTCGCCGCGCAGCGTCTTGACCTTCTCACCGTCGATAAACACCGGCGCGGCCGGGTTTTCGCCCGAACCCGGCAGGCTGATGCCGATATTCGCCTGCTTCGACTCGCCCGGCCCGTTGACGATGCAGCCCATGACCGCAACGTGCATTTTTTCGACGCCAGGATACTGATCGCGCCACACCGGCATCTGCGTGCGCAGATACGTCTGAATTTGCGAGGCGAGTTCCTGGAACAACGTGCTCGTCGTGCGGCCGCAACCGGGACACGCGATCACCATCGGCGTGAACGAGCGCAGGCCCATGGTCTGCAGAATTTCCTGGCCGACGATGACCTCGCCGGTGCGCGACGCGCCCGGCTCCGGCGTGAGCGAGATACGGATCGTGTCGCCAATGCCCTGCTGCAGCAATACCGACAACGCCGCCGTCGATGCGACGATGCCCTTCGAGCCCATGCCCGCTTCGGTCAGGCCGAGATGCAGCGCGAATTCGCAACGGCGGGCGAGTTCGCGGTACACGGCGATCAGGTCCTGCACGCCGCTCACCTTGCACGACAGAATGATCTTGTCGCGCCCGAGGCCGAGTTCGACCGCGCGCTCCGCCGAGCCGATGGCCGACTGGATCAGCGCTTCGTACATCACGCTCTGCGCTTCCCATGGCGTGGAACGCGAGGCGTTTTCGTCCATCATTTTCGCGAGCAGGTCCTGATCGAGACTGCCCCAATTGACGCCGATCCGCACCGGCTTGTCGTACTTCACCGCTGCTTCGATCATCTGCGCGAATTGCGTGTCGCGCTTCGCGCCGTGGCCGACGTTGCCTGGATTGATCCGGTACTTCGACAGCGACTCGGCGCACGCCGGATAGTCGCGCAGCAACAGATGGCCGTTGTAATGGAAATCGCCGACGAGCGGCACCGACACGCCCATGCGGTCGAGCTGCTCGCGCACCGCCGGCACGGCCGCGGCCGCTTCCGGCGTATTGACCGTGATACGCACCAGTTCCGAACCGGCCTGCGCCAGTTCCTTGATCTGGATCGCGGTGCCGATGGCGTCCGCGGTGTCCGTGTTGGTCATGGACTGGACGCGCACGGGCGCGTCGCCGCCGATCGTGACGAGCTGGCCGCCCCAACGAACGTTGACCGCATGCGACCTGCGCCGCGCAGCCTGACCGCCGAATACCGGCTCGTTAGACACGATCTTGCTACCAGATTGGGATTGAGCTTCGGATTGCATCGAAAAACCCATTTACGCCGCACGCGCCACACAAAAAATGTGACGCCTGAATTGAAAAAGCGCCGCGGTCCGGTCGGCCGCGGCGCACACCGTCTCTATCAAGGCAGCGCGAAGCGCGCCACGTTACCCTTCGCCGCCGAATACTTCGACGCATCGACCGGCTGGCCATTGAGCGTGAGCGATTCAAGACCGGCCTTGTTACCGACCGTGACCTTGAGAGGCGCCTCGCCCGTTACTTCCTTTGAATCGCCCGCATGCACGAGGCCGGAAAACACTTCCTTGCCATCCTTGCCGCGAACGCTGAACCACGTATCCTGCTTCACGCGCAGTGCGACGATTGCCGAACCCGCGGCCGGCGCGGCCACCGCCGCCGAGGCATTCGCGACCACAGCCGGGGCACTCGCGGCTGGCGCGGGTGCAGCGGCCGCTGCGGGCCCCGCCGTGACAGGCGGCCCGGAAGCCGGGGCGGTGCCGGCCCCTAGCGGCACGGGCATCGGCGTGGCGGATGCGGCGCTTTGCGCCACGGCTTGCGCGTCGGGCGAGGACGCGGCTTCTTCCGCGACGGCCTCCGAGCCCGCTGACGGACCTTGCAAGACCGCACCTGATGCGCCCGTGGCGTTACCCGCGCCACCATTGGCGCTCGCCTTCAGACGCGCGAGCCACGCGTTCGAATCGCCGCCATTGGTATGCCACATGGCAAGCGCGATCACCGCGACGATCACCGCTGCAACACCCCACAACCACGAGCGGCTTCGTTGCGCGCCGCCGCCGAGCGACAGGGACACGCGGCCGCGCGGCAAATCTTTGCCCGACGACGCCGGCATGGACAGATCCGGCGCGGGCACGCCCTTCTCGCGGCGCAACACCTGGGTAAACGGCGTGGGATCGGCGCCAAGCATCTTCGCGTAGCTGCGCACCACGCCGAGCGCAAAGGTCGTATCCGGCAGATGGCTGATGTCGCCCGATTCGAGCGCGCGCAGTTTGACGGGCGCGACTTTGAGACGAGCCGATACGTCTTCGATCGACCAACCCTTCGATTCGCGCAGTTGCGTCAAGCGCGCGCCAACCGACGCCAGCGAGTCCGGCCCCGGCTGCACAACAGGCTGCACCACCGCCCGCGCGACTGGCGACGGACGGCCTTCGTTCGTGTCTGTGTCCTGCGGCTGCGGGTGCTGCGGCTCACTCATCCCAAATCCTTTCGCGTCGATTCTTTTTCACTTGTGCAACCGGACCGGTCCAAACCTCATGTCCGAATTGCAGACCGTTTATAACAAAATGCGCGGCCCCGTGTGCCGCTTCTGATCGATTCTGCAAACTTTCTTTTCCACCACCGGTGACGCTGGACGCGTTCGAACGCCTCGGTGCGCCGCCCGCCGGCTACACGGCTCGAACCTCGATGACCTTCGCCGCCTTCCCGGTGCGCTCAGCAAGGCGCGTGCGGTCTTTCACCGCTCCGGCCAACTGACCGCAGGCAGCATCGATATCATCGCCGCGTGTTTTACGCACTGTGGTGACGACGCCCGCATCGATCAACACCTGTGCAAACCGCTTGATCTGTTCCGGCTTCGAGCGGATGAGGCCCGATTCGGGGAACGGGTTGAACGGAATCAGATTGAATTTGCAGGGGACGTCGCGCGTGAGCGCCAGCAGTTCGCGCGCTTGCGCTTCGCTATCGTTCACGCCGTCGAGCATGCAATATTCGAAGGTAATGAAGTCGCGCGGCGCGACTTTCAGATAACGCTGGCAAGCTGCCATCAACTCGCGCAGCGGGTATTTCTTGTTGAGCGGCACCAGCATGTCGCGCAGCGGATCGCTCGGCGCATGCAGCGAAACCGCCAGCGCAACCGGAAGATCGGCGCCCAGCCGGTCCATCATGGGCACGACGCCCGAGGTGGACAGCGTGACGCGCCGACGCGACAGGCCGTAGGCGTTGTCGTCAAGCATCAGGCGCATGGCGGGCACGACCGCGTCGTAGTTCAAAAGCGGCTCGCCCATGCCCATCATCACGACGTTGGTGACGACGCGCTCACCCTTGCCGTCGCCGCCCATTGCACGGCCGCCGGCCGCGCCAAGCGACGCGCGCAGCGCGAATTCGGCCATGCGCAACTGGCCAATGATTTCGCCCGTTGTCAGGTTGCGGGAAAAACCTTGCTTGCCGGTCGAACAGAAACGGCAGTTCACCGCGCACCCCGCCTGCGATGAAACGCACAGCGTGCCGCGCGTTTCCTCGGGGATGAACACCGTTTCCACTGCGTTGCTGTTGCCGACGTCGATCAGCCACTTGCGTGTGCCGTCGGTAGAAACGTGGTCGCTGACGATGCCGGGCATCGTAATCGTGGCGCGACCTTTGAGCTTTTCGCGCAAGGACTTCGCGAGATCGGTCATGCCGTCGAAGTCGGGAGCGTTGTACTGGTGAATCCAGCGCTGCAGTTGCTTGGCGCGAAACGGCTTCTCGCCCAGGCTGTCGCAATAGGCGACAAGCGCTTGGGCGTCGAGATCGAGAAGGTTGACGGAGGGACTGCTCGTCATATCGAATCCTGCCATTTCAGTGCGAGACTGAGTTCATGCAACAAGCTGCATGCACGCAATGCCGTTCGCGCCCATTCCTGCTGCTTTTACCTTACTACTTTGCCCGGCGATTCGTGCGATAAAACGGATCGGCTGCACCAATCGCCGCGGCAATCGCGACTTAGCGCGAATAAACGTTCACTTGCGGGAAGAAGAACGCAATTTCGACAGCAGCCGTTTCAGCCGCGTCCGAACCGTGAACCGCGTTGGCGTCGATGCTGTCAGCGAAGTCGGCGCGGATCGTGCCCTTTTCTGCCTTCTTCGGGTCCGTTGCGCCCATCAGATCGCGGTGCTTCAGGATCGCGTTCTCGCCTTCCAGCGCCTGCACGACCACCGGACCCGAGATCATGAATTCAACCAGATCCTTGAAGAACGGACGCGCGGCGTGCACGGCGTAAAACTTCTCAGCGTCGGCGCGCGACAGATGGACCATGCGCGAAGCCACGATCTTCAGACCAGCGTTTTCGAAACGGCTGTAGATCTGGCCGATCACGTTCTTGGCCACTGCGTCCGGCTTGATAATGGACAGGGTGCGTTCGATCGCCATAAAAACTCCAAAAAATTAAGAGGTTACAGATTCAAATGAATCCGCTATTGTAGCATGTTCCCGTGTATGATTGCGATTGAACCCTTACAGCACTGAAAGACTCCAGGCAGGAGTTTTTGAATGCTGGTAGCGTAGGTCGTGTGGGCGTTTTCAAAGCATCTCTCAATGCATGTTTCCGTCTACGAGGGGCATTGAAACTCTCACCCGCCGCGCCAATCTTAGGAACGAGTAGTCCGCGACGAGCGGCAAGACGGCGCCCAAAAAAGCCTTCAGCGCGGCCCGCCGCGCGCACGCTGGATAACCCGCTGAAAACTTCACGCAACACGCTTCTGACGTAAGGAGAGACCATGAACGATCATCCGTATAGCTTTGGCCGCACTGGCGCGGTCAGCACGGTCGAAACGCGCAACCGCGTGCTACGCAACACCTACTGGCTGCTGGCGCTGTCCATGATTCCGACCGTGCTCGGCGCCTGGGTGGGCCTCACCACCGGTTTCACGCTGTTCGCCGCCACCAGTCCCGCCATGAGCCTGCTGGCGTTCTTCGCGATCGCCTTCGGCTTCATGTTCGCCATCGAAAAAACCAAGAACAGCTCTGCAGGCGTGTTCGTGCTGCTCGGCTTCACGTTCTTCATGGGCCTGATGCTGTCGCGCATTCTGGGCTTCGTGCTGGGTTTCTCCAACGGCCCGTCGCTCATCATGCTCGCGTTTGGTGGCACCGGTGTGATCTTCGCGTCCATGGCGACCATCGCCACGGTCAGCAAGCGCGACTTCTCCGGCCTCGGCAAGTGGCTGTTCATGGGCGTGGTCGTGCTGCTGCTGGCTTCGGTGGCGAACGTGTTCCTGCATCTGCCGGCGTTGATGCTCACGGTTTCCGTCATGGCGATCGTGATCTTCTCGGCCTACATGCTGTTCGACGTTCAGCGCGTCGTGAACGGCGGTGAGACGAACTACATCACGGCTACGCTTGCGATTTATCTTGACCTGTACAACGTGTTCGTCAACCTGCTCGCGCTGCTCGGCATTTTCGGCGGCAATCGCAATTAAGTGTGACATCTGAAGCCGGAAGGCGGACGCGGCGTTGCAAAACGCCCGTCGCGTGGAAAAAAAGCCCATAACGAGCAGTCGTTATGGGCTTTTTTTTGTTGCGCCGCCGCCTGAAGCGTCAAGGCACCGCTGCGCGGACGTTCAGAGGCTCAACCACGCAAAACCATCCGCTTGCGACGCCACCACCACTTCGGTCGGCGCGGCGCCTAGCACCCCGGCCACCGCTGCCTGCGCCAGTTCGGGCAGATTATTCTGCTGGCTCAGGTGCGCGGCAACGAGATGGCGCAGACGGGAGCGATCGAGCGAGGCCAGAATTTCAGCCGCCGCGTCGTTGTTCAAATGCCCATGATTGCCGCCGATGCGCGCCTTGAGCGATTGCGGATAGCGACTGCCGGCCAGCATCCGCAGATCGTGATTGCATTCGAGCACCAACGCGTCGCAGCCGCTCAGCACGGCGCTGATGTGCGGTGTGGACGTGCCCACATCAGTCAATACGCCAAGGCGGCTTGCGCCATTCGAAAACACGTATTGCAACGGCTCGCGGGCGTCGTGGGGAACCGTGTACGGAAGAATGCTCAGGTCGCCGATCGCCACCGCTTCGTCGCCCCACAGCACTTGCAGATCGACATCGGCTTCGTCGGCGCCCACCGCGCGGGCGGTGCCCCAACTCATGTACAGCGGAATCGACCACTTGCGGGCCAGCGTCAGCGCACTGCCAATGTGGTCGCTATGTTCGTGGGTGATCAGAATAGCGTCGAGGCCTTCGACGCTCGCACCGAGGCGCGTCAGGCGCCGCTCGACTTCCTTGGCCGAAAAGCCGCAGTCGAGCAGCACCCTCGTGGTGGTCGCGCCACTCTGCGCCTCCACCACCAGGGCATTGCCTTCACTGCCGCTGCCAAGACTTGCGAATCGCACAGCCTGCTTAGTTCAGTTGCGCGTGCAGGAGCGTCACGATGCGCTGCGCGTCTGTCGAATTGTCGATCTGCCCGTTTGCGTCGAGCACGGCGACCTGCGTAACTGTTTCGCCCTTCGACCGGACGTTCACGAGAAACTCCTGCCCCGGTTTCTTCGACGAATTGCCGCTGTAGAACAGCTTGCCGAGAAGCCCTTCTTTCTTCAATTCCTGCATCGAATCCGCGTAGCGCACGTAGTAGATGCCCTTCGCGCGATCGCGGTTGTCGACCGTGAAGTTGGTGCGGTCGAGCGCCAGGCCCACGCGCAGCCATGCACGATCGAACGATTCCTGCAGATCGAGCGTGGAAGCGCCCGCGTTCTGCTCGAGTTTGGCCGGCGCCGTAGCCGAGCGCGCTTCCGTCAGCAATTGCTTGGACTGCTTTTCAGTCAGGCCGAATTTTTCCATCAACTTGGCGAGGAACAGCGCCTCCAGCGCCGGATCGCGCGGACGCTCTTCCCAACGCGACGACGTCTTGTCCTGCCCGGTCAGCATTTCTTCCATTGCGCTGTGCGAGACAGAAATGTCCGTCGTATCCGACGGACCACGCGACACCAGCGTGCGGAAACTGTCCCGCGTGCCGGACGAATAAGCGAAGTCGATCACCTTGCCCACGGTACGGCGGAACCAGTCGTCCGGAATATTGGCGCGGTTCTCAGCCCAGTCCGTCACCATGATGCCGGTGGCCGGCGCGTCGGTCTTCAGCGCGAAGCCGTTTTCCTGCCAGAACTCCTGCAATTGCGGCCACAGTTGTTCCGGCGTACGGCCGTCGACCACCAGCCAGCGGCGATCGCCGTCGCGCTCGATGTGCATGCCATACGGGTCCTGCGCGTTCGGCTGGCCTTCCGTCGAGTTGCCGGCGGCCGTGACCGCGCGCTGCGTGGCGCCGCCCAGCGCCAGATTGGCCGGCGGCGCGACGTAGCGCTGGTCGGTCGGCGTGGTGGTCAGGTCGCCGGGAACGGCGAGCGGCGGCGCGCTGCCCGCGCCCTTGTAGTTCACGCGATCGGAGGCGAACCAGTCGTTCAGGGTGTCACAGCCGGCGAGCGTCACCAGGGCAAGCGTCAGCGCCGCCATGCGGGTTGCGTGGAGGGAAAGTGCGGAACGTTTCATGAGGTCCTTCGTGATGCTGGAACGCGGTGCCTGGTTCTGTGTGCCGGGAACGTGGGCTGGATCGACGTCGGTTAAGGGAATGCGAAGGGAATGCGAGTGGCGACGCGAGCGCTGACGGAGCAGCGCTGCGCCCGCCTAGCCGAGCAGACCCGCTTCGCGCAACGCGCCGCGCACCACTTCGTGGTATTGCGCGTCGAGCGGCGTGAGCGGCAGGCGGATTCCGCCCTGCACACGACCCAGTTGCTGCAGTGCCCATTTCGCCGGAATCGGATTCGATTCGACGAACAGGTTCTTGTGCAGCGACAGGAGTTTCAGATGAATCTCGCGCGCGGTCTTTGCGTCCGCCGCCAGCGCGGCCTTGCAGAGTTCGCTCATGGCACGCGGCGCGACGTTCGCGGTGACCGAAATGTTGCCGTGGCCGCCGAGCAGCATAAGCGCGATCGCCGTGGGATCGTCACCGCTGTAGATGCCGAAGTGCGCGGGCGCCGACTTGATCAGATGCGCGGCGCGATCGATATTGCCGGTTGCTTCCTTCACGCCGATGATGCCCGGCACCTGCGCACAACGCAGAATCGTCTCGTTGCTCATGTCCGCGACCGTGCGGCCCGGCACGTTGTACAGAATCACCGGCAGATCGACGGTTTCGGCGATCTTCGCGAAATGGCGATAGATGCCTTCCTGGGTCGGCTTGTTGTAGTACGGCACGACCTGCAGCGTGGCGTCGGCGCCGACTTCCTTCGCCTCGCGGGTGAGTTCGATTGCTTCCGTGGTCGAATTGCCACCCGAGCCGGCGATCACCGGAATCCGGCCCGCCGTGTGCTCGACCGCGGTTTTGACCATCAGCACGTGTTCTTCGACCGACAACGTGGCCGACTCGCCGCTCGTGCCGACCACGACGAGCGCATTGGTGCCCTCGGCGATATGCCAGTCGATCAGTTTGCGGAACGCCGGCAGATCGAGGCTGCCGTCTTCGAGCATCGGAGTGATGATGGCAGGAATGCTGCCGCGAATCTGAACGCCGTCGTTGGCCGAGTTGCCGCGCGGGGTGCCGGCTTGAGTGCCGGACTGGATGCCGTTAGTCATGAAACGCCATGAATTTGAACAGGTAAACCGCGATTGTAGCGGATTAGCCAGCCAACTCGTAACAAGGCGGGGGGGCCGCCTGCGCGGGGTCGGCTGAACGCTCCACCTCCAGAACCGCGCAGATGCGCTGGACGTAAGCCGGGCGTGGCTGCGCGAGAAAGCCGTCCTGAAACGCGACCACCCGCAAGTGGCCGCGCACGACGTCGAGCAGTTCGCCGGGCGCGAGCAGAAACGCGGGATTAGAGGGCTTGCCGACCCTTTCGTTTCCTTGCGCGAACGTCTCGTAAACCAGTACGCCGCCGGGCGCGAGCGAGCGGATCAACTGCGGAAAGAGCGGCCGATGCAGGTAGTTCGTGACGACCACGGCGGCGAACCGCGCGTGCGCGGGCATCGGCCACGGCGCGCCTTCAAGATCGGCGAGGAGCGTCGTGATCAGCGGCGTAAGCAGCGGCTCGCCGGCAAGCGCGCCGAGCGCCGCCGCGTCGCGGTCGATCGCCGTCACGGGATGACCCCGCGACGCAAAGAACCGTGCGTGCCGCCCCGCGCCCGACGCGACGTCGAGCACCGCGCCGCCGGCCGCGACGAGATGCGCCCAATGACGGACCCAGCGCGACGGCTCGCCCAGTCCGTGAAGTGAGGCGGCGGCAGTGCTCATGGCGTGCGAGCGGCCGCTCAGTTGTACGACAGACCCATTGCCTCGCGAACGTCGCGCATCGTTTCCGTGGCGAAGCGGCGCGCCTTGTCGCAGCCGTCGGCGACAATGGCACGCAGCAGCGACGGGTCGTCCATGTACTTCTGCGCGCGCTCCAGCATCGGCTGCTGCTCGCGCAGAATGCCTTCGATCACCGGCTGCTTGCATTCGAGACAGCCGATGCCCGCCGAGCGGCAACCCTTCTGAACCCACTCGTGGGTGGTTTCGTCCGTGTAGACCTGATGCAGTTGCCACACCGGGCACTTGTCCGGGTCGCCCGGATCAGTGCGGCGCACCCGAGCCGGATCGGTCGGCATGGTGCGCACTTTCTTCGTGATGGTCTCGGCATCTTCGCGCAGACCGATCGTATTGCCGTACGACTTCGACATTTTCTGGCCGTCCAGCCCCGGCATGCGCGACGCTTCGGTCAGCAGGACCTGCGGCTCGACCAGAATGATCTTGCGCGAGCCTTCAAGGTAGCCGAAGAGCCGCTCGCGGTCGCTCATCGACAGGCTTTGCGATTCCTGCAACATCGCGCGCGCCTGTTCGAGCGCTTCGTCGTCACCTTCCTGCTGGTACGCGTTGCGCAACTCGTGATACAGCTTCGCGCGCTTGCCGCCGAGCTTTTTGGCGGCTTCGTTCGCCTTCTCCTCGAAGCCCGGTTCGCGGCCATACAGGTAGTTGAAACGGCGCGCGATTTCACGCGTCATTTCGACGTGCGGCACCTGGTCTTCGCCGACCGGCACGAGCGACGCGCGATACAGCAGGATGTCCGCCGCCATCAGCACCGGATAACCGAGAAAGCCGTAGGTGGAGAGATCTTTCTCCTTCAGCTTCTCCATCTGCTCCTTGTAGGTCGGCACGCGTTCGAGCCAGCCAAGCGGTGTGCTCATGCCGAGCAACAGCGACAGTTCCGCATGCTCGGGCACGCGGCTCTGGATGAACAGCGTGGCCTGCGCCGGATCGATGCCCGACGCGAGCCAGTCGATCAGCACTTCCCAGACGTTTTTCTCGATGACCTCGGGCGTCTCGTAGTGCGTTGTCAGCGCGTGCCAGTCGACGACGGCGAAGAAGCACGGGTATTCGGACTGGAGCCGCACCCAGTTTTTCAGCACGCCGTGATAGTGGCCGAGGTGCAGCGACCCGGTGGGCCGCATGCCGGAGAAGATACGGTCTGGGAACATGGTTATTTAGAAAAGCGAAACAAGTGGAGTCAGAATTGCGGTGATCGCGCGGTAGCCGAGCATGACGAGCGGGCTCAGCCAGTAGCGCGTCAGCGTGCCCGTCATGACCAGCGCCATGACGATGAAAAAGCCATACGGTTCGAGGCGCGACAGCGTGATGGCTTGCCGCGGCGGCAAAAGCGCCATCAGCACGCGGCCGCCGTCGAGCGGCGGCAGCGGAAAGAGATTGAGCACGCCGAGCACGAGGTTGACGCCCACGCCCGCCGCTGCCATGCGCGTGAAGAACGGTTCGTCGACTGCCATGACGGCGAGCCCGACGCCGAACAGGCCCCAGATGAGCGCCTGCACGAAATTACACGCCGGACCCGCTGCGGCAACCCACAGGCTGCCCCAGCGCGGATTGCGCAGGTTGCCGAAGGCGACCGGCACCGGCTTGGCGTAGCCGAACATGAACGCGCCGCTGGTGGCGAAGTAAAGCAGCAACGGAATCGCGATCGTGCCGAGCGGATCGATATGCCGCATCGGATTGATGGACACGCGCCCGAGCACGTAGGCGGTGTTGTCGCCGAGCCAGCGCGCGACGTAACCATGCGCGGCCTCGTGCAGCGTGATCGCGAAAATCACCGGCAACGCGTACACCGCGATGGTTTGTATCAGGGAAGAATCCATAACTCGCTATTGTAACAATGCGATTGCGTCCATCTGTCCGCTTTCGCTCATGCCGTCTCTTCGAGACCGAATGGCGCGAGAGAACCGCGCCCTGCCCGCACCAGCACCGGCTGCTCGCCGGTCAGATCGATCACCGTGGAAGGCTCGCACACGCAAGCGCCGCCGTCGATCACGAGATCCAGTTGCTTTTCCAGACGCTCGCGGATGTCCTCGGGATCGTTCAGCGGCGCCGTTTCGCCCGGCAGGATCAGCGTGGAGCCGAGCAGCGGTTGGCCGAGTTCGCCGAGAATCGCGAGCGTGATCGCGTGGTCCGGCACGCGCAGACCGATCGTCTTGCGCGACGGATGCGACAGGCGCCGCGGCACTTCCTTGGTCGCCTGCAGCACGAACACGTACGGCCCCGGCGTCACCGATTTGATCAGCCTGTACTGGCGGTTGTCCACCATCGCGAAATTCGCCAGCTCCGACAGATCGCGCACCAGCAGCGACAGCAGCTGCTTTTCGTCGAGCCCGCGAATCCGGCGCAGCCGCTCGACCGCCTGCTTGTCGTCGAGATGGCAGGCGAGCGCGTAGCTCGAATCGGTGGGCAACGCGACTACGCCGCCGTCGTTGATGATCTGCACGGCCTGCTTGACGAGGCGCGGCTGCGGATTGTCGGGATGAAGCCGAAAGTATTGGGACATGGCGGCTATCGGTCTATCGGTGACTACGGACGAACGGCAAGTGAACCCGCGCAGCCGGCCTTGCAAGCACCCGGACCTGACATGGGATGAATGAGCGCACGACGCGCGCGCGAACGCGCGGCCTTCGCGCGTGACGTGCCGCGTCGGCACGGCGCGCGTTCACAGCCAGCGTTCCCAGACGGGCTTGAGATCGGCGGGAAGCGGCGGCAGGGAGCCGAGTTCGACACGGCCCTCGCCGGGCGCGTGAAAGTCCGACCCGCGCGATGCCTCGAAGCCGAAGCGGCGCGCGACGTCGGCGTATTCGCGGTATTGGTCGGGCGTGTGGCTGCCCGTCACGACTTCGATCGCCTTGCCGCCGAGGTCGATAAATTCGGCGAAAAACGCGTCGAACTCGACCGGCGAATACGCGTAACGGCCAGGGTGCGCAATGATCGCCTCGCCGCCCGCGGCCTTGATCCAGCCGACGGCGTCCGCGAGCCTGGACCAGCGGTGCGACACGTAGCCCGGCTTGCCGTCGCCGAGATAACGGTTGAACACGTCTTGCGTGGAACTGGCGTAGCCGTTTTCGACCATGAAGCGCGCGAAATGCGTGCGCGAAATCATGTCCGGATTCGACACGTATTTCAGCGCGCCTTGATACGCGTCGGGAATGCCGAGCGTGGCCAGTTGCTCGCCGATCGCTTCGGCGCGAGCGGCGCGCCCGTTACGCGTGCGCGCGAGCCCGTCGATCAGCACGGAACTGGTCGGATCGATGCCGAGCCCGACGATGTGCACCGTGCGCGCCGCCCACGTCACCGAAATTTCGACGCCGCTCAGGTAGTCCATGCCGAGTTCCCCGGCCGCGCCGCGCGCTTCCTGCTGGCCGCCGAGTTCGTCGTGATCGGTCAACGCCCACAAGGTCACGCCCCCGGCATGCGCACGGCGCGCGACATCGGCCGGCGCAAACTGGCCGTCGGAAACGGTGGAATGACAGTGGAGATCGGCGTTCATCATCGTGTGGAGAAAGTTCTGCAGCCATTTTACTGCAACGCAGTAAGTGACCGCAGGGCAATCTCTCGCCGCGACTTCCCGGGCCGGGGTTCTCCCCGCCGGCGCTTCTCCGCTTGCGTTTTTCCGGCTGCTACGCGCAGAAGCCCTCGATCAGCGCCGCCACCTGCTCCGGCTGATCGTGATGCACCATATGCCCCGCTTCCTCGATGATTTTTTCGCGCCAATCCGGGAACGCCTGGAAACGCGCCTTGAATTCATCGAGCGGAATCTCGCCGGCAAGCATGGCGAGTGTCGGCGAATGCGCGGCTTCCACGTGCAGCACTTTCGCGCTGACCTTGCGCCACACAGCCATCACCTCGTCGAGCCGATAGAGCGTTGGGCCGCGCAGCTTGTGCGCCGGGTCCGCTAGCAACATGAGACGCCCCTCGCCGTCCGGCTTCGACCAGTGCTGCGCGAGAAACTGCGCACGGGCCGGCGCGAGCCGCGGATTGGTCTTGATCAGGCGTGCGGCGACGTCGTCGAGCGACGCGTAGTGCCTCAGTCGCGGCGGCTCGCGCAATTCGTCGAGCCAGTTTTGCAGACGCCTCGGTGCCTGCGCCGGATGCGACGGCGCGAGTCCGAAACCTTCCAGATCGACCACGCGCCGCACCCGCTCCGGCCGCGCGCCCGCATACAGACAGACGATATTCGCGCCGAGACTATGACCGACCAGGTTCACCTGGCCGCTCGGCGCATAGTGATCGAGCAACGCTTCGAGATCGGCGAAGTAGTCCTGGAACCAGTAGTTGCCGCCGCCGCTTTGCGCGACCGGCCAGTCCGACAGGCCGAAGCCGCGCAGATCCGGCGCGACGATCTGCCAGTCGCCGCCGAGCGCATCGACGACGAACTGGAACGACGCCGCGACGTCCATCCAGCCATGCAGCATGAACAGCATCGGCGCATCGGGATTGCCCCAGCGCCGGACATGCAGACGGATGCCGCGCACGGCAACGAATTCAGACCGGGATGTATTCATGATCGGACGCACAAAAAGAATGGTCGTTCGATTATAACGAGATAAGGAAGCGCCGCGCGACGGCGGATGCCGAGCAAAGTCTCAGTCCGTCGCGGCGGAAGGCGCTGCGCTGTCGCTGTCGCTGTCGAGACCGGCGCGCGCCACGAGTTCGGCAAGCTCGGTCTCGTCGAAGCCGGCATCGCGGCGCGCTTCGAAATTGAACGGGCCGCGCAGTTTCGGCGCGTGATACTGCGCGGCGAGACGCGTGTAGGTGAGGTGCGGATCGACGCAGGCCTTCTCGCACAGATGGCGGAACCAGCGATTGCCGATCAGCACATGGCCGATTTCGTCGCGCAGGATCACGTCGAGAATGTCCGCCGATGCAAGGTCGCCCGCCTGCTGCAAACGCGCGCGGATGGGCGGCGACGCGTCGAGGCCGCGCGCTTCCAGCGTGCGCGGCACGAGCGCCATGCGCGCGAGCACGTCGCCACTGGTGCGCTCGCACATGTCCCAGAGGCCGTCGTGGGCAGCAAAATCGCCGTACGCGTGACCGTATTCAGCGAGCCGCGCGGTCAGCAGCGAGAAGTGATACGCCTCTTCGGCGGCGACTTTTAGCCAGTCGGTATAGAAAGCAGCGGGCATGCCGGCGAAGCGCCAGACGGCATCGAGCGCGAGGTTGATCGCGTTGAATTCGATGTGCGCGAGCGCGTGCAGCAGGACCGCGCGCCCTTGCGGCGACTGCATGCTGCGCCGCCCGAGCCGGCGCGGCTCGACCAGTTCCGGCCGCGCGGGCCGGCCCGGCAGTCCCGGCGGTTCATCGAGCACGACATCTGCGGGACACGCAAAGCTGCCGTCGAGCACGGCCGGGTACAGCGCGCGCGCCGCGCTCGCCTTGGCAACAGGATCGACTTCGCGCAACGCGGCCAAGGCGGCCGTGCGCGCGCAGAGCGGCTGGCTCGCCGCTTCAGGCACGGACGGAGCCGACAAAGCGCACGACGCAGAGGAAGCAGGTGAAGCGGCAGACATCATGGAAGGCAAAATCGGCGAAGCCAGTAAAAGGACGTGTTAGCGGCGAATGTTAGCCACGATGTTAGCGGCGGCACGCTATTCCGCGGCGAGCGGCACAACCACACAACCGTTTACAATACTCGATTCGACCATTCAGGGCGGCCGACAGGCAGACGAAGCCGCACAAACCGGCGCAATCCGGCGCAATCCGGCGCTCACCGACGTCCGGCGACCATCAAGAGGAGACACCGTGACCATTTACAAGCTGGGCGACGCCGCCCCGACCATCCATGAAAGCGTGTTCGTCGCGGATTCGGCGACGATCATCGGCAACGTGACGCTGGAGGAAAACTCAAGCGTCTGGTTCGGCGCGACGCTGCGCGGCGACAACGAGCCGATCATGCTGGGCGCGGGCAGCAATGTGCAGGAAAGCGCGGTGCTGCACACCGACCCCGGCTTTCCGCTGACGATCGAGCCGAACGTGACTGTCGGCCATCAGGTGATGCTGCACGGCTGCACGATCAAGGAAGGCTCGTTGATCGGAATTCAGGCGGTGGTCTTGAATGGCGCGGTTATCGGCCGCAACTGTCTGGTCGGAGCGGGCGCCATCGTGACCGAAGGCAAGGTGTTTCCCGACAATTCGCTGATCCTCGGCGCGCCCGCAAAAGTGGTGCGCGAATTGACCGAGACGGATATCGCCAATATGCAGCGCGGCACGGCAAGTTATGCCGAGCGCCGCGAGTATTTCAAGGCGCAGCTCGTACGCATCGGCTGATCGGCCGGGCGCGCGGCGCGCACGGCGCGTGCACGGCATTTTGCCGGGCCGCGCCATTCGAGAGAGGAAAAGTTGTGAGTGACCAGTTGCAAAAATTCATGTTCAGCGCGGCGCCGGTGCGCGGTGAAATCGTTTCCCTGCGCAATACCTGGCAGGAAGTGCTGACCCGCCGCGAATATCCGGCGCCAGTGCGGACGATTCTCGGCGAGATGATGGCCGCGTGCGCGCTGCTGTCGGCGAATCTCAAGTTCGACGGCACGCTGGTCATGCAGATTTTCGGCGACGGCCCGGCCAAGATGCTGGTGGTGCAATGCAGCTCCGATCTTTCGATGCGCGCCACCGCCAAGCTGTCCGGCGAAGACGGACAGATGATCGACGACACGTCCTCGATGATCGAACTGATCAACGCGAGCGGCCACGGCCGCTGCGTGATCACGCTCGACCCGCGCGACAAGAAGCCGGGCCAGCAGCCCTACCAGAGCATCGTGCCGCTCTCGGGCGCGAATGGTCCGCTCAACTCGATGGCGGAAGTGCTCGAGCACTATATGCATCACTCGGAGCAGCTCGACACGCGTCTGTGGCTCGCGGCGAATTCCGAGCGCGCGGTCGGCATGCTGCTGCAAAAGCTGCCGGGCGACGGCGGCATCCTCCCTCATCCGGGCGAACTGGATGCGGATACGTGGGAGCGCGTCTGCACGCTCGGCGGCACGCTGTCGCAAGACGAGTTGCTGAAGGAAGAGCCGGAAACGGTGTTCCGCCGTCTTTTCTGGCAGGAAAACGTTCAGCATTTCGAGCCGGCCACCGCGCGTTTCGAATGCTCGTGCTCGCGCGAAAAGGTCGGCTCCATGCTGAAAATGCTCGGCCGCGACGAAGTGGACGGCGTGCTCGAAGAGCGCGGCCACGTCGAGATTCACTGCGAGTTCTGTAACCAGCGGTACGAGTTCGACCCGGTCGACGTGGCGCAACTTTTTCTCGCCAACGCACTCTCACAGGGTGTGACGCCGGCTGCGGAGCAGCGGCACTAGAGCGCGGCTTGCGTGCGGCGTGCACCTGCCGGTGCGCGCCGCATTTGTTGCAGTCCACGTTTTATGCAATCCACGTTTTATTTAGGCATCCGACCGATCGAGGCCGAACATGAGCACTCCTACTTCGCTGCGGCGTCCAGCACGCACGTTTGCCGTGCTGGCGGCACTCGCCGGGATCACTGCGTTGACGGGCTGCATGATGGACCCGCCGGGGCCGTCGCCCATCTATAGCCGCCTGCCCGCCGATCAGTCGGGCATGAGCAGCGCCGCTCAGCCACTCACGCGAGCCGAGCGCCAGCGCTATGACGCCATCGACCAGCAGGTCATGGCCGAGCAGAATCAGGCCATTGCCGCCGAAAACGCCGCGCAAGCGTGGTCGCGCTACTACAGCCCGCCCGTCACGGTATACGGCAGCTATTACGGCGGCGGATGGGGACACGGCTGGGGTACGGGAGTCGGCGTGGGTTACGGGCCGTACTGGGGCTGGTGATGGGCTGAGCGGGCGAATCCTCGCAAACAGAAGTCCAACACTTCATATGAAAAAAGGCGCGATCGGAAGACCGCGCCTTTTTTGCGCCTGCGCATTGAATCGCTTTCGGATTCAGTGCGCAGGCTTTTTGTCCTTCGCAGCCTTGCCGCCGTGCTTGCGCTCGGGCTTCGCGCGCGATTCAGGATTCGGCACCATATGCAGCGGCGCAGCCGACACTTCGCCGCGCGTAGATGTGGTCGTGGAAGGCGCATTCGCGGTGGGCAACGGTGCGTTCGGCGACACGAACTGCACGAACACCTCGCCGTCTTTGACCATGCCCATTTCGTATCGGGCACGTTCTTCGACGGCAGCGGTGCCGTTCTGCAAGTCCTGCACTTCGCCTTGAATGCGCTCGTTGCGCACCTTGGAGTCGGCATTCTTTTGCACCTGCTGAGCGAGTTGCTGCTGCAGCTCGTGCACGCGCAACCAGCCGCCGTGGCCCCACCAGAGCGGGTACTGGATCAACACCAGCAGAACGATCAGGACAGCAGTGACGAGCCGCATGAAGTAAGCACAATAAATACGCGCCGCCCTGCGCTAAACGCAGGGCGGCGAGGTCAATCAGAAACGAAGGATAACCGGCTCATCGGTCAGCGCTGGCCAACTGGCCACCGACAACCTAGCGCAGATTGTAAAACGCCGACTTGCCCGGATAGCTGGCGATATCGCCGAGGTCTTCTTCGATACGCAGCAGCTGGTTGTACTTCGAGATGCGGTCCGAACGCGACAGCGAACCCGTCTTGATCTGGCCGGCGTTCAGGCCGACGGCGATGTCCGCGATGGTCGAGTCTTCGGTTTCGCCCGAGCGGTGCGAGATCACGGCCGTGTAACCCGCGCGCTTGGCCATTTCGATTGCCGCGAAAGTTTCCGTCAGCGTGCCGATCTGGTTGATCTTGATGAGGATCGAGTTGGCGATGCCCTTCTCGATGCCTTCCTTCAGGATGCGCGTGTTGGTGACGAACAGATCGTCGCCCACGAGTTGGACCTTCTTGCCGAGCTTGTCGGTCAAGAGCTTCCAGCCTGCCCAGTCGGACTCGTGCATGCCGTCTTCGATCGAAACGATCGGGAACTTGTCTGCGAGCGTCGCGAGGTAGTCGGCGAACTCGGCCGACGACAGTTGCAGGCCTTCACCGGCCAACTGGTACTTGCCGTCGTGGTAGAACTCGCTGGCCGCGCAGTCGAGCGCGAGCAGCACGTCTTCACCAGCGCGGTAGCCGGCTTTCTCGATGGCTTGCAGGATGGTCGACAGGCACTCGTCGTTGCTGCCGAAGTTCGGCGCGAAGCCGCCTTCGTCGCCCACCGCCGTGCTCATGCCGCGATCCGACAGGATTTTCTTCAGCGCGTGGAAGACTTCGGCGCCGCAGCGCAGCGCTTCGCGGAAGGTCGGCTGGCTGACCGGCACGATCATGAATTCCTGGATGTCCAGGCTGTTGTTCGCATGCGCGCCGCCGTTGACGATGTTCATCATCGGGACCGGCAATTGCATCGCGCCCGAGCCGCCGAAGTAGCGGTACAGCGGCAGGCCGGCTTCTTCAGCGGCGGCCTTTGCGACGGCCATGGAAACCGCCAGCATGGCGTTCGCGCCGAGGCGCGACTTGTTGTCGGTGCCGTCGAGTTCCAGCAGCGTCTTGTCGAGGAAAGCCTGCTCGGAAGCGTCGAGGCCCATGATCGCCTCGGAGATTTCGGTGTTGATGTGCTCGACGGCTTTCAACACGCCCTTGCCGCTGTAGCGGCCGGTTTCGCCGTCGCGCAGTTCAATCGCTTCGCGCGAACCCGTGGACGCGCCCGACGGCACCGCGGCGCGGCCCATCGTGCCCGACTCGAGCAGCACGTCGCATTCGACGGTGGGGTTGCCCCGCGAATCGAGAATCTCCCGACCGATGATATCTACGATAGCACTCATGGTTTCCTCAAGAAATGACGATAAATTCTTTACTGTGACACGTACGGCACTAGCCGGTCTCCCCGGCCAACTGCTTGCGCGCCGATACGTTCGACGACTCCTGCGCACATTCGCCGCGTGCTTGCCGCAGTGACCGCGCTCATTATGCGCGCGGGCCATGACACGCCGCGAATGCGTTGAATCAGTTGAAATCGCTTTCGAGGAACGGCGCGCGCTTGACGGCCTGATCGAGCGTGACGAGCGTCTCGAGCAGGTCGGCCATGCGGTGCAGCGGCACGGCGTTCGGGCCGTCCGACTTGGCCTGCGCCGGATTCGGATGCGTTTCCATGAAAAGACCCGCGACGCCGACCGCCACTGCCGCACGCGCCAGCACCGGCACGAATTCGCGCTGACCGCCCGAACTCGTGCCCTGGCCGCCCGGCAATTGCACCGAATGCGTGGCGTCGAACACGACCGGCGCGCTGGTTTCGCGCATGATCGCGAGCGACCGCATGTCCGACACGAGATTGTTATAGCCAAACGACACGCCGCGCTCGCACGCCATGAAGCGGTCTTCGGAGAGACCCGCTTCACGTGCCGCGTCGCGCGCCTTGTCGATCACGTTCTTCATGTCGTGCGGCGCGAGAAACTGGCCCTTCTTGATGTTGACCGGTTTGCCCGAACGCGCGCACGCATGAATGAAGTCGGTTTGACGGCACAGGAACGCAGGCGTTTGCAGCACGTCCACCACCGAGGCGACCTGTTCGATTTCGTGCTCGGCGTGAACGTCGGTCAGCACCGGCAAACCGAGCTGACGCTTCACTTCCGACAGAATGCGCAGACCTTCGTCCATGCCCAGACCGCGGAACGACTTGCCGCTGCTGCGATTGGCCTTGTCGTACGACGATTTGTAGATGAACGGAATGTTCAGCTTCGCGCAGATTTCCTTCAGGCGGCCGGCCGTGTCGATCGTCATCTGTTCGGATTCGACGACACAGGTGCCCGCGATCAGGAAAAACGGCTTGTCGAGCCCGATTTCGAAATCGCCCAGTTTCATGCTTTCTCCCCGACTTCGTTCGCGACGCGCGACTGCTGATGCGCGAGCGCTGCCTCGACGAACGACTTGAACAGCGGATGGCCGTCACGCGGCGTGGACGTGAATTCCGGGTGGAACTGCACGCCGACGAACCACGGGTGCATGCTGCGCGGCAGTTCCATCATTTCCGGCAGATCTTCACTCGGGGTACGGGCGCTGATGATAAGGCCGCCCGCTTCGAGTTGGGGCACGAAGCGGTTATTGACTTCATAACGGTGACGGTGACGCTCGTTCACATCTTTACCGTAGATTTCTTCGGCCATCGTGCCGGGCCTGATCGGGCAACGTTGCGAACCGAGGCGCATCGTGCCGCCAAGATCCGATTCTTCCGTTCGCTTTTCGACGCGGCCTTCGCGGTCGTACCACTCGGTGATCAGCGCGACCACGCGGTTTTCGGTTTCCTGATCGAACTCGGTGCTGTTCGCGTTCTTGAGACCGACCACGTCGCGTGCAAATTCGATCACGGCGAGCTGCATGCCGAGGCAGATGCCGAGATACGGCACTTGCGCTTCGCGCGCATAGCGGATCGCGGCGATCTTGCCTTCGGTGCCGCGACGGCCGAAGCCACCCGGCACGAGCACCGCGTCGAGATGCTTGAGACTTTCGACGCCGTGCGCCTCGATCTCTTCCGAATCGATGTATTCGATATTCACGCGCGTGGACGTATGCATGGACGCGTGGCGCAGCGCTTCGATCAGCGACTTGTACGACTCGGTCAGATCGACATATTTGCCGACCATGCCGATGGTGACTTCGTGCTTCGGATTTTCCAGCTTCTCGACGAGATCGGACCACATGGTGAGGTCCGCAGCCTTCGGCGTGAGCTTGAGTTCTTCGCAGATGATCGCGTCGAGACCCTGATCGTGCAGCATCTGCGGAATCTTGTAGATGCTGTCCGCGTCCCACACGGAGATCACGGCGTCTTCCGGCACGTTCGAGAACATGGAAATCTTCGCGCGCTCGTCGTCCGGAATGCGGCGGTCGGCGCGGCACAGCAGCACGTGCGGCGAAATACCGATTTCGCGCAGCTTCTGCACGCTGTGTTGCGTGGGCTTGGTTTTGAGTTCGCCGGCCGTGGCGACCCAGGGCACCAGCGTGAGGTGCACGAAGCATGCGCTGTTGCGGCCCATGCGCAGGCTCATCTGACGCGCGGCCTCGAGGAACGGCAGCGACTCGATGTCGCCCACCGTGCCGCCCACTTCGACGATGGCGACATCCGGCTCGCCGCACGTGGCCGAAGCCGCGCCGCGCTCGACAAACGCCTGGATTTCGTTCGTGATATGCGGGATCACCTGCACCGTCTTGCCGAGATAATCGCCGCGGCGTTCCTTGCGGATCACCGATTCGTAAATCTGGCCCGTAGTGAAGTTGTTGGCCTTGCGCATCTTCGTGCTGATGAAGCGCTCATAGTGGCCGAGGTCGAGGTCGGTCTCCGCTCCGTCTTCCGTGACGAACACTTCGCCGTGCTGGAACGGGCTCATCGTGCCGGGGTCGACGTTGATGTACGGATCGAGCTTGAGGAGGGTGACTTTAAGACCGCGCGATTCGAGGATCGCGGCGAGGGAAGCGGCGGCAATACCCTTGCCGAGGGAAGATACTACGCCGCCGGTGACGAAAACATATTTGGTCATCGCTGGATGCTCGCGGGAAAAACGGATTATACCGTAAAGCAGGGTCTCAACCCAGCGAAATGCGAGCGGCCCGGCGCGCCTGCCCGCCGTCCAGATCAGCCGTGATTGTCGGGCGCAGCGTCAGGTACGGCGCTCCAGTTCGCGCAACATCCGCTGCACGGCGCGCGCGGTCTCGATCGGCTTTTCCATCGGAAAGAGATGGCTGCCCTCGATCCATTCGACGTGGCCGCCGGTCGCGCGGCGCGTGGCGCTCAAACCGGCCTGACGGATTTCCTTCGAGCGCGTGCCGGCGATGAACCCGACCGGCACCGGCGCGCCGCGCGCCAGCCGCGAACCGAGCGTGTGCGGCAAGGTCCGGTAGATCTGATATTCGGTGCGGCGATCGAACGCGAGACTTCGCGCGCCGTCGTGCGACACCTGCGGAATGCCGAAGTCAATGTAGTCGGACAGCATGCGTTCGTCCCAGCGCGCGAACGCCGGCTTGGAATGGAAATGGCGCCATGTTTCGTCGCGGCTCGCCCACTGCGTGCGTCGCGTGCGGGTAGCGGCCGCGGGCGAAAGCCGCTCATCGAGTCCCGTCCATTGCGACACGCGCAGCATGCTGCTGCGCCAGCCGGCGATTACCGGCGAATCGAGCATCACCACGCCCCTCACCCACTGCGGTTTTTTCAGCGCGGCCATCAGCGACAGATAACCGCCGAGCGAATGCCCGACGAGCCACACGGGCTGCTCATACGCGCGGCCGATGTCGTCGAGCAATTGCTCCACGAGATGCGGCCAGTCCTGCGTGACCGGATAGCGCGGGTCGTGCGCGATGCGTTCGATGTGACGCACTTCGTAGTCGTCGGAGAGTTCCGCGAAGATCGTCCGGTAAGTCGACGCCGGAAAGCCGTTGGCGTGCGAAAAGTGAATGATATTTTTCAACTGCGGTTATCTCCGTTCTGTTTATCGCGCGGCGGCGAGCGAAGCTTTGCAGTGTTGGCCTCGCGCTTTGCGGCGCTCTTTCTGTTCCGATGCCGTCAGCGGTTTTGCCTCGTGCCGCGCGCGCTTTCTTCATGCTTTTTCTTTGGCTTTTTTCTTTGGCTTCTTTCTGTGCGGACGCGATCCGCAACCGGTTCAACGATCCATCCAGTAACGCCGGTGCGTGTCGCGATAGCGCTCGATCGTAAGCGCGGCGCGAGGCGTCTGCGCGCTTCGCCGGGCGGCGAAATCCGGATCGATCTGGACGCGCACGGCGCCGTCGGCATCGCTGCGCCCCAGTTCGATCCGCCGCGCCGAATAGCGCGCCCACACGCCCGCACTAGGGTGATGAAACCGGTTGCGATAGCCTACCTGAAATAGCGCGACGAGCGGATCGATAGAATCGAGGAACGGCTCGGTCGATGAGGTCTTGCTGCCGTGATGCGGCACGACCAGCACCTGCGCGCGCAAGCTCTCGCGATCGCGCGCGAGCAGCACGCGTTCGGTGGGCGCCTCGATGTCCGCGGTCAGCAGCGCGGCGACGCGTGTGCCTGCGGGTTCACGATTCGACTCGTCACGCCCGGCCGACGCCGTGGCTGTGGCCGTGACCGACTGCGTGGCCGACCCCACGCCCGGCAACGCGCTCACGCGCAGCACGCAGCAATGCGCATTCGGCTTGCCTTGCAGCGGCCCGGCGTCGGGCCAGAGCATGGCGAACTCGACGCCGTCCCACTGCCAGCGCTGCCCCGCCGCGCACGGCAGCGTTTCGGCACCATGTTGCCGAGCATTCGTCCACAGCGCATTGGCCGGCGGCAACGCCGCCACCATCTGACGAACCTCGATAGCCTCCAGCACCGCCGGCGCGCCACCCGAGTGATCGGAATCGGCATGACTGACGACCAGCGTGTCGAGCGCGTTCACGCCGTGCGCCCGCAGAAACGGCACGACCACCCGCTCGCCCGCGTGAGTGGATTCCGGCCCGGGCCCGGTGTCGAACAGCAGCACGTGATGCGCCGTCTCCACGAGCACCGACGTGCCCTGGCCGACGTCCAGCGCGGTCAGCCGGAAACCGCCCGCTGACAACCCGGACGGCGCGGGCGCGACGAGCGGCAACCAGGTGAGCGGCGCGGCCCAGCGCAGCGGCCAGCCGCGCGGCGCGAGGCACCAGAGCACGCCGGCCGCGGCGGCGGCCAGCGTCCATGCGTCCGGTTGCGGCAGCCACCAGAGCAACCAGCGCGGCCCCGACATCGTCTGCAACGCTGCGAGCATCATGTCGAGCAATGCATGGGCTAGTCGCAACGCGTCGGCATCGAGCGGCGCGGGCAACACGACGCCCGCCAGCACCGACGGCGTCACGAGCAGGCTCACCCACGGAATCGCGAAGGCGTTCGCAAGCGGCCCGATCAGCGGAATCTGCGCGAACCAGTAAGCGGTGAGCGGCGCGAGCGCGAGCGTCACCGCGAGCTGCACGTGCGCCGCGCCGCGCAGACGTTCGACGAACGCGCGCGCGCCGCGCATTGCATGTGCGCTCAACCGCGACAGAGCGCCGGGCGCGGCGCCGGTTTCGTCGCGCGCTTGCGTGTGTTGTTCGTGATTCTGCGCACGCGGCCGTCCCGATGTGGCAAAGAGAATCGCCGCCACCGCGCAGAACGACAACCAGAATCCCGCCGACACGACCGCCCACGGATCGATCAGCAGCACGAGCCCGAGCGCCCACGCAAGCACGGCCGAGCGCACGAGATTGCGCCCGCTCACATAGGCGAGCGCGACGACGCCTGCCATCCACAATGCGCGCTGCACGGGCACGTTGAAGCCGGCCAACGCGGCATGCAATGCGGCAAAGCACGTGCCGGCCATCACCGCGACGATCTGCGCGGGCAGCCACAGCGGCCAGTTGCGACCGACCCAGCCCGAGCGCCGCCAGAAGGCGCCCGCGAGCCAGGCCGCGAGACTCGCGGCAAAGCCGATATGCAGACCCGAAATCGCAAATTTGCGGTTATGAACACATATCAGCTTGCTACAATCCGAAGCTTTTCTGCCATACGCTGGATCAACGTTAATGCCGACCGCCTACAGCTACGTCCGCTTCTCCACCCCCGAACAAAGCAAGGGCGACTCGCTCAGACGACAACAGGCCCTGAGCGAAGCGTATGCCCGCGAGAACGGTCTGACGCTGGACACCACGCTGACCTTTCACGACCTTGGAGTGTCAGCGTACGCACCGGCCTATCTCAGGAACGTCTCGGCATCGAAGCCGGGCTTGATCCGATGTCGGCCAGCGCGCGGATGAACCGCTATGAGCAAGGAAACCGCGTACCCGACGCACCGCTGGTCGAGCGAATCGCAGCGGTGTTGGGCGTCCCGGTCGCCTACCTTCATTCAGTCGATGACGACGAAGCCGATCTGCTTCTGAAGTTTCACCGCCTGAATAAGAAGCAACGCGCCAAGGTCATCGCCTTCTTGGACGAAGTGTCGGGTTAGCTGACCGGGATTATGAAACAGCCACCGTTTTCGCGGCTGCCGACGACCGATCCCGCATGATGGTCTGACGGCTGGCCTTCATGCGCCGCGCGACCTACGACGATCTGGCCATTCGATCAAAGCACAGGGCATGCCATCGGGGCCAAGCTGGCCTTGTTCGATTGATTCATCCTCCGCAGCCGAACCGGCGCGGACACGCATGATGGTCTGACGGCTGGTCTTCATGTCACGTGCGATTTGAGCGACAGCGACACCAGCCTTCAGTTGCTCGATGACCGCCGCACGCTGCGCTTCGGAGAGTGCGGACGGACGCCCGAACGTCTTCCCTTCCGACTTCGCCCGACGAAGACCGGCTTGAGTACGCTCGATCAGGAGATCACGCTCGAATTCGGCGACAGCGTTGATAACGCCCATCGTCATCTTTCCGGCAGGACTGGTCAGGTCTACACCGCCAAGGGCAAGGCAGTGAACACGAACCCCGATGGATGCCAGCCGTTCGACCGTGGACCGCACATCGATGGCGTTTCTGCCGAGCCGATCCATTTTTGTGACGATCAAAACGTCGTTGTCTTCAAGACGATCCAGCAGCTTCGCGAAGCCCTTGCGTTCCAGTGCTGGCACTGACCCGGAAACCGTTTCACAGATGACGCGTTGCTTCGTTACTGCAAACCCGGCTGCTTCGATTTCTTGTACTTGATTGTCAGTGGTCTGGTCGGCGGTTGATACCCGGCAGTAAGCGAAGATTCTCGTCATTGGCACCTTGATATGTCCGAAATGGGAGTACGGATGTTAGCATCTGTACGATATGTTTACAAGCTAATTTTCGTACACGCTATGGCGGGGTGTACGTCAGTGCTCGATTTCGGACACCTCCGAAGCACCGAAGACGTGAAATCTTGCGAGTAGTCCGGTAGCATCCAACGCAGACCAATCGAGCAAAGAACAACGCGATGCCAATCCCGGATTACCAGACACTCATGCTGCCCGTCTTGCGTGCTGTCGCCGATGAACAAGAACATCGATTCCGCGATGTCGTCGAGACGCTAGCGGACCAATATCAGCTTACCGACGAAGAACGGAACACGCTTCTCCCTAGTGGCACCGCACCGCTATTCGACAATCGGGTAGGTTGGGCGCGAACTTACTTGAAGCAAGCGGGCGTGGTTGAATCCAGAAAGCGTGGCTACTTCAATATCACTGAACGCGGCAAAGCCCTGCTTGCACAAAATCCCGACCGAATCGATAACCGCACGCTCGATCAATACCCGGAATTCGCGACATTCCGGCAGAAGAAGACCGGTGACGTGCAGGCCACGGTGACGCCGATGGCGCTGACCGGCGTAACCGCGCCTGAAATTGATGAATCAACGCCCGAAGAATCGTTTGCACAGGCATACCAGCGACTACGGACCAATCTCGAAGCCGACTTGCTAGACCAAGTCAAAGCTTCGACAGCCAGCTTTTTCGAACGGCTAGTGATCGATCTGCTGGTTGCTATGGGATACGGCGGTTCTCGTCAAGATGCTGGGAGCGTCATCGGACGGAGCGGCGACGGCGGAATCGACGGCACGATCAAAGAAGACAGGCTCGGGTTGGATGTTATCTACGTGCAAGCTAAGAAATGGGAAGGCACGGTTGGCCGCCCGGAAATACAGAAGTTTGCCGGTGCATTGCAGGGCCAGCGAGCGAACAAGGGTGTTTTCATCACTACATCTACGTTCACGCGCGAAGCGAAGGACTTCGCCAACTCGATCACATCGAAGATCATCCTCGTCGATGGCGATCAACTGGTGCAGTTGATGGTAGATCACAATGTCGGTGTCTCGACGGTAAGCACCTTCCACGTCAAGAAGCTCGATTCCGACTACTTCGAAGGCGACGCCCTGTAGCTATCTTCAGCGACACTGACCGTTTCACCTTTGGCGCTGGATCGAATGACATGTTTACTAACGAGGCACTGATCCGCCTATGCACGCCGACCAACGTCGATGGCCCGTATCTGCGTCCGTTCGTGTGTCGCGGGCCGCTTTCCACAGGCGGCGCGATGATCGTTGGAGTGAATCCGGCCACGCCGATCACCGCCGAGGACGGCATCCAGTTCGATGATTACGCATCCAGCCTGTTGAACATTGAAAACTTTCTACCGATTTACGATGCGGTTCGGACCGCGCGTGGAAAGCCGAGACGCAGCAACACACGAATTGGGCTGGATACGGCTTCGGCATGGTTGACGGCACATGGTTTCTCGCCTGTCGTGGACAGCAACATATCGCCCCGCCCTACAGAGAGTGAGACCGCGTGGGCGAAGCTGTCGAAGACTGACCAGTCGATGTGGGTGTTCGACGAAGTCGTGAAGGCATTCCGCCCATCGCTGGTCCTTCTCCACGGAAAACGGTCATACGAAGTATTCACGGAGCGGTATGCGCCTGAGTTGCGTAGCGGGCAGCCGTTCAACGAACTGGTGAAACAACCGAGACTCGGGACCGTGAATTGGAGGTTCGGTGGAACTGCCGATGCATACGTCTGCAAGCACATCCGCTTCTTCCGGGGCGATGGTGGCGGGAAATACTTCCAGCCGCTTCGGCAAGCACTGCATCAATCGTAGAAAACCAACAAGCCGCTCAGATCGAAGTAGGAAATCCGCGCGCATGGTCCCTACTCGCCGTCGATGGCGCACGACAGTGCGGCAGCAACACCGGCTACCAAAACGACCCGTCGCAGGCGTACCGGTCGCATCCCTGATTGGGTAGTTCGCATGATCCGGTTCGGTTGAGGCTGAAAGATCGCGCTCTCCGAACCGGGACTGCACCGGTTCGCTTACAGCACACCTGTCGTGAACCACCGCATGCTGAACCGATCCGCTATTCTTCTGACAACGCATACGAAAGGCGGGGCCGACATGTCCGGGAATAACGATGAAGAACTGATGCCATCCACAGACGAGTGCACATTGCCGATCCGCCCGAACACCGACAAGCTGCGCGAAACAGTCTTGGGACGGTCGGAACGCGAAGAAACAGAGATCATCGATTACTTCGAGTGGCAGTCGAACAAGGGGCGCGACGACGGCGACTCGATCACGGTGCGCCATTTGGAGAAGATGAAGACCGAAGTCGTCTTCGGGCGAAAGTATGCGGTATGGGATGTCCACGCGACGGATGGGCGATGGTGGATCGTGACGAACCCGACAAACCTGTATTCGCAGACCGAATTCCCGAGTCTCGACTACCTGCTGTCCTTCCACATTGGCCTGATGGCCCGCGTTGCATCGCGCGACGCCCGCAAGGCCGGAACACCCACTCAGGATCGATTCGCCGCAGCATGGCGACGATGGGAACAAGCGGCGTCAGCCATCGACAACGCGTCGGAAGCCGAAGACCTTCAAGCGGTCGGAATGAAGTGCCGCGAATGTCTGTTGACGTTTGTCGCTAGTGCGCCCGAGTACGTCGAACTGCCCGACGGTGCCGCGCTTCCACAGCGCGGGAACTTCAAAGAGTGGGCGGAATTGATCGCGAACTGGTCAGCACCGGGTGAACACTCGAAGTACATTCGCGTGTATCTGAAGCAGTTGTCAGCTTCGGCATGGGGCTTGGTGAACTGGCTTACGCACACGTCCAATGCGGTCACCATCGATGCTGAACTGGCGATGGACGCGACGCATCATGTGCTTGAAGTGTTCTCTGCTGCCGTCGTGAGGAAGGAATCTGCACGGCCCGACCGGTGCCCACGTTGTTCGTCCTATCAACTCGCCAGCTTCTATGCCCCCGAGCTTCAATCGGACCCGCCCTATGTAACGGTATGTCGCGCGTGCGAATGGGAATCGGTCGCCCCACCAGACGCCGTGAAGACCGAATGACGACGCGGGGAAGCACAAACTATGTATCGATACTTCCTTGATGGCATGGTCCATCCCGAACGCGCCCAGATACCGGATCACCGCATCTCGGCGAAATTCTTGCACGCAGCGTCTGGCATCGATGCTAAAGCTGACGTTCGAATCATCCTGAATCAGGTTGCCGTCTGGGTCGAAACCGACGTTGAGTGGAACCCGCTAGACCTAAGAAACGCTGTCAGGTACTTTGTTCAGTTGGAGATGGACATGGTGGGCTACGTTCTGGGCCACACCTACGATGTCGAAATCCGGCGCGCGATTTGCCCGGAGGTTGGCTTCGATCAGGTCTTCGGGATCAACGTGCCGTGTATCACGGAACTACATCGCGGGGTCGATCTCAACACACGAATCGCGGCCATGCGCCCAAAGCTTCAGGGCGAATCTGGGGTTTTCCTTCATCGTTGCTTGCGCGACCTTATCACCGCGATGAAGGAACCGGACGACGTTGCATTCCACTGCTACCGTGCTGTCGAATCGCTGCGGCAGCATTGCATTGCCACTCGATCACTGGACCCGAAAGACAAGGCGACGCAATGGAAGACCCTTCGTGAAATCGCGGGTTGCGACGAATCCGCAACACGGCTACTAGAAAGGGCGGCGCAAGCAACGCGCCACGGAGAACCAGAAGTCGTCCCTGAGGCAGATGCGGTCAAGCTGTTGACAACGGCGTGGACGATTGCTGACGGCTACATCCTCAACTGCTGACACTGCTGCCGGTCGCCCGTCCGGCAGCGGGACCAAGCAGAACCAGTTGAACATCGTGAATCGCGACCGCAGGTCGCGTCGCTACTCGGAACATCAGGGCGGATCAATCGACTCGCCGTGAAGTAGGCATGGACAAGGACTTGACATTTGTGATATAATGCGATCTCAATTTCGACCTACCAGATTTCACTGGTGCGTTAAGTTGACCCGCCTGTAGTCCACGGCTGCAATCACATCCGCAGTCTTCCACGACGCCTTACCCGTCACCTGATCTTCGCGCCACAACCGCGCTTGATCGGATTTCGTGTGTCATCACCGGTCCAGATCAGTCACCAATCAGGTCACTGGTTCGCGATCAGCGACGAGTCGCTGGTTGCGATGACACTGGCCAGCACCAAGGCCGAAGGCCAAAGCGATGAGTGCAAGCGCACCCGGTCATGCACCACGAAGCCGATTAGGTCTGGTCGTGGCTCATCGATGAAGGAAACCAGCGGGGAACACCGGGTCTTGTTCATGACGGCATGTCATATCAGCCAGTTACCGAATTCGACGACCCGAAGGGGCGGCGATTCACCGGGGCCGTAGGCACCGGATTGCATGAAGGGATGTGACAAGCAAGAACCCATCTTGGCCGATGAAGATGGAAGCAGCAAAAAAACAACCCGGTCTTGTTCTTCAGGTCAACGAGTTGTCGAATTCGACGGGACGAAGTCGCGGCGATTCGACTGAGGCCGTAGGCCGAAGTCTGCTGTAGATGAGATGTCGCTGCATGAGGTCCGATCTTGACGGATGAAGGTCAGAGATAAGTAAGAAAACGAATGGCGTCTTCCTTCACCACCTGAACCAGTTATCGAATTCGACGGCACGAAGTGGCGGCGATTCGACCGAGGTCGCAGACCGAGGTAGATGAACACCCATCAGGTCTGGATGTCATTTCAATCTGGTCTTCATCTGGAACAAATCTCACTCGTCCGCTGCGCGTCCGAGTCGTCGCTGGCCTTCGCTGCGCTTCGGCCATCACGAGGAACTGGTTGCGCCAGATCAATAGAACTAGACCAGTCACCGCAGCTAGACGACATCATCGCGCGGTTTTCATCACCGTGCTTAAGTATTACTAAGGAAGTCAGTAAGGCACTGATTAATAAAGATTTTTTATCCAGAAAATTGCGGTATTACCGCAGTTTTCTGCACTAGATTGCTCGGCATTCGGAGCCAAATCCGAGCCGATTCCAATTCCACCACCAACTTACAACGAATAATCCATTGTTAGCGGCGATGATTTCATCGCCCCAAACTCACATGCAGTTTAGCGCCACCGAATTCATTGCATTGGCAGAAGCCGAAGCGACCGCCATTACCAATTTCAACACCCCAAGCGAATCACATCAAGAACAACCCGAATCCAAAAACTCGAAACCGGAACTTGAGCTTTTCTCGTTGAAACACAAGCCGTTCCGTGATTCAGAATTGAAATTCATAGGATGGAACCGCCCGAAAAACGCGCCACCAATCACATGCCCCGAATCATCTCTCTGGGTAGACAAGAAAACGGGTGAACTTTTCACCCAGAAACAAGCTCAGGAACACGGTATCACAGTAGGCCATTCAAAATCATTGGGGATGATTCTAATCCAATCAATCATTCAGTCATGCCCGCCCGGAAAGCGAGATTTCGTTCGCTACATTCTCAGGCTTCGAAACACGCGCGGCGGATTGGCCGTTGATCTAGAAACGGCACTTAATCGGTGGATCGACTACGAGAATCCCACCATGCATTCAACAGATCGAGCACGAAAGCGAAAGGCGCTTGAAAATTTCCTGTATGAGCGCGGCATCTTAGCAAACAATCAAACCTTCACGAAAGACCTACAATTCATCGCAGATTCAACAAGGAAAGACTACTTGGGTGAAACGTTCAAGTTCGTCCGCGCACTTCCATTGACCGGCCAACCTTGTTATGAACGCCATTCCAATTCATTAGGAACGGAAACAACCACTGAAACGGATCAAATCCATTCGAATAACGAAACGCAACAGTAACTCCCCTATCGGCAACGGTCACCATGCAAATACGATTGACGATAGCTGACCAACCACTGTTAAACCAGTATCGGACACGAACGTCACCGTTGCCCTGAACCATTGGACGGATCGTTGCTGCCGACTGTCCGAATCAGAACGCCGAACCAGAACGCCGAACCAGAACGCGCAATGCTACACTCGTGGGCACTACAGTCGAGGACATTGCAGCATTACCGCCATTGGAAGCAGCAATGCAATAGCCCCGAATGTGAGGAATGCATGATTGCAGCCAGCAATGAAACAATGGTCGGCGCTTACGATTGCACTCGCCGACCAATGCAAGCCAATCACACAGTCATCGCATCCGACGTGCCGCTCGCGCCGACCAACAGTCCGACAGTCGGTCCCGGTTGCTGAATGTCCAGACTCGGCAATGACTTCACGATCTTCATGGTTTCGAGACTGACAGTGACGACCCGCTGAAACAGTTCCAGTGGGTAGCGCGGATTGTGCATAGTCTCGATGGCATAGTCGTTCGCGTCGTTGACAATACCGCTATCTTTGTCCACCTTGACGCACTGGCGCTCGACTACCCAATCCAATGCTGGCTTGCCGTTCACAACATACTCATAGGCTTCGAGGGGTATGCCCTTCACCGTGATCTTGTCGTTGTAGATCAACGTCGTAAGGTCCTTGCCTTTGCCGTTCTTGCCGTACTTCATCTTCTCGACACGGTGGTCCGCGTCGGTCAAAAGCAATCCACCGCCTTCGATCTGCAACGGGTACTTCTCGACCGTCTCGTAATTGACATGCAGGTCCGCCAGCTTCCGACCAGCTTTCGAAAACGCCCAGAAGTCAGCAGCAGTCTGCACGCACGGAATACGCGGCAACTCCTTGGACAGATTGTCCGCATAGCGTTCGCGATAGTCGGGCGAATGCAGCAGTCCATAGATGTAGTAAAAGATGTCTTCTTTGCTGATCTGTTCACCCGGATACGCGGACTGGAAGTGCGCCAATCCTGCGTCGGTAATTGCGTCACGGCGCGGCGTTTCCTTATCCACTGACTGACTAAACAGATCAACGGTAGCACTATCAGCCGCGTGGTCAGTCACGTCGTACAGGTAAAGCGGGAAGTATTGCGACCCGACCATATCCGTAGCATGGAGACTTGGCACGCGGTCCGTCACCAAAGTAGAAATGGCGCTGCGGTCGCTTGGGGCCGAAAACCCAATGACAAGATTCTCGGAGTTCGCGTGCGGGAAAATCCGCCGCATCTGTCCAACTCGGTGGTTGAACATGTCATCGTAGTACAGCCACTGCGTGTTAAACGGTCGATACAGACTCTGAACAATACGTGCATCGTCGAATTGCCCTTCCTTCCCGGCGATCAGGGCAGGGATGAGACTGCTTGACCAACTGATTTCAGTGGAATCGGTGCTGATGAATCCCGCGACTTTCGCTTCCCGCTCCTTTCTGCTCAGCCCACCGTGCGCTGACCCAAACCCGCGCACCTGTCCGTTATAAAAACGGATTGTGCGATCCATATTCGCTGCGACAGTGGCCTTCGACGAGTTGTAACACCACGCGTCGCGATTTGTCCCGATACCCAATGAGAAGTTAGCGAACAGCTTGTCTGCACCACCCTTCTTGTCGCCCAATACTACAAAGTCGTTGAAACTTACATCGCGCTGGTTGAGCCAGTCACCGTGGGTATCAGGCGTAATTGGCTGCCAGCCGTCTATTGCTGCTATCCCGGCAATACTTCCGAACGCGCTGATCTTGTCGAGTTTTTCATCCCGACTGAGATAATCACCAATATCGTGAAAATAAATCTGACCACGTGACTTCTCGTTGGGATTTTTCACCAAGACCGAGATAGCTACCGGAGCGCGGCTGCCTATACCAAATACATTATCTTTTTCCCTACGACGCTGTTCGCCAGACGTACGAGCATTACCCCGCAAGTGGAATACATATATGTTAGAAAACTCGTCCGCCAAGCACTTCCGTAGACCATCTGACGAACCTGCTTCCAAGAATCCGGCATTCGTGACAAACCCGATCACTCCGCTGTCGCCGATTCTGTCGCTAGCCCACCGAATCGCTCGAATGTAACTGTCATACAGATTTTTGACCGACGTCATAGCCGACTGCGCGGCGTAGGTTTCGGCGATCCGGTTATCCAAATGCGGATAAGGGACGTTCTGGTTGTTGTCGTTGGCGCTCGCCTGACCCACTGAATAGGGGGGGTTCCCGAAGATGACCCGGATGTCCAGCTTCTTCTGGCGCTTACGGCGGGCGCTGTTGCTTGCCTGCAAGGCATCAACCAAGTCTTCCTTTTCGTAAAGCTGAAAGGTATCGGCGAGACAGATGCCTTCGAACGGCTGATACTTGCCGCCGACAGTCCCGTGATACACGGCTTCGATGTTGATACACGCAATGTAATAGCCATGCCAGCTTCGCTTCCTTCTCACTGGCGTTCATGCCGCCATCAACGTGTTCGGCTTCGCAGTGAAGTCGGGCCACCTGTTCGAACTCTTCCGCCTCTTCAGACTCCTGATACGCCTCGACGACCGCTTGGAACATTCCCGCGATCTGCTTCGAACTGACCTTGTGGGTCTTCGCCCCCTTCGAGACCTCGATGACCTGACAGAAGGCCACCGCACGGCTCATGGGATCGCCGTCGCCAACCAAGTCTTCGGTCAACCCCTGCTTCGATAGGGCCTTCCAGCAGCCGACGATCTTGGCAGCATCGTCCACCTTCAACTGGTTGTTATCGTCCTTCAGCAGGTCTTGCAGACGCCGGTTGACGTGCGTCTCTTCGACCGCCAGCACGATCACCTTGTAATCGACCAGCAACCCGCGCTTCACGGCTTCCGAGAAGGTGATGACGAACAGTTCGTCACCGTACAGTGCCGTGTCGTCCATCGAACAAAGCGCCACGTTGTCCCGTTCAGCCGTGGCCTTGGCTGAATCCCCGTAGATACGCGGCGTCGCCGTCATGTACAGGCGCTTCGCGGCGCGGATGTAGTCGGCATCGTGGACCCGAACGAAGGTGCTTTCGTCATCGTCGCCGAAGGTCGCGCCGGTTGTGCGGTGCGCTTCGTCGCAGACGATCAAGTCGAAGTCCGCCAGTCCGAAGTCCTTCTGCGCGCGGCTGATTACATCGAGGGAGTGATAGGTGCTGAAAACGACGCTCATGTGCGATGCGTCGTGCCGCTTCGCCACTTCTTCCGCTAGTCGTGCCGAATTCGTGGTCGCCGGATAGCGCAGTTCATGGACGAAGGTTTGCACCATGTCGTCTTCTTTCTTGCGCTTCTTGCCAACGTCGCTATCCGAGCACACAGCGAAGCTATGAAGCGGCGTTTCACTCTCTTGTGTCCATTCTGTAAGGGTCTGGGAAAGCAGTGAAAGGCTCGGTACAAGGAACAGAACCCGCTTTCCAGCACCGCCCATCGTTTCGGCGATCTTCAGCGCGGTCATCGTTTTGCCCGTACCACAGGCCATTATCAGCTTGCCACGGTCAGCGTCCGCCAGACCATGAACCACCGCGTTCAGTGCGTTGGTCTGGTGGGGGCGCAGTTGCTTCTTCGCCTTGATGACCGGTGCGGCCTTGGGTTGGTACTTCGACCAATCGATCTGGCTCTCTTCAAGGGCGGTCAGATCGATCTTGCTGACGGGCGGCTGCTGATCCAGCAGGGCATCCTCGGCGTGTTCGCTCCAATGATCCGTCGTAGCGACGATGATCCGCCGCGAGAAAGGCTTCTTGCCCGATGCCGTGAAGAAGCTGTCGATGTCGCCTTTCTGGACCTTATAGTCCGGGGCATACAGCTTGCACTGGATCGCATGGATTTCATCCGTGCCACGCGTCTTCGCTACAAGATCGATACCGGTGTCCCGCTTGTCCAGCCCTTGCAGATCAGCCCATTCCGCATAGGTCCACACGTCGCTGTACCGGTCACGATAGTCGGCTTCGTTCCGCAAATAGGTGACGATCAACTCTTCGAAGTACGTTCCCTTCTCCCGTTCCGTAACGGCGGCATGGCGGAATGTATCGAGTAGTTTTTCGAGAGCGGTCATGTGTGCTTGTTGCTTGCGGTTATGGCGTTTCAGCCACGAAGCCGACATTATGCCTTTCGGTCAATCGGTTCACACCTACCGGAATGAGTCGGACGAGCATGGGCCGAAATATGTGTGTTCTTCACCACATTATCGCCACCAGATGACTCGTGCCGGTGGCGCGCATCAGTTGCCAGTCGGCGGCGCTCACTTCGTCCTGCGCGCCGATCGCCAGCGCGACGACGATGCCGCGATGCGGCGCGCTCGCCAGCACCGCGTCGATCCGCGTGCGCAGCGCGGCGCGCCAGCGATCCACGGTCACGCCGAGACCGTGCGCTCTTTCTCGCAGCCGCCCGCCTTGCGTCGCCGTGCTCACATAACCGGTGGCTCGCACATTGCGCGCGAGCAAGGCGGCTTCCGCGTCGCGCACGCCGAAATTCGCATTGCCGTGCGGCCGCTTCAGACGCACACGCAAACGCCAGCGATCGCCAGGTTCGAGCGGCGGCGGCGCTTCGTCGGCGCTCCATGACAGTTGGATCACGCGCGGAAAGTTGACCGGCCCGCGCGCGTCCGGCTCGACGCCTGGCGCGTGAACGGACTCCACATTGAAAAGAAAACGCGCGCCGTTGTCCTCGCGTGCAGGCAGGCCTTGGATGCTGCCGGTGACCTCGACGTCACGGCCTTCCCACTCGAGCGGCAGGCTCGTCGCGAGCCGCATGTCGGCGCGCCACGCGGCAAAGACGAAGCCGGCGCACAGGGCCGCGCACCAGAGCGCGCCCCAGCCCGCGAATGAACGCAAGCGTCGAGGCGTCCAATGAGAATGCGCCCTGTCGTTTTCATGCGCCGCGTGACAGCCGCTCTCAATAGAAGAACGGTCGCGCAACAGCCAGATCGCCACAGCCAACGCCGCCAAACCCAGCGACATCACCGCACACCCCGCGCCCAAGCCCAGCAGCGCCGCCTGCTGCTGCAGCCAGATCACGCCCAATGCAAATCCACACCACCATGTCCGCATCCGCCCTCCACCCGCCGCGCGCGAGACGAAGCGACGCACGGCGCGCAAGGCGTCAGCAGGCCGCCGGACGTGGATCTCGCCCGGCGCGAACCACTGAAAATCAATCAGTTTGATTATGCAGAAGAAAGAGCGAGCCGCGGCAGCGCGGCGAGCGCATTGGCCGTTGTGCGTAGGGCGGCTTCGTCGACGGCGAGGCCGCGCAGTTGCGCGAGGCCCGCGCCGATGCCGGGAATCTGCTCGGGCGAGTTGCGCTGCCTGTAAATCCAGGCGGGCGGAATGTCCGGCGCGTCGGTCTCGACGACGAGCGCGTCGAGCGGCAGTTGCTCCGCGAGCCGGCGAATCTGCCGCGCGCGCTCGAAGGTCAGATTGCCGCCGAAGCCGAGATGCATGCCCTGATCGATGAAAGCCTGCGCCTGCTGGAAACTGCCATTGAATGCGTGCGCGATGCCGCGATGAATCTGATGCCGGCGCAGCCCCTTGATCACCTGATCCTGCGACTTGCGCACATGGCAGATCACCGCCAGATCGAACTCGCGCGCGATTTCCAGCTGGCCGTTGTAGATGAATTGCTGCTGCGCGTCGTCGAGTCCGTCGACGAAATAATCCAGCCCGATTTCGCCGATGCCGATAAAACGCGGATCGTCAAGACTCGCCTGAATTTCCCTGCGCAGCAGTTCAAGATCGTGTTCCTGCGCGGACGGCGTGAAGAGCGGATGAATGCCGAGCGCGTAGGCGCCGCCCTCGAAGCTGTGCGCCAGCTCGCGCACCGCCGCGAAGTTCTGGCGGCCGATCGCGGGGATCACGATACGCTCCACACCCGCGCTCCTTGCGGCTGCCGCGACATGCTGACGGTCGGCGTCGAATTCGGAAGCGTCGAGATGGCAATGCGTGTCGATCCACATGACTTTCCTCGCGAGGAGATTAGCTTCGGCTCGTCGCGCCGCGCGCCGTCACACCGGCACGGGCGGCTCTTCGTGCAGAACGCCTTCGCGTAGCCGCATGATGCGGTCGCACCGCCCCGCCAGTTCCGGGTCGTGCGTGACGATCACGAAGCTCGTTTCGAGCGTGCGGGACAATTCGAGCATCAGGTTGAAGACCGTGTCGGCGGTGCCGCCGTCGAGATTTCCGGTCGGTTCGTCGGCGAGAACACAGGCCGGCTTGGTGACCAGGGCGCGCGCAATCGCGACACGCTGACGCTCGCCGCCCGACAGCTCGCCCGGCCGATGTTTCGCGCGATGCGCCATGCCGACGCGCTCCAGCACGTCGAGCGCTTCGCGGCGCGCGGCTTCGGTCGTCATGCGGCGAATCCGCAGCGGCATCGCGACGTTATCGAGCGCCGAAAACTCCGGCAGCAGATGATGGAACTGGTACACGAAACCCAGCGCGCGATTGCGCAAGTCGTTGCGCTCGCGTTCCGAAAGCTGCGTGAACGGCTTGCCCATGACCGAGACGTGGCCGGCGCTCGGATCGTCGAGACCGCCGAGCACGTGCAAAAGCGTGCTCTTGCCCGAACCGGACGCGCCGACGATCGCGAGTTTCTCGCCGCGCCGCACGCTCAATTCGGTGTTGTTCAGCACCGCCACGTTCAGTCCGCCCTGCACGAACGACTTGGAGATGCCGGTCGCTTCCAGCACGAAGGGATGCGGCATCATTTCCTGAGCGGCCATGGATAGATTTGCGGAGCGGTCATTCATAGCGCAGCGCCTCCGCCGGACGGACGCGGGCGCCGCGCCAGCTCGGGTAAAGCGTCGCGACGGCCGACATGAGGAACGCGATGACGCCGATTCGCGCGACATCGGCGGGAATCAGTTCGGACGGCAATTCGCTGATGAAATACACCGAAGGCGGCAGAAACTGCACGCCGAACGCATGCTCGATCATCGGCACGAGCCACGGGATGCTCCACGCGATCAGGCAGCCGAGCGCGACGCCGGTCGCCGTGCCGATAAATCCGATCGTCACGCCTTGCACGACGAAAATCTTCATGATTGAACCGGGCTGCGCGCCGAGCGTGCGGAGAATCGCGATGTCGGCCTGTTTGTTGGTCACCGTCATGACCAGCGACGACACCAGATTGAACGCCGCCACCGCGATGATCAGCGTGAGGATGATGAACATCATGCGTTTTTCGATCTGCACGGCCGAGAACCAGGTTTTGTTCTGCTGCGTCCAGTCGCGGATATACAGATCGCCGGAGAGACTGCGCGCGAGTTGATGCGCGACTTCGGGCGCGCGCTGCATGTCGGTCACGCGCAGCCGCACGCCGGTCGGCGCGGGCAGCCGGAAGAGCGCCTGCGCGTCCTTGATGTTGATGAGCGCGAGCGTGCTGTCGTACTCGTAATGCCCCGACTCGAAGATGCCCACCACCGTGAACTGCTTCAGGCGCGGCAGCATGCCGGCCGGCGTGATGGTGCCTTCGGGCGCGACGAGCGTGATCTTGTCGTTGACCGCGACGCCGAGGTTGGTCGCGAGGTCGGCGCCTAGCACGATGCCGAAGTCACCCGGCACGAGGTCGGTCAGCTTGCCGCCCTTCATTTCCTTGCCGATGTCGGACACCTGCGGCTCGAGGCTCGGCTCCACGCCGCGCAGCGCCACACCGCTCACGGCGTCCTGGCGCGTGAGCAGCGCCTGCGCTTCGACATAGGGCGCCGCGCCGATCACTTCCTTGTTCTGTCGCGCTTCCTGCGCGGTGAGCTGCCAGTTGGGCATCGAGCCGGTCGGCGAAAAGATTTCGACGTGCGCGAGCACGGACAGCATCCGATCGCGCACCTCTTTCTGGAAGCCGTTCATGACCGACAGCACGACGATCAGCGCCGCGACGCCGAGCGCGATGCCCGACATCGAAACCAGCGCGATGAACGAGATGAAGCCGTTGCCGGTCGTGCGTTTGCCGGCGCGTGTGTAGCGCCAGCCGATCTGCCATTCGTAGGGAAATTTCAAGCGAGTCCTTTTCTGCGTTCTTCGGCCACTCGGACCGGCGTGCCGCGCCGTTGGGTTCGGCGCCGGGTGCGGCGCCGGGTTCGCGATTCGGCCACGCGTGCGGCCCGAGTGTCCTGATCATTGGTGTCGCGGCGATCCGGATGGTTCCGGTCCGGGGTCAGGGCGAACTTCCTGACCGCGATCCACCCCGCTTTGCCGATGCCGCCACCGTCAACCAAGCGCGAAGTGTGCCATACAATGCCGCGCCGCCGCCGAATGGGCGGGTGTGCGGGGCGGTTGATCGTCGGCGGCTGGCCGGTTGCGGCCAGCTTGCGGCCTGGTTGGTCGCCAATTGCTCGCCGATTGTGGCTCGGTTGCTCGGCGGTTGCTCGGCGGCGGCTGGGCAGTTTCTGGCCCGCGAACGCGTCCGGCAACGGTCCCGCCGCGCCGCGATCCGCGCCGATCCGGGCGAAACCGCGCCGCGCTTTGCCCTACAATGCGCAGCATCATGCACGCCCACCGACTTCATCTTCTGCTTCCGTTCGCGCTGCCCGCCGCAGCCGATGCCTCCACCGCCTTGCACGATATCCGCAGTCCCGCGCTCGACCGGCTGGTCGCGCGCGGCACGCTGGTGGAGCGTGTGATCGGCGAAGATTTTCAGCGCACACTGCCGCACGAGCGCTGGATCGCGCGGCAGTTCGGCGCGCTCCCGAGCGCGGCGAGCGACACGATCCGCGCGCCTCGCACCGCGGCCGCGGATGAAGCGCCGCTCGCGCCCTACATGCTGCGCGCCGACGGCGGCGAACCCGGCGACGCCACGTGGGCCTGCGTTCAGCCGGTGCACGTGCGCATCGCGCATGACCATCTGGTGCTGATCGATCCGGCATCGCTCGAACTCTCCGACCAGGAAGCGGCCGCGCTGCTCGCGGTGGCGCGGCCGCTGATCGAGGAACTCGGCGTGCGCATCGAGGCGCCGAAACCCGCGCGCTGGTATCTGTCGGGCGAAGGCTTCGGCACGCTCGCGGGCGCGTCGCCGTTGCGCGCGAGCGGACGCAACATCGAAATCTGGCTGCCGCACGAAGCGCATTCCGGCGAGCGCTCGCGAGCGTGGATGAAACTCCAGAACGAAGTGCAGATGGCCTGGTTCGAGCATCCCGTGAACGAAGCGCGCGAGTCGCGCGGCCTGCCGGCCGTCAATTCGATCTGGTTTCACGCGCAGGGCGCAGCGCGGCCGGTGCGCAGTCCGTTTGCCCGCGTGTTCTCGGACGCCGCCGCGACACGCGGCCTCGCGATCTCGGCGGGCGTTCAAACCGCCGCGCCGCCTGCGTCGTTCGGCGCGCTGGCCGCGTCGTTCGGCGCGCTGGCCGCGCTGGCGGGCGCTCGGCGGACGTCGGCAAACGCCGCGTCGAACGACACCGCGCTCGTCGAGCTCGATCCGTTTTCCGCGCCCTACATCGAACAGGACTGGGCGCGCTGGAACGCCGCTTTCGCCGCGCTGCAAGGCGACTGGTTCGAACCGGCGCTCGACGCGCTGGAATCCGGCGCGCTCGGCGAACTCGGCCTGACCCTGTGCGGCGATACCGGCTCGGTCACGCTCACCATCACGCGCGGCGATTTGCGCAAATTCTGGCGGCGGCGCGTGCTCGCGTCGCTCTTCATCGAATGATGTGTACCAAGATCCACGGCCTTTCCGAATGACCCGAATCGTTACGCGCGCGTGTTCCCCCGCCGACGCCGAAGTCCTCGTCCGCCACGGCCTGCATCCTGTGCTCGCGCGCCTGTATGCGGCGCGCGGCGTGTGTCTGCCCGACGAAATCGAAACCGGCCTCGCGCGCCTCGTGCCGCCCGCCGCGCTGAAAGGCTGCGACGGCGCCGCCGCGCTGCTCGCCGACGCGATCCAGCACAAGCGCCGCATGCTGGTGGTCGCCGACTACGACTGCGACGGCGCCACCGCCTGCGCGGTCGCGGTGCGCGGGCTGCGCATGTTCGGCGCCCGGATCGACTACCTGGTGCCGAACCGCTTCGAATACGGTTACGGCCTCACGCCGGAAATCGTCGCGCTCGCCGCGCGCAGCGCCTCGGGCAAGCCGGAACTGCTGATCACCGTCGATAACGGCATCGCGAGCGTGGACGGCGTGGAAGCGGCCAACGCGCTCGGCATCGACGTGCTCGTCACCGATCACCACTTGCCCGGCGACGAATTGCCCGCCGCGCGCGCGATCGTCAATCCGAATCAGCCGGGCTGCGAGTTTCCGAGCAAGTGCATCGCGGGCGTGGGCGTGATGTTCTACGTGCTGCTCGCGCTGCGCGCGGAGTTGCGCCGCCGCTGCGCGTTCGGCGACGCCTTTCCCGAACCGCGTCTGGACGGCCTGCTCGATCTGGTCGCGCTCGGCACCGTCGCGGACGTCGTGAAGCTCGACGGCAACAACCGCGTACTGGTCGCGCAAGGCTTGCAGCGCATCCGCAAAGGCAAGATGCAGCCTGGCATCGCCGCCCTCTTTCGCGCTGCCGCGCGCGACGCCCGCAACGCGTCCGGCTTCGACCTCGGCTTCGCGCTCGGGCCGCGGCTGAACGCGGCGGGACGGCTGTCGGACATGTCGCTCGGCATCGAGTGCCTGACCACCGACGACGTCGGCCGCGCATGGGAACTCGCGCAGCAACTCGACACCATGAACCGCGAGCGCCGCGAAATCGAAGCGGGCATGCAGCAACAGGCGCTTGACGGCCTTTCCGCGGTCGACCCCCACGGCGCAACCACCATCACGCTGTTCAATCCGGCCTGGCATCAGGGCGTGATCGGCATCGTCGCGGGACGGCTTAAGGAAAAATTCCACCGGCCTTCGTTCACGTTCGCGCTCGCCGACGACGGCGGCCAGCTCGTCAAAGGCTCGGGACGGTCGATTGCGGGCTTTCATCTGCGCGACGCGCTCGATCTGATCTCGAAGCGCGAGCCCGGCCTCATCGTCAAATTCGGCGGACACGCAATGGCCGCGGGCCTCACGCTCGCCACCGCCGACGTGCCGCGCTTCACGGCGGCCTTCGAAGCGGTCGGCCGCGCGTGGCTCACCGACGACGCGCTGTCGCGCACCGTCGAAACCGACGGCGAACTCGAAGACGCGTACTTCACGCCGCAATTCGTCGAAATGCTCGACGCCGCCGTCTGGGGCCAGGGTTTTCCGGCGCCGGTTTTCTCGGGCGAATTCGAAGTGGCATCGCAGGCGCTCGTGAAGGACAAGCACCTGAAGCTGCAACTCCTGCGCGGCCGCCAGCGCTTCAACGCGATCTGGTTCAATCACACCGACACGCTGCCCGCGCGCACCACGGTCGCTTACCGGCTCGCGAGCGACACATGGAACGGCGTCTCGCGCGTGCAGCTGATCGTCGAGCACGCGGCGGGCTAGCGCCCGCGCGAGCTTGCGTGCGGCGCGCGCGAACCGCGTGCGAACTCGCCGCAGCGGCGAAAAACTCCGCAAAATCAATCCCAAACCCGCGCCGGATCGCTGAAGAGGCGTCGGCGCGGCACGCCGATCGGCTATAATTTCCCCTTTTTACGAAGCTATAAAAGATCGACATGGAAGCGGAACGTCTCAACGCGATCGAAGCCTCTCTGGCGGACCTGCGCACGCGCGCGGCCGACCTACGGGGGTATCTTTGACTACGACGACAAATCACTGCGTCTGATCGAAGTCAACCGGGAACTCGAAGACCCGAACGTCTGGAACGACTCGAAACACGCCCAGGCGCTTGGCCGGGAAAAGAAGCTGCTCGACGACACGGTCGGCAAACTCACGTCGCTCGGCAACGACTTGCGTGACGCGCAAGACCTGTTCGAGATGGCGCGCGAAGAAGGCGATGACGAAACGCTGATCGCCTGCGAAACCGACGCGCAAGGGCTGGAGCAGCGCGTCGCCGACATGGAATTTCGCCGCATGTTCGCCAATCCGGCCGACCCGAACAACGCGTTCCTGGACATCCAGGCGGGCGCGGGCGGCACCGAGGCGTGCGACTGGGCGTCCATGCTGCTGCGCCAATATCTGCGCTACTGCGAACGCAAGGGCTTCAAGACCGAAGTGCTCGAACAGACCGACGGCGACGTCGCGGGCATCAAGAACGCCACGATCAAGATCGAGGGCGAATACGCGTACGGTTTCCTGCGCACCGAAACGGGCGTGCACCGGCTCGTGCGCAAGTCGCCGTTCGATTCGTCGGGCGGCCGCCATACGTCGTTCTCGTCGGTGTTCGTGTATCCGGAAATCGACGATTCGATCGAAGTGGACATCAATCCGGCCGATCTGCGTATCGACACGTACCGCGCATCCGGCGCGGGCGGTCAGCACATCAACAAGACCGACTCCGCCGTGCGTATCACGCACATGCCGTCGGGCATCGTCGTGCAGTGCCAGAACGACCGCTCGCAGCACCGCAACCGCGCCGAAGCCATGGCCATGCTGAAATCGCGTCTGTACGAAGCGGAAATCCGCAAGCGTCAGGAAGAGCAGGACAAGCTCGAAGCCGGCAAGACCGATGTGGGCTGGGGTCATCAGATCCGCTCGTACGTGCTGGACAACAGCCGCATCAAGGATCTGCGCACCAACGTCGAAATCAGCAATACGAAGAGCGTGCTCGACGGCGATCTCGATCCGTTTATCAGCGCGAGCCTGAAGCAAGGCGTCTAAGCGACCATCGGCGCGGCAAGCAAAGCCGCGCCGCATCTTTTTTATTGCCTGAGGTTTTTCACCGACTGGCTGTTCGCGAACGGATCAACCCGCGCGGACCAAGAACACCAAAACCATCATGAACGAACCGATCCAATCGCCCGTCGTGCCCGAGGTGGACGACAACAAGATCATGACCGAGCGCCGCGAAAAGCTGCGCGAGTTGCGCGAGCAAGGCGTCGCCTATCCGAACGATTTCCGTCCCACGCATCACGCGGAAGATCTGCAGGAGCAGTACGAACACGCCGACAAGGAAGCGCTCGAAGCCAATCCGCTCGAAGTCGCCCTCGCCGGCCGCATGATGCTCAAACGCGTGATGGGCAAGGCGAGCTTTGCGACCGTGCGCGACGGCTCGGGTCAGATCCAGTTCTTCATCACGCCGGCCGATGTCGGTCAGGAAACGTACGACGCCTTCAAGAAGTGGGACATGGGCGATATCGTCGCGGCGCGCGGCGTGCTGTTTCGCACGAACAAGGGCGAACTGTCGGTGCGTTGCACCGAACTGCGGCTGTTGTCGAAGTCGCTGCGTCCGCTGCCGGACAAATTCCATGGTCTGTCGGACCAGGAAATGAAGTATCGCCAGCGCTATGTGGATCTGATCGTCACGCCGGAAACGCGCAAGACTTTCGTCGCGCGCACGAAGGCGATTTCGTCGATCCGCAAATTCATGTCCGACGCCAACTTCATGGAAGTCGAAACGCCGATGCTGCACCCCATTCCGGGCGGCGCGGCGGCCAAGCCGTTCACCACGCATCACAACGCACTCGATATGCAGATGTTCCTGCGCATCGCGCCGGAGCTGTATCTGAAGCGGCTGGTAGTGGGCGGCTTCGAGCGCGTGTTCGAGATCAACCGTAACTTCCGCAATGAGGGCGTCTCCGTGCGTCACAATCCGGAATTCACGATGATCGAGTTCTACGCGGCCTACACCGACTACAAGTGGCTGATGGACTTCACCGAGCAGCTTATCCGTCAGGCCGCGATCGACGCGCTGGGCACCGCCACGATCACGTATCAGGGCCGCGAGCTGGATCTCGCCAAGCCGTTCCACCGCCTGACGATTACTCAAGCCATCCAGAAGTACGCGCCGCAATACACGAACGAGCAGCTCGCCGACAGCGCGTTCCTGCGCACCGAGCTGAAAAAGTTCGGCGTCGATGCGTCGCAGCCGCAGTTCCTGAACGCGGGCGTGGGCTCGCTGCAACTCGCGCTGTTCGAAGAAACCGCCGAGTCGCAACTGTGGGAGCCGACGTACATCATCGACTATCCGGTCGAGGTGTCGCCGCTCGCGCGCGCGTCGGACAAGGTGGACGGCATCACCGAGCGTTTCGAGCTGTTCATTACCGGCCGCGAGATCGCCAACGGCTTTTCGGAGCTGAACGATCCGGAAGATCAGGCCGCGCGCTTCAAGAAGCAGGTCGACCAGAAAGACGCCGGCGACGAAGAAGCCATGTTCTACGACGCCGACTACATTCGCGCGCTCGAATACGGCATGCCGCCGGCGGGCGGCTGCGGTATCGGCATCGACCGTCTGGTCATGATGCTGACCGACAGCCCGAGCATCCGCGACGTGATTCTGTTCCCGCATCTGCGTCGCGAAGACTAAAACTGCGTGGTTCGCGCCACGTTATGCCATCAGCGCCCGGCTTTCCCGCCGGGCGTTTTGTTTTCCTCGACGCAAAAACGCCGGCGAGCATTAATAGGGTGTAACCATCGGTAAAACCCGCGCGCCGCTCGCGCGGCCGACGTGGGGCTGTCGGCAAATCGTTACATTTTGAAATGTCTCCGGGATCGATTTGCAGGAGACTGGGTCTCACAACAGTCACTCTGCCGAAGACGGAGGCCAACATGGATCACCCCGACACGCAACCCGCCACTCAGCCTGGCACTCAGCCGTCCACTCGGCCCGCCGCGCCGGTACCGCCGACCTCGTCGCGGCGGCTTCATCCGCTTGTCGCGACTGCTGCGGGTGCGGTGCTCGTCGCGAGCCTCGTGGCGACGGCGGCGATCACCGGCATGTTCCCGAAGGCGTCCAGCAACGGCGCGACCACCAATCAGACGCAGGCCGCGCGAGTCCTGCCGCAAACGGACCAGCCGGCCGTGGTCGATTCGGCGGCGCCGGCTAATCCGTCGGCGCAACAGAATTCCCCCCAAGTGGCCGAACAGGCGGCGCAGCAAGCCGCGCAACCGCCGCAACCGCAACCGGTCACAACGCTCGCCCAGCAACAGTACGCTCAACAGCCCTACCCGGCGCAACAGCAACAGGCGCAATCGCAACAGGCACAACCGACGCCGCAATACGCGCAGCAACAGCCGACGCAGCCCGCCCATTGCGCCTCGTGCGGGACGGTCGTCGGGATTTCCGCTGTGCGTCAGGAGGGTCACGGCACCGGCATTGGCGCGGTCGGCGGCGCGGTGGCCGGCGGCGTGGTCGGCAACCAGTTCGGCAGCGGCGGCGGCCGCACCGCGATGACCCTGCTTGGCGCGCTCGGCGGCGGCCTGGCCGGCAATGCAGTCGAAAAGCATATCCGTAGCACCACGTCGTATTCGGTGCGCGTGCGGATGGAAAACGGCAAGACGCGCTACTTCACGTACCATGAAACGCCGCCGTTCCAGCAAGGCGAGCGCGTGCACGTTGAGCGCGGCACGCTCGTCGCGGGGTAAGCACGCGCCGAAACGAAGTGTTGCCAGCCTCTGATTGCCCGCGAGCAATAAAAAAGGCGATTCCAATGGAATCGCCTTTTTCTTTACCGCAGCAAACTCAACTCAGTAATCCGCGTCTTCGATCCATGCAGCCTGAATCGCCTCCAGGATCTTTTCGTTCGACCGGTTGGGATCGTCGTCGAATCCTTCCAGTTCCGTGACCCAGCGATGCAGGTCGGTGAAGCGCACCTGCTGCGGATCGACGTCCTGATGCTTGTCGGTCAGGGCCATCGCGATGTCTTGCGTATCGGTCCACTTCATGGCTGCGTCCTCCTGTTAGTGGTTTTCCTTCGCGTGATTGATCGAGTAACGCGGGATTTCGACGACCAGATCCTGCTCCGCCGGCACCATCGCCTGGCACGACAGACGCGAAGCCGGTTCGAGCCCCCACGCCTTGTCCAGCAGATCGTCCTCGTCTTCCTCGGACGGCGTCAAGGCGGCGAAACCCTCACGCACGATCACGTGACAGGTCGTGCATGCGCACGACTTCTCGCAGGCATGCTCGATTTCAATGCCGTTCTCGAGCAGATTGTCGCAAATGCTCTTGCCGGGCACGGCATCGATCACCGCGCCTTCGGGGCACAGTTCGACGTGAGGCAGCACAACGATTTGAGGCATACATTTTCCGTTTGGGTCTGAGGCGCGGCCTCAAACAGGCTACGCACCATTTTACTGGCGACGCGCGGAGTTTTTAAGTCCACGCGTCGCGTTGAGAGCGTGCGCTCGGCGCGGCGCCTAGATCTCGTCCAGCTTGCGGCCGGCCAGCGCCCGGCGAATGCCCTTGTTCATGCGGCGGGCGGCGAATTCGTCGGTGCCTTCGGCGAGCGTTTTCGTCGCGGCTTCGATCGCGTTCACGTCGTCGCTTTGCGCGACATTGCGCAAAGCGTTCAGCAGCGCGTCGAGTTCCGCGCGCTCGCCGTCGTCGAGCAGTTCGGCGTCGGCGGCGAGCGCCGCGTCGGTGGCTTCGACGAGACGCCGCGCTTCGACTTGCGCCTCGCGCAGCGCGCGGGCGCGCATGTCGACTTCGGCGGTCGTGAAGCTATCTTCCAGCATGCGGGCGATGTCGTCGTCGGCGAGACCATAGGATGGCTTCACCACCACCGACGCCTCCACGCCCGAGCCCTGCTCGCGCGCGAACACGGACAACAGGCCGTCCGCGTCCACCTGATAGGTCACGCGGATGCGCGCCGCGCCCGCCGCCATGGGCGGAATGCCGCGCAGCTCGAAACGCGCGAGCGAGCGGCAGTCGCTGACAAGCTCGCGCTCGCCTTGCACGACGTGGATCGCCATCGCGGTCTGGCCGTCCTTGAAGGTGGTGAAATCCTGCGCGCGCGCGACCGGAATCGTCGAATTGCGCGGAATGATCTTCTCGGTCAGGCCGCCCATTGTCTCGACGCCGAGCGAGAGCGGAATCACATCGAGCAGCAACCAGTCGTCGCCTTCCGCGCCGCGGTTGCCCGCGAGCAGATCCGCCTGGATCGCCGCGCCCAGCGCGACGACCCGATCCGGATCGAGATTGGTGAGCGGCGGCTGGCCGAAGAACGCTTCGACCGCGTGGCGAATCACCGGCATGCGCGTCGCGCCGCCGACCAGCACCACGCCCTTGATCTCTTTGGTCGTGACCTTCGCGTCGCGCAGCGCCTTCTTCGTCGGGCCGAGCGTGCGTTGCACGAGCGCCTGGGTGATAGCCTCGAAAGTGGCTTCAGCGATCGTCAGATCGATCCTGGCGCCGCTGGAGAGCGTCGCGGCAAGGGTAGCCTCGGGCGCGTCCGACAACGCCTCCTTGGTCGAGCGCACGCTGTCGAGCAACAGGCGCACGTCTTCGGGCGCGAGCGAATGTGGCTCGATGCCCGCCTCGTGCAGTACGTGGCGATACAGCGCGTGATCGAAATCGTCGCCGCCGAGTGCGGAGTCGCCGCCCGCCGCCAGCACTTCGAACACGCCCTTGGTGAGCTTCAGGATCGACAGGTCGAAGGTGCCGCCGCCGAGATCGTAGACCGCGTACAACCCTTCGGAGCCGTTATCGAGACCGTAGGCAATCGCGGCCGCGGTCGGCTCGTTCAGCAGACGCAGCACGTTCAGGTCGGCGAGACGCGCGGCATCTTTGGTCGCCTGGCGCTGGGCTTCGTCGAAGTAAGCCGGCACCGTGATCACCGCGCCGACCAGCTCGTCGCCGAGCGTGTCTTCCGCGCGCTGGCGCAGCGTGGCGAGAATTTCCGCCGACACCTCGACTGGGCTCTTCACGCCGTCCACGGTGCGGATCTGCACCATGCCGGGCGCGTCGATGAAATCGTAGGGCGCGTTTTCGGCGCCTTCCACTTCCGCCTTGCCGCGGCCCATGAAGCGCTTGACGGAGACAATCGTGTTGCGCGGATCGGTCGCCGCTTCCGCCTTGGCCGTGCGGCCGATGCGACGGCCGCCCTTGGCGAGGTAACGCACCACCGACGGCAGCAGCACGTGGCCGTCTTCGTCAGGCAGCACGTCGGGCACGCCGCTGCGCACGGCGGCGACGAGCGAGTTGGTCGTGCCGAGGTCGATACCGACCGCCAGACGCCGCTGATGAGGCGCCGGCGCCATGCCGGGTTCGGAAATTTGCAGTAGGGCCATCTGGATCTTCTCGGGGCCGCGAGGCCCCGTCCTGAATTTGCGTTGCTGGATGGTGTGCGAGGGCCGCGCTCGTACTCGTGCTCGAACGACGCGGCCAGCCGGGCTAGTTCTCGAGCCGCTCGATCTGCGCGCCGATCTCCGCCGCCACGCGTTCGATAAACATCAACTGCCGCACCGCCTCGCCCGCCGCCTGATTCGCGCCGCTCGCGAGCAACGCGGCGAGCTTCTCGAAGCGCACGCGCTCTTCGTCCCGCAATTCGGCGAGCAGCGCGTCGAGCGCGTCGACGTTCTTCGCGGCCGCGGCGTCTTCGATGCCTTCGCGCCACTCCATCTGCTGCATGAGAAACGCCGGCTCCATCGCCGTGTTGTCGTGCACGCCGATGTCGATGCCGCGCACATGCAGCAGATATGTAGCGCGCTTTAGCGGATCGCGCAGCGTCTGATACGCCTCGTTCGCCCGCGTCGCCCACTGCATCGCGATGCGCTTTTGCGCGTCGCCCGCAGCGGCGAAGCGGTCCGGATGCACTTGCGCCTGCACGGTGCGATAGGCGTGATCCAGCGCGGCCGGATCGAGCGCGAATTGCGCCGGCAGACCAAACAGGTCGAAGTGGCTATCGTTCAGCGAGGCCATCGGATAAAAAATGCTCCGTTCAGAAAAGCGCGACAAAGGCATCAGCCCATTCAGCGGTCAACGCGCGGTCAATGTGCGATCAACGTGCGGACAACGAAATCGCGAAGCAAACTAAAAAGGCGGCCCGCGCCGCCTTTTGTCCGCCGCACGCGGAAATGGTCGAGTTACACGCGGAACGACTCGCCGCAGCCGCACTCGTCCTTCACGTTCGGATTGTTGAACTTGAAGCCTTCGTTCAGTCCTTCGCGGGCGAAATCGAGTTCGGTTCCGTCGATATATGCGAGGCTCTTCGGGTCGACAATGATCTTCACGCCGCTGCTCTCGAACACCTGATCTTCGGGCGCGAGTTCGTCCACGTATTCGAGTTTGTAGGCGAGGCCGGAGCAGCCCGTGGTGCGCACGCCGACGCGCAGACCCACGCCCTTGCCGCGACGGGTCAGATACTTTTGCACGTGCTGTGCGGCCTTTTCGGTCAACGTAATTGCCATAGCGTTTCTCATTGCGCGATGCGTGCCGACGCACCGCTACCCTGCCTGCATCAAATGTCGCCCAGCGCGGCGGCGCTATTTTTTCGCGCCGCCCGCTTCCGTTCGCTCAACCGCGCCTGCGGCTGCCGCTCAAGCGTGTTGCTTGTCGCCTTCGACGACCGCTTCGCCGTGACGCTGCTTGTAGTCGGCGACCGCTGCCTTGATCGCGTCTTCCGCGAGGATCGAGCAGTGGATCTTCACCGGCGGCAGCGCGAGTTCTTCGGCGATCTGCGTGTTCTTGATCGACATGGCCTGATCGAGCGTCTTGCCCTTCACCCATTCGGTGACGAGCGAACTCGACGCGATGGCCGAGCCGCAGCCGTACGTCTTGAACTTCGCGTCTTCGATGACGCCGTCCGCGCCCACGCGGATCTGCAGCTTCATCACGTCGCCGCAAGCAGGCGCGCCGACCATGCCGGTGCCGACCGCGTCGTCGTCCTTCGCGAACGAGCCGACGTTGCGCGGGTTTTCGTAGTGGTCCAGAACCTTGTCGCTATAAGCCATGATTACACTCCTTGATTCGTTTTCAACCTGCCAATTCGATTAAACGCGCCATGAACTTTCGAGCACCACGGCGCGATGACTTCGGCTTCGACCAACCGGCGCGTCAGTGCGCTGCCCACTGAATGGTCGAAATGTCGATGCCGTCCTGGTGCATTTCCCACAGCGGCGACAGTTCGCGCAGCTTGGAAATCTTGGCCTTCAGCAGGTTGATGACATAGTCCACGTCCTGCTCGGTCGTGAAGCGGCCCACCGTGAAGCGGATCGAGCTGTGCGCGAGTTCGTCGTTGCGGCCGAGCGCGCGCAACACATACGACGGTTCCAGCGAAGCCGACGTGCACGCCGACCCGGACGACACCGCGACGTCCTTCACCGCCATGATCAGCGATTCGCCTTCGACGAAATTGAAGCTGATGTTCAGGTTGTGCGGCACGCGCTGTTCCATGTCGCCGTTCACATACACTTCCTCGATCTCCGACAGGCCGCGCAGCAGCCGGTCGCGCAGCATGCGAATGCGCTCGTTCTCGGTTGCCATTTCTTCACGCGCGATGCGGAACGCCTCGCCCATGCCGACAATCTGGTGCGTGGCCAGCGTGCCCGAGCGCATGCCGCGCTCGTGGCCGCCGCCGTGCATCTGCGCTTCGATGCGCACACGCGGCTTGCGGCGCACGTACAACGCGCCGATGCCCTTCGGGCCGTACGTCTTGTGCGCCGAGAACGACATGAGGTCGACCTTCAGCTTTTGCAGGTCGATCTCGATCTTGCCGGTGGCCTGCGCCGCGTCCACGTGGAAAATGATGCCTTTTTCACGCGTGATGTCGCCGATCGCCTCGATGTCCTGGATCACGCCGATCTCGTTGTTCACCGACATGATCGACACCAGGATCGTGTCCGGGCGGATCGCGGCCTTGAACTTCTCGAGGTCGATCAGACCGTCGTCCTTCACATCCAGATACGTGACTTCGAAACCTTCGCGCTCAAGCTCGCGGCATGTGTCGAGCACGGCCTTGTGCTCGGTCTTCACCGTGATGACGTGCTTGCCCTTGCTCTTGTAGAAGTGCGCGGCGCCCTTGATCGCGAGGTTGTCCGACTCGGTTGCGCCCGAGGTCCAGATGATTTCGCGCGGGTCTGCGTTCACCAGCGCCGCGACGTTTTCGCGCGCTTCTTCGACCGCGCGCTCCGCGGTCCAGCCATACGAGTGGCTGCGCGATGCGGGGTTGCCGAACTGCTCGCGCAGAAACGGAATCATCTTGTCCACCACGCGCGGATCGACCGGGGTCGTGGCGCTGTAGTCCATGTAAATGGGCAGGTGGGGAATCTCGTTGTTCATCTATCGCTCCGGGGACGTCGTGTGCTCTGGCTTCTGGATTCGCTATCGGGCTGCGGTCGTGTCGCGCCGCGCCTCAGGAACCGGCCATGTTGAAAACGGAATTGGGCCCTTTCGGCGCCACGCGAACCGGCTCGATCGCCGGCGCCTCGCTGCGCCTGTCGCGCAGGACAGCCGGCGCGCCTTCGCGTGAACGCTGCTGATCGACCAGATCCTTCAGGGAGACCGAATCGAGGTACTCGACCATTTTCTGGTTCAGCGTGGACCACAGTTCATGCGTCATGCAGTGGCCGTCGTGCTGCTTGGTGCCCTCGCACGAGCCCTTGCCGCCGCATTGGGTGGCGTCGAGCGGCTCGTCCACCGCAATGATGATGTCGGCCACCGTCACGTCTTCCGGACGGCGCGCGAGGTTGTAGCCGCCGCCCGGTCCGCGCACGGACTCGACAATTTCATGGCGGCGCAGCTTGCCAAACAGCTGCTCGAGATAGGACAGGGAGATATGTTGGCGCTGGCTGATACCCGCAAGCGTCACCGGGCCCTGCTCCTGGCGCAGCGCCAGGTCAATCATCGCCGTGACGGCGAAACGGCCTTTCGTGGTGAGTCTCATATGTAGGGGGAACCGCTATTCTCGACAAGTTTTGTCAAGTATAAATACATGAGCAATTTAGTCAAGTATCCCTATCGAAATCTGGGTCATTTGCTTAATTCTTCGCGCGCTTTTTTGCTTCGACGCGAAGAATCTACTCAATCAACTGGGGACGCAATGCCGCGATCAAACCCCGGCACGCCGCTTCGCATTGGTCCAGTACTTCTTCGAAGCCTGCCGCGTCGCCGAAATACGGATCCACCACCTCACGCGAGCCGCTCCAGCGGGCGTCGGATTCGGGCACGAACTCCATCAGCAGGCGAATCTTGTCCTGCTGGTCCGGCGGGCAAACCGTGCGCAATGCGGCGACGTTCTTGTCGTCCATCGCGATCAGCAAGTCGAAGCGCTCGAAGTCGATGTCGGCGATCTGCCGTCCACGCAAGGCCGCGAGGTCGTAGCCACGGCCACGCGCCGCATGCTGGGCGCGCTCGTCCGGAGGCTGGCCGATGTGCCAGTCGCCGGTGCCGGCCGAATCGATCAGAATGCGCTCGCCGAGCCTTGCTTCTTCGACGAGACGGCGCATCACGGCTTCCGCCGTCGGCGAACGACAGATGTTCCCGAGGCAGACGAAGCAGATGGACACGGTTTTTATCGAGGGCATCTTCAGTCGCTTGGTGGCGCGGTGGGGAGGCTGGGCGGCGCCGGGCGGGCGGTGCCGCGATTATACAAAGCCGGGGGAAATTTCGCCGGATGCGGCCGCGCTCGGCCGCGGGTTCATTCGGGCGCTCAGGAGGCTTGTGGGACGGGCACCGCGGTCATCGTACGCAGCGGCCTGGCGGGCGGCGGCGCAGCGTCGTCGATCATGCCGTACGAAACGGCGCGCGCGAGTTCCGCAGTCACCTGATCCGCGGCAAGAGGCGCCTGCCGCGCCCGCGACGCCGCGTCCCCACAAATATGCAGATATGCTACCGCCGCCAACGCGAGCACGAGTGCGAGAGGCCAGTACACCGCTATTGTCTTTCTCATGATGTCGTTTCTTCCGATGACGGCTCGCGAGCTACTTACTCACTATGCCCATCACGAATCTTATAGAAATCGCCAATCGGGAAAAACCGGCGGTAGCGCGATACAGCGTTGTCCGGAATGGAACAGTGAGGCCGCGCCGGGCATGAAAATGAAGTCCTTACAAAAGCACACAAAGCTAGCGCGACAGATACGGATAATTGCGGTCTTATAGATAGGAAAACCTTCCGCCTCGGGCTCGAAATGAAACGCTTCGCAACCTTTTCTTCTGTCGCCACCGTTGGCGCTGTCGCGGCTGCGGCCTTGCTGGGTGGCTGCGCCATGTATCCGGACGGCACGCCGATGTACGGCAACGGCTACAGCACTTACGACGGCTATGACGGCTACGACGGCTACGGCGTGCCAGTCGCCCCGCAGAGCAACGTCTACATGGGCTACAGCAACTATTACGGCCCGGGTTATTACGACGCTCCGGGACGCTACTATGGCCCGGGGCCTGGCTACCGCGGTTACCCCGGTTATCCCGGCCGGCCGCCGCGTGGGAATGACGGCGACAACGGCAATCGTGGCGGGAACGGCGGCTGGCATGGTCAGCCTGGCGGCGGACAGCCGCCTCAAGGCGCGGTGGCGATCCCTCGAGGACCGAACGGACCGCGTCCCGGAGTTGGCGGTCCGCCGCCACAGGCGCCGAGCGAGCAGGCGCGCGGCCCCGGAGGTCACGCGCCTTCCGGCCCGCCGGTTAGAGGAAATCCGAATCGTCCGTCGGGCAGCATGACGGATCACTAAAACGAAATTGGCGGCCCAGAGGCTCAGTGGCTCAGTGGCTCAGTGGCTCAGTGGCTCAGAGGCTCAGGGGCTCGGCGGCTTAATGGCTTAGTGGCTCAGCCATGCAGAGCAAACCGCCGACCGCAGCCCTTCTCACCCAAGATGGCTGCGTTGCGCCGCGTACAACTCCCTGAACGTACGCCCGACTGGCGCGGGCATGTCGCGCGTGGCAGTCCAGCCGGCGCCCCCCAAAGGCAGCCTGGCGATTGACCGGTTGCGGCCACCCATACGCTCCAGCACGCGCACGGCGAGCTTCGTGAAGAGCGCATAAGCGTCTGGATGCATCGCGAGGAAACCCCACACGGCCAGGCCCGCGCGCTCCTTCCACGGACGCAGGCGCCGCTCCACCTGCTTCTCGCGCAACTTGCGCAACAGATCGGACAGCGGAATGCCGACCGGACAGACGCTGTTGCATTCGCCGCATAGCGTCGCGGCCTGCGGCAGATCGAGCGCTTTGTCGAGGCCGACATAGCTCGGCGTCAGCACCGAACCCATTGGCCCGGGATACACCCAACCATACGCGTGACCGCCGACCTTCTGATACACCGGACAATGGTTCATGCACGCGCCGCAGCGAATGCAGCGCAGCATCTCCTGGAAATCGCCGCCGATCAGCCCCGTGCGCCCGCCGTCCACGAGCACCACATACATATGCGCCGGTCCGTCCTGATCGCCCTCGCCTCGCGGCCCGGTCAGCACGGAAAAGTAATTCGACGTGGCCTGCCCGGTTGCCGAGCGCGGCAGCAGGCGCATCGCAGTGGCAAGGTCTTCAAGCGTGGGCAAGACCTTTTCGATGCCCGTGACCGCCACATGCACGCGCGGCATCACCGTGCACATGCCTTCGTTTCCCTCATTCGTGACGAGCACCACCGAGCCGGTTTCCGCGATCACGAAGTTGCCGCCCGTCACGCCCATGTCGGCGGTCATGAAGTGCGGACGCAGCATCTGCCGGGCTTCCAGCGTCATGTCCGGAATTTCGGTAAGGCGCGGCCGGCCATGCGTCCTGGCGAAGAGATCGGCGATCTCGTCCTTATCCTTATGGACGACCGGCGCGATGATGTGACTCGGCGGCTCGTTGCCGTTGATCTGCAGGATGTATTCGCCGAGATCGGTCTCGATGGATTGCACGCCCATTTCCCCGAGCACTTCGTTCAGGCGCATTTCCTCGGTGACCATCGATTTGGTCTTGATCACCTTCTTCACGTCATGTCGGCGCGCGATGTCGCCGACCAGCCGCGCGGCCTCCTGCGTCGTCTCGGCGAAGAGCACCGTGACGCCGCGCCGGGCGGCCTCGCGCTCGAAGGTTTCCAGCCACACGTCGAGATTCTCGAGCGCGCGGTTGCGGCGTTCCTTGAGCGCCGCGCGCGTGGCCGGAAAGTCGATCGCCGTGAGCGCCGCGGCGCGCGCGGAGACGAACTTCGTGGACAGCTTGGTCAGATTCTGCTGCAGCCGCTGGTCCGCGAGTTTCTGACCGGCGCGCGCCTTGAACTGCATCGACTGGATTTGCATGGCGATATCCTCACACGTCTCCGGCCAGCACTTGCGCGATGTGCAGCACGCGCGTGGTGGCGTCGCCGGTACGCCGCAAACGCCCTTCGATATTGAGCATGCAGCCGAGGTCGCCGAGCACGACCGCATCCGCGCCGCTCGCACGAATATTCGCGCATTTTTCGTCGACGATCGCGGTGGAAATGTTCCCGTACTTGACCGCGAACGTGCCGCCAAAGCCGCAGCAGTGCTCGCAGTCCTTCATCTCGGTCACCGCCACGCCTATTTGCGCGAGCAGCTCGCGCGGCTGCGCCTTGACGCCAAGCTCGCGCAAGCCGGAGCAGGAGTCGTGATAGGTGACCTGGCCCGAGAACTCGCCCGGCTGCAATTGCACCTTGGCAACATTGACGAGGAAATCGGTCAACTCGAAGACCTTGCCGCGCAACCGGCCGAAGCGGTTCATCAGTTCGGGGTCGTCGGCGAAGAGATCGCCGTAGTGCGCGCGGATCATGCCGCCGCACGAGCCCGACGGCACCACGACGTAATCGAACTGTTCGAACTCGCGCAGGGTTTTTTCGGCGAGATCGCGGGCGATGCGCCGCTCGCCCGAGTTGTAGGCGGGCTGTCCGCAGCACGTTTGCGCCGGAGGAACCACCACTTCGAAGCCCGCGCCTTCCAGCAGCTTGATGACCGAAAAACCAATTTCAGGCCGCATCAGGTCGATCAGGCAGGTGACGAACAATCCGACTCGCATGAGCCCTCCTCCGGGAAAACGTCCCTGATTATCCGCTGTTTGGCGCACAATACCAACGCCCGGAAGGCATAGGACGAACGCCAGTCGAATTCGAAGGGCCCTTCCAGGCGCGTTCGCTTTTTTCACGATACGAGATACAATCAATTTTCCGCTGATTGACGCGTCAATAGATTCCTCACATGAGCGATACGAACCCGGATTCCAAGACCTCGATCCAAGTGATCGAACGCATGATGCGCTTGCTCGACGCCCTCGCTGAGCACAGCGACCCGGTCAGCCTGAAAGAACTCGCCCTTCGCACGGAGCTCCATCCGTCCACCGCGCACCGCATCCTGAACGACATGGTGATGTGCCGCCTCGTCGACCGGTCCGATCCCGGCACGTACCGGCTCGGCATGCGCCTGCTAGAACTCGGCAATCTGGTGAAGGCGCGCCTGTCGGTGCGCGACGCCGCGCTCACGCCCATGCGGGAACTGCATCGGCAGACCGGACAGACGGTGAATCTCTCGGTCCGTCAGGGCGACGAAATCGTGTATATCGAACGCGCTTACTCCGAGCGTTCGGGCATGCAGGTGGTTCGGGCTATCGGCGGGCGAGCGCCGCTGCATCTCACGTCGGTCGGCAAGCTCTTTCTCGCCGCCGACGAATCCACGCGCGTGCGCGCCTACGCCACGCGCACCGGCTTGTCCGGCCACACGCAAAACAGCATCACCGACCTCGCCAAGCTCGAGCGCGAACTGTCCCACGTGCGTCAGCAGGCCTGCGCGCGCGACAACGAAGAACTCGAACTGGGCGTGCGCTGCATCGCCGCCGGCATTTACGACGACACCGGCAAGCTGGTCGCGGGTCTGTCGCTGTCGGCGCCGGCCGATCGCTTGCAGGATTCGTGGCTCGGGCAACTCAGCCAGACGGCGCTCATGATTTCCGAAGCGCTAGGATATCGGCCGCCAGCGTCGCAAGATCGCGGCCATCATCATTCGAACTCGCACGCGTGAGCCGGAAGCTGCGCGTCGCGGCATGAAAAAAGCCCCGCAAGAGCGCGGGGCTTTTTGTTTGGAGCGGCGGGTTCGGAAACCGGCCGCGGAAAAAACGCGGGCGCAAGCGCTCAGGTACCCGGCCCGCCCGCATCGGCGCTCGTAATGCGCGCCTGGTCGCCGCCGTTGTCGAGCCACGTGCGCAGACGCGTAGCGTCCGCAAAACGGGAGTATTTGCCCGACGAATCCAGCAGCACCAGCACCATCGGCCGGCCATGAATCGTGGCCTGCATGACGAGGCACTCGCCCGCTTCGTTGATGAAGCCAGTCTTCTGCAGGCCGATGTCCCACGTCGGATTACGCACCAGCGCGTTCGTGCTGTTATAAGCCAGCGTGCGCTTGCCCGTGTAGACCTCGTAGCTATGATCGGTGGAGAACTTGCGGATCATCGGATATTGATACGCCGCGTTGACCATCTTCACGAGATCGCGCGCGCTCGACACGTTCTGGCTCGTCAAACCCGTGGGGTTTTCGAAGTGCGTGTCCGTCATGCCGAGTTGCTTCGCCTTGGCGTTCATGGCTGCGAGGAACGCCGGGCGGCCGCCCGGATAGTAGCGCGAGAGCGCCGCAGCGGCGCGGTTTTCCGACGCCATCAGCGCGATGTGCAGCATGTCTTCACGCGAGAGCACCGAGCCGACCGACAAACGCGAGCCCGTATTTTTCTCGTAATCGCGGTCTTCGTCCGTGACTTCGATCTGATCGGTCATGGGCTCTTTCGAATCCAGCACGACCATGGAAGTCATCAGCTTGGTGATCGACGCGATCGGCACCACGGCGCGCGAATTCTTGTCAAAGAGCGGCTCGCCAGTGTTCTGATCGACAACGTAGGCGACGCTCGAGCGCAGCATCAGCGCGTCCGGCGTTTCGTGCAGGCCGAATGCCTGGCCGACGCTCGGCTGACGCGGCTCATACGCAACACGGCGCATCACCGAGTGGTGACGGCCGTTCGACGTATAAGTCACGCGTTTGCGCTTGACGCTCGCGCGCGGCGCTTCGTCGTCGGCGGCTGCCTTGACGGCGGCGCCCTTCTCGGCTTTCGATGCCTTGGCCGACACCTTGGCGGTGGCGGCTGCCGGCTTCTTGACGGCCTTGGCGTGCTTCGAAGTTTTTGCGGGTGCCGCGGGCGTGGCGGCGAAAGTGCTGACAGGCGTGGCAAACGCCGCCGCGATGACCATGGAGGCGGCCACCGACAGAGCGGTGCTACGCGCCGCGCCGTGCATCACTTTCAGCGACGAAAACATGTCGGTTTTCATGGGTGTTCTGTAGGGAGCGGCGTGAGTTTCCGCAAGTGTAGTAAAACAACGAAAATTTAGCAATTTGAAGCACTTATGGGCGCTCCTTAAACCGGCTTGTAAGCTCCGATCGCAAAAACACGAATAAGTGCCGCGCCTTGATCGAAAAAAACGATCGCCAGGCGTTCCGACTCGTCGCCGCCGTCACGCCCGAAAGGGGTGATCCCTTCAGCATAACGGCAATATCGAGACAATCTTGATGAGGGGAAACACGGTCGTGGCGCCGACAGAAGTCTTTGCGCCGCGGACGCTTTGCCGCCAACCCCGCGCACAGCGCCCGGTGTTAAATGCCTGCTGCGAAACCGCAGACGCGCTTTCGACCGGCATCAACGATTAACGTTCCGTGACACTTTATGGTTTACATCAATTCGCTTCTTTGGCGAGCTTTTGTTAAATAGACACCCCGGTGGTTTTTGCGGCGCACTTTCGTGCCTCAAAAATGCCTTGAAAACGGCACAAAATACCGCTTCGCTCACGCGCTATCCCGGTGCAACGGTCAAATTGACCTGCGTCATTCGTCTGTCATGCCAACCGCATAACGTATTGTTTTATAAGTGGTTTCTTAACATTGTGCGATGCACAAAAACCGCTTGACATTCGTTGGCGTCATCCTAAAATAGAACCCATTGCTGCGATGCACAATACATCGCGGTCCGGGCAGACGAAATTGTGCGTCTCGCCATTACCCAATGCGGCCCACACAGATCGGCCGCACTCCAGGAGCGTAAACCATGACTTTGCTGACCCCCGAGCAATTCGCTGCAGCCCAGAAAGCCAACTTTGAAACGCTGTTCGGCCTGACGACCAAGGCATTCGAAGGCGTGGAAAAGCTGGTCGAGCTGAACCTGCAAGTCGTGAAATCCACGCTCGCGGAAAGCCAGGAAAATGCCCAACGCGCGCTGTCGGTGAAAGACGCGCAAGAGTTGCTGGCCCTGCAAGCAAGCCTCGCTCAGCCGGTCGCTGAGAAGGCGCTGTCGTATGGCCGTCACGTGTACGAAATCGTCTCGGCAACCCAAGGCGAATTCGCCCGCGTCGCCGAAGCCCAATTCGAAGAGCAAAACCGCAAGGTGCAATCGCTCGTCGAAAACGTCGCGAAGAATGCACCGGCCGGTTCGGAAACCGCCGTCGCCGTGATCAAGTCGGCCATCACCGCCGCCAACACCACGTACGAAACGGTTCACAAGGCAACCAAGCAAGCTGTCGAAATCGCGGAAAGCAACTTCAACGCAGCCGCCACGGCCGCGTCGAAGGCAGCCTCGCAAGCCGCTGCGCAAGCATCGCGCTCGGCCAAGAAGCCGGCCTAAGTTTCAGCCAGGTTTCAAACCCGCTCGCTTCGAGCCTCGCTCGCAGGCATCAATTGCGCCGGCCCAGCTCAACCGCTGCGCCGGCGTTGCTGTCAGCAACAGCGTCGTGCCGTTGCCGCTCACACGGTTCTAATTGGCCGAACGCTCCGATACGTTGAATGGCGTATCGTTTGCCCGGCGAAGCGCCGGGATTTTTTTGCGCGGCGCGTGGCCGCATGTTTCAGTCCACGCCGGCACCTCAAATAAAAACGGCGCGCCCCGCAAAGGGCGCGCCGTTTTTTTCGCCGGGCTCATCTGCACGAAAGCGGATGAACTCGACGCGTTACTTCTTTTTCTGCGGCGGCAGATCGGTACACACGCCTTCGTACAACTCGGCGGCCATGCCGATGGATTCGCCGAGCGTCGGATGCGGGTGAATCGTCTTGCCGATATCCGTTGCGTCCGCACCCATCTCGACCGCGAGACACACTTCGCTGATCAGATCGCCTGCATTCAGCCCGACAATCCCGCCGCCGATCACGCGATGCGTTTCCTCGTCGAACAGCAGCTTCGTGAAGCCTTCGTCGCGGCCGTTGGCGATCGCGCGGCCCGAAGCGGCCCACGGGAATACCGCTTTGCCGTACTTGATGCCTTCGGCCTTCAACTGGTCTTCCGTCTTGCCGGCCCACGCCACTTCCGGATCGGTGTAAGCCACCGACGGAATCTGGATCGCGTCGAAATACGCTTTCTCGCCGTGAGCCGCTTCGGCCGCAACGTGACCTTCGTGCACAGCCTTGTGCGCGAGCATCGGCTGACCGACGATATCGCCGATTGCGAAGATATGCGGCACGTTCGTGCGCTGCTGCTTGTCGACTTCGATAAAGCCGCGCTCCGTCACCGCCACGCCGGCCTTGTCCGCGCTGATCCGCTTGCCGTTCGGCGCACGGCCGACCGCCACCAGCACGAGGTCGTAGCGCTGCGCTTCGGCCGGCGCCTTCTCGCCCTCGAACGACACGTAAATGCCGTCGTCTTTCGCCTCGGCCGCCGTGGTTTTGGTCTTCAGCATGACGTTCGCGAAACGCTTGCTGTTGTACTTCTCCCAGACCTTGACCAGATCGCGGTCCGCGCCGGCCATCAGGCCGTCGAGCATTTCCACGACGTCGATCTGCGCGCCGAGCGTGGCGTACACCGTCGCCATTTCCAGACCGATAATGCCGCCGCCGATCACCAGCATGCGCTGCGGAATCTGACGCAGTTCGAGTGCGCCGGTCGAATCGACCACACGCGGATCTTCCGGAATGAACGGCAGCTTCACCGCCTCCGAACCCGCGGCGATGATCGCCTGCTTGAACTTGACGACTTTCTTGCCACCTTCGGTCTGCACTTCCATGTGGTTCGGATCGACGAATGCGCCGGTGCCCGTCACCACTTCGACCTTGCGCGCTTTCGCCATGCCGGCGAGACCGCCCGTCAGCTTCTTGACGACGCCCGACTTGAAATCGCGCAGCTTGTCGAGATCGATCTGCGGCTTGCCGAACGAGATGCCGTGCGAGGCAAGTTCGGCCGCTTCGTCGATCACGAGCGCCGTGTGCAACAGCGCCTTCGACGGAATACAGCCGACGTTCAGACACACGCCGCCCAGCGTGGAATAACGCTCGACGAGCACGGTCTTCATGCCGAGGTCGGCCGAACGGAACGCGGCGGAATAGCCGCCCGGGCCCGAACCCAGCACGAGCATGTCGCATTCGATGTCGGCGCTGCCCGAGAAGCTGCCGGCTTGCGGCGCCGGCGCGGCGGCCTTGGGCGCGGCCGCAGCAGCGGCTTGCGCCGGTGCTTTTTCCGGCTCTTTGGCTGCGGCCTTCGGTGCTTCCTTCGCCGGCGCGGCTTCGCCCGACGTTTCGACGAGCGCGATCACCGTGCCTTGCGAAACTTTCTCGCCGGCCTTGACGCGGACCTCCTTGACGGTGCCGGCCGTGTCGCTCGGTACTTCCATCGAGGCCTTATCCGATTCGAGCGTCAGCAGCGACTGCTCTTTTTCGATCGTATCGCCCGGCTTGATATTGACTTCGATGACATCGACGTCCTTGAAGTCGCCGATATCCGGCACTTTTACTTCGACGAGACTCATAGTGTCCCCTTCTCTTGTTGATCGTGATGAGCAAGACCTGGAACTTTCGACCCAGAAAAGCTGGCAGCACGGCGGACAGGTTCATTTTTTGCCGTCCGCCGAAGGACGCGCCTTTCTTTTGCCTGCTTTTCTTTGGCAAGGCAAAGAAAAGCAGGTGCCGCCCCGCACAGGGACAGCGCTAATAGACCGAAAAGAAAGCAGGTACAGACGCGCGCGGATCACCGACAAAAAACACAGCGCCCCGCGCAACATCACATCAAAGAATCACACGCCGGAAATCGGCAAGAATCGACCCGAGATACGCATTGAAGCGCGCCGCCTCGGCTCCATCGATCACGCGGTGGTCGTAAGACAGCGACAGCGGCAGCGTGAGACGCGGCACGAACTGCTTGCCGTCCCACACCGGCTTCATCGCGCCGCGCGACAAACCGAGAATCGCGACTTCGGGTGCATTGATGATCGGCGTGAAGTTCGTGCCGCCAATGCCGCCCAGCGACGAAATCGAGAAGCAGCCGCCTTGCATCTGATCCGGTTTCAGCTTGCCTTCGCGCGCGGCCTTCGACAGATCGGTCATTTCCTTCGCGATCTCGACGAGACCCTTCTTGTCCGCGTCGCGAATCACCGGGACGACCAGACCGTTCGGCGTGTCGGCGGCAAAGCCCACGTGGTAATACTGCTTGAACACGAGGTTGTCGCCGTCGAGGCTCGCGTTGAACGTCGGGAATTTCTTCAGCGCCGACACCACGGCCTTGATCACGAACGCCAGCATCGTGATCTTCACGCCGGCCTTTTCGTTTTCCTTGTTCAACTGCACGCGTAGCGCTTCGAGTTCGGTGATGTCCGCTTCGTCGTTGTTCGTGACGTGCGGAATCATGACCCAGTTGCGGTGCAGGTTCGCGCCCGAAATCTTCTTGATGCGCGACAGCGGCTTCGGATCGATCGGACCGAACTTCGTGAAGTCGACCTTCGGCCACGGCAGCAAATTCAGCTCGCCGCCGCCAGCCGCCGCGGGCGCCGCACCGGCGGGCGCAGCGCGCTGACCGGTCATGACGCCCTTGATGAACGCGGTCACGTCGGCTTGCGTGATGCGGCCCTTCGGACCCGTGCCCTGAACCTGCGTCACGTCGACGCCCAGTTCGCGCGCGAACTTGCGCACCGACGGCGAAGCGTGGCTGATGCGGCGCGTGCCGCCCTCGCCTGCCGGAATCAGAGGCGCCTGCGCGAGCGCCGACGGCGAGGCCGGTGCGGGCGACGGCGAGGCCGGCGCATCCGAAGGCTTCTCGGTTTCGTGTTTCGCGGCGGGAGCCGGCGCCGGCGCTGCCGCGCCGCCTTCGGCTTCCACGACGACAATCACCGAGCCTTCCGACACGGTATCGCCGACCTTGACCTTCAGTTCCTTGACGACGCCGGCGGCCGAACTCGGCACGTCCATGGTCGCCTTGTCGGACTCGAGGGTCACGAGCGACTGCTCTTTCTCGACGCGATCGCCGACCTTCACCGCGACTTCGATCACGGGAATGTCTTTGTAATCGCCGATATCCGGCACCTTGACTTCCTGCAGACCGCCGCCGCTCGCCGCCGGAGCGGGCGCGGGCGCCGCCGCCGGAGCGGGCGCCGGTGCAGCGGCAGGCGCGGGAGCGGGCGCAGCCGCGCCGCCTGCTGCGCCGTCCAGCACGACGATCAGCGAACCTTCCGATACGTTGTCGCCGACCTTGACCTTCACTTCCTTGACGACGCCGGCAGCCGAACTCGGCACGTCCATGGTCGCCTTGTCGGATTCCAGCGTAACGAGCGATTGCTCTTTTTCGACGGTGTCACCCGCCTTGACCAGCACCTCGATCACAGGAATGTCCTTGTAATCGCCGATGTCCGGCACCTTGACTTCGATCGCTTGACTCATTGTTAGTGTCTCCTGGGCCGCGCACGCGGCCTGCCCCTGAAGATCAGGAGCAGGCGCGCACGCCGTGGCACACGGGGAATGATGCCTTAGACGGTCATCGGGTTGGGTTTGGCGGGATCGAGGTTGTACTTCTTGAGCGCCTCGGCGACCACCTTGCGTTCGATCGTGCCTTCGTCAGCCAGCGCATTCAGCGCGGCAACCGTGACCCAGTAGCGGTCGACTTCGAAGAAGTGGCGCAGCTTTTCACGCGTGTCCGAACGGCCGTAGCCGTCCGTGCCCAGCACGACGAACTTCTGCGGCACGAACGCGCGGATCTGCTCAGTCAGCGCGCGTACGTAGTCGGTGGATGCGATGACCGGACCTTGCGCGTCCTTCAGCAGCTTCTCGACGTGCGAGAGCTTCTTTTCTTCCGTCGGATGCAGCAGGTTCCAGCGCTGGACTTCGTGGCCTTCGCGCGCGAGTTCGGTGAAGCTCGGCACGCTCCACAGGTCGGCGGCGACGCCCCAGTCGTTCTTCAGCAGCTCGGCGGCGGCGATCACTTCGTTGAAGATCGTGCCCGCGCCCATCAGTTGCACGCGCGGCGCCTTCTTGTCCGCGTCGGCCTTGCGGAACGCGTACATGCCCTTGATGATGTCGGCCGCCACGCTCTCGCCCTGCGGAATTGCCGGGTGCTCGTAGTTCTCGTTCATCACCGTGACGTAGTAGTACACGTCTTCCTGGTCCGCGACCATGCGGCGCAGGCCGTCCTGCATGATGACCGCGAGTTCGTAGCCGAACGTCGGGTCGTAGCTGATGCAGTTGGGCACCGAGGCGGCCCACAGCAGCGAGTGGCCGTCTTCGTGTTGCAGACCTTCGCCGTTCAGCGTCGTGCGGCCTGCGGTGCCGCCCAGCAGGAAGCCGCGCGAGCGCATGTCGCCCGCCGCCCATGCGAGGTCGCCGATGCGCTGGAAGCCGAACATCGAGTAGAAGATGTAGAACGGGATCATGATCTCGCCGTGCGTCGAGTACGACGTCGCGGCCGCGATCCAGTCCGACATGCCGCCGGCTTCGTTGATGCCTTCCTGCAGAATCTGACCGGTTTCCGACTCACGGTAGAACATCAGCTGATCGGAATCTTCCGGAATGTACTTCTGGCCGTCCTGATTCCAGATACCGATCTGACGGAAGAGGCCTTCCATCCCGAACGTGCGCGACTCGTCCGGCACGATCGGCACCACGCGTTTGCCGAGCGCCTTGTCCTTCAGCAGGATGTTGAGAATCCGCACGAACGCCATGGTCGTGGAGATTTCGCGGCCTTCGCCCGTGCCCTTGAGCAGCGGCTCGAATGCCGACAGCTCCGGCACCGGCAGCGACTCGGCCTTCTGGCGGCGCGCCGGCAGATAACCGCCGAGGTCCTGGCGGCGGGCGCGCATGTACTCGAGTTCCTTCGAACCTTCTTCGAACTTGAGGTACGGCACGTCGACGAGATCTTCGTCGGAGATCGGCAGACGGAACTGATCGCGGAATTTCTTGAGCTGCTCCACCTGCATCTTCTTCTGCTGGTGGGTGATGTTCATGGCCTGGCCGGCTTCGCCCATGCCGTAGCCCTTGATCGTCTTCGCGAGGATGACGGTCGGCTGGCCCTTGGACTGCGTCGCTTCCTTGAACGCGGCGTAGATCTTGTGCGGATCGTGGCCGCCGCGGTTCAGGTTCCACACGTCTTCATCCGACCAGTCGGCGACCAGCGCCTTCAGTTCCGGCGTGTTGAAGAAGTGCTCGCGAACGAACGCGCCCGATTCCGATTTGTACGTCTGGTACTCGCCGTCGACGACTTCCATCATGCGGCGCATCAGCGCGCCCGACTTGTCGCGCTGGAACAGCGCATCCCAGCGGCTGCCCCACACGACCTTGATGACGTTCCAGCCCGCGCCGCGGAATTCGCTTTCGAGTTCCTGAATGATCTTGCCGTTACCGCGCACCGGACCGTCGAGGCGCTGCAAGTTGCAGTTGATCACGAACACGAGGTTGTCGAGCCGCTCGCGGCCGGCCATGCCGATCGCGCCGAGCGATTCCGGCTCGTCCGTCTCGCCGTCGCCGAGGAAGGCCCAGACCTTGCGGCCGTCGGTCTTCGCGATGCCGCGCGCTTGCAGATACTTCATGAAGCGCGCCTGATAGATCGCCATGATCGGGCCGAGACCCATCGACACGGTCGGGAACTGCCAGAAATCCGGCATCAGCCACGGATGCGGATACGACGAAATGCCCTCGCCGCCCACTTCCTGGCGGAAGTTGTCGAGCTGTTGTTCGGTCAGACGGCCGAGCAGGAACGCGCGCGAGTAGACACCCGGTGACGAGTGGCCCTGCACGAACACGAGGTCGCCGCCATGTTCGGGCGACGGCGCATGCCAGAAATGGTTGAAGCCGACGTCATACAGCGTGGCCGCCGAAGCGAACGACGCGATGTGGCCGCCCACGTTGGTTTCCTTGCCGGCGCGCAGCACCATGGCAATGGCGTTCCAGCGCGTGTACGAGCGGATACGGTGTTCGATGTCCTGATCACCGGGGATTTTCGCCTGGCGAGCGACCGGGATCGTGTTGATGTACGGGGTGTTGGCCGAGAACGGCAGATGTTCGCCGTGCACGCGGGCAAATTCGATCTGCTTTTCGATCAGGTAGTGGGCACGGTCGGGGCCAACAGCAGAAATCACGCCATCCAGCGCTTCAAGCCACTCGCCGGTTTCCTGGGGATCGTCGTCTTTTTCGGCGGCGACATATTTCATGACTTCGTCGGGTACAGCGGACATGCTCGTCTCCTGGATATAGAGGAACGCTCTGAGAACAGACGACGCGGACGAAGCACGGCCGCGGCAGCTTCGGCCGATTGTAATAAGGGTCCCGACGTCCGCGCAACAAAATTTTCGAATTACGAGATTGATTCTCATAATGCGAAAAATTGTTGCGGCGCAACCTGATTTGACTGCCATTTGCGGGATACGTCGGCTAGTGTGCGCCGATTAACGGCACTTTCCGCGATTTTTTGCGCCATTTGCCAGGGACGCGCTGCGCTACAATGCCACGCATGTTGACCGAACGGCTTTTCGCTCGATCGGCGCGCACCGCTGGTTCGCCGGCGGATGCGACGCCGTCCTCCCGCTGGCACCATGGACCATGGTGGTCCAATTCCTATCTGCTCACGCCCCTCCTGTCGATCCTGGTATTCCTGGTCGTCATGAGCCTCATTTTGTGGAGCCTGAACCGGCGCGAGCAGCAACAACAGGAAGATACGCTTTACCGCAACGTCGCCTGGGCGCAGCAGCAGATCCGCCTGTCCATGACCGGCGCGCAGGAACAGATCCAGGCGCTTGCGCGCGACCTCGCCGCCGGCCACGCCGATCCGCATTCGTTCCAGGTGTCCACCACGGACATCATGCAGGGGCATCCCGAGATCCTCTACATGAACTGGTACACGAGCCAGCAACAGCCGCGCTGGCCCAATACCGCGCTGCCCGTGTTCGGCCAGCGCCTTGCCAGACCGAACGACTCGCAAATGGACGAAGCGGTCAAAGCCGCCTTCAACGAGGCGCGCAGCACGCGCCGCCAGGTCTATTCGCCGCTCATTTACGACGACCTCGGCAACGGTTACATCACGTTGCAGACGCCCGTCTATCGCGACCGCGAGTTTCTCGGCTCGATCGCCGCCGTGTTCTCGGTGGAAGGCATCCTGAAGCACGACATCCCGCCCGAGCTGTCGGCCAAGTACAAGATTTCGATCATCGACGCGAACAACCGCGAGTTGACCACCACGTCGACCCGCCCGCGCCTGCCGCGCGACATGTTCTACGACCTGCCGCTCGATCCGCCGGGCCAGGGCGTGTCGGTGCGCGTCTACGCGTTCCCGCAAATGACCAACTTCACGAACAACACGCTCGTGTGGCTGGTCGCCGGGCTGTCGTGTTTCGTGCTGTGGAGTCTGTGGAGCCTGTGGAAACACACGCGCCAGCGCTTCGAGGCGCAGCAGGCGCTGTACGCCGAAGCATTCTTCCGCCGCGCGATGGAAAACTCCGTGCTGATCGGCATGCGCGTGCTGGACATGCACGGCCGCATCACGCACGTCAATCCGGCCTTTTGCCGCATGACCGGCTGGGACGAAAGCGATCTCGTCGGCAAGATCGCGCCGTTCGCCTACTGGCCGCGCGACGCCTATCCGGAAATGCAGCGCCAGCTCGACATGACGCTGCGCGGCAAGGCGCCCTCGTCCGGCTTCGAATTGCGCGTGCGCCGCAAGGACAGCTCCACGTTCCACGCGCGCCTTTACGTGTCGCCGCTGATCGACAGCTCGGGGCGCCAGACCGGCTGGATGTCGTCGATGACCGACATCACCGAGCCGAAGCGCGCACGCGAGGAACTCGCCGCCGCGCACGAGCGCTTCACGACCGTGCTCGAAAGTCTCGACGCCGCGGTCTCCGTCCTGGCCGCCGACGAAGCCGAGCTGCTGTTCGCCAACCGCTATTACCGCCATCTGTTCGGGATTCGTCCGGACGGCCATCTGGAATTGGCGGGCGGCGGGTTCGATAGCGCACAGGCGTCGTCGGATTCGATCGATATGGTGGACACCTACGCGGGTCTCCCCGCCGCCGCCTTGACCGAGAGCACGGCGGACGCGCAGGAAATCTACGTGCAAAGCATCCAGAAATGGTTTGAAGTCAGGCGTCAGTACATACAGTGGGTAGACGGCCACCTCGCGCAGATGCAGATCGCGACCGACATCACCACCCGCAAGCAGGCGCAGGAGCTGTCGCGCCAGCAGGACGAAAAGCTGCAATTCACGAGCCGCCTGATGACCATGGGCGAAATGGCATCGTCGCTCGCGCACGAACTGAATCAGCCGCTCGCCGCGATCAATAACTATTGCTCGGGAACCGTCGCGCTGGTTAAATCCGGTCGGACGACGCCTGATAACCTGCTGCCCGTGCTCGAAAAAACCGCGCAACAGGCGGTGCGCGCCGGCATGATCATCAAGCGCATTCGCGAGTTCGTGAAACGCAGCGAGCCGAAGCGCCAGGCCACGCGCGTCGCGGACATCGTCGCGGACGCGGTGGGTCTCGCCGAGATCGAGGCGCGCAAGCGGCGCATTCGCATCGTCACGGACATGCGCTCGCGGCTGCCCGTGATCTACGTCGATCCGGTGCTGATCGAGCAGGTGCTGGTCAACCTGCTGAAGAACGGCGCCGAGGCCATGGCCGAAGCGCGGCCCAATGCCGTCGATCCGGTGATCCGCGTGGTCGTGCGGCTGGAGAGCGGCTTTGTCTGCATCAGCGTCGTCGACCAGGGTCCGGGCGTCGACGAAGCAACAGCCGAGCGGCTGTTCGAACCGTTTTACAGCACCAAGTCCGACGGCATGGGCATGGGGCTGAACATTTGCCGTTCGATTATCGAATCGCACCGCGGGCGTCTGTGGGTGGTGAACAATGTCGAATCCGACGGCCACGTCACAGGCGCCACGTTCCATTGCAGTCTGCCTATTGGAGAGCCTGACGGCCCGAGCAACGGCGGGTCCGAGGCGCCGACACCACAAACCGTTACGGGAGAGCTATGAACAGCCCAGTCACCACACAGGAAACTGTCTTTGTCGTCGACGACGACGAGGCCGTGCGAGATTCACTGCGCTGGCTGCTGGAGGCGAACGGGTACCGCGTGCAGTGCTTTTCCAGCGCCGAGCAGTTCATCGACGCCTGGCAGCCGCATCAGCACCCGGGCCAGATCGCGTGCCTGATTCTCGATGTGCGGATGTCCGGCATGAGCGGACTGGAATTGCAGGAACGTCTGATCGCCGACAATGCGTCGCTGCCGATCATCTTCGTGACGGGCCACGGCGACGTGCCGATGGCGGTGTCCACGATGAAAAAAGGCGCGATGGACTTTATCGAAAAGCCGTTTGACGAAGCCGAACTGCGCAAGCTTGTCGAGCGCATGCTCGACAAGGCGCGCAGCGAAAGCACGAGCGTCCAGCAGCAGCGCGCCGCCGCCGAACGTCTTGGCAAGCTGACCGCGCGTGAGCATCAGGTGCTGGAGCGCATCATCGCGGGCCGTCTGAACAAGCAGATTGCCGACGACCTCGGCATCAGCATCAAGACGGTCGAAGCGCACCGCGCCAACATCATGGAAAAGCTCAACGTCAACACGGTCGCCGATCTGTTGCGACTCGCGCTGTCCAACAAGCCGCAAACGGCTCAGTAGGCGGCCGCAGCGGGCGGCCGCAGTTTGCCGCCGCCGTTTGCCGCCGCAGTCAGCTACATCCGGCATTACATCCGGCACCGGCGGCACGCTTCGGCAACTTCCGAAGCGGCCGTCTTCACAAGGCCGCGCCGGCCGGGCCCTCCAGTCCGGCCTTTCATCTGCTTCAGTCCGCTCGCCCCTCGCTTCCTTTTCACGATCTTTGATTCAGCCGATGCATCGGTCATTCGGGCGCCTTAAGCCTGGCCACGCGCGCCGGTATAATGTCGGACTTTGCAGCCGCGCCTAGCTCCGAACCGCGTCGCGCGCTTTTCATGTGCCGACTCGTTCCCGCTGAAAAACGCCATGATGCGCGGCCCGCACGCTGCCCGGCTTTCCATACTGCCCCTCTCGACCGACCATGACTGCCAAACTGATCGACGGCCTCGCCCTTTCCAAGACCCTGCGCGCCGACGCCGCCGCACGCGCTGCCGCCCTGACCGCCCGCGGCCATCAACCGGGCCTCGCCGTCGTGCTGGTCGGCGACAATCCCGCAAGCGAAGTGTATGTGCGCAACAAGGTCAAGGCGTGTCACGACAACGGTCTCGGCTCGATGCTCGACCGCTATCCCGCCGATCTCTCGGAAGCCGAACTGCTGGAACGTATCGACGAACTCAATCGCGATCCGCTCATCCACGGCATTCTGGTGCAATTGCCGCTGCCGCCGCATATCGACAGTCACAAGGTGATCGAGGCGATCGCGCCGGAGAAGGACGTGGACGGCTTTCACGTCGCCAATGCCGGCGCGTTGCTGACGGGCAAGCCGCTGTTCCGCCCGTGCACGCCGTACGGCGTGATGAAGATGCTGGCCGCTTATGAGATTGCGTTGCAAGGCGCGAACGCGGTGGTGATCGGCCGCTCGAACATCGTCGGCAAGCCGATGGCGCTGCTGCTGCTCGAAGCGGGCGCGACCGTCACGATTTGCCACAGCAAGACGCGCGAGCTCGCCGCGCACACGCGTAACGCAGACGTCGTGGTCGCCGCCACCGGTCTGCGCAACATTCTCACCGCCGACATGGTGAAGCCGGGCGCGGCCGTGATCGACGTCGGCATGAATCGCGACGAAGCGGGCAAGCTGTGCGGCGACGTCGATTTCGCGGGCGTGAAGGAAGTGGCCGGCTACATTACGCCGGTGCCGGGCGGCGTCGGCCCGATGACCATCACGATGCTGCTCGTCAACACGATCGAAGCCGCGGAGCGCGAGGCCTCGAAGCACGCCTGACGCCGGAAGAGGGAAGATGAAAGCGCCGGGCGATACGCAACCGGCGCTTTCGCCACGTTCGCTGTGCGGTCGGACGTGCAGTTTCGATGAGCAGTTTCGATGAGCGGTTTCAACTGGCGGCTCCGCTGGCCACACGCCGCTGGGCGCACACCACGAACTCCACGCCGCTAACCGCACGCCCCACACCGCACGCCCCCCGCCCCGAATCTGGTAATTTGTCTGCCGGCCGATTGGAATCGGCGCGCCCTGCCCCAATAATGCTGATATCCGGCGCTTGGGGTCGCCGACGTGGCGTCCGACGTGGCGTCGCCACGCGCGCCCACTCAAGCACAAGACCGATTACCCGTTCACCCGCGTCAGACAGGAAGCCTCATGTCCACTACCGCCTCGAATCACGACAACCCGCTCCTCGATTTTTCCGACCTGCCGCGCTTTGGCGAAATCCGCCCTGTCCATGTGACGCCCGCGCTCGATGTGTTGCTCGCCGACGCGTCCGCCGCCGTCGAGCGGGCCGCCCAGCCGATTACACCCGCTTCGTGGGCCGACGTGGTCGAGCCGGTCGAGCGCGCCACCGAACCGCTGTCGCGCGCGTGGAGCGTGATCGGCCATCTGAATGCCGTGGCCGACACACCCGAGTTGCGCGCCGTGTATGGCGAAAACCTGCCGCGCGTCACCGAGTTCTGGTCGAGCGTCGGGCAAAATCTCGCGCTGTACGAAAAGTACAAGGCGCTCAATGCGAGCGCCGAATTCGCCTCGCTGACGGGCGAGCGCAAGAAGATTCTCGGCAACGCGCTGCGCGACTTCCGCTTGTCCGGCGCGGAATTGCCGGAAGACCAGAAACCGCATTTCGCCGAATTGCAGGAACGCCAGGCTGCGTTGTCGAAAGCGTTTTCCGATCACGTGCTCGACGCGACGAACGGCTACGCGTACGTCGTCGAAACCGGCGACGAATCCGAATTGGCCGGTTTGCCGGAAGACGTGATCGAAGCCGCGAAGGAAGCGGCCGAGCGCGAAGGCAAAACCGGCTACAAGTTCACGCTGCACTTCCCGTCGTATTTTCCCGTCATGCAGTACTCGGAAAATCGTCCGATGCGCGAAGCGATGTACCGCGCGTATGTCACGCGTGCGTCGGAACTCGGCCCGCAATACGGCAACGGCAAAGCCGAGTGGGACAACACCGCGGTGCTCGCCGAACAGTTGAAGCTGCGCGCCGAAGAAGCGCGGATGCTCGGCTACCGCAACTTCGCCGAAGTGTCGCTCGCGCCGAAAATGGCCGAGTCGCCGGAACAGGTCATGGCTTTCCTCGAAGACCTCGCCACGCGCGCCCGCCCGCATGCAGAGCAGGACTGGACGGAGCTGCGCGAATTCGCCGCGAACGAACTCGGTTTGAGCGACCTGCAACCGTGGGACATGACGTTCGCCGCCGAACGTCTGCGTCAGAGGCGCTATTCGTTCTCCGAAAACGAGGTCAAGCAGTATTTCCCTGAAGACGCCGTGTTCAAAGGCCTTTTCAAGGTCACGGAGACGCTCTTCGGCGTGCGCATCCGTCGCGACGAGGCCGCCGTCTGGCATCCGGACGTGCGCTTTTTCTGCGTCGAGAATCAGGACGGCGGCCTCGTCGCGCAGTTCTACCTCGACCTGTATGCACGCGAAGGCAAACGCGGCGGCGCCTGGATGGACGACGCGCGCGGCCGCCACAAGCATACGCACGGCGGCGTGCAGACGCCGGTTGCGTATCTCACCTGCAACTTCTCGGCGCCCGTCGGCGGCAAGCCCGCCTGTTTCACACACGACGAGGTCATCACGCTGTTCCACGAGTTCGGTCATGGTCTGCATCACATGTTGACGCGTGTCGATGAACTCGGCGTGTCCGGCATCAACGGCGTGGAGTGGGACGCGGTCGAATTGCCGTCGCAATTCATGGAGAACTTCTGCTGGGAGTGGGACGTGCTCTCCGACATGACGTCGCACGTCGAAACCGCGAAGCCGCTGCCGCGCGAGCTGTTCGACAAGATGCTCGCCGCGAAGAATTTTCAGAGCGGTCTCGGCACCTTGCGCCAGATCGTGTTCTCGATGTTCGACATGCAATTGCATACCGGCTTCGACACGGCCGGCACGAAGAACGCGACCGAACTCGCGAGCGAGATCAACGAGCGTTTCCATGTCGTGCCGCAAGCGCCCTTCTCGCGTTGGCCGAACACGTTCAGCCATATTTTCGCGGGCGGTTATGCGGCGGGCTACTACAGCTACAAGTGGGCCGAAGTGCTGTCCGCCGACGCGTACGCGGCATTCGAAGAAGCCGCGCAAGCGTCGAGCGGCAGCGTGCTCGATCAGGCAACCGGCATGCGTTATCGCAAGGAGATTCTCGAAGTGGGCGGCAGCCGTCCGGCGATGGAATCGTTCAAGGCATTCCGTGGACGCGAGCCGAATATCGACGCCTTGCTGCGGCACAACGGCATGACGCCCGCCGCCGCGCATTGAAACTCGCATCAATGCCGGGCTAGGAAAAAGCGCGCGGCGCGTATTTCAGCGCCGCTCTGAAAAAGCCGGTGTCCGCACGCGCGGACGCCGGCTTTCTTATTTGGGCGACGCTCGACGCTGGCCACTCCACACGTCGCATCGCTCAATCGCGATGCAGTTTGAAATCAATCTGCGAGACACGCCCTTCGAGCGACAGCGTCGCGCGCGCCGCCGGCGCACGGCTCACCACTTTGCCGCGGCTCACCACCGCGAGGCGCGTCGCGCGCAGGCGGATCGCTTCCACCGGATCGCGCGCGTCGAGCAGCACGAGATTGGCCGCGCAGCCCGGCGCCACACCGTAGCCGTCGAGGCCGAGAATACGCGCGGCGTTCACCGTGACCGCGTCGAAACACGCGTGCATGCCCTCGACGCCCGTCATCTGCGCGACGTGCAAGCCCATGTGCGCGACTTCGAGCATGTCGCCCGAACCGAGGCTGTACCACGGGTCCATCACGCAATCGTGGCCGAACGCGACGTTGATGCCCGCCGCCATCATCTCGGGTACGCGCGTCATGCCGCGCCGCTTCGGATACGTGTCGCTGCGTCCCTGCAACGTGATGTTGATCAGCGGATTTGCGATGGCCGCAACGCCGGATTCGCACATGAGCGGCAGGAGTTTGCTGACGTAGTAGTTGTCCATCGAATGCATCGACGTCAGGTGCGAGCCGGTGACGCGCCCGTGCAAGCCGAGACGATGCGTTTCGGCCGCGAGCGTTTCGATGTGACGCGACATGGGATCGTCCGATTCGTCGCAATGCATGTCGACGCGCAAGCCCTGCTCGGCCGCGAATTCGCACAGCATGCGCACGGATTGCGCGCCGTCGGCCATCGTGCGCTCGAAATGCGGAATGCCGCCGACCACGTCGACGCCCATCGCGATAGACCGCTTGAGGTTGTCGAAAGCGCCGGCGCTGCGCAGCACGCCGTCCTGCGGAAAAGCCACCAGTTGCAAGTCGAGATACGGCGCGACACGGCGCTTCACTTCGACGAGCGCCTCGACGGCAAGTAGGCGCGGATCGCACACATCCACGTGACTACGAATGGCGAGCAGCCCGCGCGCGACCGCCCAGTCGCAGTACTGCATCGCGCGTTCGATCAGCGCCTCCTGCGTGAGCCGCGGCTTAAGCTCACCCCACAGCGCGATGCCTTCGAGCAGCGTGCCGGACGCGTTCACACGCGGCAAACCGTAGGAAAGCGTGGCGTCCATATGGAAGTGCGGATCGACGAACGGCGGCGTGACGAGCGAGCCGGCGGCGTCGATTTCCTCGCGCGCGATGGCGGCGAGATTCGCCTCGACCGCGACGATGCGCCCCGCCTCAATGCCGATGTCGAGCGCCTCGTGCTGCTGCGGCGCGGCGCCTCGCGGCAACATCGCGCGGCGGATGATCAGATCCATAGGTCGCTCCCGTGTTTGTCCGTGTCCGCTTGCTGCTCATGACAATTCTATCGGCGACAGAAAGCGCGTGACGGCTTTACGCGGCGTTTTATCAAGATGGCGTACCGGCGCGTGGCGCTCGATGTGTACCGGCTGCGCGCGCGGCCGCCGCCTATACTCGGCTGATTCAATCGGGAGCATGCAGATGAAAACGATCGGTGTGATCGGCGGGATGAGCTGGGAATCGTCCGCCGAGTATTACAGGCTGCTGAACCGTTACGCGAAGGCGCGCCTTGGCGGCCATCACAACGCGCGCAGTCTGATGCTGACCGTGGACTTCGCGCCGATCGAGGCGAATCAGCGCGCGGGCGATTGGGCCGCGCTCGGCCAACAAATGGCCGATGCCGCGCGCCAACTCGAACGCGGCGGCGCGGAACTCGTGATGCTCGCGACCAACACGATGCATCGCGTGTATGAATCGATCGAGCAGGCGATCGGCGTGCCCTTCCTGCATATCGCAGATCCGACGGGCAGCGCGCTCGTGGCGGCCGGCGTCGAACGGGTCGGTTTGCTCGGCACGCGCTATACGATGGAGCAAGCGTTCTACACAGGCCGCCTGCGCGAGCGCCACGGGCTCGATACGCTCGTGCCTGACGAAGCGGAACGCGCGGACGTGCATCGCATCATTTACGACGAGCTGTGTCACGGCAACGTGAAGAGCGAGTCGCGCGCGGTGTATCAACGTGTGATCGAATCGCTGGCCGCGCGTGGCGCGCAAGCGGTGATTCTCGGCTGCACCGAGATTACGCTGCTGATCAAGCCGGAAGATTCCGCTCTGCCTGTATTCGACACGACAGCTTTGCATGCGCAGGCAGCGGTGGCGTGGGCGGTGGGAGCAGAGTGAAAGAGTGAAGAGGCTGCGATTCGTCGCAGAGCACAGCGGCCTTTTTGCATGAACCCGGCGCTGCAAATGAAAAAGCCCGCATGGCTTGCGCCAGCGGGCTTCTCACTAATGCTTTGGTTGCGGGGGTAGGATTTGAACCTACGACCTTCGGGTTATGAGCCCGACGAGCTGCCAGACTGCTCCACCCCGCGTCAGAGAAATGAGATTGTATAGAGACGCGAGTAAAACGTCAAATCATCAAGCGAGAAATCGCGTGAAAATTCTGCCCGAAGCGAAGAGGTCGATGCCGCGGCTCAAAGATCCTGAACCGTCGCGCCCTCGATCTTGCCGTCGATAATATCCGCGCCGTACCGGCACGCGCTGCGTTTGGCCACGCCGAAATCCGCGAACGTTGCGGGCAACACGAGACGGAACACACGGCTCGCTTTCGACCCGCTGATCGCACCAGGACGACAGACACGCACCGCGACGTCGTACCCTTCCGCGTCGCGCTTGTGGCCGTCGAATTTGTCGAACGTTCTTGAAAAAACCAGCGGATGTACTTCGAAGTCCTTATAAACTTCCGGATAAGTCCGAGCCATGATGCCCTCCGCCGCACATCTGTGCCTGAGTGAGTCCAACTGTGACTGAGCCCACTATACGCCGCGCGCGGCGTGCATCCGCATTTTATTTCCAACTCGCGCTCGGGCCCTCAAGTCACGCGAAAGTCGTCCCGCCCGCGCGTGCGCTGGTAAGCTACGGCTCCTGCGCCAATCAGTTTGAGAATTTCCCGTGAAAATCGCCACCTGGAACGTCAATTCCCTCAAAGTTCGTCAGCAGCACGTGATCGACTGGCTCGAAACCAGCCGCACCGACGTGCTGTGCCTTCAGGAACTGAAGCTGCCGGACGAGAAATTTCCGCGCGCCGAGTTGGAGGAAAAAGGCTACCGGAGCTGGTTCGCGGGCCAGAAGACCTACAACGGCGTCGGCATCCTCGTGCGCGAAGGATTGAACGTGGACGAAACCAGCATCGTGCGAAATATTCCTGGCTTCGATGACTTGCAGCAGCGCGTGGTGGCGGCGACCATCGACGGCGTGCGTGTCATTTCGGCCTATTTCCCCAATGGCCAGGCGCCGGGCACCGACAAATTCGCGTACAAACTGCGCTGGCTGGCCGCGCTGCACGACTGGGTCAAAAGCGAGATGGCGCTGTATCCGAAACTCGCGCTGCTCGGCGACTACAACATCGCACCGGATGACCGCGACGTGCACGATCCGAAGGCGTGGGAAGGCCAAAATCTCGTCTCGCCGGAAGAACGCGCGGAGTTCGTGCGGCTGATCGAACTCGGGCTCGCCGACGCGTTCCGTCAATTCGAGCAGCCCGAAAAAATCTACTCGTGGTGGGATTACCGGATGATGGCGTTCCGCCGCAACGCAGGCCTGCGCATCGATCATATTCTGCTGTCGAAGGCGCTGGCCGAAGCATGCTCGTCGTGTGAAATCGACAAGGTGCCGCGCAAGTGGGAGCAGCCGTCGGACCACGCACCGGTCGTCGCGCAAATCGGCTGAGCAATCCCTGCCGGAGAATGCTTCGCGAATCTCAAGCGCTCAGGCCGGAAGCGTTCAACGTCGTCCAAAGAAACTCGAACACCATTGCATCGTGCTCGGCCTGCTCCAGTTCATCGGAGCCGCCGTGGCCGCCTTCCGTATTCTCGCGATACCACACGCCGTCCGCGCCGAGCGCCTGCATGCGCGCGGCCATCTTGCGCGCGTGGCCCGGATGCACGCGGTCGTCCGCAGTCGATGTCGTGAACAGCACCGGCGGATATTTCACGCCCGCCGCCACGCGGTGATAGGGCGAGTAAGCGGCCAGCGCGCGCGCGTCGCCGGCATCGTCGGGATCGCCGTATTCGTCGATCCATGACGCGCCCGCATGCAGCAGGTGGTAGCGGCTCATATCGAGCAGCGGCACTTCGCACACGACCGCGCCGAACAGCTCGGGCCGCTGCACCATGCATGCCGCCACCAGCAGGCCGCCGTTGCTGCCGCCCTGAATGCCGAGCTGCGCAGCGCTTGTCACGCCGCTTTCAATGAGCGCCTCGGCGACGACGATGAAATCGTCGAACGCGCGTTGCCGATGCTCGCCTTGCGCCGCCGTATGCCAGCGCGTGCCGAACTCGCCGCCGCCGCGAATATGCGCGACCACGTACACGCCGCCGCGCTCGAGCCAGCCGATGCCCTGCCCCGTCAGATAGGTCGGCAGCAACGGAATCGCAAAACCGCCGTAGCCGGTGAGCAGGCATGGCCGCGAGGCATGCTGCGCGCGCGCCGCATCCTGCTCGACGCGCGGTCCGATCACCGTGTACGGCACACGTGTGCCGTCGGCGGAAATCGCATGGCCACGCGTCACCGTGAAGCGCGTCGCGTCGAACTGGGTCGGCCAGCGATCGAGCAACTCCCATTCGCTCAGCGCCTCGCGCGCGAGATCGGCGAGCCAGTACGCGGGCGGTTGCAGGTAGTCGTCGGTATCGACGAACACCTCGTCGTTCAGCGTCGATTCGACCGGCGAAACATCGGCTTGTGCATCGCCGTGCGTGGGAAAGAGTCGCTGCTGCCAGTGCCACGTGTCATCGTCCGTTTGCGACGGCGTGAACAGCAGCGTCTTGTTCTCCACGTCTTCCAGATACGAGACGATGAGCTGGTTGCGCGTATGGGTCCACTCGCACGCCGACGTCCGCGCGTTCGGCGTAAAGAGTGGCGTCACGTCGCGGGCGCCGCGCAGGAACGCCGCTTCGCGAATCGCCAGCAACGCGCCGCCCGGATAGACCCTGCCGTTGCAATGCCAATCGAGGCGCGGCTCCAGCAGCAGCCAACCTTGCCATCCGCCCACTGCCACGTGCGCTGGCACGTCGTAGCGCCGCCAGGCATCGGCGGTGATCGGGGCTGCGTCGGTGCCGTCGAGGTGATACGTGTGCGAATCGAAGAAATCGACGCTGCTCACCACCGTGTGCCGCTTTTCCACGGGATCGTAATGCGCTTCCACGCCGATGTCGCCGAACGCGCCCCTGAACACCACGGGCGCCTCGGCGAGCGCGGCGCCGCGCGTCCAGCGCCGCACTTCGCGCGGATAGCCGGAGCGCGTCAGGCTTTTGCGCCCATTGTCCCAGCCGACATAAAGCGTATCGCGGTCGATCCACGATGCCGTGTGTTTGCCCGCCTTCGCAATCGCAAAGCCATCGTCGAGAAAACGTTGCGCGTCGATATCGAACTCGCGCACCACGAGCGCGTCCGATCCGCCCGGCGACATCGTGATCAGGGCCCGATCGCCATCGGGATAAAGAATGTCGAACTCGACGCACACCCACGGCGTGCCTTCGGCCTCGCCGAGCGCGTCGAAGTCGATCAGGTTCTGCCATTCGGGCTGGCCGCCGCGCCACGCCGCCCACGTCGTGCGCCGCCAGATGCCTTTGGGATTGCGTTCGTCCTGCCACAGGTCGTAAGCCCAGTCTTTCCACCGATCGGGAATGACCGGCCGCTCGTGCGGCAGATAGGCGTCGGCGAGCCGTTGCTTGAGCGCTTCGAAGGGTGCGCCGCTGCACCATGCGGCGCGCGTGCGGGCATTCTGTTTCTCGACCCACGCGAGCGCGTCGGGATCGTCGAGCGCTTCGAGCGATAGAAAAGGATCGGGCGAAAGCGGCCAGGCAAAAGAGTCGGAACGGGAGGCGGGAGGAACGGAGGAAGCAGCGGGCATCGTCGGCTGTTGATGGAAAACAGCGTTCATTATGCCTTGCGACGCCCGGAGCAGCCGCTTGCGCTCCGCTCCGCCCCCGCCGCGCGGAAATCAGGACTCGAGGTTGAGTTCCTGGATCTTGCGGGTAATCGTATTGCGGCCGATGCCAAGACGCTCGGCCGCTTCGACTTTGCGTCCGCGCGTGAAGTCGAGGGCCTCCCGGATCACCGCGGCTTCGAAGCGGCGCGCCAGTTCGTCCATCACATCGGCGGAATTCTCGCGGAGCATGCGCGCGACTTCCGTGCGCAGGCCGCCTTCCCACGCGCTGACCGGCGCGGCGACCGGCATGCCGCTTGCCGCCGGAAGCGCCGCCGCTATTCCCCCGTTCAATGGCGCGCCGCCCGCGAGGCTCGCGTCCGCCGTAACGGGCATACCGACGCCGACGGCAACGCCGCCGCCCGCGTCCGTCGCGCCGCCTTGCACCGGACCGAGATCCGGTGGCAAGTCCTTGATCTCGATAGTCTGCGCGGGCGCCATCACCGTGAGCCAGTTGGCGAGATTCTCCAACTGCCGCACGTTGCCCGGAAACGGCAGCGACGCGAGATAGGCGAGCGCTTCTTCCGACACGCGCTTCGGCTCGACGCCGAGATCGCGCGCGCTCTTTTGCAGGAAGTGCCGCGTGAGCAACGGGATGTCTTCGCTGCGCTCGCGCAACGCCGGCAAACGCAAGCGGATCACGTTGAGCCGGTGATACAGGTCTTCGCGGAACAGCCCTTGACGGACGCGCGATTCGAGATTCTGGTGCGTCGCCGCGATCACGCGCACATTGGCGCGCAGCGGATTGTGTCCGCCGACACGATAGAACTGGCCGTCCGACAGCACGCGCAACAGACGCGTCTGCAAATCGAACGGCATATCGCCGATTTCGTCGAGAAACAGCGTGCCGTTCTCGGCCTGTTCGAAGCGCCCCTGGCGCATCGCCTGAGCGCCGGTGAACGCGCCGCGCTCGTGTCCGAATAGTTCGGATTCCAACAGATCCTTGGGAATCGCCGCCGTGTTGAGCGCAATGAATGGACCGTTCGCGCGTGGGCTATGACGGTGCAACGCGCGCGCGACCAGTTCCTTTCCGGTGCCCGATTCGCCGGTAATGAGCACGGTTGCCGCGGAATGGGACAAACGGCCGATCGCGCGGAACATGTCCTGCATCGCCGGCGCCTGGCCGAGCATTTCCGGTGCATCGGCGACGCGCTCGTCCCACGTCTGTTCGCCGCGCATGCTCTCGTCCACCGCGCGGCGGATCAGCTCGACCGCCTTGTCGACGTCGAACGGCTTCGCGAGATATTCGAAGGCGCCGCCCTGGAATGCGGCGACCGCGCTATCCAGATCGGAAAACGCGGTCATGATGATGACGGGCAAGCCCGGCACCTTGTCGCGCACCGTTTGCAGCAATTCGAGGCCGGAACCTCCAGGCATCCTGATGTCGGACACCAGCACCTGCGGGCTGTCGTGTTCGAGCGCCGCCGACGCCTCGCGCACATTCGCAAAGCTGCGGGTCGCGAAGTTTTCGCGAGCGAGCGCTTTTTCAAGCACCCAGCGAATCGATTGATCGTCGTCTACTATCCAGATCGGCTTCATATAGGTCGGTCAGAAGTCTTGAGATGCATGCAGTGTGCAGAGGCGCGTCAGTAGTCGAGCGGCAGCAGAATCTGAAACTCGGTGTGGCCGGGCCGGCTTTCCACCTCGATCAGACCGTCGTGCTGCTGCACGAACGTCTGCGCGAGCGTCAGACCGAGACCGCTGCCGTCCTCGCGCCCCGATACGAGCGGATAGAAAATGCGGTCACGGATTTCCTCGGGAATGCCCGGGCCGTTGTCGATGATATGCAAGTCCAGTGCCAGCTTACATAAGCGTTTCGAGATCGTGATCTTGCGCGCGATGCGTGTGCGCAATTCAATGCGCGCGTCGCCTTGGGAAATGCGTTCGCGCAAGGCTTCGGCCGCATTGCGCACGATGTTCAGCAGCGCCTGGATCAGTTGCTCCTTGTCGCCGCGCAAGTCGGGCACGCTCACGTCGTAATCGCGTTCGATCGTGAGGCCGCGCGGAAACTCGGCGAGAATCACCTGTCGCACGCGTTCGCACACTTCGTGAATATTCACGTCGCCGACAATATGCGGATGACGGTGCGGTTCGAGCAAACGGTCGACCAGCGTTTGCAAGCGGTCCGATTCCTTGATGATGACCTGCGTGTACTCGCGCAATTCGTCGCGCTGTCGCTCGCCGAGTTCGAATTCGAGCAACTGCGCCGCGCCGCGAATGCCGCCGAGCGGATTCTTGATCTCGTGCGCGAGATTGCGGATCAGATGTTTGTTGACGGCCGTGAGGTCGTTGATGCGCTCCTCGCGGTCGGTGCGCAAATGCCGCTCGTTCTCGAACAGTTCGAGCAGCACGTAGTCTTGCGCGCTTTCCAGAAAGCCGACGATCGCGTGCACGTGCAGCGGCTCGTGGCCGGGACGCTCCAGCACGGCGTCGAGATGCGTCGCCTGAAAACGGTGTGCGGCGATCGCGGTGATGGTGGCGATCAGTTCGTCCGCATTCGAGAAGATGTCCGGCCACGCCATCTGCGTCAGTTGCTTGCGCGACAGTTCGAGCATCGACTCCGCCGACGGATTCGCGAACGCGACCCGCAGCGTGCGCTTGTCGAGTATCAGCACGACCGTGGGCAATGCCTCGAAGCCCGGCAGCAGACCGGAAGCCACGAGCTGCGCGTCATCGGACAGCGTCTCTTCGTGCCCTTTCCTCGCCTTGATCAGATTCTTTAGAACCATCTTGCAGTCCGGCCGATAGGAGATGGTGGCAAACCGTTGCGACCGGTCTAACGAAAAAGGGACGGCGCCGCCGTCCCTTCGTGACCGATCGCGAGCGTCGGACAAAGCGCTTCGCCGTTTGAGCGAAGCGCCATGGCCGCTTACAGCGAGTAGTACATTTCGAATTCGATCGGGTGCACCGACTGACGATAACGCTGCAGCTCGTTCGTCTTCAGTTCGATGTACGCGTCGAGCATCGAATCCGTGAACACGCCGCCGCGCGTCAGGAATTCGCGGTCCGCGTCGAGCGCGTCCAGAGCCTGGTCGAGGCCGGCGCACACGGTCGGGATCTTTGCATCCTCTTCCGGCGGCAGGTCGTACAGGTTCTTGTCGGCGGCTTCGCCCGGGTGAATCTTGTTCTGCACGCCGTCCAGACCCGCCATCATCAGCGCGGAGAAGCACAGGTACGGATTCGCCAGCGGGTCCGGGAAGCGCGTTTCGATACGGCGGCCCTTCGGGTTGCTCACGTGCGGAATACGGATCGATGCCGAACGGTTGCGCGCCGAGTAAGCGAGCTTGACCGGTGCTTCGAAGTGCGGCACGAGGCGCTTGTACGAGTTCGTGCCGGGGTTCGTGATCGCGTTCAGCGCGCGAGCATGCTTGATGATGCCGCCGATGTAGAACAGCGCGAATTCCGACAGACCTGCATAGCCATTGCCCGCGAACAGGTTCTGGCCGTCTTTCCAGATCGACTGGTGAACGTGCATGCCCGAACCGTTATCGCCGACGATCGGCTTCGGCATGAACGTAGCCGTCTTGCCGTACGTGTGCGCAACGTTCTGGATGATGTACTTCATTTGCTGCAACCAGTCGGCGCGCTGCACGAGCGTCGAGAACTTCGTGCCGATTTCGTTCTGACCTTGACCCGCGACTTCGTGGTGATGCACTTCGACCGGAATGCCGATCTGTTCGAGCAGCAGGCACATTTCCGAGCGGATGTCCTGGAACGTGTCGACCGGCGCGACCGGGAAGTAGCCGCCCTTCGTGCCCGGACGGTGGCCGGTGTTGCCGCCTTCGAATTCCTTCGACGAGGACCACGGCGCTTCTTCCGAACCGATCTTGACGAAGCAGCCCGACTGATCCGTGTTCCACTGGACCGAGTCGAAAATGAAGAATTCCGGTTCCGGACCGAAGAATGCCGTGTCGCCGAGGCCCGAGCTTTTCAGATAGGCTTCAGCGCGCTTGGCGAGCGAACGCGGGTCGCGCTCGTAGCCCTTGCCGTCCGCCGGTTCGACGACGTCGCAGGTCAGGACCAGAGTGGATTCTTCATAGAACGGGTCGATGAAGGCCGTGTTCGCGTCCGGAATCAGCAACATGTCCGATGCTTCGATGCCCTTCCAACCGGCAATCGACGAACCGTCAAACGCATGGCCGCTTTCGAACTTGTCTTCATCGAATGCCGACACCGGCACCGAAACGTGTTGCTCTTTGCCGCGCGTGTCGGTGAAACGAAAGTCGACAAACTTGACGTCTTCGTCTTTGACGAGTTGAACGACGTCGGCCACGGATTTACTCATAACCTATCTCCTGATTAACGAATTCGGCGGATTCAGCCGCCGCCCAATCTAGCTGACCCGTCCCGGCGCGTCCACCCCTCAATTGTGAGGAGCGAATATGAAAATCAGCCGTCGCGGATCGATCGACACCAATAAAGCAGCATCTGTGCCATCTGTGCGCCAGCAAGGCGCAAAACCACGCGGCGCGCGCGTTTGCAGGGAATCCGCGCACCGCTCGGCATGCAGCCCCTAAATCCAGCAGCCGATGCGGGCACCAAAAAAGTGCACCTCAGTCGCGCTGCGCGCCCCGACATTCCATTGTGGTGCATCCATTCAATTTTGCACCAATATCGAGCGCGAGGCGGCTTGCGCGACGCGCTCTGTTCTGCGCGTGGCCAGGCGTCGCGGGCCCGGCGCCGCGCGCTAGAATGTTTATTTGGTCAAGGAGACTGGCTCATGAGCACGCTGGAAGAGTTGTATTCGCACGCTGAGAAACGCCGCACCGACAATCAGTTGCCCTACGCGGGCGCGGTCTCCCCGGTTGAAGCGTTCGAACTGCTTCAGATCGACCCGCGCACGCGTCTTGTCGATGTGCGCACGCGCGCCGAGCTGGATTGGGTCGGCCGGCCGGTGATCGGCGACGGGCAATACGTGCATCTGGAATGGACGCGTTATCCGGGCGCCGTGCCAAATCAGGAGTTTCTGCATCAGTTGAGCGAGGTTGCCTCACACGATACGCCGGTGCTGTTCCTGTGCCGCAGCGCCGCGCGCTCCAAGCTCGCCGCCATCGCCGCCGCGCAGGTCGGATTCACGAAGGCGTACGACCTGCTGGAAGGCTTCGAAGGCGACAAGGACGGCCAAGGGCACCGGAAAACGGTATCGGGCTGGTGCTTTCGGGGCTTGCCGTGGATCGGCGCTTGATGAGGTAAGCCCGACCTGAACCGGACCTGGACGGGACGTATCCGGTCGCACACCGTTTAGGACGCGCGGCAACGCAGCCGCCGACCGTCCCTTCACACGCGCGCCGCCTCATCGCACCGGTCAGGCGCGCGGCTTCGTCCCGGCGGCTTCGTGTTCCACGACGTCGCCGCCCAGCAGGTGCACCCCCTCGCGCAGCTTGACGAAGGCCGCCGCCACCGCCTCCGGCTCGCCCTTCACACCAAGGTCGATGTGATGCCGGGCGTAGACGCCGCCGCGCTCGGCGTCGCCCACGCTCGGCAGACTGAACACCCGCACGCCCGGAAAATCGTGCTCGATCTTTTCCATGAGCGGCGTGAGCCGCGACTCCGGCAACTCGAACACCAGCAGCGATTTTTCCGCATGCGGCGTGGCGTGATGCAAATGCACGTAATGCGTGTCGAGGACCCATTCAATCATCGGCCACGCCATGACCGGGAAGCCCGGCACAAAGTAGTGCTCGCGAATCGAAAAGCCTGGAATCTTGTTGTAGCCGTTCGGAATGATCGACGCGCCTTCCGGATACGTGCCCATATTCAGGCGATGCAGGTTCTCCGGCGAGTTCAGATCGAGCGGCGTGGCCGCGTTGGCGGGATACATGTCGCGAATGCGTTCCTGAATCGCCTGCCGAGCCTCCGGATGCAGCGCCAGCGGCACGCCGAGCGCCGCCGCCGCGCATTGGCGCGTATGGTCGTCGGGTGTCGCGCCGATACCGCCCGTGGAAAACACGACATCGCCGGATTCGAACGTGCGCCGCAGCGTCGCCGTGATGCGTTGCGGGTCGTCGCCGACATATTCGGCCCAGCCGAGCGCGAGGCCACGCGCGCCCAGGAGTTCGATGACTTTCGGCAGATGCTTGTCGACGCGCCTGCCCGACAGAATTTCATCGCCAATGATGATGACGCCAAATGCCATTGCCGCCTCTTCGGTTAGATCATGCGTTGATCAATAGGGAACCGGCGCTGCGTGCCGCACGCCGCCAGCTTCGTCCGCGCGCATGCGTTGCAGCGCCCGCAAGCAGTAGTAGCCAAACCAGAGCGCCGAGAACACGAGGATGAACGCGTAGATCCAGATCGTCACCGCAGTGATGACCGGGAACAGCACGACCAGCCACACCGACGACGCCCACAGCAGCGTGGGCAGCGAACCCAGCAAACCACTGGCGACGCCGATCAGCAGCAGCGGCAACCGGAACCGCTTGACCAGCGCGCGCCGCTCCTCGCGGGTGGCGTGCAGCGCGAGCGCGTCGTAGCTCATCACGCGATAAGTGAGCCAGCCCCACAGCAGCGGCGGAATCAGCGCGAAGAACGGCGGCACGAGCCACAGCGGCAGCGTGACGATCAGCAGCACGAGACATACCAGTGTTGTCCACAGCGCCTGGCCGAGGCTTCCGTACCACGTTCCGCCGCGGCGCATTTCGAGGCTCGCGAACTGACGCGTCGAAAGAAAGCGGATGACGGCAGGCATGGACAGCGTGGCGATCAGCAGCAACACCGTGACGACGATCAGCGGAATCGTCATCGCGATCACGAGAAACGGCGCCATGGCCACGTGCAGGCCGGAAAAACCGAGCGAGTCGAACAGATGGTAAAGCGTGACCGTAAACGACCAGTTTTCGAGCCAGGCGCGGGTCGCGCCAATCAGCGTCTGCCAGGAAAACCACAGGATCACGCCCCACCCGACCGTCGCCGCAAGGAACGGCATGAAGGTCAGCCAGAGCATGCGCGGGTGGAGCGCGCTTGCGAGCGCACGCCCGAACGAGCGCAGAAGATCATTCATGCGAGCCAGTGCCGGTGAATGCAACGATAAATGGAAACGGCGGATAGAAACCGCGCAACGGACCGATGATCGAGGCGCGCGCCGTGTGCGGAGCGCGCCCGAACGTGGACAGGATAAACCACGTGGCGCACCGCCGGGAAAACCGGCTGCGCGTGCAGGGAAAAGGTCAGACGGAAGGCTCGGATAAACGGCTCAGACGGCGCTCACGCCGCCCTGATTGCGGCGCCTGCCCGACAGACGGCCGGCAATCCGCACGAACGCGAGCCAGTGCTGCGCCCAGAAGCCTTCGCCGTAACGGCGGCCCTGGAGTTGGTCGCTGATGCCGGTCGGCTCCATCTCTCGGCTCCACGAGGCGCTCCGAAACAACATGTCCCACCAGGGAAACAGCACGCCGAAATTGCAGCCGTATTTGAGGCCTTCATGACCGAAACCGATGGCGTGATGACGTCGATGAAATGTCGGGCTGACCAGCAGACGCTCGCCGAGCCAGCCGAAGTACAGGCGGATGTTGGCGTGCTGCACGCTTTGCGCGAGGTTCGTGATCGCGACCAGCACGACGAACTGCGACGGCGGCACGCCGATGGCCAGCGCGATCACTGCGAAGAACGACGCCTGCATCAGGTCGTCCAGCAGATGATTGCGGTCGTCCGCCCATAGCGACATTTGCTGCTGGCTGTGATGCACCGCGTGCAGCTCCCACCACACGCCAATGCGGTGTTGCCAGCGGTGATACCAGTAGCCGGCGAAATCGAGCGCGAGCAGATACATCACGAACGTGACGAGCGGCTGCGTCGTCACGCCGGGCCACAGATTGTCGAACTCGATATTCGAGATGTTGCGCAGCCGCAGCCATGCCTGGACATTGTCGAAAAACGGCTGTAGCGCGAAGAAAAAAAACAGGTTGAGAATGCCCAGCTTGGCGATCCACGTGTAGATGACGTCCACGCGCACCGCCTTGCGGTTGTCCCATTGCTCGACCGGACGCAGCGCCTCCAGCGGACGAAGCACCGCGTACATGGCCAGCACCTCGAGAACGCCCACGATCACCCAATACAGACTGTCATACGTGTCTTCGTCATAGTCCATCAGGTCGAAGTGGAACAGCAGCGGCTGCACCACGTCGACGTACAGCAACGTCTGCACGGCGGAGACGAAGTTGTCGAGGGAAGAGAAGATCAGATGGAACATGGCGCTAGTCGGGTTACTTCGATCGTTTCGGCGCGCTCATTCGCGGCATGCATGCACGCATTATCACGCGCCGTTCGGCGCCGTGACCGGCGCGCGATTAAAGAAATAGATGCCGTGCGGCGAGCGGCCTACGGCGATCGTCTGGATGAGCTTGCGGGTGTTCAGGTCGATGATGCCGACGTGCTTCGCGAAGCGGAACGTTACCCACAGATAACGTTTGTCGGCGGAAAGTTCCATATCGTCCGGTCCGGGCATCAGGCCGGTGATGTCGCCGACATTGGTGAGCGAGTCTTCGTCGATGATGCTGATGGTGCTCGCCACGCGGTTCGACACCGCGACGTGCTTGCCGTCGGCGAGCGAGCGGAAGTTGTGCGCGCCGTTGCCGGTGTGGATCGTCTTGACGACCTTCTGCGTGCGCCAGTCGACCACGGCGACGTAGTCGGCGCCGGTCATGCCGACGAGCAGATACTTTTCGCCCGGCGTCATCCACAAGCCGGCCGGCACCTTGCCGACCTTCATTTTCCACTTTACGGTTTGCGTGGCCAGGTCGATCGCGGCGAGTTCGCCGGAAACCTGCAGCGTGACGAAAACCGTTTTGCTGTCGGTCGTAAAAGCCATGTGGCTCGGCATGACCGCGAGCGGCAGACGCGAGGCGAGCGTCATCTGGTTCTTCTGGTCGTAATGGTAGATGTCGAGGCGATCGAGGCGCAGACCGGTGGTGACGAGCCATTTGTGGTCCGGCGAAAAGCCGATCTGATACGGATCTTCGATGTTTTCGACCCAGCGCTGGACCTGCCCCGTTTTCGGATCGACGAACATCAGGTTGTTCGACACCGAGTTCGCGACGATCAGCGAGGAATTGTCCGGCGTCGCCATTAAGTGGTGCGGTTCCTTGCCCGTCGGCACGGTGCCGACGACCTGGTGCGTCGTCTCGTCAATCAGGCTCAGCGTGGCTTCGGCGGAATTCAGCACGATCACGTTGTTGGCGTGGGCCGCCGGAGAAAAAAAGCCTGCGGCGGCGACCAGCGCTAAACCCGCGGCGAACGTGGCTGTCACGCCGGGAAGAAAAAATTTACGCATGAAAACTCACTTCGGAGAACGACTGTCATTGTAGAACGTTTGCCGATGCCTGCGGTTGACGCAGGTCGGCTTGCGGCGCGGGGAAAATGAAGGGACGGATCGCCCGGGACGGGCCGGTCGCAGGACTTTGCATTGGCTGCGCCTGTCCTGCAGATGACTCGCGAGGATAGTTCTTATTTTAAATGCGTCTATTTAAGAAATTTTAAAATTCTCGGGACGATAATTAAGATTTATCTTTGTCGCTCTTTATTTACCTTAATTTTATAGACAAAACCGATCATGCAAATAAGATTAAAAAATTAAATTTACCTGTTTCGGATTCGGCTTATTTTTGCCCCCCTTCCGCGCCCCGACAATCTTTCCTCTCATCGCCCAGCCCATCAATCCTGTGGACATGCTGGCGTGATGCAGGTAATCGGCACGCGGCTAAACACGCGGGAAATGGCAATCGATAGATTCAACCATTAATAGCCGCCAATTCCTGGCGCGCTTTGACATTGGGCGATGACGCCCATCAGATTATCCGCGCTCACGCCGACCACGAAACAACAGCGCGGAGTTTTAAAACAATGAACAAGATTTACCAGTCAGTCTGGTGTGAAGCGACGGCAACATGGGTGGCAACGCCGGAAACGTCGAGGTCGAAGACGAAGCGCAGTTCCACCCGAAAGAAGCAGGTGGTCGAGGCGGTGCTGGTTGCCGCGGTGACGTTGACCGGGGCGAATGCAATGGCAGCGGGTATCAACGCAATTCAGAACGGTAACGGCGCGAATGCGGCGGGGGATAACTCAATCGCGCTAGGCACACTGGCAAAGGCAACGGGAGCCAGCGCGATCGCTGCGGGAGCGCTCGCGAGCGCCTCGGGCGACAGCTCGATTGCCGCCGGATTCAATGCGAACGCCAGCGGCCAGAGTTCGCTGGCCTTCGGGGCCGGTGCGGCCGCTACGGCGAACAATGCAATCGCGACGGGACTCACCGCGCAGGCCACGGGCGAGAATTCAGTCGCCACGGGAGCCGCGGCGCACGCAGAAGGCGACAATTCGATTGCTTCCGGGTTCTTCGCGACTGCTCACGGCAGCAACTCCATAGCGGCAGGGTTGGCTGCTAACGCGGCCGGAGACAGTTCGATTGCAACCGGGACGGGAGCGATTGCGGCCGGAGAAAGCTCGATTGCAACCGGGAAGGGATCGATTGCGGCCGGCGCCCGCTCGGTGGCAGCCGGTTTGGGGACACAGGCCAACGGGGCAGATTCGATTGCGGCGGGGGCCAACGCCGTCGCGGCCAACGACTCCAGCACCGCCTTCGGCAGCGCAGCACAAGCGAAAGGAACGCAGTCCGTTGCTGTGGGCTATGCCGCAACAGCTGCTGGCAACAGCGCGTTCGCCGGTGGTGCGTCGGCAACGGCCGCAGGTGACAATTCCACCGCGCTCGGCTATGCGGCCGGCAGCAGCGCATTGAACTCCGTCGCGCTCGGCTATGCCGCGACGGCATCCGCGGAAAACAGCGTCGCGCTCGGCGCGGCTTCCACGACCACCGCTAATCTCGGCGTACAGGCTTACGTGCCCAAAGACGCCGATCCGACGACAATCGCCGGCGCCGCCGCAAAAGGCGAAGTATCGGTTGGCGCGAGCGGTAACGAGCGCCGCGTGACGAACGTCGCAGCCGGCGCGGCGGCCACGGACGCCGTCAATGTCAGCCAGTTGCAAGCGGTCGATACCAAGGTCAATGCAATTGCGCAAAGCAGTACGCAACACTATTTCAAGGCGGAAGGTGTCGCCGACGGCTCAGACGATGCCCTCGCGAGCGGCACCCATGCTCTCGCATCGGGCGTGCAGGCTACGGCCACCGGCGGCAACTCCACGGCTTTGGGCGCCAACTCGCGGGCAGCGGGAACCGGCGCCGCCGCGCTCGGCGCGTACGCGTCGGCAACCTCGGACGGCAGCATTGCCATCGGTTATGCCGCGCTTGCCGGCAACCGCGACTCGATTGCGATCGGCCATGACGCCAGCGCATCGGCAGACGGCTCCGTAGCCTTGGGCCAAGGCTCGATCGCCAGCCGGGCGAACACCGTCTCCGTCGGCTCGACAGGCAAAGAACGCCAGATCGCGAACGTCGCGGCCGGCACGGAAGCCACCGACGCCGTCAATCTCAGCCAGTTGCAAGCCGTCAGCGCAAACGCCTCGCGCTATTTCAGGGCAAATGGCTTGAATGACGGCACCGACGACGCATCCGCAACCGGCGGCAACGCAGTCGCCGTCGGCAGTTCGTCGCTTGCTGCTGGCGAGGCGAGCTTCGCCGCCGGCACGAGCGCCAAGGCACAGGGCGATTTCAGCACGGCTGTCGGCGGCTTCGCCGATGCGGCCAGCGACGGCTCCGTGGCACTCGGCTATCAGGCAAGCGCGGTGGCGGCTAATTCCGTGGCACTCGGTTATCAGGCGAGCGCAGCGGCGGCTAACTCCGTCGCGCTCGGCCAAGGCTCGATCGCCGACCGCGCCAACACCGTCTCCGTTGGCTCAGCAGGCAAAGAACGCCAGATCACCAACGTCGCAGCCGGCACCGCCGCTACCGACGCGGTCAACGTCGCCCAGTTGAAAGCAGTGGGCGACCAGAGCGCCGCCAACGCCGCCCGACTCGACGGCGCTGTGATGTACGACCAGAAGTCCGATGGCAGCATCAACAGGAACAGCGTCACGCTCGGCGGCGATGCAACGGGCGGCGGCACCATCATTCACAACGTGGCGAACGGCATCGACGCTTCCGACGCCGTCAACCTGGGTCAACTCAACGCGGCCATTGCCGGCGCTGTCGATACCGCCGTGGTGAACGCTGTCGTCAATGCGGCGAATCCGTTCTTCAGCGCCGAAGGCGATCGCGACACCGAAAGTGCCGTGTCATCCGGCGCGCACTCCGTCGCAGCCGGCGCGAACGCGCAGGCCACCGGCGCCAACGCAACCGCAATGGGCGCTAACGCCATCGCAAGCGGCAATAACGCAACCGCGCTAGGCGCCAACTCCGCCACAAGTGGGAACAACGCAACCGCAATCGGCGCGGCGGCCACCGCCAGTGCCGAGAACTCCGTCGCCCTGGGCCAAGGCTCCGTGGCGGATCGGGCCAACACGGTATCGGTCGGCGCGGCAGGTCAGGAGCGGCAGATCGCCAATGTCGCCGCAGGCGTGCAAGGCACCGACGCGGTCAACGTCAATCAGTTGCAGCAAAGCGTGAGCGGCGCGCTCGGCCAGGCAAAGAGCTACACCGACGACCAGATCCGCTCCGCCCGGCGCGACTCCTACGGTGGCACCGCATCGGCGCTGGCCATGGCCGGCCTGCCTCAAGCCGTCCTGCCCGGCCACGGCATGGTCGCGATGGCCGGCGGCACCTATGGCGGCCAGTCGGCGCTGGCCATCGGCGTGTCGCAGTTGTCGGAAACCGGCAAATGGGTCTACAAGCTGCAAGGCAGCACGGACTCGCGCGGCCAGTTCGGCGCGTCGTTCGGTGCGGGAATGCACTGGTAAGCAACATCGCGGGAAATGGATGTAGCCCGCCGGTGATGATCAGGCACTGAGCAGTCAAGCGCAGGTCCACCCCCAGCCTGCGCACTTTGCGCGTGACGCCGCCCTCACAAGGAAGGTGTCACGCGCCTCTTTCCCGCGAAAACAGGTGGAGGAGATGCGCTCGCCCCACGCCACGCGGAACTGCATCACCGCTGCATCGAATCCCACACCTTGTAAAGCCGCTTGACCGACACCGGCATTGGCGTGCGCAATTCCTGCGCGAATAGCGAAACGCGCAGCTCCTCCAGCAGCCAGCGGAATTCGGAGAGACGCGCGTCCGGCACGCCGCCACGTTGCGCGACCGCGCGCTGATAGTTCTGCCACAAGGGCTGGAACTCGGCGAACTGCCGCGCATCGCGCGCCGGGTCGGCCTTCAGCTTGTCGACGCGCAACGCGATCCCCTTCAGGTAGCGCGGAAAATGCGTGAGTTGCGAGTAAGGCGTGTCGACCACGAATTGCTTGCCGATGAGCGCGTCGAGTTGATTCTGCATGTCGGCATGCGCGGCGGTGAACGACTTCGCCTGCACAAGCTTCTTCTGCACCGTCGCGTATTCGCCGAGAATCTGCCCGACCAGCCGCGCGATCTCCTGCGCCAGCAACGTCAACCGGCTGCGCCCTTCGTCGCGGCGCGTATGGAAACTGACGTCGTCGTCGGGTAAGGGATCTTGCAGGCAGGCGCGGTCGAGCGCGGTGTCGATCAACTGATCGCGCAACTCTTCCTGCGTACCGCGCGTCATGAACTGCATCGCCATTTCGCGCAAGCCCGGCAGATTTTTCTCAAGATACTTGATCGGCTCCTTCAACTGCAAAGCGAACAGCCGACGCAATCCCGCGCGATGAATCCGCGCCGCCTCGTCCGGCGAATCGAACACTTCGACGTCGCAATGCGTGCCGCGATCCACGAGAGCCGGATAGCCGAACAGCGTCTGCCCGCCGCGGCGAATTTCGAGCAGCTCGGGCAGCTTGCCGAAATTCCACGTGGTCAGCTTTTCGTAAAGCGCGGTGCCTGCCGCGCCGCCCGCCGCGCCTCCGCGCGACGCCGTTTGCGGTCCCGGCGCGGCGGCGCCCTTGCCCCTCTGCGCCGCGCCGGGCGCCGTCGAAGCGTCACGCGTCGAAGCGCCGGCCGCCGAACCCGCCGCATCGGCCAGCGCGGCGCCCGCCGCGCTCGACGCGATCTTCTGGAAATGCTGCTGCGCCTGGCCGCCCAGCTCGGCGCGCAATTGCGACAGATTGCGGCCCATGGCGAGCTGCCGGCCGTGCTCGTCGATGATCTTGAAGTTCATGAACAGATGCGGCGGCAACGTCTCGAGCTTGAAGTCCGACTGCTTCAACGCGACCTGCTTCTGCTCGCGGACATCGGCGATCAGCGCCTCCAGCAAACCGCCCGCCGCAAAGCGCGGCGCGGCATGCCGCTCGACGAAACCCGCCGCGTATTCCGGCAGCGGCACGCAATGGCGCCTCAGCTTCTGCGGCAAGGACTTGAACAGCAGTTGCGTCTTCTCTTTCAGCATGCCGGGCACGAGCCATTCGCACCGCCGCGCGTCGACCTGATTGAGCGCGTAGAGCGGCACGGCAAGCGTGACGCCGTCGCGCGGCGAGCCCGGCTCGAAGTGATACGTGAGCGCCATTTCGACGCCCGACATCGTCATCCGTTTCGGGAACAGGTCGGTCGTCACGCCGGCGGCTTCGTGCCGCATCAGATCGTCGCGCGACAGATACAGCAGGCGCAGCTTGTCTTCAGGCTGGCCGCTCTTTTTCACCTCGTCGCGATACCAGCGCTCGAACGACGCGCCGGTATAAATGCCCTTCGGCAACGCCTGATCGTAGAACGCAAAAATCAGCTCGTCGTCGACGAGCACGTCCTGGCGGCGCGACTTGTGTTCGAGTTGCTCGATGTCGGCGAGCAGCTTGCGGTTGTGCGCGAAAAAGCCCAGTTTCGTGTCGAACTCGCCTTCGACGAGCGCGCCCCGAATAAAAAGCTCGCGCGCCCGCGCCGGGTCCTGCTTGCCGAAGCTCACGCGCCGCCGGTGATAAACCGGCAGCCCGTAAAGCACCGCGCGCTCGAAAGCGGAGACCTGCGCCGCGCGCTTTTCCCAATGCGGCTCCGAGAGCGACTTTTTCAGCAGATGCGCGCCGATCTTCTCGATCCACTCCGGTTCGATTTTTGCGATGCAGCGCGCGTAGAGACGGCTCGTCTCGACCAGTTCCGCGGCCATCACCCACTTGCCTGCCTTCTTCACGAGCGCGGAGCCCGGCCACAAATAGAACTTGATGCTGCGCGCGCCGAGGTAATACGGCTCGTCGTCGGCTTTCAGGCCGATGTTGCCGAGCAGGCCCGTCAGCAACGCGAGATGAATCTGCTCGAAGGTCGCTTCCGCTTCGTTCAGACGCCAGCCGTGCTCCCGCACCACCGTGAGCAATTGCGAATGCACGTCGCGCCATTCGCGCAGCCGCAATTGCGACAGGAAGTTCTTGCGGCATTCCTCATGCAACTGCTTGTTCGACTTCTTATGGGCGATCGCTTCTTCGAACCAGTTCCAGATTTTCAGCCATTGCAGGAATTCCGAGCGCTCGTCGGCGAACCGGCGATGCGCCTGATCCGCCTGCTCCTGCGCCTCGATCGGCCGGTCGCGCGGGTCTTGCACCGACAACGCGCTCGCGATGATCAGCACTTCCTTCAGTGCCTGCTGATCGCGCGCGGCGAGGATCATCCGGCCAACGCGCGGATCGAGCGGCAGACGCGCGAGTTCGCGGCCGAGCGGCGTGAGCTGGTTGTCGTCGTCGACGGCGCCGAGCTCGTTGAGCAACTGATAACCGTCGGCGATGGCGCGGCCGGGCGGCGGCTCGATAAACGGAAAGGTTTCGATCGCCGTCAGATGCAGCGACTTCATGCGCAAAATCACCGACGCCAGCGACGAGCGCAGAATTTCCGGATCGGTGAAGCGCGCGCGGCTCTGATAATCGCTCTCGTCGTACAGGCGAATGCAGATGCCGTCGGCCACGCGCCCGCAGCGCCCTGCCCGCTGATTCGCGGCGGCCTGCGAAATCGACTCGACCTGCAACTGCTCGACCTTGTTGCGATACGAGTAGCGCTTCACGCGCGCAAGGCCGGTGTCGACCACGTAGCGGATGCCCGGCACGGTCAGCGAGGTCTCGGCGACGTTGGTCGCGAGCACGATCCGCCGCGCGTTCGACGTGCGGAACACGCGCTCCTGTTCGGCGGCTGAAAGGCGCGCGAACAGCGGCAGAATTTCCGTATGCGGCGGATGGTGCTTGCGCAGCGCCTCGGCGGCGTCGCGAATTTCGCGCTCGCCGGGCAGGAACACCAGCACGTCGCCGGGGCCTTCGCGGCACAGTTCGTCGACGGCGTCGACAATCGCTTCCATCAGATCGCGGTCGCGATCCTTGCCGGATTCGCGCGAGGTTTTCTGACGTTCACGCGCGGCCGAAGCGCCCGACGTGCCCTGCGCGGCTTTCACCGCCGGGCTGTCTTCCTCGACCGGACGGTAGCGCACCTCGACGGGATACAAGCGCCCGCTCACTTCGATCACCGGCGCGGGTTTTTCGTCGCTGCCGAAATGGCGCGCGAAGCGATCGGCGTCGATCGTCGCCGAGGTCACGATCAGCTTCAGATCGGGACGCTTGACGAGGATTTCCTTGAGATAGCCGAGCAGGAAATCGATATTGAGGCTGCGCTCGTGCGCTTCGTCGATGATCAGCGTGTCGTACGCTTTCAGCAGCGGGTCGGTCTGCGTTTCGGCCAGCAGAATGCCGTCGGTCATCAGCTTGACCGACGCGCCCGGCGACAGATTGTCGGTGAAGCGCACCTTGTAGCCGACCACTTCGCCGAACGGCGTGCCAAGTTCCTCGGCGATGCGCCGGCCCGTCGCCGACGCGGCGATCCGGCGCGGCTGCGTGTGGCCGATCAGACCCGAACCGCCCGCGCCGAGGCCGCGCCCCAAGGCGAGGCAGATTTTCGGCAACTGCGTGGTCTTACCCGAGCCGGTTTCGCCGGACACGATCACGACCTGATTTTCGGCGATCGCCTTCGCGATCTCGTCGCGGCGGCCGGACACCGGCAGCGCTTCGGGGAAGGTGATCGGCGGAATCGGGTTCGGCTCGGCGACGACGCGCGGCGCGCGGCGCGCGCGCGGTTCTCGTTGCTCGCGCGGTTCTCGTTGCTCACGCAGCTCTCGCGACTCACGCGCCTTCTCAGGCGCGTTCGGCTTGTTACGCTTCACGCCCTGTTCGGGGCGGCGCTTCGCTTGGCCGGCGTGCTCGCGGTCGGCGGCCGGCGCCGCATTCTCGTTCGCCGCGGCGGGACTTTTGGGTACATTCGACATGGGGGCGCATTATAATCCCCGGCATGAATTCCCAAACCGACCTCGTCCCCGCGCCCGCGAGCGTTCCGGCCCCTTCCGGGGGAGCGGAAGACCTCGCCCAGCACGCGCAATTCGTCGACTGGATGCGCTCAGTCGCCCCTTACATTCACGCGTTCCGCAACAAGACGTTCGTCGTCGGTTTCGGCGGCGAGGTGGTGCATCAGGGGCTCCTGAATGCGCTCGTGTCGGACATCGCGCTGTTGCAGGCCATGGGCATCCAGATCGTGCTGGTGCACGGCTCGCGCCCGCAGGTCGAAGAGCAGATGAGCCTGCACGGCGTCGAGTCGGAGTTTTCGCACGGCATGCGCATTACCGACGCGCGCGCGCTCGAATCCGCGAAGGAAGCAGCCGGCGAAGTGCGTCTGGATATCGAGGCGGCCATCAGCCAAGGCTTGCCAAACACGCCCATGGCGCACGCGCACATCAGCGTCGTGTCGGGCAACTTCGTCACGGCGCGGCCGGTCGGCATTCTCGACGGCGTGGACTTCGCCCACACGGGCGTGGTGCGCAAGATCGACGCCGATTCGATCCGCCATTCGCTCGCGAGCCGCAAGCTGGTGTTGCTGTCGCCGCTCGGCTTCTCGCCCACCGGCGAGGCCTTCAATCTGGCCATGGAAGACGTGGCGTCGGCGGCCGCCATCGCGTTGCGCGCCGACAAGATCGTGTTCCTGACCGAAACGCCGGGCCTCATGGAGGCCGGCGAAGAAGGCCCCGAACTGATCCGCGAACTGTCGCTCGACGACGCCTACAAGCTGCACGAAAGCGGCGAAGTCACCGGCGATGCGGGCTTCTACCTGAAGCATTCGATTCGCGCGTGCCGCGGCGGCGTGGCGCGCGCGCACATCATCCCTTATGCGCTCGACGGCAGCCTGCTGCTCGAACTCTTCCTGCACGACGGCGTGGGCACGATGATCTCGTACGAGAACCTCGAAAGTCTGCGCGAAGCCACGCCGGACGACGTCGGCGGCATTCTCTCGCTGATCGAGCCGCTCGAATCCGACGGTACGCTGGTGCGGCGCGGACGTCACCAGATTGAACGCGACATCGACCATTTCTCGGTGATCGAGCACGACGGCGTGCTGTTCGGCTGCGCGGCGCTGTATCCGTACACGCAGGAGCGCATCGGCGAAATGGCGTGCCTGACGGTCGCGCCCGAAGCGCAAGGCACGGGCGACGGCGAGCGGCTGCTCAAGCGCATCGAGCAACGCGCGCGGGCGCGCGGCCTCACGCGCATTTTCGTGCTGACCACGCGTACCGAACACTGGTTCCTGAAACGCGGCTTCGTCAAGGTCACAGTGGACGACCTGCCAGAAGACCGCCGCCGGCTCTACAACTGGCAGCGCAAATCGCTCGTGCTGATGAAACAGCTCTGAGCGGCCCCCCTATAAGGCGACTCCCCGCCCCACATCGACACAACAACCCTTTTTATGGGACCGGAGCAGGTGCTCACGCATACACTCCGGTCGACACAGGAGAAGCACAGCATGACTCGTATGGTTCAATGCGCGAAGCTCGGCAAGGAAGCCGAAGGCCTCGATTTTCCGCCGCTGCCGGGCGAACTCGGCAAGCGGATCTACGAAAGCATTTCGAAGGAAGCGTGGCAGGCGTGGTTGAAGCAGCAAACCATGCTGATCAACGAAAACCGCCTCAACATGGCCGATCCGCGCGCACGCCAATATCTGATGAAGCAAACCGAAAAGTTCTTCTTCGGCGAAGGCGCAGACACCGCGCAGGGCTATGTGCCGCCCGCAGCCGAGTGAGCATGCTTTTTTGCCGGTTATTCGCCGGTTTTTCGCCGACAAGCAGCACCCCAATCCGCGCCTCATGCGCGGATTTTTTTTGCCCCAGCGCCGCGCGAAATTCTCCAACCGGTACATTTCCAGGCCATTCGACGCCTCTTTTCGAGGCAGCCGCGATTTCGCCGGATCGCCCGCCCCGTAAGGGATTGCGCGCTCCGCCCGGCCTTTGAAAGCCAACCCGGTTTGCACGATCCTCTGTCATCGTGCTAACATGTGCATCGTTCCAACAGCAATTCACCTTCATTCACGTTCTTTGACATTGTGACCCGCCGTGTGCTTCGCACCTCGCGAGTCCACTGAAGAGAACAGTTTTTTATACAAGAAGGCTCGTCGGTCGTATCTCCGTTTGAGTTCGCCCTTAAAGGCGATTCATGGCAAATACAGCACCGGCCTTTTTCGTTTCAGGCCTTCCAGTGGCGTTTGGGCCGGCTTCCAGCCACCCGCGTCCTCATGCATCTGCCCCCCTTCCACGGCCACGCAGGTGCAAAGTCAGCACAATCTAGACGAGTGTTTTTTCGCGACCTGGCTCGCGAGGCATGGGCGTTTGCTTTTTTTCGCCGCTTTTTGCGCGCGCCCGCTCTTCCGCCTTCAAAAGGCGCGGGATGCCATCGCCCTGTTTGCGAAACTGCACTCTCCAGCAACCGTGGCGGAACGCATCATGAGTTTCGTCGCAGTCATCGGAGTTTTTACCTTGACCGCTTCCAGCAACGGCTTCTGGCGACACAAACAAGAACAACGCCTCTCCCTCGACGACATCACCGTCGTCGACAACTCTCTCCTCAAGCGGGCCGTCGGCGCCATGGCGCTCGGCAACGCAATGGAATGGTTCGATTTCGGCGTGTACAGCTACATCGCCGTCACGCTCGGCAAAGTGTTTTTCCCATCGTCGAATCCGTCCGCCCAGTTGATCGCGACCTTCGGCACGTTTGCCGCGGCGTTTCTGGTTCGCCCGGTCGGCGGCATGGTGTTCGGGCCGCTCGGCGACCGCATCGGCCGTCAGCGGGTACTCGCCATGACCATGATCATGATGGCGCTCGGCACCTTCGCGATCGGCCTGATTCCGAGCTACGGCTCGATCGGCATTCTCGCGCCGGTCCTGTTGCTCGTGGCCCGTCTCGTCCAAGGCTTCTCGACCGGTGGCGAATATGGCGGCGCGGCCACCTTCATCGCCGAGTTCTCGACGGACAAGCGGCGCGGCTTCATGGGCAGCTTCCTTGAGTTCGGCACGCTGATCGGCTACGTGCTCGGCGCGGGCACGGTCGCGCTCCTCACCTCGACGCTGTCGAACGACGCGCTGCTGTCGTGGGGCTGGCGTGTGCCGTTCCTGATCGCCGGTCCGCTGGGTCTCGTGGGTCTGTACATCCGGATGAAGCTCGAAGAAACGCCTGCGTTCAAGAAGCAGGCCGAGCAACGCGAAGCCGAAGAAAAGGCGCTCCCGAAGCAATCGTTGCGCCAGTTGCTCGCGCAACAATGGAAGCCGCTGCTGCTGTGCGTCGGCCTCGTGCTGATCTTCAACGTGACCGACTATATGGCGCTGTCGTATCTGCCGAGCTATCTGTCGGCGACGCTGCACTTTAACGAATCGCATGGTCTTTTCATCGTGCTGCTCGTGATGGTCCTGATGATGCCGATGACGCTCGCCGCCGGCCGCCTGTCGGACACGATCGGGCGCAAGCCGGTCATGCTGTTCGGCTGCGTGGGTCTGTTCGCGCTGTCGATTCCCGCCCTGCTGCTGATCCGCGTGGGCACCGTGCTGCCGGTGTTCGCCGGCCTGATGATTCTCGGCGTGCTGCTGTCGTGCTTTACCGGCGTGATGCCGTCGGCGCTGCCGGCGCTGTTCCCGACGAAGATCCGTTATGGCGCGCTCGCCATTGGCTTCAACGTTTCGGTGTCGCTGTTCGGCGGTACGACGCCGCTCGTGACGGCATGGCTTGTCGACCGGACCGCCAATCTGATGATGCCCGCGTACTACCTGATGGGCGCGTCGCTGATCGGTATCGTTTCCGTGGTCGCGTTGCGCGAAACCGCCCGCAAGCCGCTGCTCGGCTCGGGCCCGTGCGTGGCGACGCGCGCGGAAGCGCACGCGGTGCTGCGCGGCGAGCGTGAAGCCGAAGAAATGGACGAACGCTACGCGGCGACCGCTACGGCGCGCGCCTGATCGCGGCAATAAAAAGAAGTAGCTGACACAGACGGGCCGGCAGATTTGCCGGCCCGTTTTTCATTCGAGCAGCAAATCAACCCTCGCGTGAGCCCGCGCGCCTTCCACCATCAGGATGCCGGCCGAGACCGGCAGCTTGAAACGCCGCGGCCCCGCACTGCCGGGATTGACGAACAACACGCCGCCGCGCTCGGTGATCGACGGCTTGTGCGAGTGGCCGCTCACCACCACGCCGATACCTTCCTGCCGTGGATCGCCGCGCACATCGGCGATGTCGTGCACGACCAGGATCGTGACCTGCTGCACGGCGAGCGTGGCATGGGTCGGCAATGAGGCGGCCCAGTCGCCGGTGTCGTTGTTGCCGCGCACGACCGTGAGCGGCGCGATTTGCGCGAGAGCATCCAGCACCGCCGGGTTGCAGATGTCGCCCGCGTGGACGATGGCGTCGCAGCCGGCGAGATATTCGAGCGCCTCCGGACGCACGAGGTTGTGCATGTCGGAAATCAAGCCGATGCGGCTCGGCGGCGAAGTTCGGGCAGAAGAAGTCATGACGACAGTATCCGCGATGACCCTGCGTCACCAGCAAACCGCGGGCAAGCCACCAGCCAGCCGCCGGCGAGCCACAAGCACATCACTCCACCGTCTCCTGCACGGCGATCTCACGCGACGCGGCTTGCACCGGCCGCCTCGCATCGAGCATACGCCGCGTGGCGCCCTGCACGCCGATCGAAACCGCCGACGCGCACGCAAAACTCAACCACACGCCATGGCGCGGCAGCATCGCGGCGGTCACGGCGAAGAACGCCGCGAACGAACCGCGTCCGATCACCATGCCGCGCACGAGCAACGCGACGAAGTCCGCGCCATGCGCGCGCTGCGCCGACACGGCGAGCACGATGCCCAGCAGTGGAAACACCGAGAGCAGACCGCTCCAGGTTGCGCCCATCGACGCCGACAAGGTCGTGACCGCGAGCGTCAGCAGCGCGCCGGCGAGCATGCGCACGGCCAGCTCGCTCGCGCCCGCGCGCGTGGCCGGCACGTGGCCCGTCACGCGCGGCAAGCCGCCTAGCGACATCGCCACGGCCACACAAGCCGCGGCCAGCGCCGACACCCACGAATGAGGCAGATGCGCGAGCAGCATCGCCATGACGATCCAGCCGGTCATGCCCGCCACGAGCGCGAGCGGCCACGACAGACGGCGGCAGCTCCACGCATACGCAAAGTTGAAGGCTTCCGACGCGGCAATCGCCGCAATCGAGGCGACCGAAGCCTGCGCCGCGAACGGCGCCCCGCGCGCCATCGCGAGCAGCAGCACGATCGGCCCCGCGACGACCGGCAGCCCCGCGAGCCAACCCGCCACCGACGGCCCCCACACGCGCCCCGCCAGCGTCAGCGCCGCGAGAAAGGCCGGCACGAGCGCGAGTTTCAGCGCGAGCACGCTCAGGCTTCCAGCACGTGTTCGATGCGCCGGTCCGGCACCAGCCACCAGGCGGCAGCCAGCGCGTAGAGCGCGGCCGAGATCCACGGCGCGGCGAACGCGAGCACGATGCCCGCGAGATAGATCGCCACCGACACCTTGCCCTTGACATCGTTGCCGACCGCCTTCGCGAGGTTCGACTCGTGGCCGTGCTGGTGGATCAGCGCACGCGTCAGAATGAAATACGCGATGGCCGACATGAACAGGACCACGCCGTACATCGCGGTCGGCCACGCGGCCAGGTGATTCTCGCCGGCCCAATGCGTGACCGCGGGCAGCAGCGACAGCCAGAACAACAGATGAAGATTGGCCCACAGCACGCCGCCATTGACCTTCTGCACCGCATGGAACATGTGGTGGTGATTGTTCCAGTAAATGCCCACGTAGATAAAGCTCAGCACATACGCGCAGAACACCGGCACGAGCGGACGCAGCGCGGCGAGGTCCAGACCTGCCGGCACTTTGATCTCCAGCACCATGATCGTGATGATGATGGCGATCACGCCATCGCTGAAGGCTTCGACGCGTCCCTTGCCCATCAACTGTTCCTCGAATTCGAATGAATGCGCCCGAATGCGGCCGCCTGCGCTGCGCGGACGGCCCGCGCCGCTCGCGATTATCCGCGATGCCGCCAGCCCTTGTCGATGCGCGCCGCGCCTGCGCGCTTACTTCAGCGGCTTCAAACCGTCGAGCAAGGTCGGCACCAGTTCGCCGATGGTGGGATGAACATGCATAGCGTATTGCAGCGTGGGATACGGCGCGCCCGCCGTCATGATGTCGATGAACGTATGAATGGCTTCGTCACCCTCGATGCCGTGAATCGCCGCGCCGAGAATCTGTTGACTGCGCGCGTCCACGAGCACTTTCATGAAGCCGTCGGTCTCGCCGCGTTCGCGCGCGCGGCCCACGCGCGACATCGGCAAGGTGGCGATCAGCGCGTCGCGGCCGCTCTTGCGCACGTCGTCTTCGGAGAGGCCGACGCGCGCGAGCGGCGGATCGACGAACACCGCGTACGCCATGATCCGCGCGTCGACCGTGCGCGCGCCGCCGTCGAGCAGATTGGCCGCGACGATCCGGTAATCGTCGTATGACGTATGCGTGAAGGCGCCGCGTCCGTTGATGTCGCCGATGGCCCACACGCCCGGCACGTTGGTGCGCAACTCGCCGTCCACCGGAATCGCGCCGTGCCGGTCGGTTTCGATGCCGGCGGCGGCGAGGCCGAGGTCGTCGGTATTCGGCTCGCGGCCGGTCGCGAACAGCAGATGCGATGCCTCCAGCGCGGGCACGTTCTGCTCGAAGCCGATACACACTTCGTTCTCGCGATGCGGATGCGGTTCGACGCGCGAAGGCTGCACACCGAAACGGAATTCGACGCCTTCGCGCGCCAGCACGTTCTGCACGGACTCGGCGAGATCGGCGTCCTCGCGCGTGAGCACGCGCTCGCCGCGCACCAGCACCGTCACCTCGCTGCCGAAGCGGCGAAATACCTGCGCGAATTCGAGCGCGACATAACTGCCGCCCACGATCACGAGCCGGCTCGGCAACTCAGTGATCTCAAGCAGGCTGGAGTTGGTGTGATAGCGGATTCGCTCGATGCCGTGGAGCGGGGGCACCACCGCGCGCGCGCCGGTATTGAGGAAGATTTCGTCGGCGGCAAGTTCATGCAGCACGCTGCCGTCCGGGCCGCTGACGGCAAGCGTCTTCGGCCCCGTGAAGCGCGCGTGGCCGTTGAACACCGTCACGTTCTCCGTGCCGCGCAGCCATTTTTCCACGCCGTCGCGAGACTGGCCGATGATCTTGTCCTTGCGCGCCTTGACCGCCGACAGATCGACGTTGACCGTGCCGGTGACGAGCACGCCGAGCCTCGCGGCATGGCGCGCGACGTGGGCCGCGCGGGCGCTCGCCACATACGCTTTAGTGGGCGTGCAGCCCACGTTCACGCACGTTCCGCCGAAGGCCGCGCGCTCGACGACCGCCGTGCGCCGTCCGCTCTCGCCAAGACGCACGGCGAGCGGCGCGCCGCCTTGTCCCGTGCCGATAACAACCGCGTCGAAATGCTGTGCCATGGCAACTCTCCTGGGACTCGCATGCAGGTCGTTGCATCTTACGCCAGAGACCTGGGCGCGGCTCAGGTCGCCGCGTATTCGTCGGCCAGGCCGCGCGCATACGCGCTCGCGCCCACCGGCCGGCTGTACAGATAGCCCTGCTGCTTGTCGCAATCGATCGAGCGAAGAAACGCCGCCTGCTCCGGCGTCTCCACGCCTTCGGCGGTCACGTTCATGCCGAGCGAATGCGCCATGGCCACCACCGCCTGGGTAATCGCAATCGAATCGCGGTGATCCGGCAAGCCCGCCACGAAAGAGCGGTCGATCTTCAGGTTGTGCAGCGGAAAGCGCTTCAGATAAGACAGCGACGAATAGCCGGTGCCGAAGTCGTCGACGGAAATGCGCACGCCCGTCGCGCTCAGCGCGAGCAGCATGGGCAGCACGGTGTCGGTATCGCTCATCAAGAGCCGCTCGGTGATTTCGAGTTCGAGCGCGGCGGGTTCGAGCCCGGACTGTTCGAGACAGCGCTTGATCCGCTCGACGAGACCTTCGTTGAATTGACGCGGCGACAGATTCACCGCGACGATCAGATCCGGCGCGAGCGTGCGCCGCCATTGCGCGAGCTGCTCGCAGGCGCGCGCCAGCACCCAGTCGCCCATCTCGACGATGAGGCCCGCGTCTTCCGCGACCGGAATGAACTCGGCCGGCGAGACATTGCCCAGCTCGCTGTTGTACCAGCGCAGGAGCGCCTCCGCGCCGATGGTCCGGCCGGCGTGACTATCGACGATCGGCTGATACACGAGGCTCAGTTCGTCGCCGGCGAGCGCGCGGCGCAGCGACTGCTCGATCACGAAGCGGCGCTGCAACTGCCGGTTCAGCTCGGCGGTAAAGAACTGGAAGTTGTTGCGGCCGCGCTGCTTCGCGTGATACATCGCCGAATCGGCGTTGCGCATCAGCGTCGGCGCGTCCTGGCCGTCTTCCGGAAAGAGGCTGATGCCGATCGACGCGCCCAGGTAATACTCGTTATCCGCCACCGCGAAAGGCACCGCGATCGCGCCGAGGATGTGGCGGGCAAGGCCGATCAACTGATCGTGGTCCTCACATGCGCTGACCACGATCACGAACTCGTCGCCGCCCACGCGCGCGAGCGTGTCGTCGGGGCCGACACACGCGGCGAGCCGCTCGGCGACGCTCTTCAGCAACGCGTCGCCGGCCTCGTGACCGGCCGTGTCGTTGACCTTCTTGAAGCCGTCCAGATCGACGAACAGCACCGCGACGCTCGTCAGCTCGCCGGTGCCGTTCTGGCCGCCAGGCGCGAACAGGCGATTCATCCGCTCGGTCAGATAGGCGCGGTTGTAGAGCCCGGTGAGCGAATCGCGTGTCGCGAGGCGTTTTAACTGGCGCTGCGCGTCGCGCACCGGTCCGATATCGGTGAAGGAAATCAGCACGGAGTCGGGCTGGCTCTCGCCCGGCTTCAGGATCGGCACGACGTTCTGCACGATCCAGATCACCTCGCCGCTCACGAGTTCGATGGCGAGCGTGACGCCGAGCATCGGCTTGCCGGACGCGAACACTTTCGCGGTGGGCCGCTCTTCCTCGGCTACCGGCGAGCCGTCTTCGTTGAAGCCGCGCACCATCACCGTGCGGATGCTGCGCCCGACGATCTGCGGCCCGGTGCCGAGCATGCGCTGCGCGCTCGGATTGCAGGCGAGCACGACGCCCGTGCGCGACAGCACGACAATGCCCTCGATCAGATGATCGACCACCAGCCGGTGATGCTCCTCGCTATGCGCGAGGCGCTGCGCCATGGCGTCCTGATGCACGGCGAGCCCCACGCTGCGGCCAATGTCGCGCAGTATGGTTTCTTCCTGCGCGGTGGGCCGGCGCCGCTCGCGATGATAGACGGCGAACGCGCCCAGCACGGCGCCCGCCTCGTTTTCGAACGGCACCGACCAGCATGCGCGCAACCCCAGCGGCAGCGCGAGGTCGCGGAAATCCACCCACAGCGGATCGGTCTCGATGTCCTCGACGGCGACGAGCCGCCGCTCGTACATCGCGGTGCCGCACGAGCCCGCGCGCGGACCGATGCACGCGCCGTCGATCGCCGCGCTGAAATGCGCGGGCAGCGACGGCGCGCCGCCCATTCTGATGTGCGCGCCGTCTTCGTCCAGCAACAGGATCGTGCAGCACGTGCCCGCGCCGAGCAGTGCTTCGGCGCGATGGCACACTTCATCGAGTAATTCCGGCAGCGGCGTGTTGCGCGAAATCAGCAGCAATACGCCGCGCTCCGACGCCAGCACCTCTTCAGCCATATCCGGCCAATAACGGCTGTCCTCGGACGCCGCTTCCACCTTCTTGCATGATGTCGCTTCGCGAGTCATAGATGCGCCCCCCAATCCAACATCGGCAAGATTGGGTAAGGAGCGCATCAGGGTATACCCGTAATTTACTCGGGAATCTCCGCCGTTGGGCCCTCACCCTCGCCGCGCCTCGAACCGCCGGGCTCCCGCCCGCGTCGTGCAAGGAAGATCTTGTAAGCACTTGCCCCAAGTGCTGCGTTTTTCCGGCGTCCGCAAGATGGACGAACGGACGATCATCGGTTGCATGAAAAACCCTGCATCGCGTGAAACGCAATGAAAATCGTCCGCCCCTTTCTGATCGCCGCGCTGCTCGTCGCGCACCTGCCCGCCCATGCCGCGAGCTTCAATTGCAATAAAGGACGCTCGCTGACCGAAAGAATGATCTGCAACGACCCGGCGCTTTCGCGCCTCGACGATACGCTGGGACAACTCTACTGGAAAGCGCGCCGAAGAGTGATAGACCGGCATGCGTTTATCACCGACAGCGATAGCAAATGGGCGTGGCGCGAAGCGAATTGCCGCGACGCGGAGTGCCTCGGCACGTGGTACACGACGCGCATCGAGGAGCTTCAGCGGCTGATCGCGAGCATGCAGACCGGCGCGCCGGTTCCTCTGGCCGCGCCGGCGCAACCGCGCGAACCTGTCGATACGGCGCTGCCCCAGCCTTCGCGCATTGCGCCGCGCACGGATGTCGCGATGCTTCAATGCACGGCCGCGCATCCCGGCATCGTCATGGAAGAGCAGTGTCCGGCCGTGATCCAGCAGAACAGCCGCCAGTGGAAATACCGGCCGCGCGGCGGCGACTGGTTCTGCGGCGTCGCGATGCTCGGACGCACCTAAGGCGGCGCAACGGGCCGCGGCCCTGCAACACGTTCGACATTTCCGAACGAGTGCATCGGAGAAATGGCACGGCAGGCGCGCTTTCGAGGCGCAAGATACCTGACACCAACCCCTTTCACTCTTGCGGAGAAACAGAATGACTCGCTTTAACGGAAACTCGGTCCTCGTCACCGGCGGCAGCAGCGGTATCGGCTTCGCCGCGGCTCGAGCTTTTGCCCGCGAAGGCGCTCGCGTGGTCATCACCGGCCGCGACGCCGATGCGCTCGAATCGGCGCGCGCCGCCCTCGGCCCACAAGCCGTCGCGCTGCCTAACGACGCCGGCTCGGTGGCGTCGGCGCGCGAACTGGCCGCCGCGATCGGCGCGGCGGGCATCCGGCTCGACGCGGTATTCGTGAACGCGGGCACGGCGAAGTTCGCGCCGTTCCCCGCCGTCGACGAAGCATTGTGGGACGCGACCTTCGACACCAACGTCAAGGGCGCGTATTTCCAGATCCAGGCGCTGTTGCCGTTGCTCAATCGCGGGGCGTCGATCGTGATGAACGGTTCGATCAATGCGCACCTCGGCATGCCGGCGTCGTCGGTGTATGCGGCGAGCAAGGCCGCGCTGATTTCGCTCGCGAAGACGTTGTCGGCGGAATTGCTGCCGCAAGGCGTGCGGGTCAATGTGGTCAGTCCCGGCCCGGTGCAGACGCCGCTTTACGGCAAGCTCGGCCTCGACGCCGCCGCGCTCGAAGCCACGGCTGCGCAGATTCTCGGCCAGGTGCCGCTCGGGCGCTTCGGCACGCCGGACGAAATCGCCTCGACCGTGCTGCATCTGGCCGCGCCGGAATCGGCGTTTATCGTCGGCACGGAAATCATCGTGGATGGCGGGATGAGCCAGCTCTAAGGCAGCTTCGAACCAGCTCGAAGCCAGCCCCGAGCCACCGGCCAGTCAATGAAGCCTTGGCGGCGGCTCGTCGTTCTCTTCGGGCGTGTCGTCGTCTTCGCCGGCTGGGCCGCCGTCGCCGAACACAGCCCCGCATAGCTCCTGGCCGGCCTCGGTGAGACGCGCGGTGCCGGTGCCCTCCTCGTTGAATCTCGTATCGACGAGACCGCCGTCCACCAGCGCCGTCAACTGCCGCCTGAGCGCGCTCATCGGCACGCCGGCCTGCTTCGACAGTTTCGCGAGCGACCACGCGCCGTCCGGTCTTTCCTGACAGGCGCGCCAAAGCTGTGTCAGCACCGCGAACAGTGCCGGGTCGATATCGTCTTCCATCCTCGTCTCCTTTTGGTTTGGCCAGCCGCGCCCTCACGCCATGTGCGCCACCAATTCCCCTAACGTCCTCAACGCCGCCTCGCTCTGCGCCGTCCACGGATAACTGTAATTGAGCCGGATGAAGTGGCGGAAATCGTTGCGCGTCGAGAACATCATGCCTGGCCCCACGGTGATGCTGCGCGCGAGCGCCGCCTGATAGAGCCGCATGGAATCGACGCGCTCCGGTAGCTCCACCCACAGCACGTAGCCGCCCTGCGGCGCCGAAATGCGCGTGCCGGCGGGAAAGAAGCGCCGCACCATCGCGGTCATGATGCTCGCCTGCTGCCGGTAAACCTTGCGCACATGCCGCAGATGCCGGTCATAGCCGCCCTGCCGGAGATAATCCGCGACCGCGACCTGCGGCACCGAAGGCGTCGTCAGCGTGTTCAGGAACTTCAGTTTTTCGACCTGCGCGCGGTAACGCCCCGGCAGCGCCCAGCCGATCCGGTACGACGCCGTCAGGCTCTTCGAAAACGACGCGCAATGCAGCACGAGCCCTTGCGTGTCGAAGCTCTTCAACGCGGACGGCCGCGTCTCGCCGAAATACAGCTCCTGATACACATCGTTTTCGATCAACGGAATCTGATGCGCGGCGAGCAGTTCCACGAGCTGGCGCTTGCGCGCGTCCGGCATCTGGAAACCAAGCGGATTCTGGAAATTCGGCATCACCATGCAGGCGGCGATCTTCTGCGCGGCGATCACGGCGGCGAGCGCGTCGAGATCGATCCCTTCGACGGGATGCGTCGCGACCTCGATCGCCCGCATGCCGAGACGCTCGATGGCGTGCAGCATCGCGTAATAGGTGGGCGACTCGACGGCCACCGTGTCGCCGGGTTTCGCGACTGCCTGCAAGCTCAGGTTGATCGCCTCGGTCGCGCCGAGCGTGATGACGATTTCGCCGGGATCGACCGGCATGCCGTTTTCCGTGTAGCGCCGCGCGATCTGGCGGATCAGTTCGGGATTGCCGGGCGGTAAATCGTCGATCAGATTCCAGCTCGCTTGCCGGCGCGCGATCGCGTTCGCGTACTGATTGATGCGCCGCCACGGGAACAGCGACGGATCGGGATATGGCGAGCCGAACGGCACGGCATCGTGCGCGCGGATGCTGCGCAAGGTGGACAGCACGAGCCGGCTCACGTCCACTTCGGCGGCGACGGGCGGCGCCGGCGGCGCGGCCTTCCCGCCCGGCTGCGGCTTCTCGCGCCGGAACGCGGCGAGCGCGCCCTCGCGCACGAAATAGCCCGACTGCGGACGCGTTTCGACGATGCCGCGGCTTTCCAGCAGCGCATACGCATGCAACACGGTCTTGATGCTCACGCCATGCTGCTGGCTCGCCTGGCGCACCGACGCAATCCGCTCGCCCGCGGCGAACACGCCGCGGCGCACGGCTTCGGTGATTTCATCGGCGAGCTTTTCGTACAGTTTCAAGGACGTGGGTCGAGCAACGGGTTGTGCGAAGCGCCAGTCTATGACAAAACGCGCACAACTGTATCCCTTCCCTTTTTGATTTTCTGTATGCTGCACTGCGATTGGAACACAGTAGTCTTGTCACCATCGGCTGAAAAGCCTTGTCAAGACCACGTGCGGCAACATCATGAAGAAAACCGACCTTCGCGGCGAATCGCGTTCCGACGCCCGAATTGAACCGTACAAGCATCCGGCCGCCGGCTGGGGCGCGCTGAAATACGTCGCCATCAATCTGATCAAGGAAAAGGTGACGGGCGGCAACTACCGCACGCTGCTCAAGCAGAATCAGCCGGACGGCTTCGACTGTCCAGGCTGCGCGTGGCCCGACCGCGAGCATGCATCGACCTTCGAATTCTGCGAGAACGGCGTGAAGGCAGTGGCCGCCGAGGCGACCAGCAAGCGCGTGACGCCCGCGTTCTTCGCGCAGCACACGGTCGAGGAACTGATGGCGCAGTCCGACTTCGAGCTGGAACAGCACGGCCGCCTGACCGACCCGCTCGTCTACGACGCGATGCTCGACCGCTATGTGCCGATCGGCTGGGACGAAGCGTTCGATCTGATCGCGAGCCATCTGAAACGCCTCGACGATCCGGACCGCGCCGCCTTCTACACGTCGGGCCGCGCGAGCAACGAAGCCGCGTTTCTCTATCAGCTGTTCGTGCGCATGTACGGCACCAACAACTTCCCCGACTGCTCGAACATGTGCCACGAAGCGACGAGCCGCGGCTTGCCGGGCACGGTCGGCATCGGCAAGGGCACGGTCACGCTCGACGACTTCGAACACGCCGACACGCTTCTGATCTTCGGCCAGAATCCGGCCACCAATCATCCGCGCATGCTCGGCGAGTTGCGCGAGTGCGCGAAGCGCGGCGCGACCATCGTGTCGATCAATCCGCTCAAGGAGCGCGGCCTCGAACGTTTTGCGAGCCCGCAGCATCCGGTGGAAATGCTGACGATGGGCAGCACGAAGATCAGCTCCGTGTTCCTCCGGCCGAAAGTCGGCGGCGATTTCGCGCTGATCAAGGGCGTCGCGAAGCGCGTGATCGAACTCGACGACGAAGCGCAGATGTCGGGTCTCGCGCGCGTGCTCGACGTGGACTTCATCGCCGGACACACGGTGGGCTTCGAGGCCTTCGCCGACGACCTGCGTGCCGAAAGCTGGGACACGATCGTGGCCGAAGCAGGCGTGCCGTTCGAGGACGTGCTGAAACTGGCCGACATCTACGTGAAGGGCCGTGCGGTCATCTCGACGTGGGGCATGGGTCTCACGCAGCACAAGAATTCGGTGGCGACGGTGCAATTGCTGTCGAACCTGATGATGATGCGCGGCAATATCGGCCGGCGCGGCGCGGGTCTGTGCCCGGTGCGCGGACACTCGAACGTGCAGGGCGACCGCACGGTCGGCATCGAGGAAAAGCCGACACAGGCGTTTCTCGACCGGCTCGGCGAGGTCTATCGCTTCGAGCCGCCGCGCGAGCATGGGCTCGACGTCGTCAACACGATTCAGGCGATGCTCGATCGCAAGGTGAAAGTGTTCATCGGGCTGGGCGGCAACTTCTCGATTGCGACGCCGGACACGCCGCGCACATGGGATGCCATGCGTTCGTGCGATCTGACCGTGCACGTCACGACGAAGCTGAACCGCAGCCACCTCGTGCATGGCCGCGACGCGCTGATCCTGCCGACGCTCGGCCGCACCGAGATCGATTTGCAGAACGGCGTGGCGCAAGGCGTGAGCGTCGAGGATTCGATGAGCATGGTGCACATGTCGTACGGCATGAACAAACCGGCTTCGGAGAATCTGCTGTCCGAGATCGCGATCGTCGCGCGCATGGCGCATGCGACGCTCGGCAGCACCAAGGTGGATTGGCTCGCGCATGCGGCGGACTACGCGCTGATTCGCGACGGCATCGCGAAGGTGATCGACGGTTTCCACGATTACAACGAGCGTCTGAAGCTTCCGGGCGGCTTCCATCTCGGCGTGGCGTCGCGCGAGCGGATCTGGAAAACGCCGAGCGGCAAGGCGCAGTTCCTCGTGCACGCAATCGCGCTCGATACGCCGATTCATCGCGCGCGCAAGGAACACGGCGAGCGCCTGATGACCTTGATGACGACGCGTTCGCACGACCAGTACAACACGACGATCTACGGCCTCGACGACCGCTATCGCGGCGTGTACGGGCAGCGCCGCGTGCTGTTCGCGAACCGTGACGATATCGCGATGCTGGGTTTTGCGGCCGGACAGCGCGTGGATATCACGAGTGTGTGGGCGGACGGCATCGAGCGTCACGCGGAAGGTTTTCTGCTCGTGGAGTACGACATTCCGCGCGGCTACCTCGGCGCTTACTATCCGGAGACGAATCCGCTCGTGCCGTTGTCGTCGGTGGCGGATGGCGCGGGCACGCCGACTTCGAAGTCGATTCCGGTGTTGTTGAAGGCGTCGGCGGTTGGAGGGGTTAAAGCAGCGGCTGAAGCGTTAAAAGCAGCCGCGAGCTGAAAAATCAGGCCTGATTCTTCATCGACTCGCGGTGCGTGAGGTAAAGCCGCAGATCGAATTCGATCTGATGGTAGCCCGGCTGCATGAATTCGCAGAGACGATAAAACGCCTTGTTGTGATCGCTCTCTTTCAGATGCGCGAGTTCATGCACCACGATCATTTTCAGAAATTCCGGCGCCGCCGTTTTGAAGAGCGACGCGATGCGAATTTCCTTCTTCGCCTTCAGCTTGCCGCCCTGCACGCGCGAAATGCTGGTGTGCAGGCCCAACGCGTGGCGCATCACATCGAGCTTGCTGTCGTAAGTGACCTTGTCGATCTGTTCCGCGCTGCGCAGATGGTCACGCTTCAGTTCCGCGCAATACGTGTAGAGCGCGCGATCGGTTTGCACCTCATGCGTGTTCGGATAGCGCGCAGCGAGATACGGGCCGAGCGCTCTGTCGGCGATCAGCTTGTTGACTTTGTCGAGCAGCGCGGGCGGATAGCCGCTCAGGTATTTCAGATGGGACATGGACGTGGCCTGACATGAGACGCCGAGTTTACACGACCACGCGATCTGTTGCTTCGTGTGCGGCAGCAGGTGCGCTTCAGGTGTGCTTCAGGTGCGCCATGCCGGGCCGTCGGGAAAGCCATGCCGGTCGAGCGAGGCCGCATGCATTTCGATGCTGTAGCCGGGCCGCTGCGGCGGCATATAGCGGCCATTGCGGATCACCACGGGATCGACGAAATGCTCGTGCAAGTGGTCCACGTATTCGAGCACCCGGTTTTCCAGCGACGCCGACACGCAGATATAGTCGACCAGCGAAATATGCTGCACGTACTCGCACAAACCGACGCCGCCCGCGTGCGGACACACGGGCACGCCGAACTTCGCCGCCATCAGCAGCACGACGATCACTTCGTTCAGTCCGCCGAGGCGGCAACTGTCCACCTGACAGAAGTCGATGGCCCGCGCCTGCAGCAACTGCTTGAACATCACGCGGTTATGGCAATGCTCGCCCGTCGCCACGCCGATGGGCGCAAGCCGTTCGCGGATGGCCGCGTGGCCGAGGATGTCGTCGGGACTCGTGGGCTCCTCGATCCACCACGGATCGAATTGCGCGAGACGCCGCATGTTGGCAATGGCTTCGTCGACGTCCCACACCTGATTGGCGTCCATCATCAGCTTGCGGTGCGCGCCAATCTCTTCGCGCAGAATGCGGGCGCGGCGCATGTCTTCGTCGAGATTGCCGCCCACTTTCTGCTTGAAATGCATCCACCCTTGCGCGACGCCTTCGCGCGCGAGCCGGCGGATTTTCTCGTCGTCGTAGCCGAGCCAGCCGGCGGATGTCGTGTAGGCCGGATAGCCGTGCGCGAGCATCTCCTTCTCGCGCACGGCCTTCGTCTCCACATGACGATGCAGCATCGCGACCGCTTCCTGCGGCGTGATCGCGTCGCTCACGTAGCGGAAGTCGAGACAGCGCACGAGTTCCTCGGGACTCATGTCGACAATCAGCTTCCACACCGGCTTGCCTTGCGCCTTCGCCCACAGATCCCACACCGCGTTGACCACCGCCGCCGTCGCCAGATGAATCGCGCCCTTGTCAGGACCGATCCAGCGCAACTGGCTGTCGGAGGTGATCTCGCGCCAGAAAGCGCCCATGTTCGCGGCAATCTCCTCAAGCGTCTTGCCGACCACGAGCGGCGCGAGCGCCTCCACCGCCCTCACGCAGATCTCGTTGCCGCGCCCTATCGTGAACGTGAGGCCGTGGCCGCTGAGCCGTTGCGGCGAATCCGTTTCGAGCGTGACGTAAGTGGCCGAATAATCCGGCGCGGCGTTCATTGCATCCGAGCCATCGAGTGAACGCGAGGTCGGAAACCGGATGTCTCGCACGGACAACTGGGTGATCGTGGTCATCTGACACGCTCCTCGACGGCGGCGGGTTGGGCGGCGATCAATCGTAGAGCACGGCGGCGATCTTCGGATCGCTCATGTTGCTCTTGTCGTACCAGTAAAAGCCCGTGTCGACTTTCTTCGGCAGCTTTTCGCCCTTGAGCGCCTTCACCGCCGAATCGACCACGCATTTGCCGATGCCGACCGGGTTCTGCGTAATCGCGCCCGCCATCAAACCGGAATTGATATCGTCTTTCTGCTCCTTGCCCGAGTCGTAACCGATCAGCACAAGCTTCTTGCCCGACTCCTTCACGCCGATCGCCGCGCCTTCGGCCGAGCCTTCATTGGCGCCGAAAATGCCCTTCAGATTCGGATTCGCCTGGATCATCGCCTTCGCGATTTCCGCCGACTTCAGATGGTCGCCCGCGCCATACTGCACGGAAACGATCTTCACGTTCGGATGCTTGCTCTTCATCTCGTTGAGAAAACCGTCGCGCCGGTCGATGCCCGTGCGGCTCGTCTGATCGTGCACGATCACGCCGACCTCGCCCGCATTGCCGATCGCCTCGGCCATCTTGTCGGCGGCGAGCGCAGCCGCGGCGAGATTGTCGGTCGCGCAGGTCGTGAGCGGAATCGTGCTATCCACGCCCGAGTCGAATGCGATAACCGGAATCTTCGCGGACTGCGCTCTCTTCAGAAGCGGAATGGCCGCCTTGCTGTCGAGCGCGGCGATGCCGAGCGCTTGCGGCTTTTTCGCCAATGCAGCGGACAGCATGTCGATCTGCTTGTCGACCATCGCCTCGGTTTCCGGTCCTTCGAACGTGATCCTGACGTTGTGCTCCTTCGCGCTCTGCTCCGCGCCGGATTTCACCGCCTGCCAGAACTGATGCTGGAAGCCCTTCGAGATGAGCGGAATATAGACATCGTCCGCGTGCGCGAGATTCGTCCCGCCGACAAGCGCGCTCAACCCGACCACCGCGCCGAATAGCTTTCGATTCAACATGGCAACTCTCCTCTATGGTGTGGACCCTTCTTCTTCCGCTTCTTCCGCCGTCGGGACAGCGCGCCGCGCCGCCCGTTGCGGATGTTTTACGGCTTGAGCGTCAGCGTTTTCTGCGCCGCAGGATGTCGGCGTAGACAGCGAGAATGATGATGAGACCGGTCACCACGATCTGCCACTCCTGAGCGACCGACATGATGCGCAAACCGTTGGTCAGCACGCTCATGATGAACGCGCCGATGATGGTGCCGAGTATCGTGCCCGAGCCGCCCGACAGCGACGTGCCGCCGATCACCACGGCGGCGATGGCTTCCAGCTCGTAGCCCTGGCCGAGCGCCGGCTGCGCCGAATTCAGGCGCGATGCGATGAGCAGTCCCGCGACGCCGCAAATCGCGCCGCCGAGGCCGTAAATGGCGATCTTCCAGCGGTCGACGTTCACGCCGGACAGCCGCACCGCTTCTTCGTTGCTGCCGAGCGCGAACGTATAGCGGCCGAGCGCCGTGCGATTGAGCATGATCGAACTCACAATGGCGAGAACAAACAGGATCAGCACCGCGTTCGGAATGGGCAGGCTCGGCAGCACGTAGCCGATCAGCGAGTCCTGCGAGATCATGTAGAAGTTTTCGGTGTCGGTGAAATAGATCGGCTTGTCCGCCGAGACCACCAGCGACAGTCCCTTGAGCAGCAGCATCATGCCGAGCGTGGCGATGAAAGGCGGGATCTTCATCTTCGCCGTGAGCGTGCCTGAAATAGTCCCGCAGATCGCGCCCGTGCCGATCGCGGCCAGCACGCCGAGCCACATCGGCAAATGCCAGTAAGTGAGAAACACGCCGCAAATAACCGCGGTGAATGTCATCAGCGTGCCGACCGACAGGTCGATGCCGCCCGTGATGATGACGAACGTGGAGGCGATCGCCAGCACGCCGTTGACCGCCGTCGCCTGCAGAATGCCGAGGATGTTGTCCATCTGCATGAAAGCGGGCGATGCGAAGCTGAAGAACACCAGCAGCAGAATCAGGCTCGCGAACGCGAGCAGCTTCTGCAAAGCCGTCGGCGAAAAGATGCGGGCTCTGAGGCCGCTCAGGCGCCCCTGGCCGCTGAGCGCCGGAGAATCCGATTGCAGTGTCATGGCGTCCTCTTGCGGCTCACGCCGCTTTTAGGGTTTGGCGCTGCGTCGCGAGATGCATGATGCGCTCCTGCGTGGCGTCTTCGGCGGACAGCTCGCCGGTAATGCGCCCCTCGCACATCACGACGACGCGATCGCTCATGCGCAGGATCTCCGGCAATTCCGACGAGATCATCACGATCGCCTTGCCTTCGTCCGCGAGCGAGCGCAGCAGCTTGTAGATTTCGCTTTTCGCGCCGACGTCGATGCCGCGCGTCGGTTCGTCGAAGAAGAGCACGTCGCAGTCGCGCTCCAGCCACTTCGCGATCACGATTTTCTGCTGATTGCCGCCCGACAGCAGCCGCACTTCCTGCGCGGCGGACGGCGTGCGAATCGCAAGCAGATTGATGAAATGCGTCGCGCGGCGGCGCATCCGCGCGCGGCGCAGGAAAAAGTTGAGCGACAGGAATTCGCGCAGATTCGACATGACGATGTTCGATTCCACGTCCATGCCGGTCGCGAGGCCGAAGCGCTTGCGGTCTTCCGACAGATAACCGATGCCGTGCGCGACCGCGTCGCTCGGCTTTCTGATTGCCGCCTTCGCGCCTTTCACGAAGATTTCGCCGGATTCGAGCGGATCGGCGCCGAACACCGCGCGCGCGACCTCGGTGCGGCCCGCGCCCATCAAACCGGCAAAGCCCAGAATCTCGCCCTTGCGCAGCGCAAAGCTGACGTCTTTCACGAGCGGCCCTGCATTGAGATGGCGGACTTCCAGCGCGAGTTCGCCCTCGCTTGCGGCGCGCGCGGACGGTGCGGTGTCGGCGAGCGTGCGCCCGACCATCATGCCGATGATCGCCGCGACGCTCGTGTCGGCGGCGCCGACGGTGGCCACATATTCGCCGTCGCGCAGCACGGTGACGCGGTCGGCGATCTGCTTGAGTTCGTCCATCTTGTGCGAGATATACACGATGCCGACGCCCCGCCCTTTCAGCTCGCGGATGATGCGAAAGAGTTCGGCGATTTCGGCGTCGTTGAGCGCGGAGGTGGGCTCGTCCATGATGAGCACGCGCGAATCGAAGGACAAGGCCTTGGCGATCTCGACCATCTGCTGGCTCGCGACCGTCAGGTCGCCGACCAGCGCGCGCGGGTCCAGATGCACATGCATGCGGGCGAGAATCTCGTGCGCCTGCGCGTTGAGTTTGTCTTCGTCGAGAAAGAGCTTGAGCCGCCCGCGCGGCTCGCGGCCGATGAACATGTTCTGCGCGACGCTCAGATGATTCATCAGCTGCAATTCTTGATGAATGATGCCGACGCCCGCGGCTTGGGCGTCGCGCGGGCTGTCGAACTCGGCCGGCTGAGCGCCGAGCAGGATTTCACCGGAATCGCGCGTGTACACGCCGGCGAGGATTTTCATCAGCGTGGATTTACCGGCGCCGTTTTCGCCCATCAGCGCATGGACTTCGCCCGCCATCAGCTCGAACTGCACGTCGTGAAGCGCCCGCACGCCGGGAAAGCTCTTGCTGAGCTTCTTGACGGAGATAAGCGGGATCATGGCGCGTAGCCCACGAAAGCAGCGAAAGCGGTGAACACGGCGCAAGCGGCGCAAGCGGCGCGGCGACCGCAGGCCTCGACCCGCGACGCGGCGCGCGAGACCACCGGGCGGCGCCGGCTTGTCTGACTGGAATCGCAACGAGAAGCCAGGCACATTGCTGGACCCCCAAATCGATGTGCGACGATTCTACGACGCCCGGCGCGAACGCCTCAAGTTCAGGCATTCCCCAGTGTCCGCAGCGCTTACGTGGCTGCGGTTTTGTGCACAGTTTGGGATTGAGGAAAGGCAACCGCTCGCCGGGCTGCCTGTACTCGTCGGTCTCGATCGTTCCGCCCATTGCGTCCATCATCGCGCGAATGTCGCAGGGATGTCGGGGACGCGATCGCCGCAAGCGTTGCGCCAATAACACCCTAGCGCCAGCGTGCCCTGTTGCGCCTGGAGCCGCTCGCGCAGATCGGCGCGCGGCAGTGCAAGATAGCTCTTGATGTGTCTTCCCGGCGAAAGCCGCCAACATAGGCAAGCTCAGCGGTTAATTTGCCAGGTTTGTTCAGCTCGAATCTGGAGACGATGGCAAACGCTTTGGTGCGGCGTGGGTGCCGCATGGGTGCCGCATGAGTGCCGCATGCCGCTTTGGTGGGGTCATCGTTACATGCCCATGCCCATCCCTCCGCTCGTGCTGCTGCCCGAGCCCGAGCCCGAGCCCGAGCCCGAGCCCGAGCCAAAACCGGAGCCCGAATTCGACACTGTATTCAGATCGATTCTTCCGTAAATGCCATTGGCTTCGTTATTAGGCCCCGCCGCGAAGAACAGCGTATTGGAAGGCTGATTGCTAAGGTCATTGCCGAACGCGATGCCCCACAAGCCGTTTTCGACAATCGGACTGCCGCTCGGCCCATTGAGCGATCCCATCGACAGGCCGCTCGACGCATTGAACGCGTGAATCGTGCCATCGCCGAAATTGCCGATCAGTATCGCGCCACTCATTGAACCGAAGTTGCCGGGCGCTTGCGCAATGCCCCAAGGCGCATTCAGCGGGCCGCCCGTCGCAAAGTGCTGCTTGAGGTTTCCCGCCGTGTCGTACACATCGACCATGCCGAGTCCCGCGCCCGCGACATCGTCGTGTCTGGCTGCGTCCTGCATCGCGTAAGTGACGAACAGATTCGAGCCGATCGCCTGAATGCCGAACGGCGCGAAGCCGGCCGGAATCGCCGGGTCCGCGAAGGCGCCCGGCATCGTGACCTTGATAAACGAGGTGTTAAAGACGTCGATTTTATTGTTATGGAAGTCGGTCGCGTAAAGGAGATTATTGTTGTTCATCGCGGCGAGTGCGAGACCCTTGTACACGGCGCCACCCGTGCCGTCGTCGTACATGACGAACGCGTTGGTCGGCCCGACGGCGGGCGCCCATGCTGTGATGGTGCCGCCTTCGCCGGCGAAGATGAACGCCGCGACGCCGGACTTGCCGTTTTCCGTAACAAGGAAGCTTTGTGTGCCATTGAATACGATACCCGTGGGCGATGCCGAACCGTTCTTGCCGGCGGGTATCGTGACGACCAGCGATTGCGGCACGCCGCTGCCGTCATAGAGCGTCGCGACATCGATGCCGTTGTCCGCGACCCACGCGAAACCTTTCGGATTGAAGGCGACGCCCCAAGGGTTTTTCAGGTTCGCGTCCGTATGGGCGGCAGGCACCACGCCATCGGACACGAGAGCCATCACAGTAAACGACGACTGGATGGGCGAGTTCGTAGTGTTCGAACCGGACCCGCCGCCGCATGACACGAGAGTCGCGATGGCCGCGCTGCATGCAACGGCGCTGAAGACGTCAAGTAGAGATTTCATGACCGTGCCCCTTGCTCTGCCCAAAGGTTCTGACAGTCAATGAACGAGAAGAAGGCGCGGTTTATTCCTGCTGTGTGAGGCCGGACTGGCGTTGTTGCGCATGCGGAATAAGACGTCAGTGCGCCGCGTTTATGGCTATACAGACGCCCGCGTTCGCGATGAGCCGCGTGACGCGTGTGCAATGCAACCGCAGTTTGGCGTCGTCGGGAATAGCGCGGCTCATGCCTCGCAGGATGCCCCTCCGTGGGACTTCCTGCGAGCTTCCCCAGGAGAAAATCATCATGAAGCGGCTTTGGATGGTTCTTGCATGTCTCGTTTGCCTCGGAATGGCCTCGGTTTCTGTATCCGTGGCCGCGAGCGGCGATATGAATCAAGGCGGCAACGGCGCGTCGAGCAGTTCAACCGATTCCTCGGGCGGTGGTTACTGAGCGCAGGTCAAGGTTGCGTCGTTGAATGGTCCACCCATTGCAAGGCCGGAGTGAAGCGATAAAAATCATCCGTCGGGGTATAGCCCTGAATGTGTCGATATCGTTCAGGTCATTGCGCTGCTGCAAAGCCATCGGCCGAAGCAGTCATCCAGCAGTCATCCACTCTTGCCCCGCCGGTTCGCCACGGAATATTTCCCTTGGTCAGCCGTTTACTCCCCACGCTTCGCCCGCCTTCGCGCATGCTGTCGAGCGAGCCATTTCCAGTTGCCCGTGCAGGTCGCAGGCCCTTTTCCGGTAGTCCAGCCGGCAAGGGCCTGGTTTGCCTGTATCCAGGAATTCGCCCCGCCGCGGCCAACGCTGCGCGGCCCGCGTTCGGGTCGCAGGGCCGAGGCGTCAATGCCCATCGCGATGGGCAGGGGCGATTGTTGCCTGCGGCGGCCGGCGCACGATGCGTGCAGCGACAGCAGACTTGCCGCCCCGCAGCTTTCGTGGAGAGCCAGTCATGAACTACCTCATACAAGGACAAGGCTTTGAATCGAATGCTGACCCGCAGTCGAGCAATCGAGCGGCCCGCAACTCAGGCCACGCGTGGAAGCGATTACTGCTGGCCACGCTATGCGGCACGAGCCTCGCGTTTTCCGCTGGGGGCAGCGCGGTGGCCGGCGACCTCATGCAGTTGCTGCCGCCGCCGCTCGTCACTTCGCCGACGGTGCCCCCCAACGGCGACCTCAACCCGTATGGCGTCGCGTTCGTGCCCGATGGCTTCCCGTCCTTCGGTACGATCTCGCCGGGCGATCTGCTCGTCTCCAATTTCAACAATTCAGCCAATAAGCAGGGCACGGGTACGACGATCGTCAAGATCGTGCCGAATAGCAACCCGGTCGTGTTCTTCCAGGGTCCGAATGGTCTTGGCCTGACCACCGCGCTTGGCGTGCTAAGGGGCGGCTTCGTGCTGGTCGGGAACACCCCCACCAGCGACGGCACCTTCGCCACGATCCAGGATGGCTCACTGCTGGTGCTCAATCGTAATGGCGGCGTTGCCGCAGAATGGTCGTTCCTCAAGACCAAGGCGGACATCCACGGGCCTTGGGACCTGACAATCTTCGATCACGGCGACTCTGCGAAGATCTTCGTGTCGAATGTGCTGAGCGGGACGGTCGTGCGCTTCGATGTCACGGTCGATAGCAGCGGCGTCCACATCGTCCGCCAGACGCGGATCGCGTCCGGCTACCCGCATCACAGCGACCCGTCCGCACTGGTGGTCGGTCCGACCGGACTTGCATACGATCCGCAACGCGACGTGCTGTATGTCGCGTCAACCGCCGATAACGCGATCTTCGCGCTCTTCGGCGCGGGAACGACGCAATACGACGGCGGCAAAGGCGTGGTGATCTATGCGGACAACAAGCATCTGCACGGCCCGCTCGCGCTGGCGCTCGGCCCGAACGGCGATCTGTTCACCGCAAATGGCGACGCGATCAATCCTGATCCGGCAAATCCTAGCGAGTTGACCGAGTTCACGCCGCAGGGCCGTTTTGTCGCGCAACTGTCAGTCGATCCAGCGACAGGCGGTGCTTTCGGCATCGCGTTCTCACAGGTACATCATGACATGGTGCAATTTGGCGCCGTCGACGATAACGCAAGCCCGAACGACATTACGGTATGGACACTGCCGTTTAACAGTCAGTGATGGAAGCGAGCAAGTGAACCCGGGCGCCGTCACGCCGACTCTGCTGTACTGGGCGAACCGACCCAGTACAGCAGAGCGACGTGACGGGCAGCCGCTGTCGCCAAGTCAACGAATGCGTACTTTCGGTCCTCATCAGCCAGTTGAGTACGCGAGGCCTTCGACCATTGTCACCCTATGAGCGGCCGCTCATCGTCGGATAGCCAACCCTGTTCGAAGTCGTTCGACAGGCATGACCGCCCCAACGCCTCGTCATTGATTGCAGTATTCACCTCCCCATCACAGGAAGGTGAAGCCAGCAAAATTCTTGTCATTCAAACAACAATTCGACTATTATCGAAATATGGAAACAAACCAGACCATCGCCGCTTTGGCGGCGCTCGCGCACGAGTCACGGCTCGCTGTCTTTCGCGCCTTGGTGCAGGCAGGCCCCGAAGGCATGCCAGCAGGCCAGATCGCCACGCTGCTGGACGTCGCGCCGTCGTCCCTTTCCTTCCATCTGAAGGAGCTGTCGCACGCCCAGCTCGTCACCAGTCGGCAGGAAGGCCGGTTCGTCTATTACTGCGCAAACTTCGAAACGATGAACGGTCTGCTGGTCTATCTCACCGAGAACTGCTGCGGCGGCAACCCTTGTTCGCCGGCCTCAGCGTGTTCTCCCATCAAGGAGAAGCGGTCATGAAGCGCTTTCACATTCACGTCGCCGAATAGAAATGGATGCTCGCATGGAGATCCGTGACGGCGACACGACATCGCGTCTTCGGCGCGCCGCCGTCAAACAAACCGGTCGGTGTTCCGGTCAAGTCTTCGTCGTGCTGCTGAGTCCGGCGCGCAATTCAACGAGGAGCGTATGACCACCAACGTATTGATCCTGTGCACGCACAACTCGGCGCGCAGCGTGCTCTCTGAAGGTATGTTGAACCACTGGGCTCACCGGCTCGGCAAGGACGTGCGCGCGTTTAGCGCGGGAAGTACCCCGAGCGGCCGCATCAATCCATTCGCGCTCGAAGCGCTGACGAACGCCGGCATCGATACCGAAGGCTATCGCAGCAAGAGCTGGGATGAATTTGCGCAGGATGGCGCGCCGCAAATGCGCATCGTCGTCACGGTATGCGACAGCGCGGCCGTCGAGCAGTGCCCGTTCTGGCCCGGTAGTCCAGTGAAGGTGCACTGGGGCTATGCCGACCCGTCGAACGCCCCCGGCGGCGATGAAGGCAAGCGTCAGGCGTTCGAACTGACACGCCAGGCAATCGGCTATCGCATGCTTCAACTGCTTGAACTTCCCTTGAATCGTTTGAGCAATGCCGAGCTTCAGCAGGCGCTCAACGACATCCTGCAAAGCTGAACTCTTCTCCATCGATTTGTCCATGAATACCCCCCACGTCGCCGCTTCGCGCAAGACCACTTCGAGTCCGGCCATCAGCTTCTTCGAGCGATACCTGACCGTGTGGGTCGCGCTGTGCATCGTCGCGGGCGTCCTGCTCGGCCAGGTGTCGCCCGGCGTGTTTCAGGCGATTGGCCGGATGGAGTACGCTCAGGTCAACCTCCCAGTCGGGTTGCTGATCTGGGTGATGATCATTCCGATGCTGGTCAAGGTGGATTTCGGTTCGCTGCATGAAGTGCGTCAGCACATCCGGGGAATCGGCGTTACGCTCGTCGTGAACTGGCTGGTCAAACCTTTTACGATGGCGTTCCTCGCGTGGCTGTTCATCAAGCATCTGTTCGCGCCGCTGCTGCCCGCGGCGCAGCTCGACAGCTACGTGGCCGGGCTGATCCTGCTGGCTGCCGCGCCCTGCACGGCGATGGTGTTCGTCTGGAGCCGGCTGACCGGCGGTGATCCGCTGTTCACGCTTTCTCAGGTCGCGCTCAACGACAGCATCATGGTGGTCGCGTTCGCGCCGCTCGTCGGCCTGCTGCTGGGCATTTCCGCCATTACTGTGCCGTGGGCGACGTTGCTCACCTCGGTCGTGCTCTACATCGTCATTCCCGTGATGCTCGCGCAGATTCTGCGCAAGGCACTGCGCTCGCGAGGTGAGGCTGCACTTGATGCGGCGATGGCGAAGATCGGCCCGTGGTCGATCACGGCGCTGCTTGCAACGCTGGTGCTGCTGTTCGCCTTCCAGGGCGAAGCTATCCTGAAGCAGCCGCTCGTCATCGTGTTGCTCGCCGTGCCGATCCTGATCCAGGTGTTCTTCAATTCGGCGCTGGCGTACTGGCTTAACCGGGCGGTCGGCGAGAAGCACAATATTGCCTGCCCATCCGCCCTGATCGGCGCATCGAACTTCTTCGAGCTGGCCGTCGCCACTGCCATCGGCCTTTTCGGTTTCAACTCCGGCGCCGCGCTCGCGACTGTCGTGGGCGTGCTGATCGAGGTGCCGGTCATGCTGCTTGTCGTACGCATCGTCAACCGTTCGAAGAACTGGTACGAGTGCGTCTGAAGGCCATGCGCAACCACTCCGAACGAGTTCGCCGCGGCAACACGCATTGCACGCTTTTCCAGCCGCTTCGCTTCGCCAGGGTCAATCCCCGCCGCCGGTCTCTCACGCACGCCGTCGAGTTTCTCCCGCGCGGCCGCGAGTGACACATCGGGGTACACGCCGAGTGCGAGCGTCTTGGCCTTCCCGCGAACCGGTAGTTCATGCGCCAGTATTTCGAGCCCGACCTATCTATACATCCGTCCGCCGTCGGACAGTCGGTTACCTGCACCGTCCGGATTGAATCGGGCGTTCCTGATTTTTTTGTCGGTAAGCGGCATGGGTATGTCCCGATCGAGACGGCAGACTACGCCGCGATAATCCCGGGACATGCAGGTACAAAAAAAGCCGCAGATCCCTATGGGACGGCGACTTTGCGGAATTCACGAGAACTTGTGGGAAGACTTCCTGGTGCCGGGGACCGGACTCGAACCGGCAAGCTGTGAAGCGGCGGATTTTAAGTCCGCTATGTTTACCAATTTCATCACCCCGGCGAGGGTGGGGCAAAACGCGTGGACGCGCATTCTACCATTGGCCGCCAGGCGGACCAACCGGCCGCCCTGTCGGCCCCCAAGCCGCCAGGCCGCATCGCTGCGCCGCCAGAACTCAAGTCATCCGCAAGTCACAAACCTTCCCGATAATCCGCTTCCGAAAACGTTTACAACGAAGCGGAAATCATGACCCCGACGATCAAGGATGTCGCAGCGCACGCGGGCTTTTCCATCGCGACGGTCTCGCGCGCGATCAACGCGCCGCACACCGTCAACCCCGTCACGCTCGACAAGGTGCGGCAGTCCATCGACGCGCTCAACTTCCGGCCCAGCCCGCTCGGCCGTCAACTACGCGGCGAGCGCACGCGCCTGATCGGCGTGATTCTGCCGACGCTCGCGAATCCCGTCTTCGCCGAGTGCCTGCAAGGCATCGACGAACTCGCGGCCGCGCAAGGCTACCGGCTCATGCTGATGACCACGCAGTACGACGCCGACCGCGAACGCCACGCAATCGAAACGCTGCGAGAACATCGCGTGGAAGGCCTGATCCTGACCGTGGCCGACGCCGACACGCATCCGCTTCTCGACGAACTCGACCGCGACGGCCTGCTCTATGTGCTGATGCACAACGACACGGTGTGGCGTCCGTCGGTATCCGTCGACAACCGCCTCGCCGCCTATGAAGGCGTGCGCATGCTGATCGCGCACGGGCATCGCCGCATCCTGATGCTCGCCGGCACGCTCGCCGCGTCCGACCGCGCGCGGCAACGCCATCTCGGCTACGCACAGGCGATGCAGCAAGCCGGCCTCGCGCCCGCGCCCGCGCTCGAAGTCGATTTCAATGCCGATGAACTCGCGCCCTCGGTGCTCGCCCATCTGACGAGCGGCGCGAACCGCCCAAGCGCCCTCTTCTGCAGCAACGATCTGCTCGCGATGGTCGTGATGCGCGGCCTGCGCCGCGCGCGTCTGCAGATTCCGCGCGACATGTCGATTCTCGGCTTCGACGGCCTCGCGATGGGCGAACTGCTGTCGCCGCCGCTCGCGAGCGTGTGCGCGCCGAATCGCGAGATCGGCTGCGCGGCCTGGCACCGTTTGCTCGCTCGCGTGACCGGCAGCTACGAAGGCCTCGGCGAAACGCCGCTCGCGCTGACGCTGCCGCACAGCTTGCGCGAAGGCGCGACCATCGCCGCTATTTCCAGCCGCAACGACACGGCCGCGACACGTGCGTCCGCGCGCTTTCAACTTCAACCCTGAACCACCCGCTCTCTTTCTCTCCTGGAGAACCGCAGTGATCCGCCATTCCCTCCGTCCTGCTTCGGCGCTGATACCGCTGATGCGCCGCTTCGCGGCTTCCACGGCAACCGCGCTGTGCGCCGGCATCGTCCTCAGCGCCGCGCTCGGCGGCGTCTCGCCGCAAACCGCCCACGCCGACGAAACCGCGATCTGCTACAACTGCCCGCCCGAATGGGCCGACTGGGCGAGCCAGATCAAGGCGATCCAGCAGAAAACCGGCATCCGCGTGCCGTTCGACAACAAGAACTCCGGCCAGGCGATCGCGCAGTTGATGGCCGAGCAGAAAAGCCCGGTTGCCGACGTGGTGTATCTCGGCGTTTCCTCGGCATTCCAGGCGAAGGACAAGGGCGTCGTGCAGCCGTACAAGCCCGCGCATTGGAACGACATCCCGGCGAACATGAAAGACCCGCAAGGCTACTGGTTCACGATCCACTCGGGCACGCTGGGCTTTTTCGTCAACAAGGACGCGCTCGAAGGCAAGCCGGTGCCGCGCTCGTGGGCCGACCTGCTCAAGCCCGAATACAAAGGCATGATCGGCTACCTCGATCCGTCGAGCGCGTTTGTCGGCTATGCGGGCGCGGTGGCGGTGAATCAGGCGCTCGGCGGCACGCTCGATAACTTCGAACCGGGCCTCGACTGGTTTCGCAAGCTCAAGGCCAACGCGCCGATCGTGCCGAAGCAGACCGCCTACGCGCGCGTGATGTCGGGCGAAATTCCGATCCTGCTCGACTACGATTTCGACGCGTATCGTGCGAAATACAAGGATCACGCGAATGTCGAATTCGTGATTCCGAAGGAAGGCACGATTTCCGTGCCGTACGTGATGAGTCTCGTGAAGGGCGCGCCGCACGAAGCGAACGGCAAGAAGGTGCTCGACTTCGTGCTCTCCGACGAAGGCCAGAAACTGTGGGCCGATGCGTATCTGCGTCCGGTGCGCCCGAACGCGATGAGTGCGCAGACCGCCGCGAAATTCCTGCCGGCCAGCGAGTATGCACGCGCGAAGCCCGTCGACTTCGGCAAGATGGCCGAGAAGCAGTCGAGCTTCGGCGAGCGTTACCTTCAGGTGATGCATTGAACGACATCACGTTCCCGCTGCGCTGGCGCATTGCGTTGCTCGCGCCGGCGCTGGCAGTGTTCATCGCGTTCTGGCTGCTGCCGATGGGCGCGCTCGTGCAACTGAGCGGCGACGGCCACGCGTTCGCCACCTATCGCGCGATGCTGACGAATTCGCGCTACATGTCGAGCCTCGCGGCAACCGTGGTGTTATCGGCGGCGGTCACGGCGGCGACGCTGGTGCTCTCGGTGATCGCCGGCTTGCTGCTCGCGCGCCGCGAGTTTGCGTTCAAGCGCACGCTGCTCGCCTTGCTGACATTCCCGCTCGCGTTTCCCGGCGTGGTGGTCGGCTTCATGGTCATCATGCTCGCGGGACGCCAGGGCCTCGTCGGCGCGCTGTCGCTCAAGCTCACCGGCGACCGCTGGGTGTTCGCGTATTCGATGAGCGGCCTCTTTCTCGGCTACCTGTACTTCTCGATTCCGCGCGTGATCGTCACGGTGATGGCCTCGGCGACGAAGCTCGATGCGTCGCTCGAAGAAGCCGCGCGTTCGCTCGGTGCATCGCCGTGGCGCATCACGCGCGACATCGTGTTGCCCGCGCTCTCGCCCGGTCTGATCGCGGCGGGCGCGGTGTGTTTCGCCACCGCCATGGGCGCATTCGGCACCGCCTTCACGCTCGCGACCGACATCGACGTATTGCCGATGACCATCTATACCGAGTTCACGCTGAACGCGAACATGGTGACGGCGGCCGGACTTTCCATCGTGCTCGGCATCGTCACGTGGGCGGTGCTGGCGCTCGCGCGCAGCGTGAGCGGCTCGGCCGTGGCGGCCAGCGCATGAGCGGCATGATCGATCGCGGCCAGGCGCCCAACCCGAAACAGAACCTCCCGATGAATTCCATCGCTGTGCCTACTCCTCCCGCGGCCCGTCCGCGCCCACGCCTTCGCATGCCGGATGCGAGAACATGGCTCGCGGCGGGCCAGTGGCTCGTCACGCTGCTGCTGTGCGCGTTCCTGATCGTGCCGGTCGTGATGTCGATTCTCGCCGGGCTCACGGTCAATTACTTCAAGGGCGTGTCCAGCGGATTCACGCTGCGCTGGCTCGGCGAAGTGTGGACGCAATATCACGGCTCGGTGCTGCTCTCGCTCGAAGTCGCGGCGGCCACGCTCTTCGTCACGCTGCTGACCGGCGTGCCCGCGGGCTATGTGCTCGCGCGCAGCAAGACGCGGCTCTCGCGCATCATCGAGGAATTTCTCGTGCTGCCGATCGCGTTGCCCGGTCTCGCGTCCGCGCTGGCGCTGCTCGTGGTGTATGGCGGCTTCACGATGTTTCGCATGAGCGTGGCGTTTATTGTCGTCGGGCATGTGGTGTTCACGCTGCCGTTCATGGTGCGCGCGGTCGCCGCGATTTGCGCGAGCAACGACTTGCGCACGCTCGAAGAAGGCGCGGCGAGTCTCGGCGCGAGCTTCATGCAGCGCTTCTTGACGATCGTGTTGCCCAACGCGAGGCCGGGCATCGTGGCGGGCGCGCTCGCGGTGCTGACGCTTTCCATCGGCGAATTCAATCTCACGTGGATGCTGCACACGCCCGATACGAAGACGCTGCCGGTCGGTCTCGCCGACACGTATGCGTCGTTGCGCATCGAGCTCGGCAGCGCGTACACGATTCTCTTTTTCATCATGACGATGCCGCTGCTCGTCGCAATGCAATGGCTCGGCGTCGATGCGACCGGCCAGCGCAGCGCGGCGAAAAAGCGCGCCGACGTTTCTGTTTCGAAAGCCATCACGACGCCATGAAACCCGCTTCTGCACCTGTCTCCGTTCCCATCGCGCTGTCGCAATGCGCGAAAACGTATCGCGGCACACGCGTGCTCGAACCGCTCGATCTGCATATCGCGGCCGGCGAGACCGTCGTGCTGCTCGGCCCGTCCGGTTGCGGCAAGACCACCACGCTGCGCATGATCGCGGGGCTCGAAACGCCCGACGCGGGCGGCCGCATCGCGTTCGGCGACGAGGACGTGACCGCGTTGCCTATCGAAAAACGTCAGGTCGGCATGGTGTTCCAGAGCTATGCGCTGTTTCCGAATCTGAGCGTGCGCGGCAACATCGGTTATGGATTGAAGATCAGGCGCGTGCCGGCGCGAACCGCACGGCAACGCGTCGACGGCTTGCTCGACATGATGCGTCTGTCCGCCCACGCCGACAAACCGATCGATCAGCTTTCCGGCGGCCAGCGTCAACGTGTGGCGCTTGCGCGCGCGCTGGCCGTCGAGCCGCGCGTGCTGCTGCTCGACGAACCGCTCACCGCGCTCGACGCGCGTTTGCGCGACGCCCTGCGCAGCGAGATGAACGCGCTGCTGCGCGAACTCGGCATCACCACGGTCTACGTGACGCACGATCAGGCCGAAGCGATGGAACTCGGCGACCGCATCGTGGTGATGAGCGCGGGACGCATCGAGCAGATCGGCGCGCCGCGCGACATCTACTATCGGCCCGCGAATCGCACGGTCGCGCAGTTCGTCGGCACGATCAACCGCGTGGCCGGCGAGTGCCGCGACGGCATGCTGAACACCACCGGCGGCGCGGTGCCGCTGCCTTCGGCGCACGCGGCCTCGGCCCGCGAAATCTTCTTTCGCCCCGAAGATGCGTTCCTTGCCGATCCCGCCGACGCGCAATTGCGCGGACACATCGAAAACAGCGCGTTTCTCGGCGAGCGCACGCGTCTCACGATTAGCGGCGCGGCGCCCGACGCGTTGTTCGTCGACGTCGCGGGCCGCGTCGCTTTGGCGCGCGGCACGCCGGTCGGCATCTCGATCGGGCAGGACGCGCTGATCGCGCTATCGTAATGAAGCCGCGCCCTTCGCGGGCGCGCTGGAAAACAAGGACATTCCCCATGCTGCTGGCTCAAATTAGCGACCTGCATATCAAGCGGCCCGGCGCGCTCGCGTATCGCCGCGTCGATACCGCAGCGTATCTCGAACGCTGCGTCGCCGCGTTGAATGCGCTCGATCCTCGTCCGGACGCGGTGATCATGACGGGCGATCTCGTCGATCAGGGCGATCCGGAGCAATACGAACATCTGAAGACGCTGCTCGCGCCGCTCGAGATTCCGTACTTGCTGCTGGTCGGCAATCACGACGACCGCGCGGCGTTGCGCGCCGCGTTTCCCGATCACGCGGAGTTGCAGCACGGCGGCGAGTTCGTGCACTACGCGGTCGATGTCGGCGCGCTGCGCGTGATCGCGCTCGATTCGCTGGTGCCGGGCCAAAGCGCCGGCACGCTGTGCGACGCGCGGCTCGCCTGGCTCGCGGCGCAACTCGATGCGGCCAATGGCAAGCCGGCCGTGGTCGCGCTGCATCATCCGCCGTTTGCCTGCGGTATCGGGCATATGGACGCATTGCGGCTCGATGCTGCCGCGGCCAGCAAACTCGCTGCGTTGATCGCGCGTTATCCGAATGTGGAGCGCGTGATTTGCGGACACGTGCATCGTCCGATGTTCGTGCGCTTTGGCGGCACGATCGCTTGCGCCGTGCCGGCCACCGCGCACCAGGTCGCGCTCGACATTCGCAGCGACGCGCCGTCCGCGTTCATGATGGAGCCGCCCGCGTATGCGCTGCATTACTACGAGCGCGCGGCGGGCATGGTCACGCATCACGCGTATGTCGATGTCGCCGAGGGCCCGTATCCGTTCTACGAACCCGAAGGCGCGCTGATCGACTGAACGGGTTCGCCTCGACTCACGTGTTGACGAAGGTCTGACGCACGCGCCGCGATACCTTGAAATACGGTATCCCGAGCGCGGCCGCGATGACGGCCTGGAGCAAACCGTCGAACGGAATGGCGATGTCGATACCGATCGCATGCGTCATGTAATCGCCGAGCAGATACGCGCCGGCGCGCATCGCGAGAATCGCGCCGAGCCATGCCTGCATGTGAGCCGGAAAGCGCGCCGACTTGCGCCACGCGAGCAGCGCGAACCATCCCACGCCAGCCAGAATGAAGACTCCGGCAATCGCGTCGAATCCGACCATCGCGATCACCGCGCGATACCAGCCGTGCGTTTCGCGGCGCGCGAACACGGCCAGCAGTTCCCATTCGAGCATCGTTTCGAGCGGATCGCGCAGCGCGATCGCGGTGACAATCGCCCAGGCAGCGAGGCAGATCAGCGCGACGAGCAGGCTCCCGCCGATTCGCCTCGGCTGGCGCGTCTTCGAATGAGTCGTGGGGTTGTTCATGGAATCGCGCGAGTGGGCCGTGGTTCGAAAAAACAGCGCGCCGATTCTACGAAGGCGAGCCCAGCAAATCTCGCATTTTTGTCAAAAGCGCCCAAAGCAAGGGATGTCCGCGCGTCAGCACGATTCGTGTCGCTCCGGTATGATCGGCACGCTTGAGGATCGCGCCTGGGCCGGTCCGCTTCCTGCCCGCTTCCGGTCCGCTTCCTGCCCGCTTCCCGTTCACTTCATGTCCACTTCCGACGCCTCCGCTTCCGCCAACCCGTCATTGCGCGGCCTGTTGCTTCTGCTCGCCACCATCGCGGGCGTCGCGGTCGCGAACATCTACTACAACCAGCCGCTGCTCGACAACTTACGGCAGTCGTTTCCCGCGAGCGCGTCGTGGGTCGGCGTGGTGCCGGCGGTCACGCAACTCGGCTACGCGGGCGGCATGCTGCTGCTCGCGCCGCTCGGCGACCGCTTCGACCGGCGCGCGCTGATCCTGTTGCAGGTGGCCTGCATGGGCGTCGCGCTCGTCGTCGCTGCCGCCGCTCCCACGCTGCCGGTGCTGGTGGCCGCGAGTCTCGCGATCGGCGTGCTCGCCACCATCGCGCAACAGGCGGTGCCGTTCGCGGCCGAAATCGCGCCGCCGTCGGAACGCGGCCACGCGGTCGGCACGGTGATGAGCGGTCTGCTGCTCGGCATTCTGCTCGCGCGAACGGCGTCGGGGCTCGTCGCGCAATACTTCGGCTGGCGCGCGGTGTTCGGGGCTTCCGTGCTCGCGTTGCTCGCGCTCGCGGTCGTCATTGTTTTGCGTTTGCCGAAGAGCAAGCCCACTTCCACGCTGCCCTACGGCAAGCTGCTCGTGTCGATGTGGCATCTGTTGATCGAGCATCGCGCGCTGCGTGAAGCGTCGCTGACGGGCGCCGCGATGTTCGGCGCATTCAGCATCTTCTGGTCGGTGCTCGCGTTGTTGCTGGCCGGCGCGCCGTTTCATCTCGGGCCGCAGGCAGCGGGACTGTTCGGCATCGTCGGGGCGGCGGGCGCGCTCGCCGCCCCGCTCGCGGGCAAGTTCGCGGACCGGCGCGGACCGCGCGCGGTCATCACGCTTTCCATCGTGCTCGTGGCGATTTCGTTTGCGGTGTTCGGCGTGTCGGCGAAGAGCATCGTGGGACTCGTGATCGGCGTGATCATTCTCGACGTCGGCGTGCAGGCCGCGCAGATTTCCAATCAGTCGCGCATCTATGCACTGAAGCCCGAAGCGCGCAGCCGCGTGAATACCGTGTACATGGTCGCGTATTTCATCGGCGGAGCGCTTGGCTCGGGGGTCGGCGCGGCCGTGTGGCCGGTGTTCGGATGGGTCGGCGTGAGCGTCGCGGGGTTGCTGTTTGCGGGCTTCGCAGCATGGAACCACCTGACGCGACAAGCGCGTATCGCGAAGGATTGAGCGCGCGGCGCTCAGCCGCTGCTTCGCGCGAATGCGTACTCGTGCAGCGCGTCGATCACGCGATCGAACTCGAACGACTTGTCGTAGAAGTGGCGCACGCCATACTGCTCGCAGCGCGCGCGATACGCAGGCAACGCGTGATTGGTCAGCACCGCCGCGAACACGGCGTCGATCAGACCTTCGCGCTGCAAGTAGGCCAGAACGGGCACGCCCGAGCCCTGCTTCAATTGAAGATCGACGATCACCGCGTCGAACGCCTCGCCGCTCAGCAGCGCGATGGCCTCGTCGGCGGAATCGGCATAAGCGGCCACGCGCAGCGAACCCGATGCGTCGATCGCTTCCACCAGACTGCGGCGGATCAGCGGCGAGTCTTCGATAAGCAGCACGCGCAACGGCGCGTGGCTGGCTGACTCGGCAACGGTGTTCGATTCGCTGTTCATCGGGATCTCTCGATCGTCCATTATTCGATCAAACCATTCTTGATCGCGTAATAAGTCAGATCGGCATTGTTCGCCAACCGCATCTTTTCGAGCACGCGAGCCCGGTATGTGCTCACCGTCTTCACGGACAAATGCAGCTCCTCGGCAATCTGCGTGGGAATCTGTCCCGCCGCCAGCTTGCAAAAAATCTGAAACTCGCGCTCGGACAGCGCTTCGTGCGGCCGCCCCGCCGCCGGCTTGTCGAGATTGTCGGCCAACGTGTCGGCCACGGCCTCCGACAGATAGCGATGGCCGCGCGCCACCGCGCGAATCGCGCGCACGATTTCGTCGGGTTCGCAATCCTTGTTCAGATAGCCGTTCGCGCCCGCGCGCAGCAGGTTGATCGCATACTGGCTCTCCGGATAGCCGGAGAGAATCAGCACGCCCTGCTCGGGGCGCACCTGCTTGATCACGCGCAGCGTGTCGATGCCGTTCTTGTCGGGCATCGCGATGTCGAGCAGCACGACGTCGAATGCCTGCTCGCGCACGAGGCTGATGGTTTCGTCGCCGGTCGCGGCTTCCGCCGCGACGCACATATCCGGCTCGTCGGCGACGAACTGTCTGAAACCGCCTCTGACGATCGCATGGTCGTCAGCTATCAACACTCGAATCATCGGCTTGGTGTCCGTACGATGGAATCGCTCCAAAGCAGACATTGTAATGACGTCCGGCCGCGCTCCGAACATGGAGCGGCCGGACTCCCGTGATGCCCGCGCCATCACGTGCACGCGGTTTGCGCCGGAATTGCACGCGGGTTGCGACGCGGCTTCCGGCGCGATGACCGATTTACTCGCGGCCCTGGAGCAGATCGGCCATATCGTCCGCATGCTCTTCCTCGACCGCGAGAATCTCCTCGAAGAGACGCCGCGTCGTGACATCCTTTTCGCCGAGATAGCGGACGATCTCGCGATACGTGTCGATGGCAATGCGCTCGGCCACCAGGTTTTCGCGGATCATGTCCGTGAGGTTCTCGCCTTCCTTGTACTCGGAATGCGCGCGCGTCTTCAGGCCGTCCGGCGCAAAATCCGGCTCGCCGCCCAACTGCACGATGCGCTCCGCGATGCGGTCGGCATGCTCCTGTTCTTCGGCGGCGTGCTCGGCGAATTCCGTCGCGACGGCTTCCGAATTGATGCCCTTTGCCATGAAGTAATGCCGCTTGTAGCGCAGCGTGCAGACGATCTCCGTCGCGAGCGCGTCGTTGAGCAGCTTCACCACCGTCTCGCGGTCCGCGCCGTAGGTTTGCGTGACGGGACCATCCGACATGTGCTTGCGGGCGTCGGCGCGGATCTTCTGAACATCGAGCACGAACGAGCCGGCCGATTGAGATGCCGCGCCCTTGGCGCCAGGTGTGTTCGCCATTGAATTTCTCCTTTCTCCGTATGGGGGGATGCGCGCATCGCGCAATCTGCTCGCGCGATGCGTCGCCAGGGTCAGGTCGTATAAGTCACTTCGTGTCAGTCACTGCGTTGATGCGATTCATGTCGGGTCTAGGTTCGGAACACGCCAAGCAGCAGCGTGACCACGAACACGACGAGGAAAATGTAGAACAGTATCTTCGCGATTTCAGCCGCGCCCGCCGCGATTCCAGTGAAACCGAACACCGCGGCAATGATGGCGATGACAAAAAAGACGATGGCATAGTGAAGCATGGCGATTCTCCTTCTTGTTGGTATCCGCGTGGATTTCCGTACTGCATGGCCCTGTATCGGCCGGCAAGTCGAGGCCGCTTTGCGTGGCGTCCGCTTCAGACGCCCTGCCGATGCAAAGCGCCGCTAATCGACCATTTTCTTCGTCACCACGAAGCCGAGCACGAGAAACACCACGCACAGAATCACAAACACGACAAACAGGAACTTCGCAATCGCCGCCGCGCCCGCGGCCACGCCGGTAAACCCAAGAAGGCCGGCGATCACCGCGATGACGGCGAAGAACAACGCCCACTTCAGCATGATGGCTTCCTCCTTCAATGTGATTGAACGGTCAGGTTCATCGTATCCACCGGCGGCGCGGCGCGCATTCCGACGCACGCCGGTTTTCGTGTGAGAATCCGCTTACATTGGATTACGGCAGCGTTACGCCGCGCCTCGTCGCCGCGCGCGGAACGGGCGGCGGACGTTACACTGATTGCTCATCCGGGGAGTCGAACGTGTCGAACGTGCAGAACGCACCGCATGTGCAGAACGAGGTGCAAAGCGAGGCGCAGAACGCAGCGCAAAACACAGCGCAAAAGCCGGGCGCCACGGCCCGCCTGAGCGCCTGGATGCGCAGCCGCAGCTGGGCCATCGCGATGACCGTGGCGATCGTGATTACCGTCGGCGGCCTCGTCATTCTGGAAACCGCGCGCGAGCGCATCGCCGCCGAATATGAAACGGCGCTGGAAGCACGCGACGTCACCGTGCAACTGAGCACGCTCGCGAGCCAGTTATCGCGTTTGAGCGCGCAGCAAAGCGACTTTCTTCTGACGAAGCGCGACGGCGCCGCGCGCGACTACTGCGCGAGCGCGGCCGCCATCCGCGAGAGCGAAAAGCCGCTCGAACGCTTTTACAGCAGCGCCAACGCCGACGGCGCCGAACTCGCGAGCTTCACGCAGATCCGCGCGCTGATCGAAGCGCGGATCGGCACGGGCGCCGCCGCGTTGCAGCGCGCCGCGACGCATCCCCTCGACCTCGCGGCATGTGGCAGCACGAGCGCCGAAGAAGCGGCGGACGCCTCGCTCGTCGACAGCACGCTGAGCCTTCTGCGCGACAACGAAGAACGGCGCGCCCAGCACGCGCTCGCCGCAAGCCGCGCCGATCAGCGCATTTCGACGCTGTGCGCGGCCGGCCTCTCGGCGCTCAACATCGTGCTGTTCATTCTGCTGTTTCGCAATCTCGGCATTCAGATCGACAGGCAGGCGCGCGTGCAACGTCAATTGATCACCCAGCAGGAAGAACTCGATCAGCTCGTCAACGAACGCACACGTCAGCTTGAGGCGCTCGGCTGGCACTTGCAGGCCGTCAGCGAAAACGAAAAGACGCAGCTCGCGCGCGAATTGCACGACGAGCTTGGCGCGATCCTCACCGCGAGCAAGATGGATGTGGCGTGGGCAAACCGCAAGCTGAAGGACAGCGAGCCCGACATCTCCGAGAAATTGAAACGCGCGCTCGCCAATCTGGACCAGGGCATTGCGCTCAAGCGGCGCATCATCGAAGACATGCGGCCTACCGTACTCGCGAATTTCGGTCTCGTCACGGCCCTGCGCACGCTCGCCGACGAAGCCGCGCAGCGCAACAACTGGACGCTCGACCTGCAGCTTCCCGCCGACGACATTCAACTCGACGAGCAAACCGAAATCGCGCTCTTTCGCGTGGCGCAGGAGTCGCTCACGAATGCCGCGAAATACGCGCGCGCGTCGCAGGTGTCGATCGGTTTGCAGATCGGCGACGGCCACGTGACGCTCGACATCGCCGACAACGGCGTGGGCATCATGCCGGCCGACCTCAAGCGCACGCACACGCATGGGCTGCTCGGCATGCGCCAGCGCGTCGCCGCGCATGGCGGGCGGTTCGACATTCGCCGCGGCGTGCCGAAGGGCACCGACATCCACGTCGTGATGCCGAGCATGCCGAACGTGACGAGTACCGGCGCGCCCGCGCGAACGCCGTTGTAGGAGTGCGCCGACGCAAACACCGGAGCACGCCTACAAGAAAATCGCAGCGCAACCGACAGCGCGGCATGCGCCCTTTTTTTACCATGCAATCAGACCGGACAGATTGGCGCAAGCCACGGTCGGCAGCTAGCGCAGTCGCTAGCGCGTGCCGCGCAGGATGGGCACGTCAACCGATACCTTCTCGACAAGGAGAACTTCCATGAATCGACTGATCGCTTTGCTTCTTATTGCAGGCACGGCTGCGCTCGCCGGCTGCAACACGATGGCAGGTGCCGGCCAGGACATCTCGAAGGGTGGCCACGCCATTACCAACTCGGCCGAACAGGCGAAGTAATCGCAACCGTCTGAAGGCCGCGCGCCATGGCGGCGCATGGCCGAAGCCCATGTCGAAGCCCGCCGCGGGAAACCGCGGCGGGCTTTTTGCTGGATGCCGCAGCCCGTGCTTGCCGTGCTTGCCGTGCTTGCCGTGCTTGCCGTGCTTGCCGTGCTTGCCGTGCTTGCCGTGCTTGCCGTGCTTGCCGTGCTTGCCGTGCTTGCCGTGCTTGCCGTGCTTGCCGTGCTTGCCGCGATTGCCGTGCTTGCACGCGCTCCGTGCTTGCGCGTGAGAGCGATGCCGATGCATGCGCACAAACAAAGCGGCGACCCACTTGCGTGGATCGCCGCCCCGTCCTCCCCAGGACTCGCCGTTATCCGCGTGCGCTGCTGTGCGCGCGCGCTTCGTCGCGAGCTTATACGCCCGTCAGCGTGTTCGACAATTCGGTAGTCGGCGTGGTCGTATTGCCGTTCTGCACGATCAAGAGATGAATCTGGCCCGGAGCAAGCGTGCTCGCCGCGCCGCCGAACGGCACCGACGTGATCAGCCAGTCCGCATTGTTCGACAGCGAGAACGACTGCGACTGGTAGATCGGCGTCTTGCTGCCCGCGACCGTCGCGATCAGCACGTACTGGCCGCCTGAGACATAGATGGAATCCTGGCCGCTTGCCGGCACCGCGTTCTTGAACGACAGCGCAGGAATCGTGGGAGACGTGCTGCTGATATTCGTGTTGCTGGCCTGAACCAGATAGAGGTCGAGATTCTGCGCGTTGCTCGACGCGTTGAAGCCGCGCACGCGCGCGCTATTGGACAGCAGGCCCTTGTCGAACGGATCGTCGATCAGGCCGATGTCCGGCGCGGTCGTGCCCGGCAACGCGATCACCGTATATTCGTGGCCTTTCGCGACGTTCGGGAAATTGCCGCTCGCGAGCGCGGTCGTCGTGCCGGTCGCCGCATACGCCACATTGGTCGAGCCGGTGTTGATGTTCGTGAAGTTCGTCGCACCTTTATACGAGACATTCGTCTGTCCCGACGGCGCGCTGCCGTTCACGAGAAAATCCACGGCGGGCCCGCTCGGAATCGCATGCACGAAATGGATCTCGGGGTTGGTCAGCCCGAGTTCCTTGCCTACGTCGCTGGAGCCGCCGCCGCCGCACGCGCCGAGCACGGATGCGGCGGCCATCATGGCCGCCATGGTTCGGATCAGTTTCATGCTGTTCACCTTTCTCGATGTCGGGCCGCCGCCCATTCATATGCGGGCGCCCGCTTCGGCCATCGCGCCATCTGAAACCTTGTTGGTTGATCGTTAAAGCGGTTTCAGTCCGACTCTCCGAAGCGCAGCATTCCCTCCTGTCCCTGCACGCATCGCCCCTGTTTTCAGGGCGCCGCGCGGTCCATGCGGATGGACGCTCGCAATCAGCAATGGGTGTGCCGCGATCATCGAATTGGCTTATCGGGCCAGCACAATGTCTTACGCCGCAACGTTCCGGCGTTTTAGAAGCATTCTTCGGACGGCGGGCACGAATGCGCGGTGTATCGTTCGTGCGCATCCCATACTTACAAGGGCGGCCTGTATGTCTTACCAACACTTACTTGCCGAACTCGATCTGGGCTTCACGCGGCTCGCGAATCGCGTCGTGATGGGGTCCATGCATACGGGCATGGAAGACCGCTTCTGGAATTACCCGAAGCTGGCCACGTATTTCCGCGAGCGCGCGAAGGGCGGCGTGGGACTCATCATCACCGGCGGCATTTCGCCGAATCGCGAAGGATGGCTGCTGCCGTTCGGCGGCACGCTCAACTCGATGCTCGATCTGCGCAACCATCGGCGGCTGACGCAGGCGGTTCACGAGGAAGGCGGCAAGATCGCGTTGCAGATCCTGCATGCGGGACGCTATGGCTATCAGCCGTTCGTCGTGTCGGCTTCCGCGTTGAAGTCACCGATCTCGAAGTTCAAGCCGCGTGCGTTGAGCATAGCCGGCATTGCGCGGACCGTGCGCGACTTCGCGCGCTGCGCGAAGCTTGCCCAGCGCGCGGGCTATGACGGCGTCGAGATCATGGGCAGCGAAGGCTATCTGCTCAACCAGTTTCTCTGCCCGCGCACCAACCGGCGCACGGACGGCTATGGCGGCAGCATCGAAAACCGTATGCGGATTGCGCGCGAGATCGTCGAACGCGTGCGCGAGGCGTGCGGCGAGCGCTTTATCGTGGTGTACCGGCTCTCGCTGATCGACCTCGTGGAAGGCGGCAATACCTGGGATGAAACCGTGCAGGTCGCGCAAGCGCTCGAACGCGCGGGCGTGACGATGTTCAACACGGGAATCGGCTGGCATGAAGCGCGCGTGCCGACCATCGTCACCTCGGTGCCGCGCGCCGCGTTTGCCGAATTGAGCGCGCGGCTCAAGCGCGCCGTGAAGGTGCCGGTGATCGTCTCGAACCGCATCAATACGCCGGAGGTCGCTGAAGCCTTGCTCGCCGACGGCGCGGGCGATCTGGTTTCGATGGCGAGGCCGCTACTCGCCGATCCCGAGTTCGTGCGCAAAACCGCCGAAGGACGCGCGCACGAAATCAACACCTGCATCGCGTGCAACCAGGCCTGTCTCGATCACACGTTCAGGAATCAGCGCGCGACATGCCTCGTCAATCCGCGCGCGGGACGGGAAACCGAACTGCTGTACCGGCCGCTCGCGGGCTCGCGAGCCGTGCGCGCGATCGCGGTGGTCGGCGCGGGGCCGGCGGGATTGTCGGCGGCGACGGTGGCGGCGTCGCGCGGGCATCGCGTGACGCTGTTCGATGCGGCCGCAACGATCGGCGGCCAGTTCAATCTGGCCATGCGCGTGCCGGGCAAGGAAGAATTCGGCGAGACGATCCGCTATTTCCGGAGCCAGCTTGAGCGGCATGGCGTGGACGTGCGGCTCGGCACGCGCGTCGATCCCGAGCTGCTCGCCGCCGGACATTTCGACGACATCGTGATCGCGACCGGCATCGTGCCGCGTCGGCCGGCTATTGCAGGCATCGACGCAACCAATGTTCTGTCTTACGTGGATGTGCTGCGCGGCGCGCCGGTCGGACGCCGCGTCGCGGTAATCGGCGCGGGCGGCATCGGCTTCGACGTCAGCGAATTCCTGCTGCATCGGGCGGGCGAGCCACTGCCGGTGCCGCGCGATGCGTGGCTGGACGAATGGGGCGTCGATCTCGCCGTGCGCGAACGCGGCGGCCTGAAGCCGGCCGCGCCGGCCACGCCGCCTCGACAGATCTGGCTGTTGCAGCGTAAGCCCGGCAGGCCTGGCGCGGGGCTCGGCAAGACGTCGGGATGGGTGCATCGCGCGACGCTCGCGAGAAACGGCGTCACGATGCTGGCCGGCGTCACGTACCTGGAAATCGGCGCGCGCGGTCTGAAGATCGCGCATGACGGCGCCGAGCAATGGCTGGAGGTGGACAACATCGTCGTGTGCGCGGGGCAGGAATCGCTGCGCGATCTGCATCCGCGCGAAGCGGACCAATCAGGCGCTGCGAGCACTTCGGGCAGCCCGCGTTATCACGTGATCGGCGGGGCGGCGCTCGCCAACGAACTGGATGCGAAGCGCGCGATCCGCGAGGGCGCGGAACTGGCAGCGCGGCTTTGAGGTTGGGAGCTTTGAGGCTTTGAGGCTTTGAGGCTTTGAGGCTTTGGCGCTGTGAGGCTGGGAGCCTTGAAGCTCCGCCGCACCGCGCCACGCCTCAGACGCGCCCCTTCTTGCGATGGTCGAGCCAGAACGACAAGCCCACGCTGAGCAGAATCACAACCGTCGCGATCACCGTGGAATGCGTGACCGGCTCGCCCAGCAACAACGCGCCGAGCGCCACCGCCACGACCGGATTCACGTACATGCAGCTGCTCGCAATGATCGGGCTCGTGTGGCGGATCAGGAAACCGTACGCGACATAAGCGGTCATCGTGCCGATCAGCATCAGGTAGATGAACGCCAGCATCGGCAGGAAATGGATGTCGAGCATCCGTTCGCCGGAGACCCACGCGACAATAGTCGACATCGCGCCGCCGAGACCGATCTGCAGCGATGTCGATAGAAAGAGGTCCGACGGCAGTTTCAGGCGACTCGCCAGATGCGCGCCGCCCGCCCAGAAAAGCGCGCCGCATAGAATCGCGAGACTGCCGCCCGCCGATCCCGGCGCGCTGTCGCCGTGGCTCAGAATCGCAATGCCGACGAGCCCGAGCCCGACCGCGAACCACTCGCCCTTGCCGATCTTGCGCCCCGCCACCACCGCGATCACGGTCGCGAAAAGCGGCACGGTGGCGACCATCACCGCGGCCGTGCCGGTGCCGACCGTGCGCATGCCGTACGCGAGCATGCCGCTCGACAAGCCGACCAGCATCGTGCCGACGAGTCCGGCATTGCGGATCTCAGCCGCGCTCGGCCAGACGGGATCGCGGCGCGCCGCGAAGACGAACAGCCCGACGCCCGCGAACAGGTTGCGCAAGCCGGACATCAGCAAAGGCGGAAACGAGCCGAGCGCGACGTGCACCGCGAGATAAGTCGAGCCCCACACGAGATAGACGACGCCGAGCGCGAGCGCGATCTGTCCGTTGCGCGACCGCGGCAAACGGATCGGGAAACCACGCGAAAAACGGCTTGAGAATTCCTGCGACATGCCTCAACCCACCCACGCCGTTCGTGGGGCCCGCTGTGGGGACGGCGGACACCGCATCGGCGATGCGGTCTGACGGGCGAGGCTGGCGGACATGATGGTGGAGCGAAGGACGAGGGTTGGCTAACGGAGAAAGCCAGAATCAGACTGCAACGCCGCGGCGGTCGAATCGACCTGCGGCTGACACGCGCCGACTGCCGGACGCGCATCGCATTATGCAGTAAGCGCCCACCGCGCCAGGCGAAAGAATCGTAACTTTTGGTGCGGTTGCAACACAAACGCCGGCGAACCGCGCATTCGCTTTTTGCCCCAATTCTTCGCATTGACATCGGCGCAAGACGTGGCGATGAAGCGGCGCAAAGCGGCCGGCGAACGGCGCGGGTTCGTCGGAATTGGCGAGCTTCTTTTGCAGGGCGCCGAGCCGGTCGTGACGGCCCGACGCGGCTTTTTCCGGCACACGCGCCCGACACACACACGACACACGCCCCACCCACGCGACGTTCGCCCAGCGCGCGGGCCAGCGGAAGACGCCGTGCTACCATGTCCGTATCCATCCGCGCTGCTCTGCTCGCCTCATCCGTTTCGCCGGGCACAGCGCGCGCCGCTCACGTTCCGTCCATCACTGCCTGCCGCCCGATGCGTTTCTCGAGTTCACGTGCCCTCGCCCGCTTGCGCCCTCGCCGCGCAGCCGCCCGCGCGCGCGTGCAGTTCGCGCCGCGATCGGCCGGCGCGACGTCGCGAACGCTTCCGCCAAGAACGCTTCCGCTCCCCGCCGCCCGGCGCCCCATCTGACGCAGTTCGCTCGTTGCCCGCAGCCGCGTCGTCCCCTCAGGGGATTTCTCGGGACGCCGGGCCGATCACATCCGCACGCGCTGCCGCGCAGCTTTCCCACCACCTTCCGCTGATTGATTGCAGATCGAACTGGAGTATCCGCCGTGAAAAGGACCAAGCAGTGTTTCCTCACCGAACTCGACGTCGCCCGTCTTGAGAAGCATGCCGCCGCGCCGGGCGCCGACGCGCGCTTGCAGGACATGCTCGACGACGTGCTGGAACGCGCCGTGATCGTGGACTCGCGCGAGATCCCGGCCAACGTGGTGACGATGAATTCGCAGGCCACGCTCGTCGACGAAAAGAGCGGCGAGCAGATGACCTGGACCGTCGTCTATCCGACCGACGCCGACTTTGCGCACGGCCGCCTGAATGTGTTTTCGCCGGTCGGCCTCGCGCTGCTCGGCGCGAAACGCGGCGAGCAGATTCGCTTCACGCCGCCGAGCGGCGACGAAAAAGTGCTGAAGCTCGAGAAAATCCTGTATCAACCCGAAGCCGCCGACGATTTCACGCTGTAAGCCAACCCGCAGCGCCCTGTAAGGCGCCCGGCCGGGAGGGACGGATGCTCGGGCGCAAACCGGTTGCCAAGCTGCGGCTGCCCAGGGTATCGTGTGCGCTGCTAACGCGGGGGTCCTGCGTAGCACGGGGGTTGGAGGTCCGTGCCGCGTGGGTGAGAAATACCCTTTGAACCTGATCTGGATAATGCCAGCGCAGGGAAGCGTACGGATTTCGCACTCCAGCTCCACCGCCTCACCTCTCGCGACTTCCGACCACTTCCATCTCGTCTCCTGCTTAGCCGCCCCACATTGCTTGCTTTGCATGGGACCGGCGTCTCGCATTGAAATGCGAACTCCGGTCGACACAGGAGATACGCATGAACGCCAATCCAAAATTCATTTCCGCCGACGCCCACGTCGATGAAGCCGCGGTCGCACCGCTGCCGAACTCCCGCAAGATCTATGTGACAGGCTCGCGGCCCGACATCCGCGTGCCGATGCGCGAAATCACCCAGGCCGATACGCCTGACAGCTTCGGCGGCGAAAAGAATCCGCCGGTGTATGTCTACGATACGTCGGGCCCGTACTCCGATCCCGAAGCGAAGATCGACATCCGCGCCGGCTTGCCCGCGCTGCGTCAGCGCTGGATCGAGGAACGCGGCGACACCGAAGCGCTCGCCGGCCTCACGAGCGACTACGGCCGCGAGCGCGCCGCCGACGCCGCCACCGCCGAGCTGCGCTTCCAGGGCCTGCATCGCACGCCGCGCCGCGCGATCGCCGGCAAGAACGTCTCGCAGATGCACTACGCGAAGCAAGGCATCATCACGCCGGAAATGGAATACATCGCGATTCGCGAGAACCAGCGCCGCGCCGAGTATCTGGAGAGCCTCAAGACGAGCGGCCCGAACGGCGAGAAGCTCGCCGCGATGATGGGCCGCCAGCATCCGGGCCAGGCATTCGGCGCGAGCGCGTTCGGTCCGAACGGGCTCACCGAAATCACGCCTGAATTCGTGCGCGAGGAAGTCGCGCGCGGCCGCGCGATCATTCCGAACAACATCAATCACCCGGAAAGCGAGCCGATGATCATCGGCCGGAACTTCCTCGTGAAGGTCAACGCGAACATCGGCAATTCGGCGGTGACGTCGTCGATCGGCGAGGAAGTCGACAAGATGACGTGGGCGATCCGCTGGGGCGGCGACACGGTGATGGACCTCTCGACCGGCAAGCACATCCACGAAACGCGCGAGTGGATCATCCGCAATTCGCCGGTGCCGATCGGCACGGTGCCGATCTATCAGGCGCTCGAAAAGGTCAACGGTAAGGCCGAAGACCTGACGTGGGAAATTTTCCGCGACACGCTGATCGAACAGGCCGAACAGGGCGTCGACTACTTCACGATCCATGCGGGCGTGCGCCTGCAATATGTGCCGCTCACCGCGAAGCGCATGACCGGCATCGTGTCGCGCGGCGGCTCGATCATGGCGAAGTGGTGTCTCGCGCATCACAAGGAAAGCTTCCTGTACGAGCATTTCGAAGACATCTGCGAAATCATGAAGGCGTATGACGTGGCCTTCTCGCTCGGCGACGGCCTGCGCCCCGGCTCGATCTACGACGCGAACGACGAAGCGCAACTCGGCGAACTGAAAACGCTCGGCGAACTCACGCAGATCGCATGGAAGCACGACGTGCAGACGATGATCGAAGGCCCCGGCCACGTGCCGATGCAATTGATCAAGGAGAACATGGACCTGCAACTGGAATGGTGCGACGAAGCGCCGTTCTACACGCTCGGGCCGCTCACCACCGATATCGCGCCGGGCTACGACCACATTACGTCGGGCATCGGTGCTGCGATGATTGGCTGGTTCGGCACGGCCATGCTCTGCTACGTCACGCCGAAGGAACACCTCGGCTTGCCGAACAAGGACGACGTGAAGACCGGCATCATCACGTACAAGCTCGCCGCGCACGCCGCCGATCTGGCGAAGGGCCATCCGGGCGCGCAGGTGCGTGACAATGCACTGTCGAAAGCGCGCTTCGAATTCCGCTGGGAAGACCAGTTCAACCTCGGTCTCGACCCGGACAAGGCGCGCGAATTCCACGACGAAACGCTGCCGAAGGACTCGGCGAAAGTCGCGCATTTCTGCTCGATGTGCGGCCCGCATTTCTGCTCGATGAAGATTACGCAGGACGTGCGCGAGTTCGCCGCGCAACAAGGCGTCACCGACGACGAAGCGCTGAAGAAAGGCATGGAAGTGAAGTCGATCGAGTTCATGAAGAAAGGCGCCGAGATTTATCAGCGGCAGTAACACGCGCCAAATTGCCTGCAAGTGAAAAGCCCGCCACGCGCGGGCTTTTTTTCGTGCTGCGGCCAGGCACGCGGCATGCTGCGCGCAGGGAAACATTTGATTACGAAACCGTCAATCTGCTGACAACCTCATACATCTCGAAACCCGTTGCGGCGATAAGATCAATTGCATTACAACGCAAAACGACAGGCGGCTTCCAGTCACAACCGAGGGAGGGAGCATCATGAAATCCATTCGCAAAATGGGTGCGCTTGCAGTCATCGTGGCGGTCGTCGCCAGCCTTTCCGCCTGCGACGGCATGACGAGGCGGCAACGCGACACCGCCATCGGCGCAGGTGTCGGCGGTGCGGCGGGCGCGGTGATCGGCGGCAACGCACTGTCCACACTTGGCGGCGCGGCTGCGGGCGGCATCATCGGCAATCAGGTTGGGAAGTAAGCGGGGACATAAGCGGTGAAATAAGCGGGGAAATAAGCGGACTACAGGGGTGGGAGCGTAGACCGGGCGCAAGACCCGGCTCGCCTTTCGCGGAAAATGCAGTGTTCCCGGAGTGCCTCCGTAGTGCTTCGGTAACGCGCGCGCCTTGCGGCAATGGGGTGAAATACGCCGTTACGGTTTTGCAATCCTGTTTGCGTCGCCAGAGCGTAAGCTTGTGCGATCAGGTCTCGACGGCGGCGTCCGTTGCAAACAGGAGCGCGTCATGAAGTCCCGCGTCATCGACTCTTTCCACGCTGCCGTCAGATGTTCGACGCGCGCTCTTCGGCGCGTTTTTCATGGCGTTTTTCATGGCTTGCGTTACGGCCGCGGCCAGCGCGCTTTCAGTTGCGCTGCCGGCGCCTTGCTGCTGTCGGGCTGCTATTACCCTTACGGCTACTATCCTGGCTATTACTCCGGCGCCTATCCGGCCTACTACGCAACCGTGCCCGCCAGCGCGACCCAGCGCGAAGTGCCGGCCGTCACCGCCGGCGATATAGCCGCTCAGAAGAAATACGATCAGCAGCAATACGCCCAGCAGGCACAGCAAGCCCAAGCGGTGCAACAACTGCCGCCCGCGTATGTCGCGGCACAGCCGCCGCCGGTGTATGTCGCGCCGGCCTACCCTACCTACTATCCGCCACCGGTTTATCCGGCCTGGTATGGCTACGGCTATCCCGGCTGGTACGGGCCCGCGGTGTCGATCGGCTTCGGCTGGTCGTGGGGCGGGGGCGGGCGCGGGCGCGGCCATTGGCATTGAGCGCATTGAACCGGTGCCGGTATCGCGCCCGGCCTTGCTCCGGTAGTTTCCCTTCTTGACGCGTGAGCCTCGGGCTCTATCCTTGGTGAAGCCACACGCAGCAATCGTTTAAATAACCAAGCCGGGCCGAAGTGTTGCGCGGCCGGCCTTCATCCGTCCTGCCCGAGCGACGCGCGTGCCGTCATTTGCAGTCCGCGTCGATTTCGAACAACAACGAAGGAGACGTGATGTTTCATCAACTACTCACCCCGGTCGGCAACTCCCTGTTTCCTTCGTTTATCGTCGCCGCGTTGCCGATTATCGTGGTGCTCGTGCTGCTCGGCTGGGCGCGCCGGCCGGCGTGGCAGGCGTCGCTGGCGGGATTGATCGTCGGCCTGATTGTCGCGATCGCGCTCTGGCAGTTTCCCGTGAGACTCGCGCTCGATTCGGTCGCCGCGGGCGTCGTGTTCGCGTGCTGGCCGGTCATGTGGATCGTGTTCACGGCGATTCTTCTCTACAACATCGCGCAGCGCTCGGGCCGCTTCGCGGCTTTTCGGATGTGGATGATCGACAACCTGCCGAACGACCGGCGCGTCGTGCTCGTCGTGGTGGGTTTTTCGTTCGGCGCGCTGCTCGAAGGCATTTCCGGCTTCGGCACGCCGGTCGCGATCACGAGTTCGCTGCTGATCCTGCTCGGCTTTCCGACGCTTGAGGCGCTGGTCTTCACACTGATCTTCAACACCGCGCCGGTCGCCTTCGGCGCGCTCGGCGTGCCGATCACCGTGCTCGGCGCGGTCACGCACCTGCCCGCCGATTCGCTCGCCAAAATGGTCGGCCGCCAGTTGCCGTTCTTCGCGCTCGTGCTGCCCTTCTACGTGATCGCCGTCTATGCCGGCTTTCGCAACATGCTGCGCATCTGGCCGGTGCTGCTGATGTCGGGCGCGAGCTTCGCGCTGACGCAGTTCGTCGCGTCGAATTATGTGAATTACAGCCTGACCGACGTGTTGTCGTCGATGGTGTCGCTCATCGTGACGATCGCGTTTTTGCGCGTCTGGAAACCAGCGGCCGATCCCGCGTTCGCCATCAATATCGATCGCGTCGGCGAAGTGCGCGGCAAAGTGGCCGGCGGTCAGGGCTGGTATCCGTGGATCATCGTGTCGGTGGTGGTGATCGTGTGGACGGTGGCCAAAATCTTCCTGATCGGCGACGTGAAGGTGTCCTGGCCGGGACTCGACAAGGCCGTGTTCATCACGCTCTACAACACGCCGTATGGCGCGATCTGGGACTTCCAGCCGCTCGCCACCGGCACGGCGATTCTGGTGGCGGCGATCATCACGAGCCTGGTGGTGAAGCTGAGCGCGCGTGAATTCGGCGCGGCGATCGCCGACACGTGGGTGCAGACGCGCATCGCCATTCTGACGGTCGCGACCATCGTCGGACTCGCGTATTTGATGAACTACTCCGGGCTCACCTACACGCTGGGACTCGGCGTCGCCTCGGTCGGACCGTTTTTCCCGCTCGTGTCGGCATTCCTCGGCTGGGTCGCGGTGTTCCTGTCGGGCAGCGACACATCGGGCAATGCGCTGTTCGGCAACCTGCAAGTGGTCGCGGCCCACCAGCTGAACCTGAACCCGGTGTTGATGGCGGCGACCAACTCGTCGGGTGGCGTGATGGGCAAGATGATCTCGCCGCAAAACATTTCGACGGGCGTGGCCACCACGGAACTCAAAGGCAAGGAAGGCGTGGTGTTCGCGAAAACCTTCAAGCATTCGATTCTGTTGACGGTGCTGCTCGGCATTCTCGTTTGGCTCCAGCAGAACGTGCTGCAAGGGATGATTCCGCATTGAAGACGCAAGGCGCGCGTTTGCCTTGGCTCGGCGCGCCCGTCGTGTTTCGCGTGCCGGCTTGCGGAAGGCGCAGTGTCGGCGCGTGTCGGCCTGCCGCAAAATAATTCGTGCTTGCGGGCGGCGAGTCTGCGCCTGGCGCGTCGCCCGCTTGCATCGCCTCATCCGGCTTGTCGCAATATTTCTCACATCAGCGTGAGAATTGCTCGCTTTGCGCGAATTCCTACTGCGCTTACGATCACCTCTGTCAGACGCCCCTTCTCCCGAAACTTGCCGTTTCATTCGAGCGTGAAACGTTTCGTCCGATCGCGCTGTTACGATGCGCAGGCGTTTCGACTCAACCGCGCGCGACGCCACTCACCATGAATGCCAAAAACCTGTTCCAGTTGCTGTTCCTCGCGGCCCTTTGGGGCGCGTCGTTCCTGTTTATCCGCGTCGGCGTGACCGACTTCGGCGTGGCGCCGTTGATGGCGCTGCGTGTCGGCATCGGCGCGGCGTTCCTGCTCGTCGTGCTGCTCGCGCGGCGTCCGCTGCAACAATCGGCCACGATTTTGCGCACGCGGGCGTTTCCGCTGCTGGTGGTGGGCATCCTGAATTCGGCGGCGCCCTTCTGCCTGTTCGCGTATGCCGAGTTGACGCTGTCGGCGGGCGTGACGTCGGTAATCAATGCGAGCACGCCGCTGTGGGGCGGCCTCGTGGCGTTTCTGTGGCTGCGCGATCGCCTGAGCGCGATGCGCACGCTCGGTCTCGTGATCGGCTTCCTCGGCGTGCTGATGCTGGTCTGGGATCAGATCGCCGCGCCGAGTGGCTCGGCCGCCACGCCGCTGACCACGGCGCTCGCGGCCGGCGCGGCGCTCGGCGCCACGCTGCTCTACGGCATTGCCGCGAACTACACGAAGCGCTATCTGACGGGCGTCGATGCACTGACCGTCGCCGCCGGCACGATGACCGGCGCAACCATCGTACTGCTGCCGCTCGCCGTGATCTTCTGGCCTTCCGCGCCGGTCTCGCTGCACGCATGGGGCGCGGTGCTCGCCCTCGGCGTGGCCTGCACGGGCATCGCCTACATGCTGTTCTTCCACCTGATCGCCGTGGCGGGGCCGGCGCGGGCGATCACGGTAACTTTCGTGATTCCCATCTTCGGCATTCTGTGGGGCGCGCTCTTTCTCGGCGAGGGCGTGTCGCCCGGCATGCTCGAAGGCTGCGGCGTGATTCTGGTTGGCACCGCGCTTGCGACGGGTGTCATCAAGCGCTTGCCGTGGATGGGCACGCGGCGCGCGGATACCTGAGAGATCAACAAAAAAATAGCCCGCGCTCCTTGGGAGCGCGGGCAAAAGCCGTCGCCCTACGAGGATAGGCGACGGGGCCACCGAGGCCTGCGCGTCGAAACGCGCGGCCGACATCGGGCTTCGCCTCGGCTCCATGGCCGAGGCTCGACGGGTTGGAACTGCCGTTGAAGTGACTCGCCGCTGACTACACAGGCTGGGCCAATCCGGCCTCTTGAGTCTTTAAAAGCACCTTGCGTGCCAGTTATCGCGACGCACGATAAATTCGGCACAACACCTTGATTATGCAAAGTATTTGCAACGAGCAACGGCCGTTTGGGGAGCCCATTGCAAAGGGCGGGAGCGTTACGTCACCGGGGTAACGTCACGTTACATGCGGGTGCACGTCGGGCGCGCATCGGGAAAAAGATGCCGCAAACTGGAGCGCGAACCCATGAGCGAAGAATGAGCGAAGCTCAACGCGCCGGCCACTTCGGCCGTAGCACTTCAGGATGGCGACCCGGCATCGTGGGCGGCCGCTCGTGTTCCCGGAAACTCAAGGCGGCGCCGCAGACGAGCGCGAGCACGAGCAGGCTCGCCGCCCACATCCAATAAGGGATCACGTCGAACATAGCCATCTCCCGTTGAACGCCATTACGCGCTGGTGTCTTTGCGGGGAGCAAAACCTGTGCACGCCGCCCTGCACCCTTCGGCCGAACGTAAAAAACCCGCCCGGGACAATGCCCCGGGCGGGTTTTGAGAGTGGCTTGCCGCGACTTCGCTCAGTGCAACTGGTCGGCCATCAGACTCATGATCTGCCTCGCCTGCGGGCTTTCGTCGATGCCGCCCTTGTCGTCGACCACAGCCACGCGGGTCTGGTCAGGCGTCAGCGCGCGCACGTTCACGCGATACTGCTTGGCCACCTTTTCCTTCTTGCCGTGGAACACCTGGCTCCAGAAGCCCTGTTCGACCGACGTCATATCCTTCGGATCGACGTAGCGCACAAAGTAAATGCCGCGGGTCAGATCGCGGTCGTCGACGGTGAAGTTGCTGCGGTCGAGCGCCAGACCCACACGCAGCCACGCGCGGTCATAGGGTTCGCCCAGCGTCAGTTCCGTGGACGAGAACTGCGCCGGCGGTGCGTTCGCTGCGTCCGGATCGCGCGCCGGCTGCTGGGCCGCCAGCGCGACGTTCTGCGCCGCCGTGGCCGCCGCCGCGTTTTTTGCGCCCGCGGTGGCCGCGTTAGGCGCCGTCTGCGCGCCGGCCGGCGACAGTTCCGCGGTCTGCGTGCCGCCCGACTTCGCCCGCGAATCGGCGAGCGCGAGCGCCGCCATCAGCCGCTTCAGATACTCCTGCTCGAGGCCGGGATCGTTCGCCTTCGGCTCCCACTTGCTCGACTCGTTGTTCGTGCCGGTCAGCGCCTCGCGCATGCCCTTCTGGCTGATGAACACGTACGTGCCGCCATTCGGCGCCGCTTCGAGACGCGTGCGGTACTTGTTGCGCTCGGAAGTCACATAGCTGTTGCCCATGGCTTTCGAGAGCGTGCTGCGGATCAGGCCGTCGTTGATCTGCGCGTGGGTTTCGTTCCAGTCGGTTTCCATCACGCCCTTGTCGCGCTGATCGACCACCAGCAGAAAGCCCTGCTCCTGCCAGAAGCGGCGGATCTGTGGCCATGCGTCGGCGGGCGCCTTGCCGTCGATCACGAGCCAGCTCTCGGTGCCGTCGCGCTGAATGTGCATGCCGTTCACGGGCGGCACCACGGCGAGCGTATTGGCCGCCGGCGCCTGCGCCTGAACCTGGCGCAGCGTGGACAGCGAGGTTTCGCCGCCTTGCGGGGGCAACGAACGCTGATCGGGCGTCTCATCGATCATGTTCGGCGGGACGGCGAGTGACACCTGCTTGGACTTCGAGTCGCTCTTGTAGTCGATTCTGGTCGGCGACGACGTGCCGCAGCCGGCGACCAGCCCGCCTGCCATCAGCATTACTGCAAACCGCTTGGTAAGACGAAGATCAGTCATGTTCGGGGAATCCTTCCGCTACGCCACGGCAAGTTTCCGTGGATCAACCCAACATTTTACCGATCCCGGCGAGCCGTGTGCAAAAACCCGGGTTTGCCCCTCCCGCAGGCGCCCTCGCATGCGCCTTTTTTAACAATCGCCAACTATTCCCAACCGTCTGTCAGACCTATGACGTCGCTGTGTCAGAACATTGATTACAAAGGCACTTTCATCGCTCCCGAGCGCCATAATTCCGAGATGTCATGAGGCGGCCAAACGCGCGCCAGGCTTCGTTGGAAAGGTCGGATGCTATCTTCAAATCGACATCCCAATAAAGCCTGAACGGCTCGCGCCGGAGACTCGCCCATGCCCACAATTTCCTTCATTCATGCCCTTGCGGCGTCCGCGATGGCCGCCGCGACATTGTGCGTCAGTGCCGACGCTTGCGCGGAACTGGGCGGCGTGATGCCGCTCAAGCCCGGCGCGAGCGCCACGGCGCCGCAAAGCCTCCTGAACGGCGCGCTGCGCCTGCGCACCTCGACCGACGCGGGCAACACGACCATCAACGAATACGCGGACGGCGCCGGCGAGATCGTGGCGTACACGTGGCAAGGACCGACCATGCCGGATCTCGTCGGCCTGCTGGGGAAGTACGCCGGCTCATACAAGGCGGGCGCGGCGGCGGCGCCTGCGGACGGCAATCTGCATGCATCGCGCATCGTGCGGCCGGACGTCGTCGTGGAATCGGGCGGCGCGATGCGCGGCTATGTGGGCCGCGCGTGGCTGCCGGGCGCGCTGCCGCCCGGCGTCACAGCCGACGATTTCCGCTGAGGCCGCGTCCGGCGCACGCGAGGTGCGCTTCCAGCGCAATGCCAAACCGGACGAGCCCGGCCCGACGCCCGCCCGGCAAGACCCTGCGTCTCACAACAACCCGAACAACCGTCGATCGGACCTGACGCCATGACGCAAAACTTCCTTCTCCCCGCCCTCTTCCTTTGCGCCGTGCTTGCCGCTTGCGGCGGAGGTGGAGGCAGCAGCGGCAGCGGCGCGCCCGCCGCCACCGGCGCGAGCACTCCCGGCGCTCCCGGCGCGCCTTCGACCCCTGCTGCGCCGGCCGCCGCCAGCGATAGCGGCGCCAGCGTCCCGCAGTCGAACACGCCGAACGTCCAGCCGATCACGGTGACGGCCGCGCCGCATCTCACGCGCAACATGCTGACGACGAGCGTCACCGTTTGTCAGCCCGGCACGGACACCTGCGCGACCATCGACAACATTCAGGTCGACACCGGCTCGCACGGCTTGCGCATTCTCGCTTCGGCGCTGCCGGCGAACCTGCCGCTCGCCGCGCTCGCGTCGGGCGCGGGCATTTCGGGCGAATGCGCGGTGTTCGGCGGCGGCTACGCATGGGGCGCGGTGCGCAGCGCGGACGTGCGCATGGCCGGGCAACTGGCCGCGTCGATTCCGATCCACCTGATCGCCGATCCTTCCGTGCCGACTGTACCGGCGGACTGCGCCGGCTCGGGCCCCGCCATGCTCACCGTCGACACGCTGCGGGCCAACGGCATTCTCGGCGTCGGCACGTTCGCGGCCGACTGCGGCGGCGCCTGCGTGAACGCCGCGCTGCCTCGCTGGTACTACAGTTGCGACGGGAGCGGCGCGTGCGCGCCAGTCGCGCAGGCGCTCGCGCAGCAAGTGGTGAATCCGGTCAGCCGTTTCGCTCTCGACAACAACGGCGTCGTGATCGATCTTCCCGCGGTCCCCGACGGCGGCGCCGTCACCGTGTCCGGCTCGATGATCTTCGGCATCGACACCCAGGCGAACAACACGCTCGGCAGCGCGGGCGTGCTGAAGGGCAATTCGCAAACCGGCTACGTGACGACGACGAGCGGCGGCCAGACCTATGCGCAAAGCTATCTCGACACCGGCTCGAACGGCCTTTTCTATCGCAATACGCAATTGCCGCAGTGCGGCTACTGGTATTGCCCGAGCACCACGCAAACCGCGAACGCGACGCTTGGCGGGACGAACGGCGCATCGAACACGGTGACCTTCGAAGTCGGCAATTCACGCGCGCTGTTCGCGTCGGCGAACAATGCCTTCGACAATCTTGCCGGCCCGGTCGGCAGCGGCTTCGGCTGGGGCTTGCCGTTCTTTTTCGGCCGGCGTGTCTACACGGCGATCGCCTCGCGCGAAACGTCCGCGGGGCCCGGTCCTTATTACGCCTTCTGAATCGAACGCCGTATTTGAAGTGCCGAAAATTCGCAAACTGGGGCGCGCCGCGAATTCGATATTGGCCGCCTGCCATAATTGCCGCTCGCGGCTAGCACCTCCCAAAAATCGTTAGTCATGCATAACTAAATTCATTACCCGATGCAAGAAGCCACCTTTTCGCTCGACGATTTCGAGCAGCTCGTTTACACACGGCAGCATATCCGGGCGTCGATCCAGCTCCTGTCCGCGTTGGCTCTGTTTCAGCAAAAACGCGGGATGCTGGACGAGAGCTTTCTTGCGTCGGGCATGACCGGCCTTACCCCCGCCGAGCAACGCACGCGCTTCTGCACGCGTCTTGCGAGCGCGGCCTCCGTCTTGTTCGCCGACGCCGAATTCAAACTGCCCGCCGAGTGCTTCAGGCTCTTTCTCACGCTGCACGAATGGGTCGAACTGATGTTTTCGGTCACGCCGTTCGGAACCGCCGACCACGTCGCGTGCCATCTGAATCCGCGCGGCGCACAAGACAGGCAATTTCTGCCCGGCGACAGCTTCGTGGAAAAACTCTGCGTGCTGTATTCGACCGAGTCGGAACTGGAACTCGATTTCGCGGCGCTGTGGGCCTACGACAAAGTCCTCGCGGCCTGCCTTGCGCTCGTGCTGCTCGCGCCTGTCTTCAAGGGCTCGCTAAGCGCGCATATCAAGCGTGAAGCGCTGATCGAGTGGTTGCCTGGCAAACTCCAGCAGATTCCCGACCTGGACGACCTGCCCACGGCCTTGCTGCATAACGCCTACATGTTTTGCAGCTACGCCGACACGCCGCGCCGCCACGAGATCAAACGCGACATCAACGTGCTGGTGCGCCGCAAACTCGTGCAACTCGGCCTGACCGATCTCCCGGCGGCGCCGCGCGCGCCTGGCGCAAAAAAACGCGGCAAGAAGCCTTTGATGATGGTTGTGATCGAGTGGTTCGGCGGCGCTCATTCGATCTACCGCACGCACTCGCGCACACTGGAGGCCGCGCGCGAGCATTTCGAGGTAGTGGGCTTCGGCTTCGGTTATGCAATCGACGACATCGGGCGAACGGCTTTCGACCGTTTTATCGAACTGGAAGAGCCCGAGTACATTGGCGAGTGCCTGCAAACCATCCGTGATTTCGCCGAGCGCGAGCAACCCGACGTGCTGTATATGCCGAGCGTCGGCATGTTCGTCATGACGGTATTCATGTCGAATCTGCGCGTGTCACCGCTGCAGATCGCGGGGCTTGGCCATCCGGCCACCACGCATTCCGACAAGATCGATTACGTCAGCGTCGAGGAAGATTATGTCGGCGATCCAGCGTGCTTCAGCGAAAAGCTAATGAAGCTGCCGAAAGTCGGCCAGCCGTACCGGCCGTCGGTCGCGCTGCCGGACATCGGCGCTTCTATTCCGCCGGCGCGCGAAACGCTCGAAGTGGTCATTACCGCGAGCGCGATGAAGCTGAACCCCGCGTTTCTCGATGCGTGTCGCGAGATCGGCGCACGCGCCAGAACGCCGGTCGAATTTCATTTCATGAGCGGCGTGCCGGCCGGTCTCGCGCTCGATCACATGCGCGGCGTCATCGGGCACGCGCTGCCGCGCGCTGTCGTGCATGGCTTTCATCAGTATCCAAGCTACCTGGAGCGCGTCAATCGCTCGGATCTTTTCCTGAGCCCGTTTCCGTTCGGCAATACGAATGGCATTGTCGACGCGCTCACGCTCGGTTTGCCAGGTGTGTGCAAGCGCGGGCCTGAAGTGTTCGAGCAAATCGACGGCGCGCTGTTCGAGCGTGTGAGCTTGCCGCCATGGACTATCACAGATAGCGTCGAGAGTTATATCGCAGCGGCCGTCCGCATGATCGACGGGCACGACGAACGCATTGCGCTGCGGCAGCGTTTGATCGATACGCACGCGGTGGAGAGTTGCTTTGAAGGCAGGCCGGAGGCGTTTGCGGAAAGCGTCCTGGCGCTGATGAAAAAGAGTCGTCGCCGGCGTCGCGCTGAGGCGGTCAGTTGATGCTCCAGTGAAGATGGAAGCAATTGCTTCGCGGGGGTGCGGGAGTCGCCGCGCGATTCGGTCCGCGGGAGAGTAGTCGCGCGGCTCTGTGTCTACGATTGGCTGCTAGGCGCATGCGTGCATGCGTATGTGCCTGAGTAGCCGTGCTTCGACGCGTGCGCGCACGCGGGCCGACTCAAAGGCACGCGATGCATCGTCGCGGCGAAGACCTTACTCGTCGGCGCCACTGTCCGCCGACGGGGCCGGCTCAGCCAGCTTGGCCGGCGCGAGCCAGCGGAAAACGTCGAGCGTGGGGCCGTGGAAAGTGCATTCGGCGGCCGCGGCCTGAAGAGTCTTTTTGGGCTTGGCCGGCTTGACGGCGAGCGCTCGCACCTCCGAAGCCGCCGAATCCGACGCGCTCAAAACTCCCGACGTAGCCGACACGCCAGACGCCGCCGACGCCCCGCTCAAGCCCTCAGGCGAGGTGGAGCTGGAAACGGTGGAATCGATGGAGGCCGCAGAGCCTATGGGAACGGTTGAATTCATGGAAGTCGAGGAAGCCACCGAATCCATAGAAGTCGCGGAAGCCACGGAGTTCGAGGAACCCGCAGAACCAGCAGAACCCATGGAACTAGTAGAACCCACAGAACTAGCAGAGCCCGCCGAGCCCCCACTCCCCCGCACACCCGACGCACCCACCGCCCGCGCCACGCCCACCGCCGAAGCGCCCAGCGGCGCCGCCGCTGCCGCCACCTCCGACGCCGTCATCACATGCTCGATGGACCCTTCCACCACAACCCGCGACCCGCGAATCCCAGCGCCTGTATGGCCAATCTTCAACGTATCGGATGACGTTTCCGCAAGCTTGCTGCGCATCATCTGCTCGCACGCGTCCGAGTTTTTGTTGACAGCGGTGCAGGCCGCGAGGAGCGCCGTGGCGGTCGTGGCGCACGCGAGGGTGAGAATCCGAATTTTCATTGACGTTCCGTTTTTCGAGCCGTCGCGAATTGTAGCTTAGGCGGCGGGTCGGAGCGCTTGCTTGACGCCTTCCTAATAATATGTTTCCATTGCACACCATGTACCGCGCCCAGACCACCCTATCGCTACTACTAGCCCGCTCTACCGGGCTAGGTCTGCTGCTGCGCGCTTCCATCTGAATCTGAAACACCCGAAGCACCGCATAGTTCCCCAGTAACTGACCCAGCCCCGGTTTCCGACCGGCGGCCCTGCTTTGCGTTTTTGTCGTCCGGTCGACTACCCGCTTGTCGAACCTACGGATGATGAAAATGTTGAAGAACCCTGCCACCAAGTACCGCTCGTTCAAGCCGATCAATTTGACGGATCGCCAGTGGCCGTCGCGCACCATCACGCGCGCGCCGATCTGGATGAGCACCGACCTGCGCGACGGCAATCAGGCACTGTTCGAGCCGATGAACGGCGCGCGCAAGATGCGCATGTTCAAGACGCTGGTGCAGATCGGCTTCAAGGAAATCGAAGTCGCGTTTCCGTCCGCGTCGCAAACCGATTTCAATTTCGTGCGCGAGCTGATCGAAGGCGGCCACATTCCCGACGACGTCACGATCGAAGTGTTGACGCAGGCGCGCGACGACCTCATCGAGCGCACTTTCGAATCGCTGCGTGGCGCGCCGCGCGCGATCGTCCATCTGTACAACGCGACCGCGCCGGAATTCCGCAAGATCGTGTTCGGCCTCGAAAAGAGTGGCGTGAAAGAACTCGCGCAAAAAGCCGCGCGCACGATGAAGCGCCTCGCCGATGCCGCGCCCGAAACGCACTTCACGCTGCAATACAGCCCCGAAGTGTTCAGCGGCACCGAACTCGAATTCGCCAAGGAAGTCTGCGACGCCGTGTTCGACATCTGGCAACCCACGCCCGAGCACAAGGCCATCGTCAACCTGCCGGCCACCGTTGAAATGGCGACGCCGAACGTCTACGCGGACCAGATCGAATGGATGCACCGCAATCTCGAGCGCCGCGATTCGCTGATCGTTTCCGTGCATCCGCATAACGATCGCGGCACCGCCGTCGCCGCCGCCGAACTCGCCGTGATGGCGGGCGCGGATCGTATCGAAGGCTGCCTGTTCGGCAACGGCGAGCGCACCGGCAACGTGGACCTCGTCACGCTCGCGCTGAATCTGTACACGCAGGGCGTCGATCCGGGCCTCGACTTCTCCAACATCAACGAAGTCGCGCGCACCGCCGAAGAGTGCACGCAATTGCCGGTGCATCCGCGTCATCCGTATGTCGGCGATCTCGTGTTCACCGCGTTCTCCGGCTCCCACCAGGACGCGATCAAGAAAGGCCTGGCGGTGCAGAAGCCCGACGCGCTCTGGGAAGTGCCGTACATGCCGATCGATCCGAACGATCTCGGCCGCACGTACGATTCGGTGATTCGCGTGAACAGCCAGTCGGGCAAAGGCGGCATTGCCTATCTGCTCGAGCAGACTTACGGCGTCGTGTTGCCGCGCCGCTTGCAGGTCGATTTCAGCTCGGCCGTGCAGCGCTTTACCGACGAGAGCGGCCAGGAAGTCACGTCGTCGCAGATCTGGGAACTGTTCCAGCAGGAATACGTGCAGAACACGGCGCCGGTGCATTACATCGGCCACAGTCTCGCGGAGCAGGACGGACGCGAGCGCATCAAGCTCACGGTCGAGATCCACGGCGTGCGGCGCGTGCTGAACGGCGAAGGCAATGGTCCGCTCGACGCGCTCATGCACGCGATGAACGTGCCCGTGCGCATCCAGCACTACGAAGAGCGCGCGTTGACCCAAGGCGCCGATGCGCGCGCGGTCGCCGTCGCCGAAATGGCGGGCGCCGAAGTGACCGGCAGCGCGTTCGGCGTCGGCATCGACGCGAATCTGGTGACCGCGTCGATCCGCGCGGTGATCAGCGGCGTGAATCGCGCGTATGCACGAGCGAATGCGGCGGCGAAAGAACGCTTCTTCGAAACCGCCCTGAACGATGAAGCCGAGCGCGCCGAAGCATAAAACGCGGCTATCCGGGCCGTGACGGCCCGATCTGCAAAAAGGGGCGTCTCAGTTCAAACTGAGGCGCCCCTTTTATTTCGGGTTCCACACTCCGCAGCGCGGCGTCACTCAGTCCAGGCGTCGGGCAAGCTATGCGTGAGCGTCGACACGAAGCGCGCCGTTTCCTCCTCGCGCGGCCGCATGAACACCTCGCGCGACGGGCCCGCTTCCACGACAACGCCGTTGTTCAAAAACACCACATCGCGCGCGATGGTGGCCGCGAGCCGCAAATCGTGCGTGGCCATCAGCATGGTCATGCCTTCGTTCGCGAGTTGCTTGAGCACTTCGACGACCTCGGCGGCAAGGCCGGGATCGAGCGCGGAAGTCGGCTCATCGCACAACAACACTTCCGGCGACGGCGCCAATGCCCGCGCAATCGCAACGCGCTGCTGCTGGCCGCCCGACAGCGTGACGGGCCACGCATCGCCCTTGTGCGCAATGCCCACTTTCTCCAGCAATTCGTCGGCTCGGGCGCGCGCCTTGTCCTTGTTCCACTTCAGCACGGTCAGCAAACCTTCCATCACGTTCTGACGAACCGTGAGATGCGGAAACAGCTGGAAGTTCTGAAACACCATGCCGGTGCGGCGGCGAATGGTCAGCACCGTTTCGCGCGAGGGCCGCTCATCGGCGCTGAATTTGAGTTGCTGATCGCCGATCTGCAGCGAACCCGCCTCGGGAATTTCCAGCAGATTCACGCAGCGCAACAGCGTGCTCTTGCCGCTGCCCGACGGACCGATCAACGCGGTGACGTTGCCTTGCGCGAGTTGCAAATCGACGGCATTGAGCACACGGTGCCCGGAAAAATACTTGTCGATTTTCTCCAGTCGGATCATCAGTTCCCCGCCTGAAAAAGTGCATGGCGGCCGAACTTGCGTTCGAGCTTCACTTGCGCCGACGACAGCACCGAGCTGAACAGCAGATACACCAGCGCGGCTTCGGTGTAGAGAATCAACGGCTCGTAAGTGACCGACGCAATGCGCTGCGCGGCCTGGAACACTTCGGGCACGGTCAGCACGGCGGCGAGCGAGGTGTCTTTCACGAGCGCGATGAACGAGTTCGACAGCGGCGGCAACGCGACGCGCGCCGCTTGCGGCAGAATCGCGCGGCGCAGCGCCTGCTCGCGCGTCATGCCCATCGAATATGCCGCCTCCCATTGCCCTTTCGGAATCGACTCGATCACGCCGCGGATCACTTCGGAGTTGTACGCGCCGACATTCAGCGAGAAGCCGATGATCGCCGCGGTCAACGGATCGAGCACGATGCCGACGTTCGGCAACCCGTAGAAGATCACGAATAGTTGCACGAGCAACGGTGAGCCGCGAAAGAGCCACACGTAAAAGCGCACCGCCGCCACCGCCCATTTCGGCCCGAAGAGCCGCACGAGCGCGACGATAAACGCAAGCGCGAGCCCGATGGCAAACGACGCCAACGTGAGCGGCACCGTGAACACGAGCCCCGCGTAAAGCAGCGGCCACAGCGACTGCGCCATCAGATGCAACCATGCCGGCATGATTCAGACTCGCAAAAGGCGTTTACTGGGAGACGTCTTTGCCGAAGTACTTCTCCGAGATCTTCAGGTACGTGCCGTCCTTCTTCATGTCCGCCAGCGCCTTGTTGATCGCCGCGACCAGGTCCGGGCTGCCTTTGCGGATCAGCACCGCGGATTTATCGCTGCTTTCCGACGATGTATCCAGCGCCGCGATCTTCACCTTCGCATCCGGCTTGTGCTTCTTGAAGTCGAGGAACGACAGCGAATCGTTGACGGTGGCATCCACGCGGCCCGCCGTCAACAGATCGATCGATTCATTGAAGCCTTGCACGGGAATCACTTCCGCGCCGTGCGCAGCCGCGATCTTGCCGAAGTTGCTGGTCAGCGTATTGGCCGACTTCTTGCCTTTCAGGTCGTCGAAGTTCTTGACCGCGCTGTTGTCCGAACGCACGATCAGCGCCGCGTGCGACGTGATGTACGGGTCGGAGAAATCGTATTTGACCTTGCGCGCGTCGGTCACCGCCACTTCGTTGATCACCGCGTCGTAACGGTTCACGTCGAGACCGGCGATCAGCCCGTCCCATTTGCCTTCGACGAATTGCGGCTTGACGCCGAGACGCCGCGCAATCTGCGTGCCGATCTCCACGTCGAAGCCGGTCAGTTTGCCCGCTTCGTCGTGAAAGGTGAACGGCGCATAGGTGCCTTCGGTGCCGATCCTGAACACGCCCGAGGACTTGATCTGCGCAAGTTCATCGGCGGCGAAGACGGGGGTCACAGTTACCGCATGAAACAGCGCAACCAGCAGAATGGAACGAATCGACTTCATGAGTGGCTCCCTAAAGTGGCCAGACCGTATGCCTGGTCTTGTGTTGGCAGTCCCGCCGGCACTTGCGCCCGGCGGAGTGGGCGGACTGTAGCAAACGGCCTGCCTTTTTACAAAGAATCAGCTTTTCAATCCATATGCGCATGCATGCTAAGCCGCAGCCATCGTCTCCGTTATCGCGTGACCTTCGACTTTACAGCAGATGCGAAGACGCGGCATGCATCGCAACATGGAACATGAGGGCGCCGCCATCGGGGAAAACGCGAGACAGTCATGCCGCGACGAATGCGCGGCGACCCGAGAAAGCGCGCGCGGGCTTGCATGCCCGCGGCGCATGGGGAGGAGAAGCAGCGGCTCTACCGCTCGACAGGATGCGGTTCTTTCAGTTTGTTGGCCACGCGGATCGCGTCGAAGTAGGCCGGGTTCGGCGGGCGCTTCTGATAGCGCCCGGCGCCGCGCACGGCACGCAAGTCGCCGTCGGTCCACGCGAGCGCGCCGCGCATGAGCGTATGCATGGCGACGCCCTGCACCGTCATGCCTTCGAACACATTGAAGTCGACGTTCTGATGATGCGTCTTCACCGAAATCGTCCTGCTCGCGTGCGGGTCCCACACGACGAGGTCGGCATCCGCGCCCACCTGCACGCAGCCCTTGCGCGGATACAGGTTGAAAATATGCGCGGCATTCGTCGATGTAATGCGCACGAACTCGTTCGGCGTGAGACGCCCCGTGTTGACGCCGTGATGCCACAGCACCGCCATGCGATCTTCCACGCCGCCGCAACCGTTCGGGATCTTCGTGAAGTCCTCGCGGCCCATCGCCTTTTGCGACGCGCAGAACACGCAGTGATCGGTCGCCGTGGTGTGTAACTGCCCGGCTTGCAGACCGCGCCACAACGCCTCGCGATGTTCGGACGTGCGAAACGGCGGGCTCATCACATGCGCCGCCGCGCGCGTCCAGTCGGGATCGCGATACACCGCTTCGTCGATCACGAGATGCCCCGGCAACACTTCGCCGAACACACGCAGACCCTCGCTGCGCGCGCGCGAAATGGCATCGACTGCATCTTTCGAGGACACGTGCACGATATACACCGGCACGCCCAGCACCTGCGCGATGCGAATCGCGCGATTGGCCGCTTCGCCCTCCACTTCGGGCGGCCGTGACAATGGATGCGCCTCCGGCCCCGTGAAGCCTTTCGCGAGCAACTGACGCTGCAACTGAAACACCAGTTCGCCGTTTTCCGCATGCACGGTGGGCAGCGCGCCGAGTTCGAGCGATCGCGAGAAGCTGTTCACGAGCACTTCGTCGTCGGCCATGATCGCGTTCTTGTAGGCCATGAAGTGCTTGAAGCTCGACACGCCGTGCTCGTGGACGAGCGTGCCCATGTCGCGATACACCGAGTCGTCCCACCACGTGACCGCGACATGAAAGCCATAATCCGCCGATGCCTTCTCCGCCCAGCTGCGCCATTGCCTGAACGCTTCCATCAAGCTTTGCTTAGGACTGGGAATCACAAAGTCGATGATGCTCGTCGTGCCGCCTGACAAGCCCGCCGCGGTGCCGGTGAAGAAGTCGTCGCTGGCGGTCGTGCCCATGAAGGGCAACTCCATGTGCGTGTGCGGATCGATGCCGCCCGGCATCACATACTGCCCGCCGGCATCGACTATCGCAGCGCCCGCCGGCGCTTCCAGGTCCGCTCCAATCTGCAGAATCGTGCCGCCGTCTTGCGGGTCGGCGCACAGCACGTCCGCACGGTATGTATTTTCCGCGTCGATTACGGTGCCGCCGCGAATCAGGGTCGTCATGTTTGCGCCTCCTCGTTACTTGCTGAACTTGTGCATTTCGCTGCTACCTGTACCGCGTATTGCGCGCATTCTTCACGCGCGTGCGACCCGCGGGCTCGGACCTTTGCTGAACTTCATCCACGTGCTGTACACGATGGAAGCCAACGCGAGACCGACAAACCATGCATACGTATAGAGCGTATTGAAGATCGACGGCACGTTCGCGAACGATGCCGGAAACGCCGTGTGCAGGAAGCCGGGCAGATTCGGCAGCACGCCGATCAAGAGCGCGACCACCGCGCCGATATTCCATCCACCGGTATAGCTGTACTCGCCGCGCTCGTCGAACAGTTCGCGCGTGTCGAGCCGCGTGCCGCGAATCAGGAAGTAGTCGACCATCAGGATGCCCGCCACGGGCCCGAGCAGCGCCGAATAGCCGACAAGCCACGTGAAGATATAGCCCTGCGTGGTGGCAAGAATCTTCCACGGCATCATCACGATTGCGATGGTCGCGGTAATCATGCCGCCCATGCGATACGAAATGCCCTTCGGCCACAGGCTCGAAAAATCATAAGCAGGACCGACGAGATTAGCCGCGAGATTGCAGCACATCGTGTCGAGCGTGAGGATGATGAGCGCGAGGCCCACGCCAATGCCCGTCATGCGGCTCGTCAGATCGATCGGGTCCCAGATCGCCTTGCCGTAGATCACCACGGTCGCCGACGTCACCACGACCGAGATCACCGAGAGCAAGGCCATCGGCACCGGCAATCCGATCGACTGACCGACCATCTGGTCACGCTGCGTTTTTGCAAAGCGCGTGAAGTCGGGAATATTCAACGCGAGTGTCGCCCAGAAGCCGACCATCGCGGTGAGGCCGGGCCAGAAAGTGGCCCAGAACAGGCCTTCTTTCTTACCGCCCGGCACGAACTGCGACGGCGCCGAGAGCATCGAGCCGAGGCCGCCCGCCTTCGACGTGGCCCACCACACGAGCGCGATACACATCACGATCTTGATCGGCGCGGACCAGCTTTCGAGCCAGCGGATCGAATCCGTGCCGTGCACGATGAAGTAAATCTGCAGCGCCCAGAACACGAGGAAGCACGCGAGCTGTGCCACGGAGATGTCGAGAAACGGCAAGGCCGCGCCGTGCAGCGCATTGCCGGTGAGAATGTTCAACAGCGTATAGATCGCACTGCCGCCAAGCCACGTCTGAATGCCGTACCATCCGCATGCCACGATGGCACGCAGCATCGCCGGCAATTTCGCGCCCTGCGTGCCGAACGACGAGCGCACCAGCACCGCATACGGAATGCCGTGCTTCGCGCCCGCGTGACCGATCAGCAGCATCGGCACGAGCACGATCAGGTTGCCGAGCAACACGGTCGCCACTGCCTGCCACGGCGACATGCCTTCCTCGGTGAGTCCGGCAGCCAGCATGTATGACGCGATGTTCATCACCATGCCGACCCACAGCGCCGCGAAGTGATACCAGCGCCACGTGCGCTGCGCGGGGCCGGTCGGCGCGAGGTCGTCGTTGTAAAGACTGCTGCCTTGCGCGCCGGCCGCGCTGTGCGGGTCGGCGGGTTGCGCGGTCTGCTTCATCGAAAGATCTCCACAGGATCGTTGCCGCCCGCGCGGCTTCTCGTGGTGCGTCGGGCGCTAAAGGGAAACACGCTTCATGGCTGGCGCTTCGTCTACGATAAATACCCCTTGTTTCAGGCTGCTTTTGCGGCGTGCGCGGTTTCGGCGGGTGTTTGAGCCGCTGGCTCCGCTTGCGGCGTTTGCGGTGTTTGCGGTGTTTGTCCCTCTGCTGCATTCACACGCGCCGGGTTGTTCGGGTGCGTGGTCCAGTTCGCGTACTCGCCGTTGTCCACGCGCTCCATCGTGATGCACTGCTCGACCGGACAGACGTGCATGCACAGGTTGCAGCCCACACATTCGGAGTCCACCACTTCAAAATGGCGAACGCCATCTTTTTCTTTCATGATCGCCTGATGCGCGGTGTCCTCGCACGCGATATGACACAGGCCGCACTGAATGCACTTATCCTGGTCGATGCGCGCCTTGATGCTGTAGGTGAGATTCAGGTACTTCCAGTCGGTCACATTCGGCACCGCGCGGCCGCGAATGTCGTCGAGCGTGGCGTAGCCCTTTTCGTCCATCCAGTTCGACAGGCCGTCGGCGAGATCGGTCACGATGCGAAAGCCGTAGTGCATCGCCGCCGTGCAAACCTGCACGCTGCCCGCGCCCAGCACCATGAACTCAGCCGCATCGCGCCACGTCGAAATGCCGCCGATGCCGGAGATCGGCAGGTTTGGCGTTTCCTCGTCGCGAGCGATTTCGGCGACCATGTTCAGTGCAATCGGCTTCACTGCCGGTCCGCAATAACCGCCGTGCGTGCCCTTGCCGTCCACCATCGGCAGCGGCGCCATGGCGTCGAGATCCACGGCGACGATGGAGTTGATCGTGTTGATCAGCGAAACGCCGTCCGCCCCGCCCTTGCAGGCCGCGCGCGAGCCGAGGCGGATGTCGGTGATATTCGGCGTGAGCTTCACGAGACACGGCAGCTTCGTGCCTTCCTTCACCCACCGCGTGACCATCTCGATGTACTCGGGCACCTGGCCGACCGCCGAGCCCATGCCGCGCTCGCTCATGCCGTGCGGGCAGCCGAAATTCAATTCGACCGCATCGGCGCCGGTGTCTTCGACGAGCGGCAAGATCCACTTCCAGTCCTGCTCGTTGCACGGCACCATCAACGAGACGATCATCGCGCGCTCGGGCCAGTCGCGTTTGACCTGGGCGATCTCGCGCAGATTCACGTCGAGCGGCCGGTCGGTAATCAACTCGATATTGTTCAGCCCCGCGATACGTTGACCATTCCATTGCACCGCGCCGTAGCGCGAACTCACGTTGACCACATGCGGGTCGAGGCCGAGTGTCTTCCACACGACCCCGCCCCAGCCCGCTTCGAACGCGCGGTTCACGTTATAAGCCTTGTCGGTGGGCGGCGCAGACGCGAGCCAGAAGGGGTTCGGCGAAGTAATGCCGGCAATCGTACAGCGCAGATCGGCCATGTTCGGCTCCTTGGGGACGACTGTTTTTCTTGCGTGGGCCGTGGCTGATACGGCCAACTGAATGCAGCCAGCGTCAGGCGGCTTTCGCAGCCGTGCGGGCGAACGTCGCGTCGATGGCTAACGCCGCGCGCTTGCCGTCCTGCACCGCTTGCACCGTCAGGTCGATGCCTGCTCTCGCCGCGCAATCGCCACCGGCCCACACGCCGGCGAGCGACGTTTGACCGTCGCCATCCACGGCAATGCGGCTACCGTCGAGCGTCAACACGTCGCGCTCGATGCCCACCGGCACCAGCGTCTGACCGATGGCCTTCAACACCATGTCGGCCTCGATCACGAAGCGCTCCAGGCCGCCCTCGCTCAGCGTGCGTTCAAACTCGACGCCGCTGACCACGCCCTCCTCGCCGATCAAACGCACCGGCATGGCGTGCGTGATCAGCGTGACGCCGCTGGTCTGCGCGAACTCGCGCTCGGCCCCTGTCGCGCTCATCGATTCCACGCCGCGCCGATACACCATCGCCACCGAGGTCGCGCCAAGCTTGCGGCTTTGCACGGCGGCATCCACTGCGGTATTGCCGCCGCCGATCACGACCACGCGCCGGCCCACCGGCACCGTGCCGAAGTCGCGCGCACGGCGAACCTGTTCGATGAAGTCCACCGCGTTCATCACGCCGCTCATCGTCTCGCCTTCCATCGCGAGTGCGCGCACACCCGTCAAGCCGATCGCGAGAAACACCGCATCGTGTTGCTTGCGCAGCGTGTCGAGTTCGAGGTCGCGGCCCAGTGAAACGCCGTGCCTGATCGTTATGCCGCCGACCGAGCACAACCACGCCACTTCACGCTGCGCAAAGTCGTCGACCGTTTTATAGGCGGCAATGCCGTATTCGTTGAGACCACCGGCTTTTTCACGCGCGTCGTAGATCGTCACAGCGTGGCCCGCGAGTGCGAGCTTGTGCGCGCACGCGAGTCCCGCCGGTCCCGCGCCGACCACCGCGACATGCCGCCCGGTTTCCCGCGCACGACTGAAGAGCGCTTCGCCGCGCTCCATCGCCCAATCGGTTGCGTGGCGTTGCAGTGCGCCGATCGCCACCGGCTTCGCATCCTGATGGTTGCGCACGCAAGCGCCTTCGCAAAGAATCTCGGTCGGACAGACTCGCGCGCACATGCCGCCCAGCGGATTGGCCGACAGAATATCCACGGCCGCGCCCTTCAGGTTGCCGTTGCCGATCTTACGGATGAAGCCGGGAATGTCGATCTGCGTCGGGCACGCGTTCACGCACGGCGCGTCGTAGCAGTAGTGGCAACGGCTCGCAGCGGCCGCTGCGGCGCTCGCGTCGAGCAACGGCGCGATGTCCGAGAACTCGCACGAAAGCTGTTCGGGCGACAGGCGCTGCGCGGCAATGTCGCCGGTTTGCTTGATGGCCATACACGTTCCTTCTTCGGTGTGAGGACGCAGCCGTTCCGGCCGGCTGCGGTGAACGAAGCCCGGACGGCATGTTTTATCGACACTGCGGTAAAGCGCTAAAGCCTGTCAACACGAGGCTATGAAACCGGCTCGCTCGCGCGTTCCAGCATCGCGTGCAGCAAGACATTCGCGCCCGCTTCGATCCATTCGAAGGTGGCGTCCTCGATTTCGTTGTGACTGATGCCGTCCACGCACGGCACGAACACCATCGATGTCGGCGCGACCTGCGCGAGATAGCAGGCATCGTGTCCGGCACCGGAGACCATGTTGCGATGCGAATAGCCGAAGCGCTCGGCCGCGGCGCGCACGGACTTCACACAGGCTTCGTTAAACGCAACGGGCGCGTAGTAGAAGATCTGCTCCAGTTCCGTTTCGAGGCCGATGCCGCCCGCGATCTTCGCCACGCCTTCACGCAACGCGGCGTCCATCTTCGCGAGCACGTCATCGCTCGGATGACGGAAATCGACGGTGAAAAACACGCGGCCCGGAATCACGTTGCGCGAATTCGGATAGACCTGCATCATGCCGACCGTCGCGCAAGCGAGCGGCGCGTTGTCGAGCCCGATGCGATTCACGAGATCGACCACGCGCGCGGCGCCGAGCAACGCATCGCGCCGCCGCGGCATCGGCGTCGGACCCGCGTGCGCCTCCTGCCCGGTCAACGTGATTTCGTACCAGCGCTGACCTTGCGCATCCGTGACGACGCCAATGGTTTTCTGCTCGGCTTCGAGAATCGGCCCCTGTTCGATGTGCAGTTCGAACGCCGCGTGCAATGGACGGCCGCCGCAACGAACATCGCCCGCATAGCCGATGCGCTTGAGTTCCTCGCCGATGGTCTTGCCATCCACGTCCTTGCGCGACAGACCGTATTCGAGTGTGAACACGCCCGCGAACACGCCCGAGGCGACCATGGCCGGCGCGAAACGCGAGCCTTCCTCGTTGGTCCAGATCACCACCTCGACGGGATGCTCGGTCTCGATGCCGTGATCGTTCATACTCCGAATCACTTCAAGACCGCCCAGCACACCGTAGATGCCGTCGAAGCGGCCGCCGGTCGGCTGCGAATCCGCATGCGATCCGGTCATCACAGGCAAGGCGCCGGCGTTGCGCCCGGCGCGCCGCATGAATACGTTGCCCATCTGATCGACGCTCACCGTGCAGCCCGCGTCCTTCGCCCAACTCACTATCAGATCGCGTCCCTGCTTGTCGAGATCGGTCAGCGCGAGACGGCAGACACCGCCTTTGGGCGTCGCGCCGATTTTCGCCATCGTCATGAGGCTGTCCCACAACCGCTTGCCGTCGACCTTGATCGACGTGGCGGGCTTCAGCGCTTCGGATACCGCGTTCATTCGTCTCGCTCCTTTCGGTGAACCGACATGAAACTGGTGCACGCGCGGCGGCTTTCGGGGCGTGGCCGCACAGCGGCGGTGCGCGTTCGACGCAGCGGTTCGCCCTCCATCACCAAGGGCAAACCCTGACGCTTCGGGCGCTCTCAATCCTGTCCAGTTGGACAGGTTGTAGACGATCAAAATCGCTAAATCAATGCATTTCGTGCGGCGAAAGACAGAGCGAGAAGCGTGCCATTGCATTGCAGCACGCGTGGACATGTCGATAGAAATACGCGTATCCGCCCGGTGTCAAACGACTAGAATGAAGCGCGACGCGGCGCACATGCCGCCGAAGGCGAACATGAGAGACGACGACGTGGCCGCGAGCATTACCGAAAACGAGGAAACGCGCACGCCTTTGCGGCGGCGCAAGGCGCACATACGCGAGTCGAACGAAGCGCATCTTCTGGCCTGCGCGGAGGCGGTTTTTGCCGAGCGCGGGCTCGACGGCGCGAGCACGGCGATGATCGCGGAACGCGCGGGTTTGCCCAAGGCGAACGTGCATTATTACTTCCCGACCAAGCTCGCACTCTATCGCCGCGTGCTCGAAGACCTGTTCGAAGACTGGCATCGCGCGTCCGATACCTTCGAATGCAGCGACGATCCGGTCGAGGCGATCGGCGGATATGTGCGCGCGAAAATGGACTTGTCACGGCGCCGTCCGCTCGGCTCGAAAGTGTGGGCGAGCGAGATCATCCACGGCGCGGAACATATGGAAGACATTCTCACCGAGCGCGTGAAGCCATGGCTCGATAGTCGCGTGAAGGTGATCGACGACTGGATCGCGCGAGGCCTGCTCGCGCCGGTGAATGCACGCACGCTGATGTACATGATCTGGGCAACGACCCAGCATTACGCCGACTTCGACGCGCAGATTCGCGCGCTCAAAGGCAAGCGCGCGCTGACGCAAAAATCGTTCAACGCGACGACCGAGGAAGTCGTGCAACTGGTGATTCGCGCGTGCGGCGCGGTGTCGCCGGCGCAGCGTGAAGAAGGCTCCGACCCGGCCAGATAGGTTCAGTAAGTCTCCAGATGCAGGCGCCCTTCGCGCTTTAGCTTTGCCCACAGCGCTTCCCAATCCAGCTGATGCTGCTCGCCGATGTCCTTGAGCGCTTGCAGCACGCCGTCTTCCATGCCCTTCAGGCCGCACACGTAGATATGCGTGCTGTCGTCTTTCATCATCTGCGCGACGTCCACCGCGCGATCGCGCATGGCGTCCTGCACATAACGCTTCGGCTGTCCCGGCGTGCGCGAAAACGCCAGATTGGTGTCGATGAAATCCTTCGGCAAATTAGTTAGTGGCCCGAAGTAAGGCAACTCTTCCTTGGTGCGCGCGCCGAAGAACAGCATCAGCTTGCCGGTCGCGCCCTTCAGCCGGCGACGCCGGCGATACTCGGTCATCGCGCGCATCGGCGCGGAGCCGGTGCCGGTGCAGATCATCAGCAGATGCGAATTCGGATGATTCGGCATCAGGAAAGTGCTGCCGAACGGGCCGATCACGGTGACCACGTCGCCCTTCTTCAGATCGCACAGATAGTTCGAACAGATTCCGTCGATCGAATCGCCATGCTGTTGCGCGACGCGCTTCACGGTCAGCGAAACATTGTTGTAGCCGGGCCGTTCGCCGTCACGCGGACTCGCAATAGAATACTGGCGCGCGTGATGCGCGCGGCCATCCACAGTGGCGCCCGGCGGCAGAATGCCGATCGACTGCCCTTCCAGCACCGGAAACGGCATCGACCCGAAATCCAGCACAATATGATGGATGTCGCTTTCAGTGGATGCGTCGGTGAGCCGGTAGTTGCCGACCACGGTCGCGGTGGTCGGCGTCTTGTGCGTGTAGAGATTCACGTATGGCTTCGCGGCGGACCACGGCGGCACGACCGAGCCGCGCACGGTATCCACTTCGATGCCGCTCGCGTGCGCCGCTGTGTCGTCGCCTGTCTTTGCAGCGGACGCCTCGTCGGGCGCGGGCACGGCCATGGTGTTCTGCTCGGGCAACACGTCCCACGTGAACTGCTCTTCGACCGGATAGGCGTCGGCTTTCAGCACGGTGCGCCAGTTGTCGATCGCGCCTGTGGGACACGGCGGCACGCACGCCATGCAGCCGTTGCAGACATCGGCCTTCACGACGTAATTGTTTTCATTGTGCGTGATCGCGTCGATCGGACAGGTCTCTTCGCATGTGTTGCAGCGAATGCAGATTTCCGGATCGATCAGATGCTGCCTGAGAACCTCGATCGACACTGGGCCGTTCATGACTTCCTCCACCTTGTAGTGCTGTGCAACGCGTGCGTGCTAGTTGAAGCGCACGTATTCGAAATCGACCGGCTGCCGGTTCACGCCCATCGCGGGCGGCGCGATCCAGTTGGCAAACTTGCCGGGCTCCGTCACGCGGCCCATCAGCGAAGCGACGTACGCGCGATCTTCCGGCGTCGCGAGCCACTTCGCCTCGTTCGCGGCCCACTCGGTTTCGCTGACCACGCGGCCGTCGGGCGACACGCGCGTGCCGGCAAAGGTGCCGATCTGACGATTGAACGCTTTATGCGGCACCGTCATGCGGAAATCGATGCCGGCCTTTTCAAGCACTTTGTTCCAGCGTCCCACGCCCGCCACCGAGTCCTTGATGTAGTCGTCGCGCAGCACTTCGTTCATGGCGTTGAGCATCGGCACTTCGCGCTCCACGAGCTTGCCGTCCTGCACGTCGAGCAACTTGTAGCTCTGCCCGTTCAACTGATGATCGTCGTCGCGCTTGCTCTCTTCGTAACGGCCTTTCAGGCCCGAGCTATAGAACGTCGCCGCGTTCGACGAATGATCCGCGCCGAACAGATCGATCGTCACCGAGTAATGGAAGTTCAGATAGCGCTGGATGGTCGGCAAGTCGATCACGCCCGCCGCGCGAATCTTCGCGACGTCATCTGTGCCGAGTTCGTTCATGACCTGCGCGGTGCGCTGGATCACGCGGGACACGCCCGATTCGCCGACGAACATATGATGCGCTTCTTCGGTCAGCATGAACTTGGTGGTGCGCGCAAGCGGATCGAAGCCCGATTCGGCGAGTGCCGAAAGCTGGAACTTGCCGTCGCGGTCGGTGAAGTACGTGAACATGTAGAACGCGAGCCAGTCCGGCGTCTTCTCGTTGAACGCGCCGAGAATGCGCGGATTGTCCTCGTCGCCCGAACGACGCCCGAGCAATGCTTCGGCTTCCTCACGACCGTCGCGTCCGAAGTAGCGATGCAACAGATACACCATCGCCCACAAGTGACGCCCTTCTTCCACGTTCACCTGGAACAGGTTGCGCAGGTCGTACATGGAAGGCGCGGTCAAGCCCAGATGACGCTGCTGTTCGACCGAGGCCGGCTCCGTATCGCCTTGCGTCACGATGATGCGCCGCAGGTTCGCGCGATGCTCGCCGGGCACGTCCTGCCACGCGGCTTCGCCCTTGTGCTCGCCGAAGTGAATCTTGCGGTCCTGCTCACCCGGCGTCAGAAAGATACCCCAGCGATAGTCCGGCATCTTCACGTGATCGAAGTGCGCCCAGCCGCCCGCGTCCACGCTCACCGCCGTGCGCAGATAGACGTCGTAGCCATGCGAGCCCTCCGGTCCCATATCGCCCCACCACGACAGAAAGTTCGGCTGCCATTGTTCGAGCGCGCGTTGCAGCGCGCGGTCGTCGGCGAGGTTGACGTTGTTCGGAATCTTTTCGCTGTAGTTGATCGTTGACATGGTCGGTTCCTTGCAATGCTGAAAGTGAGAGGCGCGTATCGGGAAAGCAGGCCGTCAGGCGGGACTCGCGCGTCAAACACGTGAGACGTCGAATTGCGCCTTGCTGCCCTTGCCGTACACCTTGAGCGCGCCCTTCTCGCCCACTGCATTCGGCCGGTTGAAGATCCAGTTCTGCCACGCGGTCAGACGGCCGAAAATGCGCGTCTCCATTGTTTCGGGCCCGTTAAAACGCAGATTCGCTTCGAGTCCGGTCAGCGCGTCGGGCGACATCGCCGCGCGTTCTTCGAGTGCGATGCGGATTTCATCGGTCCAGTCGATGTCGTCCGGCGACGCCGTGACAAGACCGAGCCGTTCCGCTTCGACCGGCTTCACCGCTTGACCGATCAACGCGCGCACGGCGTCGAGCGGTTCGGTCTCTTCATAGAAGCGGCGCGCGAGCCGCGACTGATGCGTGACCATCGGATAAAGACCGAAGTTGACTTCCGACAGCGTGATGGCTGGCTCCTCTTCCTCATTGCCCGGCAGCGCGGCCATATACGTGCGATCCGCGGCGAAAGCGAGTTCGGCGAAGGTACCGGCGAAGCACGAGCCCGGCTCGATCAACGCGAACAGCGAACGCGATGACACGTCGATGCGCGCGAGCGTGCGGCGCAGCAAGCCAATCGTTTCGCGCACGAACCAATGGTCCTTGTGCTGCATCAGCGTGGCGTCCGCGGCGAGCAGATTGCGCGCGTCGCCTTCGGTGCGAAACACCCACGTGCCGATCTGCAGTTCGTTGGTGCGCATCGACAGAATCGCGTCGTCGAGTTCACGCGCGAATTGCAGCGGCCACCAGTTCGCGCCCGCGGCGACGATCGCGGCGACATCAGCGGGTTGTTGCGTGTGCGGTGCTTTCGCGGTGAACGTCGCGATGCGTTTCGCGCGATCGATCGTGACGTCGAGCGTTTGATAAGCGAGGCCGTCTTCGCGGTCCGTGCGCTCGATACGCGTGAGCATCACGCCTTGCGCGTCCGCCGGACGATCGCTTGCTTCAGCGAGTTCGAGCGCGCGCGCCTGAATGGCATGCTCGAACTGATTCGGCTTCACGACTTCATCCACGAGACGCCACGCTTTCGCGCGCTCGCCGCGCACGCCTTCCACCACCGTGCAGAAGATGTCCGCGCGATCGTGGCGCACCTTGCGCTTGTCCGTGACGCGCGTGAGTCCGCCGGTGCCGGGCAGCACGCCGAGCAGCGGCACTTCCGGCAACGAGACGGACGATGAGCGGTCGTCGACCAGATAGATTTCGTCGCAGGCGAGCGCGAGTTCGTAACCGCCGCCCGCGCATGCGCCGTTCACCGCGGCAAGAAACTTCAGGCCCGAATGACGCGACGAGTCTTCGAGGCCGTTGCGCGTTTCGTTGGTGAACTTGCAGAAGTTGACCTTCCACGCATGCGACGAAAGACCGAGCATGAAAATGTTCGCGCCCGAGCAGAACACGCGATCCTTCAGGCTCGTCACCACCACGGTCCGCACTTCGGGATGCTCGAAACGGATACGCTGGATGGCATCGTGCAGTTCGATATCGACGCCCAGGTCATACGAATTCAGCTTGAGCTTGTAGCCTCCGCGAATGCCGCCGTCTTCCGCAATGTCGATGCCGAGCGTCGCGACCGCGCCGTTGAAAGTGAGCTTCCAGTGCTTGTACTGCGAGGGATCGGTGCGGTAATCGACCGGCGCGATAGCGATATCTGCTGTGGACATGGGCGTCTCCTGACTGTTCAATGCAACTTGTTGATCGAACAATAGTGCACTGAGACACCCATGTAAAGCACTTTAATGCATGTTTGCGTGTTAACCCTGGCGCTTTACTGCATCTCAGTCCGGCCGCGCTTCGTCGGGTGACTCGGCCGCCAGCCTTGCCGCGAGGCGGTCGCGCAGTTGCAAGTAGGCGTCCGCGAGGGTTTTCTCGCTCGTGTCGAAGGTCATGTCGGCGCGGCCATATAGCTCGCTGCGCCCCGCGAGGATGCGCTTCAGGTCGTCCATCGACTCCTTGTTGCCGGACATGGGCCGCAGATCGCCCTGCGCGACAACGCGGCGCATGTGCTCCTCCGGCGCGGCCTGCAGCCAGACCGTGAAGCAGTGCGACAGCAGCGCGTTGAACGTGCCGGATTCCGACACGAGGCCGCCCGGCGACGCAATCACCGCGCGCTCGTGCTCCTTGATCACCGCCTCGAGCGCGCGGTGCTCGTACCGCCGATAAGCGCTCGCGCCATACAGCGAATGAATCTCCGACGGCGGGCAACCGGCCAGTTGCTCAATCACGCGCGTCAGCTCGACGAACGGCACCTTGCGCTCCTGCGCGAGCATCCGGCCGAGCGTCGATTTGCCCGCGCCACGCAGCCCGATCAGCGCGATCCGGTCCTTGCGATGCGGATCGCGCGGCGCCTGCGCGAACATCTCGGCGAGCGCCACGCGGGCGCGCTGCAACGCCGCCTGGTCGCGGCCTTGCAGCAGTTCGCGAATCAGCAGCCATTCCGCCGACGCCGTGGTTTCATCGCCGATCACTTCCGCCAACGGGCAGCTCAAGGTGGCCGCGATCTGCCGCAGCACCAGCACCGACGCATTGCCCACACCCGACTCCAGATTCGCGAGATGCCGCTCGGACAAGCCCGTCTCGGCGGCCAGTGTCTTGCGCGTCATGCCGCGGCGCGCACGCAGAAGGCGCACGCGCTCGCCCATCGCGGTGAGAAACGGATCGCGCTCCTCGCGTTCGGCGGTCCTGTCTGCCGCGCGCTCGCCGCCGCGTTCGGCCGGCTCGACCGGCGGCGTTTCTTCATCGGTAGACGCGTGCGGAGTGTCATTCTGGTTCATGTTTTGTACCTCAAAACTTCGTTACATGTACTATAGTGCTTGACAGAGATTCGGTGAACGGTTAATTTTCGCCGAACCTTGATCCATATACCAAGACTGCCGCGATTTTTTGGCGGCATCACGGAGACCGCGTCGCGCGTCACCTGCATTAAGGTGCGTGCGCACAGTCCGGAGGCTCGCATGTCCCCATCCGATTTCCAACGCCTGATTGCCGGCGTCACCGTGCAACTCGCAGACCGGCCATTGAACGCCGGGCTCGCTGTCTGGCTGAACGATACCTTTCCCGCCAGCGGCGAAACCTTTCGCGAACTCGCCGACGCCTGCCGCGCCGGAGTCGCCGAAGGCTGGCTCTGCAATCGCGAAGGCGGAGGCATCCGCTATGGCCGGATCTTCAAGGCGCTGCCCGACACGCACGGCTTTTCCGTCGACGTGGTCGACATGAAGGACATGGCCGGCCCGCATCATGTCCATCCGCATGGCGAGATCGATCTGATCATGCCGCTGACCGAAGGCGCGACGTTCGACGGCCACCCCGCCGGCTGGTGCGTCTATGAACCGGGCTCCGCGCATCGTCCGACCGTGGCGAACGGCGAGGCGCTGGTGCTGTATCTCCTGCCGCAAGGCGCGATCGAATTCACCGCTGCACGAGACCCGCGATGACCGAACTCCTGAAAAACCATGTGGCGGGCGAATGGATCGCAGGCGCCGGCGAAGGCGTCACGCTGACCGATACCATCACAGGCGAAGCGCTCGTGCGCGTGTCGAGCGAAGGCCTCGATCTCGCGCACGTTTTCCGCTTTGCTCGCGACGAAGCCGGCGCCGCGCTGCGCGCGCTGACCTACGCGCAACGCGCCGCGTGTCTCGCCGACGTCGTCAAGGTGCTGCAAGCGAAGCGCGACGACTACTACGCCATCGCTCTCGCGAACTCTGGCACCACGCGCAACGATTCGGCGGTCGATATCGACGGTGGCATATTCACGCTGTCGTATTACGCGAAACTCGGTGCGTCGCTCGGCGACGTGCAGGCGCTGCGCGACGGCAAGACGAGCGCGTTGAGCAAGGATCAATCGTTCAGCGTGCAGCACGTGCTGACGCCCACGCGCGGCGCCGCGCTCTTTATCAACGCGTTCAACTTCCCTTCGTGGGGCTTGTGGGAAAAAGCGGCGCCCGCGTTGCTGTCGGGCGTGCCCGTCATCGTCAAGCCGGCTACCGCGACGGCGTGGCTCACGCAACGCATGGTGGCCGACGTGATCGACGCGGGCATCCTGCCGCGCGGCGCGCTCTCCGTGATATGCGGCAGCTCGGCGGGCCTGCTCGATCAGATCCAGGCTTTCGATGTCGTGTCCTTCACTGGCTCCGCGGAAACTGCGGCGACGCTGCGCGCGCACCCGGCATTCGTCGCGCGCGGTGCGCGGCTGAACGTCGAGGCGGACAGTTTGAACAGCGCGATTCTCTGCGCGGACGCGTTGCCCGGCACGCCCGCGTTCGACTTGTTCATCAAGGAAGTCGTGCGCGAAATCACCGTTAAATCCGGGCAAAAGTGCACGGCGATCCGGCGCGCGTTCGTGCCCGAAGTGGCACTCGAAGCCGTGATCGAGGCGCTGAAAGCGAAGCTCGCGAACATCAGCGTCGGCAATCCGCGCAACGACGCGGTCCGCATGGGCTCGCTCGTGAGCCGCGCGCAATACGAGAACGTGCTGGCGGGCATCGCCGCCCTGCGCGAGGAAGCGGTGCTCGCATACGACGGCTCGGCCACGCCGCTTGTCGATGCGGACGCAACGATTGCCGCTTGCCTCGCGCCGCACTTGTTTGTCGTGAACGACCCGGACAACGCAACGCTGTTGCACGAGGTCGAAGTGTTCGGCCCTGTGGCGAGCGTGGCGCCCTATCGTGTCGGCACTCACGCCGATGAGCTGCCCGAAGCGCACGCGGTTGCCCTCGCGCGACGCGGCCAGGGATCGCTCGTCGCGTCGATCTATTCCAACGACGACGCCCACCTCGGCAAGCTCGCACTGGAACTCGCCGATTCGCACGGCCGTGTGCATGCGATCTCGCCTGCCGTGCAGCAGAGTCAAACCGGTCACGGCAATGTGATGCCGATGTCGCTGCACGGCGGCCCGGGTCGCGCAGGCGGCGGCGAAGAACTCGGCGGTCTGCGGGCGCTGGGCTTTTATCACCGGCGCTCGGCGATCCAGGCATCGGCAGCAGCAATCGACGCGCTCACGCAAGCCACGCATTTGCCCATCTCGTAGCGATCCGGCGGAGCAGCGCACGCAAGCATTCAGCGGATCATGAGCACATAAAAGCCGGACCGCCCCCACAAGATGGAGGAGACACATGGAAGCCCTGTTCGAACCGGCTGCAAGTCAGCCCGCCGCGAAGGTCGAGCCGCCGCCCGCACGCTTCAATTTCGCGGCTCGCCTTTTTGAACTGAACGCGACACGCGCTGCCAAAACCGCCTATATCGACGACAGCGGGCACACGAGCTACGGCGAACTCGAAGAGCGCGCGCGACGCTTCGCCAGCGCGTTGCGCAGTTTGGGCGTGCATCCGGAAGAACGCGTATTGCTCGTCATGCTCGACACCGTCGAGTTGCCGATCGCGTTCCTCGGCGCGCTGTACGCGGGCGTGGTGCCGGTGGTCGCGAACACGCTGCTCACGCCCGCGGACTATGTGTACATGCTCACGCACAGTCATGCGCGCGCCGTGGTTGCATCGGGCGCGTTGGTGCCCAACGTTCGGCAAGCCATGGAAACCGCCGAGCACGACGGTTGCCAGCTCATCGTATCGACTCGCGCGTCACAAGTGCCCGTGGATGAGCCGCGAACGTCGCCCGTGTTCGAGGCACTCGTCGATGCCGCCACGCCGCTTTCCAAACCCGCTGCAACGGGTTGCGACGACATCGCGTTCTGGCTGTATTCCTCGGGCTCGACCGGCAAGCCGAAAGGCACCGTGCACACGCATGCGAACCTGTACTGGACCGCGGAGTTGTACGCGAAGCCGGTGCTCGGCATTGTCGAAAGCGATGTAGTGTTTTCCGCGGCCAAGCTGTTCTTTGCATACGGTCTCGGCAATGCGCTGACCTTTCCGCTCTCGGTCGGCGCGAGCGCTGTGCTGATGGCCGAGCGTCCCACGTCCGACGCCGTGTTCGCGCGCCTCACGCGTCACCGTCCCACTGTGTTCTACGGCGTGCCGACGTTGTACGCGAGCATGCTGGTGTCGCCGAATCTGCCCGCGCGCGAAACCGTGGCGATGCGCGTGTGCGCATCGGCGGGAGAAGCATTGCCGCGTGAAATCGGCGAGCGCTTTACGCGGCACTTCGGCTGCGAAATTCTAGACGGGATCGGCTCAACGGAAATGCTGCACATCTTCCTGTCGAATCGCGCGGGCGCAGTCGAATATGGCACGACGGGGCGTCCCGTGCCCGGCTACGAAGTCGAATTGCGCGACGAGAGCGGTCACGCCGTCGGCGACGGCGAAGTGGGCGACCTCTATATCAAAGGCCCGAGCGCCGCGCTGATGTACTGGAGCAACCGCGAAAAAACGCGCGCCACGTTTCTCGGCGAATGGATTCGCAGCGGCGACAAGTACTCGCGCCTGCCGAACGGCTGCTATGTGTATGCGGGCCGTAGCGACGACATGCTGAAAGTCAGCGGTCAATATGTGTCGCCCGTCGAAGTGGAAATGGCGCTGGTGCAACACGACGCGGTACTCGAAGCCGCGGTGGTCGGCGTCGATCACGGCGGCCTCGTGAAGACGCGGGCATTCGTCGTGTTGAAGCATGAATTCGCGCCCTCTGAGATACTGGCGGACGAATTGAAGGCGTTCGTGAAGGACCGGCTTGCGCCACACAAATATCCGCGAGACATCGTTTTCGTCGACGACCTGCCGAAGACCGCCACCGGCAAAATCCAACGCTTCAAGCTGCGCGAGCAGTCATAAGGTGAGACATGCAGAACCCCGCCATTGAAATCCCGCCCAGCGAGTTTGCCGATGTGCCTGCTACGGCGTCGCACGGACCGTTGCGCATCGAATATCGTTGGGTGAACGAGGCGGCGGACGAGGCGGCAAGCGGTGTGAAAAGCAATGCGCCCATCGCCGTGTTTCTGCATGAAGGACTCAGCTCGATCGCGATGTGGCGCGACTGGCCGCAGTCGTTGTGCGAGCGGCTCGGCATGCGTGGGCTCGTCTACTCGCGTCCCGGCTACGGACGCTCGACACCGCGCCCGCATCACGAGAAATGGCCGGTGGACTTCATGACGAAGCAGGCGCGCGACGTTCTGCCCGCGTTGCTCGACGCGCTTTGCATCGACACACGCGCGCGCGAGCGCATGTGGGTGATCGGCCATAGCGACGGCGGCTCGATTGCACTACTGTACGCGGCGCTGCATCCCGAGGCGTTGGCGGGCGCGGTGGCCATCGCGCCGCATGTATTTGTCGAAGACATCTCGGTGCAAAGCATTGCGCAAACGAAGCAGCTTTATGAAAGCACCGACCTGCGCAGCAAGCTCAGCCGCTATCACGCGGACGTGGATTCCGCCTTCTATGGCTGGAACGATATCTGGCTCGATCCCGCGTTCCGCGACTGGTCGATTGCGGCGCAGCTCGCGTCGATAAAAAAGCCGCTGCTCGCCGTGCAAGGCCATGACGACAACTACGGCACGATGGCGCAAATCGATACGATTGCACTGCACGTGCCGCACACGCAACTCGTCAAACTGGACGCTTGCGGACACTCGCCGCATCGCGATGCGCCTGAAAATCTGAACGAAGCGATTGCGGCATTCGTCGCGCGGCACTCCTAGCCGGAGCGCATTTCCCCAATTCTCGTCAAATCCTCAAATTTCCAATACTTCACAAAACTTACACAGGTCAGCGACTATTCTTGCGTATCGCTGACCTGGGCATGTCGATGCCCGCGCGTATTTTCCTCGTGCCGGAGACATCGTCATGTCTTGTATGTCGAAGCCTTTTCTTGCCTTGCGTCGCAAACGTTTGGCACTGATGCTGGTGGCGCTGCCGCTGTGCGCATTGATCAGCGCATGCGGCAACGACGACGCCGACGCGCCGCACGCGGGCAATGTCAGCCCAGCCGCTGGGTCAGCTCAAAACAGCAACGCCGCCGCGGTGTTATCCGCGAACCCGTCTTCCGTAACCGCTGTCCCCTCGCCTGCCGCCGTCACGATTCAAAGCCCAGCACTACCCGCATCAAGCGCCGACCCGGCTGTCCCCGCGGCCGCGTTGGCACCGCTCGCCACACCCGTCATGCATACTGTTGATTGAGTTCCGCGCGTCACGCGACGCGCGGCTCAGGCCGGCGCATCGTGTGCATCGTTCCTCTAATGAAGATCGAAAGCCCATACCATGACATCAAAAAATCGCCGTGATTTTCTGCGCTCCGCCGCCCATGCGGCCGGTTCCGTCACCGCGTTGAGCATGCTGCCGCAAGGCATTCGCAACGCCCTCGCCATTCCCGCCAACAACCAGACCGGCACGATTCGCGATGTCGAGCACATCGTCGTGCTGATGCAGGAAAACCGCTCGTTCGACCACTACTTCGGCACGCTCAGAGGCGTGCGCGGCTTCGGCGACACGCGCGCGATCAATTTGCCGAACGGCAAGCCCGTGTGGTATCAGCCGATCGCCGCCGATGCCGGTTATGTATTGCCGTTCCACCCGAGCGCGCCGAACCTCGGCCTGCAATTCCTGCAAGACCTCGCGCACGACTGGAACTCCACGCACGCCGCATGGAACGGCGGCCGCTACGATCAGTGGGTGCCCGCCAAAACCGCGACCACGATGGCCTACCTCACACGCGAGGACATTCCGTTCCACTATCAGCTCGCCGACGCATTCACCATCTGCGACGCGTATCACTGCTCGATGATGGGAGCAACCGACCCGAACCGCTACTACATGTGGACCGGCGACGCGGGTAACGACGGCACCGGCGGCGGTCCCGTGATCGACAATTCGGAACTCGGCTACGGCTGGTCCACCTACCCCGAAGTGCTGCAAAACGCGGGCATTACGTGGAAGATCTATCAGGACATCGGCACCGGACTCGACGCCAACGGTTCGTGGGGCTGGACGCAGAACGCGTACATCGGCAATTACGGCGACAACTCGCTGCTTTACTTCAACCAGTACCGCAACGCACAGCCGGGCAACCCGCTGTATGACAACGCGCGCACCGGCACGAACGCGGCAAAAGGCGACGGCTACTTCGACATTCTCAAGCGCGACGTGCAGAACAACGCGCTCCCGCAAGTCTCGTGGATCGTCGCGCCGGAAGCCTATTCCGAGCATCCGAACTGGCCCGCGAACTACGGCGCGTGGTACATCGATCAGGTCTTGCAGATACTCACGTCGAACCCGGAAGTGTGGAGCAAGACCGTACTCCTTATTAATTACGACGAGAACGACGGCTTCTTCGATCACATGGTGCCGCCGTGCGCGCCCGCGTCGAGCGCGAACGGACTTTCGACTGTCGACACCGTCAACGAAATCTATCCCGGCGATGCGAAGCACGCCAGCGCGCCCTACGGGCTCGGTCCGCGCGTGCCGATGCTCGTCGTCTCGCCGTGGTCGAAAGGCGGCTACGTGTGCTCGGAAGTGTTCGACCATACGTCGGTGATCCGCTTTATCGAACAGCGCTTCGGCGAGCAGCACAATCTCGGCGAGCCGAATATTTCGCCGTGGCGCCGGGCCGTTTGCGGCGATCTGACATCGGCATTCAACTTCAGCAATCCGAACGACGCCGTCCCGACCTTGCCGGGCACGAGCGGTTATGTACCGCCCGACCAGAACCGTCATCCGAATTATGTGCCGGTGCCGCCGGCCATCCAGACGATGCCGCGTCAGGAAGCGGGCGTGCGTCCGGCGCGTGCGCTGCCGTACGAACTGTTCGTGCGCGTGCAGGGCGACGGCGCGGATAAGACGCTGACGATGCGCTTTGTCAACACGGGCAGCGCGGGCGCGGTGTTTCTCGTCTATAGCGCCAACGGCCTCGACGCGCCGCGCACGTACACCGTGGAACCCGGCAAGCGCTTGCAGGACCAGTTTCCGCTGAACGCCGACGGCAGCTACGATTTCACCGTGCACGGTCCGAATGGATTCCTGCGCCGCTTCGCTGGCCGCCCGATTGCCCGCATCGGGTGGAACGGGTCTGATATTGCGCGTCCCGAGGTGCTCGACAGCTATGACGTCGCGAATGGCAATCTGCAATTGCGCCTTGAAAACGTGGGCAGCGCGCATTGCAAATTCACGATCGTCAATGCGTACGATCCGAAGCACGCGATCAAACGCGTGGTGCGCGGCGGTGATACGGACGAACTCTATCTCGATCTTCGCAATGCGCACGGCTGGTACGACCTCGCCATTACCGTCGATACCGACCCGCTGTTCGCGCGGCGTTTTGCGGGCCACGTGGAGACCGGCAACAGCAGCATGAGCGATCCGGCATTGGGCGCCTGATCGCCGGCCACAGTCAACAACACGAAGCACGCTGAAAAAACGGCCGCTGCAATACAGCGGCCGTTTTTTATGGTCTGCAAGTTGTTCGGGCTGCATGCCGGAGCAATCGTCATACGTATTGCGCGGCCGATCGTTTCAACGAGCGCTACATATCAACATCGGCGACGGCAATGCTCAAGTCTTCATCATTCTGAGCCGTATACCGCGGAAGAGGCGCCCGCCTCATCGACCATGGCCTCATTGCCCACTTAAAAAGACTCCTCCATGTTCTCCTCCATTCGAGCGCGGATCGTTGCATTGTGCGTCGCTATCGTTGTCGTTGCGCTTGCGACCAACGCGGCACTCAATTATGTCGTCGCGAATTCGTATAACGCCGATGCCATCGACAGCAGCCTCATCGCCGTCGAAAGCGGCCATGCCGCCGGTATCGGCGACTGGGTCGCGGCCAACAGCCAGATGATCAATTCGCTGCAGGACGCCGTGCTGCAAGCCGATCCCGCGCCGGCGCTCAAACAGGTCGCGGCCGCCGGCAAGTTCACGAATGTCTATGTCGGCTACGCGGACAAGACCGCGAAGTTTTCCGATTCGACAGGCATTCCCGCCGACTACGATCCGACCGGCCGCCCCTGGTACAAACAGGCGGTGGCGGCAGGCAAACCGGTGGCGACGCCGCCTTACGTCGATGTCGGCACGGGCAAGCTGGTGGTCGCATTCGCCGCGCCCGTGGTGCGCGACGGCGCGGTTAAAGGCGTGGTGTCCGGCGACCTCGCGATGGACAGCGTGATCGCCAACGTCAGGTCGATTCATCCGACGCCCGCGAGCTTCGGCATGCTGATCAACTCGAGCGGCCAGATCGTCGCGCACCCGGATGCGAAGCTCACGTTGAAGCCGGCGTCGGACCTCGTGCCTGGCCTCGCGGGCGACAAACTCGCCGCGCTGTTCAGCGCCGACCGTCCGTTGCAAATGGATGTGGACGGCAGCGCCAAGCTGTTGCGCGCGCAATCGATTCCCGGCACCGACTGGTACGTGGTCGTCGCGCTGGACAAAGCCGAAGCGACCGCCGGCATGCGCTCGCTGCTGACCGCCTCCGTGATCGCGATGCTGGTGATTGCCGGCATTGCCGCGGCGATTGTCGCGGCGGTCACTGCGGTGTCGTTCCAGCGTCTGTCGAAAGTGCGCGACGCGATGGACGATATCGGTTCGGGCGAAGGCGATCTGACGCGACGCCTGCCCGCCGTGGGCAACGACGAAGTCGCGCAGATCGCGCGCTCGTTCAACACCTTCATCGACAAGCTGAGCCATGTGATGCGCCAGATTCGCGATGCCAGCGAATCGGTGCGAGTGGCCGCCAATGAAATCGCGGCGGGCAACGTGGATCTGTCGGGCCGCACGGAATCGGCGGCGGCGAGCCTGGAGCAAACCGCTGCGTCGATGGAGGAAATCACCTCGACCGTCACGCAATCGGCGAGCGCCGCGAAGCAGGCCGACACGACCGCCGTGTCCGCGTCGCAGGTCGCTTCGCGCGGCGGCGAAGTGATCTCAGAAGTGATCACCACGATGGGCGAGATCGAACACGCGTCGGTCAAGATTTCGGACATCATCGGCGTGATCGACGGGATTGCTTTCCAGACCAACATTCTCGCGTTAAACGCGGCGGTGGAAGCGGCGCGCGCCGGCGAACAGGGCCGCGGTTTCGCGGTCGTGGCCGGCGAAGTGCGCAGCCTCGCGCAACGTAGCGCGCAGGCCGCGAAGGAGATCAAGGCGCTGATCGAATCCACTGTCGCGAGCGTGACGTCGGGCTCGGGCCAGGTGCGTCAGGCCGGCGAAACGATGACGGAGATCGTGACCAACGTCGCCAACGTGACGACGATCATCTCCGAAATTACCCAGGCCGCGAATGAACAGACGCGCGGCATTCAGGAAGTGAACCGCGCGGTCAACCAGCTCGATGAAATGGTCCAGCAGAATGCCGCGCTCGTCGAGCAATCGACGGCAGCGGCGGCCGCGCTGCAATCGCAAGCCGTCAGTCTCGCGAGCGCGGTGACGCAATTCAAGCTGGATTAAGCGGCGCGCGGGCTCACGACTCGAAGTCGAGCCCGCCGATCAATGCAACCGGCTCGGCCTGCGTATGCGAAAGAAAATCGAGTTCGCGCGCGTGACGCCACGCCGCGAGCTTGCGAGGCAGCGCAGCCAGATAGCGCGCGAAGCGCGCCTGCCCCTCGTCTTTCATGAGCCGCTCGATCTCGTCGCTGTCCCACGTCAGGTACAGATTCAATGGATGCGCGAAGTGCGCGATGTGTTCGAGCGGCGCCGCGTGAATGTGCAGACGCGTGGGATGTCCGGGGCCGCCATACGGCAGCACGTCCGTATGCACCGTGGTAGCGAAGCACGCGGCAATGGCCTCGGCAATGCGAGGCGCGAATTCTTCATCGAAACGGGCGGCAATCTCTCTACGCATATTGATCTCCGGCGTGCTGCGCAATGAGCGAAGCATCGTAGCACGCGACGTGACGCTCGCCACTGCCCGCGATGAACCGCGTTATTCCCACACGTGTGCGCCACGCGTGTGCGCTTGCGCGCGCGGCCGCCACGCAGGCGAATCACCACGCTGATCCACGCCGCGATGACGGCCGTCGCCGCATTGCCCGCAAGACGAATGCCTTGCCGAACGGCGCTTAGCGCTCCGTATTTATTTCACCGCCGCGTCCACTTGCGCGCGCCTGCTCAAGAATGAAGTCGATGAACGTCGCCGCCGCGCGCGTGTGATGCCGGTTCGGCATATACAGCATGTACATGTTCGTGCCGAAGATGCTGAGCCGCCATTCGTCGAGCGCAGTCAGAACCTCGCCGCGTTTCAGATCGTCGTGCACGACATAGTCGGGAACGATGCCCACGCCCAGGCCCGCCAGCACCGCTTGCCGCAAAAACAGAAAGTTCTCGGAGATGATAGTCGGTTCGAGCAGCACCTCGTGCCGCTCGTCGCGCAGATAGGCGGCCACACGCAATTGCCGGCCCACGACCGCCGCCGTGATCAACGGCGCGGTGCGCAAATCGTCGAGCCGTACCGGCATGCCGTGACTTTCGGCGAAGGCACGCGAAGCGCACGCCACATACCTGACCGGCCCCATGTCGCGCGCGACGAGATTTTGCGGCGGCTCCGACATGATGCGCACGGCGATGTCCACTTCATCGCGCATCAGGTCTTCGACGCGATTTTCGAACAGCACGTCGAGCACGATGCCCGGATAAAGACGCTTGAACGCGATCAGCCATTCCGACATGACAAGCTGGCCGTAACCGCTCGGCACGCTCAGACGCACGCGGCCTTGCAAGCTCTGGCCGAGCGTCGTCACCGACTCGCGTGCGGCCAGCAGCGCGTTCTGGATCGCGCGGCCGTGTTCGTAGAGTTGAAGACCGATCTCCGTGGGCTCCACGCGGCGCGTGGTGCGCCGGACGAGTTGCAAGCCGATCGAGCGCTCCAGTTGGTTCAGGTGGTAGCTCACATTCGCGCGGCTCATTTTCAGGCGCCGCGCGGCTTCGCTCAGATTGCCCCCATCAAGAATCTCCACCAGCAAAGTCAGCGAATTGACGTCCACGGCCCGCGCCTTTGTCCAAATTATTTTGACAGTCTGTCAACGGTTCATGTGATTGTCAATGAACCTTGACCGCTCCACAATCGGGAGCATTTGCGAGAGCCGGCACGCCGCACGCGCCCAGACAATCTGCCAGGAGACGACTTCACATGACCCTCACCCCTTCAGCCGACGCCGTGACGCGCGAATTGCGCGGCAAGGTGCTGCTCGTGACGATCGACCACGCGCCCGTCAACGCGCTTTCCGCGGATGTGCGGCGCGGCCTGCTCGCCGCGATCGAAGCCGCCGATGCCGAACCGTCCGTCGAAGCCGTGCTGATTGTCGGCGCGGGCCGCAATTTCATTGCCGGCGCGGATATTCGCGAGTTCGGCAAGCCGCCGGTGCCGCCCTCGCTGCCGGACGTCTGCAACCGCATCGAGGCGTGCACCAAGCCGGTCGTCGCGGCGATTCACGGCGCGGCGCTCGGCGGCGGTCTCGAAGTGGCGCTCGCGGCGCATTACCGGCTCGCCGTCGAGGGCGCGAAACTCGGCCTGCCCGAAGTGCAGCTCGGCCTGCTGCCCGGCGCGGGCGGCACGCAGCGCGCGCCGCGCCTGATCGGCGCACAGGCGGCGCTCGACCTGATCCTGAGCGGCCGCCATGCGAGCGCGAAGGAAGCGCTCGCATTCAGGCTCATCGACCGGCTCGGCGCGAGCGGCGACATCCTCGCGGAAGGCCTGGCCTATGTGCACGAATTGCTCGCGAATCATGCACCCGTGCGCCGCACGCGCGACGCGACCGCATTGAACGATCGCGCCGCGAGTCTCGCCGCGCTCGACGCGGCGCGCGCCGAGACCGCGAAGAAGTCGCGTGGACTCTTCTCGCCGCTGAAAATTGTCGAGGCCGTCGAGGCCGCGATCACGCAGCCTTTCGAAGATGGCTTGCGTGTCGAGCGCCAGCTGTTTCTGCAATGCCTCGACAGTCCGCAACGCGCGGGCCTGATTCACGCGTTTTTTGCCGAGCGCGAGGTGCTGAAAGCGCCCGAAACGCGCGAGGCCAAACCGCGCGCGCTCGATTCGATCGGCGTGGTCGGCGGCGGCACGATGGGCGCGGGCATCGCCGTCGCCGTGCTCGATGCAGGCCTTCCCGTGACGATGATCGAGCGCGACGAAGCATCGCTTGCAAGAGGCCGCGCGCACATCGAGAAAGTTTATGACGGCCTCGTCGGCAAAGGCCGCATGAGCGCCGACCGGAAGGCGCAACTCATGGCGCGCTGCAGCGGCAGCACGACATACGAAGCACTCGCGAACGCCGATCTCGTGATCGAGGCCGTGTTCGAGGATCTGGCCGTCAAAAAGGCCGTGTTTGCCGAACTCGATCGCGTGTGCAAAGCGGGCGCCGTGCTCGCCACCAACACGTCGTATCTCGACATCGGCGCGATTGCGTCCAGCATTTCGCGTCCCGCCGATGTGATCGGCCTGCACTTCTTCTCGCCGGCCAACATCATGAAGCTGCTCGAAGTGGTCGTGCCGAAAGCGGTGAGCGCCGACGTGGTCGCCACCGCGTTCGAACTCGCGAAGAAGCTGCGCAAGACACCGGTGCGCGCGGGCGTGTGCGACGGCTTCATCGGCAACCGCATTCTCGCCGTGTATCGCAGCGCCGCGGACGCGATGATGGAAGACGGCGCGTCGCCCTATCAGATCGACGCCGCCGTGCGCGCCTTCGGCTTTCCGATGGGACCGTTCCAGGTGGTGGATCTCGCGGGCGGCGACATCGGCTGGGCGGCACGCAAGCGGCGCGCCGCCTCGCGCAATCCGGCCGCACGCTACGTGCAGATCGCGGACCGCCTGTGCGAGCGCGGCTGGTTCGGCCAGAAGACCGGCCGCGGGTTTTATCTGTACCCCGAAGGATCGCGCAACGGTCAACCCGACCCGGAAGTGCAGGCGATCATCGACGCCGAGCGCGCGCGCGCCGGCATCACGCCACGCAGCTTCACCGACGATGAAATCATCCGCCGCTACATGGCCGCCATGATCAACGAAGGCGCAAACGTCGTGCACGAACGGATCGCGCTGCGGCCGCTCGACGTCGACGTGACGTTTCTGTATGGCTATGGCTTTCCGCGCTATCGCGGCGGTCCGATGAAATACGCGGACATGGTGGGCCTGCCGCGCATTCTGGCCGACATTCGCGAGTTCGCGAAGGAAGATCCGCTCGTCTGGCAGGCATCGCCGCTGCTGGTCGAACTGGTGGAGCGCGGCGCGGATTTCGCGAGCCTCGATCAAGGCGCGTAACGCGGATTATCATCAGGCGCAATCCTTCTATGTTCACGAGAGAACTGCCATGGACCTGAACTTCACGCCCGAGGAAGAAACTTTCCGCGCCGAAGTGCTCGCGTTTTTGCGCGACAAACTTCCGCGGCGACTCGCCGACAAAGTGCACGGCGGCCGTCGCCTCACACGCGACGACATGGCCGCGTGGCACGCCATTCTCAACGAGCGCGGCTGGCTCGCGAATCATTGGCCGCAGGAGTACGGCGGACCGGGCTGGAACGCGGTGCGCAAGTTCATCTTCGAGAATGAATGTGCGCTTGCCGGCGCGCCGCGCGTCGTGCCGTTCGGCGTGAACATGCTCGGCCCCGTGCTGATCAGATACGGCAGCGAAGCGCAGAAACGCCATTGGCTGCCGCGTATTCTCGATGGCTCCGACTGGTGGTGCCAAGGCTATTCGGAACCCGGCGCGGGCTCCGATCTCGCCTCGGTGAAAACCACGGCGACGCGCGGCGTCGATGCGGACGGCGAGCATTACATCGTCAACGGCCAGAAAACGTGGACCACGCTCGCTCACTACGCCAACATGATTTTCTGTCTCGTGCGCACCGCGACCGACGTGCGCAAGCAGGAAGGCATCAGCTTTCTTCTGATCGACATGAACACGCCGGGCGTCGACGTGCGTCCGATCATCACGCTCGATGGCGAGCATGAAGTCAACGAAGTCTTTTTCACCGACGTGCGCGTGCCGGCCGCGAATCTCGTCGGCGAAGAGAACAAGGGCTGGACGTACGCCAAATATCTGCTCACCTATGAGCGCACGAACATTGCGGGCGTCGGCTTCTCAGTCGCGGCTTTCAACCGCTTGCGCAAAGTCGCGGCGACCCAGCGGCGCAATGGCCGGCCGCTCGCCGACGATCCATCGTTCGCGGCGCGCATGGCGCGCGTCGAGATCGATCTGGAGAACATGAAGACCACCAACCTGCGTGTGATTGCGGCAGTCGCGGGCGGCGGCGTGCCGGGCGCCGAAAGTTCGATGCTGAAGATTCGCGGTACGGAGATTCGCCAGGAGATCTCGTCGCTCATGCGTCGCGCGATGGGTCCGTATGCGCTGCCGTTCATCGAAGAAGCGCCGCGCGACGATTATCAAGGCGCGCCCGTGGGTCCCGACGAAGCGGCGAGCGCGGCTTCGCTCTACTTCAATAATCGCAAGCTGTCGATTTTCGGCGGCTCGAATGAGATTCAGAAGAACATCATTTCCAAAATGATCCTCGGACTGTAAGAGGCGCACGTCATGAATTTTCAGCACACCGAAGATCGCCGCATGCTCGCGGATTCGCTCAACCGTTTCGTGAGCGAACAGTACGGCTTCGAGACGCGCGACCGGATCGCCCGTTCGGCCCACGGCTTCAGCAGTGACATGTGGGAGCGTTTCGCGGAACTGGGCATGATCGGCGCCTTGTTCGACGAAGCAAACGGCGGGCTTGGCGGCGGCGGATTAGACATCGCGGTCGTGTTCGAGAGCCTCGGTCGTGGGCTCGTGGTCGAGCCGTTTCTCGATGCGCTCATGGTCGGCCAGGCGATTGCACGAAGCGGCGACGAAGCGCAACGAGCGTGGCTGGGCACGTTGATCGACGGCTCGCGCATGGCCGCGCTCGCCCATGGCGAGCCGGACTCGCACTATGAACTCGCGCGCGTGACGACGCGCGCGCAACGCAACGGCGACGCGTGGCAACTGACCGGCGCAAAAGCGGTGGTTCAACACGGCGAGCGCGCTGCCCTCTTCCTCGTGTCCGCGCGCACAGGCGGCGCCGACGACTCCGAAGAAGGCGTAACGCTGTTTCTCGTACCTCGCGACGCGGCGGGCGTGAGCGTGCGTGGCTATCCGAAGATCGACGGCGCACGCGCAGCCGAAGTCACGTTCGACCAAGTCGTGCTCGGCGGCGATGCGCTGCTCGGGACCGAGGGCGCGGGATTCGCGACACTCGAATATGCGATTGCATGCGGCGTGCTTGCGCTGTGCGCGGAAGCAGTGGGCGCGATGGACGTCGCGAAGGACTACACGCTCGACTACTTGCGCACGCGCAAACAGTTCGGTGTGGCGATCGGCAGCTTCCAGGCGCTGCAGCACAGAATGGCCGACATGCTGCTCGAGATCGAACAGGCTCGCTCAGCGGTGATCAATGCGGCGGCGGCACTTGGCGCGGAACGCAAGGTGCGGGAACGCGCGATCTCCGCGGCGAAGTGCAGCATCGGCAGGATTGGGACGCTCGTCGCGCAGGAGTGCATTCAACTGCATGGCGGGATCGGCATGACGTGGGAATTGCCGCTCGCGCATTATGCGAAGCGCCTGGTGATGATCGATCATCAGCTTGGGGATGAGGATCATCATCTGGAGCGGTTTGTGGCGTTAGGCCGCAGCGAGAACCAATAGAAAAAGGTCAGCCCAGATTCGCCTTGGCGCGATCGCTGGCGTCGTCGTCGGCCTCGCCCGCGGCGCGCTGTCCGTCCGGCGAACTACCTGTTTGCGCCAGTCGCGTACAACGGGGATAGTGCGGATGTGCCGGCGGGGATCAAGGGGAATTGTATGCTGTCGTCGAACTACGTCTGGTGACGCGATTGCCGCTTTTGAAGTGCGCTATTATGGCGATCCTCAAAAAATCGCCTGCAGGATCGCTATAGCATGGATCAAAGACTCGACGTTGGAGCAGCGGAAACACGAAAGGCGTCGAAGGTCAGCATGCAGCAGCGAGTCGTGTTGCTGCTGACGTTGGCCGCCATCGCTATCGCTTTTTTTGAAGGACTTCAGGCTTCCCAATTCGTGGAGCACGAACTACTTTCAACTGAGTATTTTTGACGGAATCTTTCGCCGGTCATTTCTCGGCACATTGATGTATCCCTTCGGATGTTCGCGCTTCAGTTACTGGGGCACCGCAGCGATCCAGATGGCCATATTTTTCGTGGCCGTCCTCACCCTCGTCTGGCAGGCGATGCGCGCTCAACTCGGCTTGTTCGCCGCGTTGTTCTTCATATCGAATGCAGGCGGATTCATGTTCAACGTGCTCGGATACCCCGAGTTCTTCATGTATCTTCTGGCGTTCACCGCGATCGCGCTTATCAATAGCCGTCGATACATTCCTGCGTCGATCATCGCTGCCGTGCTGATCCTGACGCACGAGCTTGCCGTCTTCGCAATGATCCCCCTGCTGTGTCTCGCATGTCTCTTTGTTGAGCGAGAATTCAGGACGAAACCGCTTGTTATTTTGCTTGCTCCGGCAGTTCTGCTATTCGCCGTACAACTAGCCTGGTTTCAGACGTCCTCTGATTCAACGCTCGCCCACTGGGTAGCGCAGCGTGCGGCTTGCGGGCATCCATTGGTGCGAACAGACTTTCTGGATGTGCTCACGAACTCCTATCGCGCGCGCCTGGATCTTTATTTCAGTCCGTCGCAACGAGAATTCGTCCTGCCGCCGATCGCCGTTCTGGCATTTGTCGCAGGGCGACAACTATCCCAGCCTTTTGGGCAGCGCGCGCTCTACGCAATAGCCATTATGGGAGCCTGCCTTTCCCCGCTACTGCTCGGCCTGGCAGCTTGGGACACCAACCGGTGGCTGCTGATGACGTTCACGAATATTCTGATTGTGATGATCACTGCAGCACGGATTGCCCCGGCTGGTCGACTCAAGATCGCTGACTCGATGCCGTTGCTTGCGGCATTCATACTGGTGGTCGCGACGCTCAATCTGGACTACTTCGAATTGAAGCCGCGAACGTTGGACGACGCAGGTGTGCAGAGCCTGCGCCTTTATCTGACCGACGACATTCGGCATCCGCCAGAGAAATAGGCTACGTCCAGTCATTTGCCATCGGTCTATGTGGGCCGATGGCATTCGATGTGGCGTCGCGCGAAGGACCGCGCCAGAGACGGCATCGCTCGACCCAAAACTGCCAAGGTGAGCGCTCTGAGGTTTAGACAAACGTCTAATATTCTGTCTAAAAAACCACTGTACGAACGAACAGTGAGGCGGAAAATGAAAAACCCGCACAGCCTTACGCCGTGCGGGTTTGAATTTGGTCGGGGCGAGAGGATTTGAACCTCCGACCACCTGCACCCCATGCAGGTACGCTACCAGGCTGCGCTACGCCCCGAACAGCAAGAAATTATAACAGACACTTCATTCGAATAGAACTGCCTGCGCCAACAAAGCTAGTGGCCCAACACATCGATCACATGCAGCAGTTCCTTGCGGAGTTGCTCGACATCGACAACGGCTGTGGTTGCCGCCGGCGGGGCCACGCCTTCGACCTGGTCAGCCGCTTCAGCCGGCGCACCCTGCGCGCCGCCACCATGCGAATCGAGCCGGTTGCGCGCGCCATTGATCGTGAAGCCCTGCTCGTACAACAACTCTCGAATCCGCCGGATCAACAGCACCTCGTGGTGCTGATAGTACCGACGATTGCCGCGCCGCTTGACGGGCCTCAACTGCGTAAACTCCTGCTCCCAGTAGCGCAGCACATGCGGCTTCACGCCGCATAGTTCGCTGACCTCACCAATTGTGAAGTAGCGTTTCGCCGGAATCGGAGGCAAGACGACTTTTTCCATCGTCGCTGTCATCGTCAGTTAGCCGTCATGATGGGTTGCGCAGGAACGCGCCGGTCGATCAGCGCGGGAAGCTCGCTTCCGCGCCGTTCTCGACCAGGGCCTTCAGCTTTTGACTTGCATGGAACGTTACAACACGGCGTGCGGCAATGGGAATTGCCTCGCCGGTTTTCGGATTTCGGCCGGGGCGCTGCGGCTTGTCACGCAACTGGAAGTTGCCGAAGCCCGACAGCTTCACACTGTCGCCGCTTTCGAGCGCATCGCGGATCACCTCGAAAAACGCTTCCACCATGTCTTTCGCCTCCCGCTTGTTGAGTCCGACATTGTCGAACAGCAACTCGGCAAGTTCTGCTTTGGTGAGCGTCGGCGTTTCAGTTGAAACGGCGGCGGGTGATGTCGGAATTTCTCGAATCATGGCGCTGCGTTGCGCCGTAAGAAGGGCTTCGAAATCACTCGAGTTCATTTCATTCATATCTATCAAATGGCGCGCCAAGCAGAAAACAAAGGATGCGGAAACAGCCGTGCAATTGTTAAATGCGGGTTATCCGCGCAACCGTGCGCCATATACTCGAGCCAGACGTTCCACCAGAGTCTGAATGGCCAGATCGACCGTTTCGTCCTGAAGGGTCCCGCCAGTATCTTGCAAGGTCACACGGAACGCAAGGCTTTTCTCGTGAGCGGCCAGACCACCGGAAGTATTTGATTTTGGACGGAATTCGTCGAAAAGCGCAACCTTCTGAACCGTCTTGCAGGCGGCCTCGGACTGAGCCTTCTGAAGCTCGTCGAGCAGCGCTTGCACCTCGATTTTCTGATCGACAACCACGGCGATATCGCGACGCACCGGCGGAAATCTGGACACTTCCGACGGCGTGGGCAATATACGTTGCATTAATGCTTCCGCTTCGACTTCAAAGAGAATCGGCGCATGCGGTAAATCATATTTTTGCATCCAGCGCGGATGCAGTTCACCAATCCAGCCAATTGCGCGGCCATCCAATTCGATGCGCGCGCTGCGTCCCGGATGCAGCGCCGGATGTTCCGCTTTCACGAAACGCGCCACCGCCGGCGCGAGCAGCGCTTCGAGATCGCTCTTCACGTCGAAATAGTCGACGGTGCGCGTGGGCGCGCCCCATTGCTCTTCGAGCGCGGGACCGTAGGCGAGAGCGCCGATCATCTTCGGCTGCGCGAAGCCTTCGACCGCGAGTTCGCCGGCCTTGATCGACGGATCGTGCAGGAACACACGGCCGGCTTCGAACACACGCACGCGGTCCGCCGCGCGGCGGTTCAGATTCGTGCGCAGCAGGTGAATCAGACTGCCGAAGAGCGTTGTGCGCATGACCGACAACTGGCTCGCAATCGGATTCAGCAAACGCACCGGGTTGTCGTTGCCGGCGAAGTCCTGCTCCCACTCGGCGTCGACGAAACTGAAGTTCACGGTCTCGGCGTAATCGCGCGCGGCGAGCGCATGGCGGATGGTGTGGATCGAGCGGCGCGTTTCGTTGGTCGCGCGCATTTCGCTTTTCGCGACGGGCGGGCGCGCCGGAATCTTCTCGAAGCCGTAAATGCGCGCGACTTCTTCGATCAGGTCTTCTTCGATTTCGATATCGAAACGGTACGACGGCGGCACGACCGAAAACGTGTCGCCATCGCGCTCGAACGGCAGGCCGAGGCGCGTGAAGATCTGCGCGATTTCGTCCGCGCCGATCGCGACGCCGATGATGCGGTTCGCGCGCGACACGCGCATTTTCACGGGTTCGCGCTGCGGCAAGTTAACGATCTGATCGTCGACAGGACCGGCTTCGCCGCCGCAAATGTCGAGGATGAGCTGCGTGATGCGCTCGATATGTTCGACCGTGGTCGCGTAATCGACGCCGCGCTCGAAGCGATGACCGGCGTCGGTCGAGAAGTTGTACTTGCGCGAGCGGCCGCGAATGCTATCCGGCCACCAGAATGCGGCTTCGAGATAGATGTTCGTCGTGTCGAGCGTGACGGCCGTGCTGTCGCCGCCCATGATGCCCGCGAGGCTCTCGATATGCCGCTCGTCGGCGATCACGCCCACCGTTTCGTCGAGCTCAACAGTGTTGCCGTTCAGCAGCTTGAGCGTTTCGCCCTTGCGGCCCCAGCGCACGTCCATGCCGCCGTGGATCTTGTCCAGATCGAACACGTGCGACGGACGTCCCAGTTCGAGCATCACATAGTTGGAAATATCGACGAGCGCCGAGATGCTGCGCTGACCCGAACGCTCCAGACGTTCGACCATCCATTGCGGCGATTTCGCACGCGCATTCACACCGCGGATGACACGACCCGAGAAGCGGCCGCAGAGGTCGGGCGCCGAGATTCTGACAGGCAGCGTCTCGTCGAGCTTCACTTGCACCGGCTTGATCTCGAGCGGACGCAACGGCGCACCGGTGATCGCGGACGTTTCACGCGCCACGCCGAACACCGACAGGCAATCCGCCTTGTTCGGCGTCAGCTTTATCTCGAAAATAATGTCGTCGAGATTCAGCGTTTCGCGGATATCCTGGCCAATCGGCGTATCTTCCGGCAGCACGAGCAGGCCGCTATGATCTTCGGAGAGCTTCAGTTCGCGCGCCGAGCACAGCATGCCCTGGCTTTCCACGCCGCGCAGCTTGGAGAGCTTGATCGCGAAAGGCGCACCGCCCTCTTCGGCCGGCGGAAGTTGCGCGCCGACCAGCGCGACCGGCACCTTGATGCCAGGCGCGACATTGGGCGCACCGCATACGATGCTCAGCGTGGCACCCGTGCCGGCGTTCACCTGGCAGACGTTGAGCTTGTCCGCATCCGGGTGCTTGACGACTTCCAGCACCTGGCCCACCACGATCTTCGAGGTGGCCGGCGCGGCCGGTCGCAGGTCTTCGACTTCGAGGCCCGCCATCGTCAATGCGTGCGACAGCTCGTCCGTCGTCAGTTGCGGATCGACAAAGGTTCTCAGCCAGGATTCCGGGAATTGCATGGTTCTGTGTACGTTCTGATCGGGTTAGGTCCACGTGAGGCAGTGGGCGACTTTCACTGCGAGTCACTGCCGGGACGCTGTGGCGGCATGCACTGCGTGCTGTGCCGCGCTCTATGCTTGTCGCGCCATACGCGTTCGTTCAGGCGAATTGACGCAGGAAACGCAGGTCGTTTTCGAAGAACAGACGCAGGTCTTGCACGCCATAGCGCAACATGGTCAGCCGCTCGAGCCCGCTGCCGAAAGCAAAGCCGATGTAGCGCTCCGGGTCGAGGCCCATGTTGCGGATCACCGTGGGGTGAACTTGGCCCGAGCCCGAAATCTCGAGCCACTTGCCGGCGTTCTTGCCCGTTTCGAACAGCATGTCGATTTCCGCCGACGGTTCGGTAAACGGGAAATAGGACGGACGGAAACGAACCTGAATATCGTCGCGCTCGAAGAACTTCTTGAGGAAGTCCGTATAGACGCCCTTCAGGTCGGCAAAGCTGATGTTCTCTTCGATCCACAGGCCTTCGACCTGATTGAACATCGGCGAGTGAGTCGCGTCGCTGTCCACACGGTAGGTGCGACCCGGCACGATCACCTTGATGGGCGGCGTGTTGGTCCGCGCGTAACGCACCTGCATCGGGCTCGTGTGCGTGCGCAGGAGCAGTTGGCGGCCGTCGGCATCTTTGCCGTCGACGTAGAAAGTGTCTTGCATGGAACGCGCCGGATGATTTTCCGGGCTGTTCAGCGAGGTGAAGTTGTACCAGTCGGTTTCGATTTCCGGGCCGTCGGCCACGTCGAATCCGATGCTGCCGAAAATCTGTTCGACTCGCTCCCACGTACGCATCACCGGGTGCAGGCTGCCCGCGCTGGCGCCGCGCCCCGGCAGCGTGACGTCGACAGCTTCGGCGGCGAGGCGCTGATTCAGCAACGCGTCGGCCAGCGCCTGCCTGCGAGCCGTCAATGCGGCTTCGACTTGTTGCTTGACGAGGTTGATCCGTGCGCCTTCGGTCTTGCGCGTTTCGGGATCGAGTTTGCCAAGGCCCTTCAACAGGTCGGTCAGCGCACCCGATTTACCGAGAAAGCGGGCTTTCTCGTTCTCGAGGGTGGTGACGTCGGAGGCTTCTGCGAAGGCTTTTTGCGCGTCGGCGACAATCTGGTCCAGATCCATTGATCCCATCATTTCAACGTCAGTGTTCTATCGAAACAAAACTGGTTCTACCAACAAAAACGGGGCTCGGTGAGGAGCCCCGTTTTTGTTGCAGCGTCACCGAGACGACCGGATGTTCGCTGCAACGAACCACGCAGTTGTAATTGCCAGAAGCGCAATCAGGCTGCAACGGCGGCTTTCACCTGCTGAACGATCGCAGCAAAAGCAGCCTTGTCGAACACAGCCATGTCGGCCAGCACCTTGCGGTCGAGTTCGATCGAAGCCTTCTTCAGGCCGTTGATGAACACGCTGTACGTCATGTCGTGCTGACGCACCGCCGCGTTGATACGCGTGATCCACAATGCGCGGAACACACGCTTCTTGTTGCGGCGATCGCGGTAGGCGTACTGGCCTGCGCGCATGACCGCCTGCTTGGCGATGCGATAGACGTTATTGCGACGGCCGCGGTAACCCTTAGCCAGCTTGATGATCTTCTTGTGACGGGCCCGTGCGGTAACCCCACGTTTTACTCGAGGCATGTTTCGCTCCTATGAGTTTCGGTTAAGGGTTAAGCGAACGGCAGCATTGCGCGCACGGAGTTCAGATCGGAATCATGAACTGCCGTCGAACCGCGCAAATGGCGTTTGTTCTTGGTGGTCTTCTTGGTAAGAATGTGGCGCTTGAAGGCTTGACCGCGCTTGACGGTACCGCCCGGACGCACCACGAAGCGCTTTGCAGCACTCTTCTTGGTCTTCATCTTCGGCATGACAACTCCATTATTAGATGGATATGGGTGTGCGGTCGGCCAGATGGCCACTACCCGCCCTTCGAAACCCATTCCACTTGGTATGCAGACCGCCGATACCGCCGGCAGCCGCTTTTCAGGAAACGGCGCGCATTTGCATAACGCCGCTCCGAAACTGCTGACACCGCACCGGACACCCGGCCCGGCATCGTTAACCTCTTGCAACCAGAACGCGCGCCACATGGCGCGCAGCCGCTCTGACCGCTTACTTCTTTTTCTTCGGAGCGAGCACCATGATCATCTGGCGCCCTTCCATTTTCGGCATTTGCTCGACCTGACCAACTTCGTCGAGGTCCGTGCGCAGGCGTTCGAGCATGCGCATACCGATTTCCTGGTGAGCCATTTCGCGGCCACGGAAACGCAACGTGATTTTCGTCTTGTCGCCGTCTTCGAGGAAGCGGACGAGGTTGCGCAGCTTGACGTTGTAGTCGCCGTCGTCAGTGCCCGGGCGGAATTTGACTTCCTTGACCTGGATGACCTTCTGCTTCAGCTTGGCCTCGTGTTGCTTCTTCGCTTCCTGGTACTTGAACTTGCCGTAGTCCATCAGGCGACAAACTGGCGGGACCGCTTGAGGCGCGATTTCAACCAGATCGACATCTTGCTGTTCCGACATGCGGAACGCATCAGCGAGTTTCACGATGCCGAGCGGTTCGTTCTCGACTCCGACCAGACGCACCTCGGGTGCCGTAATTTCACCGTTGATGCGGTGCGCAGACTTATCAGTAGCGATGTTACGTTTCCTCTAAAAATTAAAAAAACGAGCCGGGCTGCCAAGTGGCTTAGTTGAACGACTGCACGTCCTGGCGCAGACGCTCAATGAAGGCGTCGACCGGCATCACACCAAGATCGACACCACCACGGGCACGCACGGCTACCGTTTGGGCTTCACGCTCCTTGTCGCCGACCACAAGCAGGTACGGCACCTTCTCAAGCGTGTGCTCACGTATTTTATAGCTAATCTTCTCGTTGCGCAAATCGGCCTCTACTCTAACCCCTTGTTTTTGCAACGATTGGGCCAGCGACTGTGCGTATTCGGCCTGACTTTCCGCAATATTCATCACGACCACCTGCATCGGCGCAAGCCAGGAGGGCATTGCACCAGCATGGTGCTCGATGAGAATACCCAGGAAGCGCTCCATTGACCCGACAATGGCCCGGTGCAGCATGATCGGGCGGCGACGGCTATTGTCTTCTGCGACATATTCGGCACCGAGACGCTCCGGCAGCACCATATCGAGCTGCAACGTGCCGCATTGCCAGGAGCGGCCGAGCGCGTCCTTGATGTGATATTCCACCTTCGGGCCGTAGAACGCGCCCTCCCCCGGCAGCTCTTCCCACGTTACGCCGCACGCCGTCAGCGCTTCGCGCAGGCCCTGCTCCGCGCGGTCCCACGTTTCGTCCGTGCCGGCACGCGCGTCCGGGCGCAACGACAGCTTGATCTCGACGTTGTCGAATCCAAAGTCCTTGTACACGCTCATGGCCAGCGTGTTGAATGCGATCGACTCGCTGATGAACTGGCTTTCGGTACAGAAGATATGGGCGTCGTCCTGCACGAAGCCGCGCACGCGCATCAATCCATGCAGCGCGCCCGACGACTCGTTGCGATGGCACGATCCAAACTCCGCGTAACGCAGCGGCAGGTCGCGATACGAGCGCAAACCATGATTGAACACCTGCACGTGACCCGGGCAGTTCATCGGCTTGATCGCGTAGTCGCGCTTTTCCGATTCGGTCGTGAACATGTTTTCACGATAGTTCTGCCAGTGGCCCGACGCTTCCCACAGCGAGCGGTCCATGATCATCGGCGTCTTGATTTCGAGGTAGCCGGCCCCGTTCACGCGACGGCGCATGTATTGCTCGACCTGCTGCCACAGCGTCCAGCCGCGCGGATGCCAGAACACCATGCCCGGCGATTCGTCCTGCATGTGGAACAGGTCGAGTTGCTTGCCGAGCTTGCGGTGATCGCGCTTCTCGGCCTCTTCGAGCATATGCAGATACGCTTCCTGATCTTCCTTCTTCGTCCAGGCCGTGCCGTAGATACGCTGCAACTGCTCGTTCTTCGAATCGCCGCGCCAGTAGGCGCCGGCCACCTTCATCAGCTTGAAGACTTTGAGTTTGCCGGTGGACGGCACGTGCGGACCGCGGCACAGGTCGGTAAAACCGCCGTGCGAATACAGCTTGATTTCGTCGGCAGACGGAATCGATTCGATGATCTCGGCCTTGTACTTTTCGCCGATGCTCTTGAAGTAGTCCACCGCTTCACCGCGCGACACCACGCGGCGCGAGACAGGCTCGTCTTTTTTTGCGAGTTCCTGCATGCGCTTTTCGATCTTTTCGAGATCTTCCGGCGTGAAGGGACGGTTGTACGCGAAGTCGTAATAGAAGCCGTTGTCGATCACCGGGCCGATCGTGACTTGCGCCTCGGGATACAGGTCTTTCACCGCGTACGCGAGCAGGTGCGCCGCCGAGTGACGGATGATATCGAGACCGTCTGCGTCCTTTTCCGTGACGATGGCAAGCGCGGCGTCGCGGTCGATCAACGCGGACGTATCGACCAGTTCGCCGTCGATCTTGCCGCCGAGCGCAGCCTTCGCGAGGCCGGGGCCGATGGACGCGGCCACTTCGGCGACGGTCACCGGATGCTCGTACTGTCGAACAGAACCGTCAGGCAGACGTATCGAAACCATTGTGTTCTCCGTGGTGCCGACCGGCGGCGGCACATACAACCAGGTCAAAAAACCAAAAAAAATGCGGCCCCGCTTTCGAGGGGCCGCATTCACATTTTTGCAAACTACACTGGCGAAAGTGGTCCTCGACTAGCGTCGCTCCGAAGTGGTTTCGGTCAACGTTCGCGGTGTCATAACCGTATTCGCCTTTTGCGCCACAGGCGCTTACTGCAGTTTGCGAAACCCCGGCAGCACCGGAATTTCTCTTTCGTTGGTAGGCTCGATTGGACTCGAACCAACGACCCCCACCATGTCAAGGTGGTGCTCTAACCAACTGAGCTACGAGCCTGAAGAAACGAGATTATATGGAGCCCCACACTGCTTGGCAAGTACTTTTATGCACCGACTTTAAATTACGCGTCTACACGCGTCATGCTCGTGAGCCGAACTCGCGACTAGCCCCTACGCGACGCACGCATCACGCCCGTCACTTCGCCAAGCAGCGTGCAAGCGCGCTGGATCTGCGCGGCGCTCGACACTTCCACAGTGAATTGCATGAACGCCGCGTTACGGCGCGTCTGCGTCTTCACGCCGATCACATTCATTTTTTCGCGCGCGAAAACTTCCGATATGTCGCGCAGCAATCCCTGGCGGTCGGTGGCCTCGATAGAAAGATCGACGGGATACACCGATTGCCCACGACCGCTCATGACGTCCGCCGACCATGCCGTTTGCAGCACACGCTCCGGCGCGCGCTCGGCCATGCGCAGGAAGGTCGGGCAATCGCTGCGGTGGATCGACATGCCCTTGCCGCGCGTCACAAAGCCAGAAATATCATCGGGCGGCGCCGGGCGGCAGCACCGCGCGAGTTGCGTGAGCAAAGCGTCGACGCCCACCACCAGCACGCCCGTCGACGCACCTCGCGCCACGCTCGCGCCGCTGCTGCGCTTCTCGAATTGCTCGGGCGCCTCGACGACCGGCTCCGGCGGCGGCGCATCGTGCAGCGCCTGCTCGACCAGCCGCAGACTGAACTCTTCCTTGCCGACGACCGAGAACAGATCGTCGGTCGTCTTGAAGCCGAGCTTGGCAGCGAGCTGATCGAGATTGACCGATGTCTTGCCCTCGCGCTGCAAGGTCTTTTCGACCATCGCGCGGCCGTTCGCAATGTGTTCCTGCAGCTCGACCGCGTTGAACCACGCGCGCACCTTCTGACGCGCGCGCGGACTATGCAGATAGCCGAGCTGAGGATTGAGCCAGTCGCGCGACGGGCCGCCCTCCTTCACCGCGACGATTTCCACCGTCTGGCCGTTCTGCAACTGCGTGTTGAGCGGCACCATTGCGCCGTCGACGCGCGCGCCGCGGCAGCGATGCCCCAGCTCGCTATGCAGGTGATACGCGAAGTCCACCGGCGTCGCGCCATGTGGCAACGCGATCACGCGCGCCTGCGGCGTCAGCACGTAGATGTGGTCGTCGTCGAGCGTGGCCTGGCGTAATTGCTCCCAGGGCTGCGCCGCGCGCTTCTCGCCATGCTCGCCTTCCGACACGTCGTCTTTCCACGCGAGCAATTGGCGCAGCCACGCGATCTTCTCGTCGTACTTCTCATTGGCCGCGAACTGGCCGCCGTACCCGCGCGTGCCGGCTTCCTTGTAACGCCAGTGCGCGGCCACGCCGTATTCGGCGAACTGATGCATTTCCTGCGTGCGGATCTGCACTTCGAATGCGCGGCCATCGTCGCCGATCACGACCGTGTGCAGCGACTTGTAGCCGTTCGGCTTGGGCCGCGAGATGTAGTCGTCAAACTCTTTCGGCACCGGTTGCCACAAGTTGTGCACGATGCCGAGCACCGTGTAGCAATCCTTGATGTCCGGCACGATCACGCGAAACGCGCGAACGTCGTAAAGTTCGGCGAAGTCCAGTTCCTTGCCGCGCATTTTGCGCCAGATGCTATAGATGTGCTTCGGCCGGCCGCTCACGTCTGCGCGGATATGAGCCGCGGCAAGTTCGCGCTGAAGGCGCTCGATGGCCTGCGCCACATAACTCTCGCGCTCCACGCGCTTCTCGTCGAGCAGCTTCGCGATGCGCTTGTAAGTCACCGGCTCTTCGAAGCGGAACGCGAGGTCTTCGAGTTCCCACTTCAGTTGCCAGATGCCGAGGCGGTTGGCGAGCGGCGCGTAAATATCGAGCGTCTCGCGCGCGACATCCGGCGACGGCGTGAGCTTCGCCGCCGCGTAGTAACGCAGCGACTGAAGGCGCGACGCGAGCCGGATCAGGACGACGCGAATATCCTGCGCGAAGGCGAGCAGCATCTTGCGCAAGGCCTCGACCTGCGCGCGCCGCGCGGCCTGCGCGTCGCGCCCCGCTTCGGGCATGGCATTCTGCGCGGCGCGCAAGCTCACCGTGCCGAGGCGCAGCAACTTGCGCACGTCGCCGACCAGTTGCGCGACTTCTTCGCCGAAGTTGTCGGCGATCACGCGCTCGGGTTCCTGCAAATGCGGCGTCAACGCAAACAACGCCGCCGCCAGCACGGCCGGCGGATCGACGTTGAGCGTGGCCATAATCGACGCCGTGCCCGCCGCATGGTCCGCGAGCAACTCACCCGATGACAACCGCACCTCGCCCGCGTGCCGATGCACGAACGCCATCGCTTCCTCGAAAGACGGAAGGGGATTCGGCGCGCTCGTAACGATTTCGGTATTCATGGTGCGGCGGCCCGCGGGCCCAGACAGATCAACGGAATTTCAACAACAACTATTCGGGCTCGCCCGGCTGCGGGCGAGTTGCGTTCTAGCTGCGCTGAGCCGCGATCACGACGATCTCGACGAGGCACTTCGGGTTCGCGAGCGGCGCCTGAACGGTTGCGCGCGGCGGCGTCGCGCCCTGCGCGACCCACTCGTCCCACACCGCGTTCATGCCGGCAAAATGCACCATGTCCGCGATGTAGATCTGCACGGACAGCAAATGCGATTTGTCGCTGTCGACTTCCGCGAGCAGACGGTCGATGTGGCCGAGCACTTCGCGCGTCTGGCCCGTGATGTCCTGGTCCGCGTCTTCGGCGATCTGGCCTGCGAGATAAACGGTGCCATTATGCACGGCGGTTTCCGAAAGGCGCTTGCCGACATGATGACGAATGACTGCCATGAAAAATCCTGAAGAAGAGTGAGTGGAAACGCACTGCGCATATTGCGCTGAAGCGTCGCGCTTAACTTTATATTATGACGCGTCGCCATCGGAACCGATAAAGAACTGCCTCGCGATTCCGATCTGATCGGCCGAGAGAAATGCCGGCGCGTGCCCCACGCCGCCAATTTCCACGCTGGAAATCGCGCGCCCGGTCTCGACCATATTAGCGACCGTCTCACGCGAGAGCAGATCGGACTGTTCGCCCCGCACCACCAGCACCTTCCCTTGAAACGACGCGAGCGAATGCCATAGCGCGGCCTCGCCCAGCTTCGCGGTTTCTTCCGTGGTCGCGGCGAAAGGCTGCGCGATACGAGGGTCGTAGCGAAAGAGCCATGTACCGTTTTCCTCGCGCAACAGCGGCGTGTTGATTTCGCGCCATTCGTCCGGTGTGAGCGGCCCGAAGGTTCGCGCGAGAAACGCGGCGTGATCGACGCCTTGCCGCAACGAGTCGAAGCGCACGGGCTTGCCGAGATAATCGCCGATACGCTGAACCGCCTCCGCTTCCAGATGCGGCCCGACATCGTTCAGCAACAGCTTGCGGATCGGCGTATCCGCAAGGCCGGCGAGGCCGAGTCCGATCAGACCGCCCATCGAGGTGCCGAACCAGTCGACGGTTTCGACATTCAGCCGCGCGATCAGCGTGACCATGTCGGCGACGTATTGCGGAATACCGTACAAGTTGGGGTTGCCGAGCCACGAAGACAAGCCGCGGCCCGCCACGTCAGGACAGACCACGCGATAAGTGCCGGCGAATTGCGCCGCGAGCCGGTCGAAGTCGCGCCCTGAGCGCGTCAAGCCGTGCACGCACAGCAGCACGCGCGGATTGTCCGGATCGCCCCACTCGGTATAGGCCATGCGATGCAGACCGGCCGCGCTCGCACACTGCACATAACGTTGGCGCGGCGCGGGCCGCTCGCCGGCGGAAGCTGTCGTTGCTGGCATCTGGGAAATCCTTGCAAAAGCGCTGCGAACGGGGCCGGCCATGAATTGCCGGCAACAGGCCAAGCGTCGAATCTTGAGTGAACGCTCGCGAAGATTGTAAACCGCTTTGGCACGCGGCAAGGATCAGCCGAACGGCATAGGAACCAGCGTGTGCCGGCGCGAACATACAACGCCGCGGCATAGACGCTATGAAGTCGCGCCAAAAAAAGAAAAGCGGCCGAGACTCTCGCCTCGTCCGCTTTTTCGACACCTCAGCTCGCGTGTCAACGCGAGCCGGACAGCCCGTTCACACCATTGTTCAGCTCACCGCGCTCACATCGAGCGGCGCGCCCGTCTTCGCCTTGATTTCGTCGACGCTCACGCCCGGCGCCAGTTCGGTCACCTTCAGGCCGTCGTCCGTGACTTCGATCACGCCGAGGTCGGTGATGATCTGATCCACCACGCCGACGCCGGTCAACGGCAGCGTGCATTCTTCGAGAATCTTGTGCTGGTCGCCCTTCGCGACGTGCTCCATCAGCACGACCACGCGCTTCACGCCGGCCACGAGGTCCATCGCGCCGCCCATGCCCTTGATCATCTTGCCCGGAATCATCCAGTTGGCCAGGTCGCCCTTCTTGCTGATCTGCATGGCGCCGAGAATCGCGAGGTTGATGTGGCCGCCGCGAATCATGGCGAACGAATCCGCCGACGAGAAAATCGACGAGCCCGGCAGCGTGGTCACCGTCTGCTTGCCCGCGTTGATGAGGTCCGCGTCCACCTCCTCTTCGGTCGGCGAAGGCCCGATGCCGAGCAGGCCGTTTTCCGATTGCAGCCACACTTCGACGCCCGGCGGCACGTGGTTCGCCACCAGCGTCGGCAGGCCGATGCCGAGGTTCACGTAGAAGCCGTCCTGCAGTTCCTGCGCCGCGCGCGCGGCCATTTGGTCACGAGTCCATGCCATGATCACTCTCCTTTCGCGCGGACGACGCGTTGTTCGATGCGTTTTTCCGGATGCGCATTGAGCACGATGCGCTGAACGAAGATGCCTGGCGTATGGATCGCGTCCGGATCGAGTTCGCCCGTCTCGACAATCTCCTCGACTTCCACGACGGTGATCTTGCCGGCCATCGCGCACATCGGGTTGAAGTTGCGCGCCGTGCGGCGATAGATCAGGTTGCCCGACTTGTCGGCCTTCCATGCCTTGACGAGCGCGACGTCCGCCGTGAGCGAATGTTCGAGCACGTAGTGGTTCTCGCCGAACTGGCGGGTTTCCTTGCCTTCGGCGATCAGCGTGCCGTAGCCGGTGTTCGTGAAAAAGGCCGGAATGCCCGAGCCGCCCGCGCGCAGCTTTTCGGCGAGCGTGCCTTGCGGCGTGAATTCGAGTTCGAGTTCGCCGGCCAGATACTGGCGCTCGAACTCCTTGTTCTCGCCGACATACGACGAGATCATCTTCCTGATCTGGCGCGTTTCGAGCAGCAGACCGAGGCCGAAACCGTCGACACCCGCATTGTTGCTGATGCAGGTAATGCCGCGCACCTTCGTGTCGCGCAGCGCCGCGATCAGCGCCTCGGGGATGCCGCACAGCCCGAAGCCGCCGACGGCGAACGTCTGCCCGTCCTTGACGATGTCTTTCAGCGCCTCGGCGGCGCCTGGATAGACTTTGTTCATCAGTGTGTCCCTTCCTCTATGGAAACCAAAACCGGTTTTTGCGGCGGGCGTGACGCGCTCGGGCGCGCCCCGACATGTCATTCTAGCCATCCGGCGGACGCCGCGTTCAACTCGTGCGAAGCTGCACGCCAACGCCGCTGCGAATGGCTCGCCGCGTTTTCATGTGCCTGAAAGGGTACGCTGGGCACGCCATACGGCACAATACGCAAAAATACATAAGTACTTGCCGCCAGTCATGCCCGCCCTGGATTATCAAACCGCTTTTCATCTCGCTCCGATCGGGCTCGTGCTGTCGCGTGAGCGCATGATCGAAGACTGCAATGACGAACTCGCGTCGATTTTCGGCTGCCCGCGCGAGGCGCTGCTCAACCAGTCGTTCCAGATTCTGTATCCGTCGGCGGACGAATTCGAGCGCATCGGCGCGCGCATTCCGCCCATCATGACCGCGCAAGGCAGTTATGCCGACGACCGCATCATGAAACGCGCCAACGGCGAACTGTTCTGGTGCCACGTGACGGGCCGCGCGCAGCAGCGCACCGACCCGCACGCGGCAGGCGTCTGGACTTTCGAAGATTTGAGCGCGACGCGGCGCGTGGCCGTCGAGCTGACGCCGCGCGAGCGCGAAATCGCCGCGCAACTGGTGACGGGAAAAACCAGCAAGCAGATCGGGCGCGTGCTGGACATCAGTCCACGCACCGTGGATGTCTATCGCGCGCGGCTCATGCGTAAATACGATACGGGCAACGCGACCGAACTGCTGCAACGCCTCCTCGGGCATTGATTGCTTGCGGGAAGCGGGACGGCGCGGCACGGCCAGCGGCGTTGGATTGCGTTGCGTTGCGGCACAGCAAAAGCCGCATTGCGCGAAGTGAAGCCGCCGCGGCTTCATGGCCGCAGCGAAAACCAATCGCGAACTTACGCCGCCGGCTCGGCGGTTTTCACAAGTGCCGCGCTCTCGATCGTCGCGCGCAGCACATCGGGCACCGGCACCGATTTGCCGGCCGCGTAGTCGATCCACACGCAGCGCGCGGCGCCGCGCGCATAAACGGTGGTCGGATCGTCCGCGCGCACGAGTTCGAAACCGGTATCGAAACTGCTGCGGCCAGGCGTCGCCACGCTCATGCGCCCGATGACATCGCCGGGATAATGCAGTTGCTTGAGAAACTCCATCGAGGCATTCACGATCACCGGCCCCTGCCCGTCCGCGTTGCTGCCGGCAAGGCCGAGTTGTTCGAACCACGAAATGCGCACCTGCTCCATGTAGCGGAAATAAACCGTGTTGTTGACATGGCCGAACGCGTCCATGTCGCCCCAGCGGATCGGCATGGACATCTCAAAAACTGCGTGAAAATCGCTCATTACTCTTCTGCTCTTCCTACTTCTTAAGGGATTGAATCCGGTTAAACAGGTGGGGCTCAGGCGAGGCCGAAGCCGTCGTCGGCGGCGATCACCGAGCCGTTGATGAACTGCGATTCGTCGGCCGCCAGCAGGAGCAGCAGTCCATCCAGATCGTCAGGCTTGCCGACGCGGTGACGCGGCAGCATCGACACGAGCTTTTGCCCCTGCTCCGTCGACCAGTGATGATGGTTGATCTCCGTGTCGATATAGCCTGGGCAGATCGCATTCACGTTGATGCCGTGCTTGCCCCATTCGAGCGCCATGGCTTTCGTCATGTGAACGACGGCCGCCTTGCTCATCGAATACAGGCCGATTTGCGGCAACACGCGCAAACCCGCCATGGACGCGATGTTGATGATCCGGTACGACGGCTTCTGCGCATTGTTGCCCCGCATGATCATGCGCTTGGCCACTTCCTGCGCGACAAAGAAGGCGCCGCGCGTGTTGGTGTCGAACACATATTCGAAGTCGGCCGGCGTGACTTCGGACAGCTTTTGCGTGGTCGACACGCCCGAATTGTTGACCAGAATGTCGATCGTGCCGGCCTCGGTCTCCGCATGCGCGACGGCCGCCTTGATGCTCTGATAGTCGGTCACGTCGAGCGAGACGACATGCGCGGCGCCGCCCGACGCCTCGATCTCGGCGCGCAGTTCCTTCAGACGCTCGGTTCGTCGGCTCGCCAGCACAACTTTGGCGCCCGCCTGCGACAACACTTGCGCGAAGCGCTTTCCCAACCCGCTCGAAGCGCCGGTGATCAGCGCGACTTTGCCTTCCAGATTGATCGAACGGCCCATTGTCGTTCCTTGTTCGGTTGTAGTTACGAATGCGGTTGTCAGATGCGGCCCGACTGGATGTCAGGGTCAATACCGTATCACAGAAATAGTACGATCGTGCTAATCTCTACTGATCTGGTTGCAGTGCAAGAATCCATCGCCCACAATACGATCCCGAAAAAAGCATTCTAACGGTAAGAGGAGCATCAATGACCCCCGCAAGTCTCATTGAGCAGTACGGCCCGCGCGAGTCGATGGAATATGACGTCGTGATCGTCGGCGGCGGCCCGGCTGGGCTGTCCGCGGCGATCCGCCTGAAGCAGCGGGCGGCGGAAAAAGGC
>NZ_JAYXBK010000030.1:0-16219 GCF_036016995.1 Paraburkholderia sp. MPAMCS5
CTGCCAACACATCGCGCTGCTGACATCGACCAGTTGCTGCCTCATCGTTGGAAACCTGACGTAGCCGCGATATAACCTCAGCTCGCGCCAGCGCTACCTGCCGTGCCTTCCCCGGGCGCTTACAATCAAGCCGCGTGCTGCGTGGTTCCGGTCTGCGGCGAGCGCCAGCGCGTCAGCAACTCGTTCCACTTCACGCGCACGCCCTTCAGATTGTTTTCCTTGATGTGCCCGTAACCGCGAATGCCGTCCGGCAAATTGGCCAGTTCCAGCGCCAGCTCGCGTTTCTGAACAGTCAGGCCGCCGATCAGCTCTCGCACCAGCGTTTCGTATTCGCCGATCAGCGCGCGTTCGGTGCGACGCTCTTCTGTCTTGCCGAACACGTCGAGCGCGGTGCCGCGCAGGAACTTGAACTTCGCCAGCACGTGCATCGCGCTGAACACCCAAGGGCCGTATTTCTTCTTGATCAGATGACCTTGGGCGTCCTTTTTCGAGAACATGGGCGGCGCGAGGTGAATATTGAGCTTCCAGTCGCCTTCGAACGACGCCTTCAGTTTTTCGATAAACGCCGGATCGCTATACAGGCGCGCGACTTCGTACTCGTCCTTGTAGGCCATCAGCTTGTGCAGGTTTTTCGCGACGGCTTCCGTCAACGGCAACTGGCCGTCACCTGAATCCAGCGACGATTCCGCCGTGCGCACCTGCGACACCAGCGCGCGATACCGCTCGGCATACGCGTTGTTTTGCCATGCCGCGAGGTAGGCCGCGCGTTTGTCGATCAGCGTGTCGAGTGCCTTCGGCGTGTGCAGCGAAATGATCTTGGTGCTGGCAGCGTCGGCGGCCTCGGCGGCAACGCCCAGACCTTGCGATTGCGCGATCTTGCGCACGGCCGCGGGATCGTGTGCGGCGCGGCGGCCCCATTCGAAGGCCGCGCGGTTCTTTTCAACCTGCACGTTGTTCAGCTCGATCGCGCGCATCAGCGACTGATACGTCAGCGGCACCCAGCCGCGTTGCCATGCATAGCCGAGCACGAACGGATTCGTGTAGATGGCGTCGCCGAGCAGCGCGAGCGCGAAGTGATTGGCGTCGACGGTATCGACGCATTCGTCGCCTGCGCCCGCGCGCACGTCCGCTTCCGTGCTGCTGCCGGGGAAGCGCCAGTTGGGGTTCTTGATGAGTTCGGCCGTCGGCGTATGCGCGCTGTTCAGCACGACGCGCGTCCGGCCGGCTTGCATCCGCGACACGCACTCGTCGCTGGCCGTGACGATCGCGTCGCAGCCGATCACGAGGCTCGCTTCGCCCATCGCGATGCGCGTGGCGTGGATGTCGCCCGGATGGTTCGCGATCTGCACGTGACTCATCACAGCGCCGCCTTTCTGCGCGAGGCCGGTGACGTCGAGCACGGTGACGCCCTTGTTTTCCAGATGCGCAGCCATGCCGAGCAGCGCGCCGATCGTCACGACGCCCGTGCCGCCGACACCCGTCACGAGCACGCCGTAAGGACGGCCGATCGGCGCAAGCGCCGGCTCCGGCACCGGCGGCATCGCATCGCCCGCGATGCCCGACGCGGCTTTCGGCTTGCGCAACTGACCGCCTTCGACGGACACGAAGCTCGGGCAAAAACCGTTGACGCACGAGAAGTCCTTGTTGCACGTGGACTGGTTGATTTGACGCTTCGTGCCGTATTCGGTGTCGAGCGGTTCGACCGACAGACAGTTCGACTTCACCGAGCAATCGCCGCAACCTTCGCACACCGCCTCGTTGATCACGACGCGGCGTGCCGGGTCGGGATACGCGCCGCGCTTCCTGCGGCGGCGCTTTTCGGTCGCGCAAGTCTGGTCGTAGATCAGGATCGTGGTGCCGGAAACCTCGCGCAACTGGCGTTGCACTTCGTCCAGCTTGTCGCGATGGTGAATGTCGATGCCTGGCGCGAGGCCGACGTGGCCGGAATACTTTTCGGGCTCGTCGGTGACGATCACGATTTTGGTCGCGCCTTCGGCGGCGAGCTGATGCGTGATTTGCGGCACGGTCAGGACGCCGTCGACTGGTTGGCCGCCCGTCATCGCGACCGCGTCGTTATAGAGCAGCTTGTAGGTGATGTTCGCCTTCGACGCAATCGCCGCGCGGATCGCGAGCAAGCCCGAGTGGAAATACGTGCCGTCGCCGAGATTGGCGAACACGTGCTTGTCGTTGGTGAAGGGCGCCTGGCCGATCCACGCCACGCCTTCGCCGCCCATCTGGCTGAAGGTGCTCGTGCTGCGGTCCATCCACACGGTCATGTAATGGCAGCCGATGCCGGCCATCGCGCGCGAGCCTTCCGGCACATTGGTCGACGTGTTGTGCGGACAGCCCGAGCAGAACCACGGTTTGCGTTCGGCTTCCACGCGCGGACGCGCGAGCGCTTTTTCCTTGGCCTCGATCACGGCGATGCGCGCGGCAATGCGAGCCCGCACGTCGGACGGCAGATCGAACTTGGCGAGCCGCGCGGCGATGGCCTTCGCGATGATCGCGGGCGACAGTTCGTAATGCGCCGGCAGCAGCCAGTTGCCCATCGGCACCGACCATTCGCCGCCCGCGCCGTCTTTCTCGTCGAATTTGCCGAACACACGCGGACGCTGCGCGTCGGGCCAGTTGTACAGCTCTTCCTTGATCGCGTATTCGAGAATCTGGCGCTTTTCCTCGACCACCAGAATTTCGTCGAGGCCGCGCGCGAAGGCTTGCGCGCCTTGCGCTTCGAGCGGCCACACGCAACCGACCTTATAAAGCCGGATGCCGATGCGCGCGCAGGTTTCATCGTCGAGACCGAGGTCGGTCAGCGCCTGACGCACGTCGAGATAGGCCTTGCCGCCCGTCATGATGCCGAAGCGCGCATGCGGCGAATCGATTTCCACGCGGTCGAGCTTGTTCGCGCGCACGTAGGCGAGCGCGGCGTACCACTTGTAGTCGAGCAGACGCGCTTCCTGCACGAGCGGCGGATCGGGCCAGCGGATGTTCAGGCCGCCCTCGGGCAGGGCGAAGTCTTCCGGCAGCACGATTTTCGTGCGATGCGGGTCGATATCCACGGAAGCCGACGACTCGACCACGTCGGTCACACATTTCATCGCGACCCAGAGGCCGGAGTAGCGGCTCATCGCCCAGCCGTGCAGGCCGAAGTCGAGATATTCCTGCACGTTCGACGGGAACAGCACCGGCAGGCCGCAAGCCTTGAAGATGTGCTCCGACTGATGCGCCAGCGTGGACGATTTGGCTGCGTGGTCGTCGCCGGCGAGCACGAGGACGCCGCCATGCCGCGACGATCCCGCCGAGTTGCCGTGCTTGAAGACGTCGCCGGAGCGATCGACGCCCGGGCCTTTGCCGTACCACATGGAAAACACGCCGTCGTATTTGGCGCTGGGATACAGGTTGACCTGTTGCGAACCCCAGACGGCGGTGGCGGCGAGATCTTCGTTGACGCCGGGCTGGAACACGACCTGATGCGCGGCGAGATGCTGTTTCGCCTTCCACAGAGACTGGTCGAGTCCGCCGAGCGGCGACCCACGATAACCGGAGATGAAGCCGGCGGTATTGAGCCCGGCGGCCCGGTCGCGTTCCTGCTGTAGCATCGGCAGACGCACCAGCGCCTGGATGCCGCTCATGTACGCGCGGCCGCGTTCGAGGGTGTATTTGTCGTCGAGCGTGACGGAAGATAGAGCGGCTTCGAGCGAGGCTCGCTGATCTGCGTCTAGCGGGGCATTCATTATGTGTACTCCTCCACCCAGGTTTGGGATCGCCAAAACTTTTTGGGCCGCGGCATCTTGTGAATGCGTATGGCCGGGGTCGCCATATTGACGTGTTTTAAGTGATGGTAGCACTGGTAAAAACCCGCCGCCTCGTGCCCAACGGGCGTTGCGACAACGGCTTGGCGGCGCATGCATTCGCTGGCGCATCGTGCCATTTGCAAATTTCGCCGACCGTGCGATGCCCCGCATGTAACAAGCTGTAAAAGCTACAACTTCCCGGAACCGTCGTTGAAATGTCTGTCTAATACCCCACCTGTGAGCAATGTCTGGCAAACGTGCCGCCTTCTGCGGTGCTTCACGACAACAGGGCAGTTAGAAAAAGGAGTACGCATGAACACCAGAAACATCCAGACCTTCCTGATGGTTTCGGCCGCATTTTTCGCCATGAGCGCGCCGGTGCGCTCAAACGCCGGCGGCGCGGGGGCGCCGGGAAGCGCAATGAGTCGCGCGGCGCTCGTTGCGCCAGCCCGCATTGCCGCGAACCGCATCGCGCAGCAAAGCGTGTCGGCGTCTGACACGAAAGACCAGAATTCGTGACGCGCTGCTGATGCAGCGTGTCGATGGATAGCCAGCCGTTGTCCGCTGTCGGGCGACGGCGCAAACGCCAGGGGCGAGGATCTCACGATTCTCGCCCCTGGCGTTTTTATCAGCGGCTGTTTTTGTCGGCGCTAGATAGTCACGCTTTATCCTGCACGACTCCGCGGCGAATCTGATCCAACTCGATCGATTCGAACAGCGCCTTGAAGTTGCCCTCTCCAAAGCCCTGATTGCCCTTGCGCTGAATGATCTCGAAGAAGATCGGGCCGATCTGGTTCTCCGTGAAGATTTGCAGCAGCAGATCGTCCGGTGCGCCGTCGATCAGGATCTTGCGTTTGCGCAGTTCGTCGAGCGGCTCGCCGTGATTCGGCACGCGGCGGTCCACGAGTTCGTAGTAAGTGTCGATCGTGTCGAGCAATGAGATCTTCGCCGTGCGCAGGCCGTCGACGGTGCGATAAATGTCGTTGCTGCCAAGCGCGATGTGCTGAATGCCTTCGCCGTGATAGGCGTCCAGATATTCCTGAATCTGGCCCGACGTCTCCGACCCTTCTTCGTTGATCGGAATGCGGATCTTGCCGCACGGCGACGTCATCGCTTTCGACTTCACGCCCGTCACTTTGCCTTCGATGTCGAAGTAACGCACTTCGCGGAAGTTGAATAGGCGCTCGTAAAACTCGGCCCATTCCTGCATTCGGCCGCGATGCACGTTGTGCGTGAGGTGATCGATGTAGGTGAGACCGTGGCCGACCGGATTCGGATTCGCGCCCGGAATCGGCTCGAAGTCGACGTCGTAAATATCGATGTTGCCGACGCTGCCCGGCGCCGCACCGTTCTTGCCGCGCCAGCGGTCGACGAAATAGATCAGCGAATCGCCGATGCCCTTGATCGCGGGAATGTTCAGTTCCATCGGGCCGGTCTTGTTGTCGAAGCCCCAAGCGCCTTTTTCGAGCGCCTGCTTGTAGGCCTTCGCCGCGTCCTGCACGCGAAACGCGATGGCGCAGATCGACGGGCCGTGCAAACGCGCGAACCGTTGCGCGAACGAATCCGGATCGGCATTGACGATGAAGTTGATTTCGCCTTGGCGATAAAGCGTCACATCCTTATGACGATGCCGCGCGACGGCCGTAAAGCCCATCTGTTCGAAAAGCTTGCCAAGCGCCTTCGGGTCCGGCGCGGTGTATTCGATGAATTCGAAGCCGTCCGTGCCGACCGGATTTTCCCAAGTTGAAACCTGCATGTGTCTGTCTCCATTTGAAGGCGCGTTGTTGGGCGCGACCGAATGACGCCAGTCTACGGGCGGATCTGCGGCGGAAACTTGCGAACTTAATCGCACAAAGCTACGCTTGCGCTATTTCGTGGCTCATTATTCAGAGATGGCGGCAGAAAATGGCCAATATAGAGATAGACGCAATAGACCGCCGTATTCTCGCGATCCTTCAGGAGAATGGTCGGCTGTCGAATCAGGAGATCGCTGAGCGGATCAATCTTTCGCCGAGCCCGTGTCTGCGGCGCATTCGGCGACTGGAAGAAAGTGGCGTGATTCGCGGCTACGTCGCGTTGCTGGACGCGCAGCGCCTCGGGCTCGACTTGCTCGCGTACGTCAACGTGCGGCTGGAAAAACGCGGCGGTTCTGCGCTGAGTCCGCGCGGCGACGCGACGCACGCGGACCTGTTTCGGGCGGCCGTTCAGACGTGGCCGGAGGTCGTCGCGTGCCACGCGATGACCGGCGAGATGGATTATCTGCTGCGGGTTCAGGTCGAGGACATGGCCCATTTCTCGCGTTTCGTGCAGGATCAGCTGCTGCATCATCCGTCCGTGATCGATGTGAAAACGAGTTTCTCGCTGGAAAAGATCAAGGAGACGACCGCGCTGCCAATCTTATGAAGAGGCGCTCATGAAGACGCGCGAGGTCGCGGCCGCGCGCCCAGCAAAAAGGGCAGCCATCTGGCTGCCCTTTGTCATTCGCTTCATCCGCAAGTTGTTCAGGCCGCGGCGGCTGTCGGCATGAAAGTCTCCAGCAACTTGGAAGTCCGGCGCGCCTGGCGCTTCAGCGCGTAGTCGAACACGGCGGCTTGTTCTTGCAGCATCTCCGTAATGATGCTGGTCTGATCCGCGGGCGCGAGCGTGAGATACGCGTCTGCTTCGCCATAGGCGTATTCGATCTTCATGCCCGCTTTCTTGGCAATGTGCATCATGGTCGAATTGCGCGACAGGCAGTGCATGTACAGCGAGGTGACATGCGTATTGCGGCTGCGAATGGCGGCGCGCTCAAAAAGCTTGGACCCGATACCCTGGCCGCGCACGCTTTCGAGCACGGAAACGCCAAACTCCGCCGTGCGCTTGTCGCCTTCCGCAGTGAGATAGGCAAGATGGCCGACTCCGGCGAGTTGCAGTTGATCGTTGAACACGCCGAATACGGTGTCGCGCTTGAAGTCGATGGCGCGGACATAGTTTTCGATAACATGATCCGGCACGATCTGGCCGAAGCGCAGCAGGCGGTCGTCTTCGTCGAGCGCGAGGAAGTGCGCCAGCAGCCGTTCGCGGTCGACCGCAGTGAGTTCGCGGACCAGAGCCGGCGCACGACCGGCTGGCAGCGGCACGTAATCGTGCGCGACGATCGGCTCGGCAGGGCGGGTGGTAAGCAGGTTCATGGTCGGGTTCTCCTTGTGATCGTGCGGCGTTTGGTGCACCGCAAAATGAATTTTAGCGGAAACCCGTATCCATCACTAGGGAAAACCCGTATCAAAATTTGAGGTTGACGCCTAATTTGATGGCGTCATCATAGTAAGCTTTTGATTTTAAAGAAAAATATAAAAAGAACGAGCGTTCTCGCCAGATTGTCGCAGAGATGCAACCGGGGCATTTATCTCGTATGGATATTGCTGTGCTGCGCAATCAGGCCGGCGCGGAACTCAAGCCGTGGTCGACCATATCCACCACCTGTTCGGCAAATTCCCGGTAGCCCATGCGTCCGCCCGGCTTGAGCCAGGTGAAGGTCCAGTTGATCATGCCGAACACCATCATCGTGAGCGCGGTCTGGTTTTCGCGCGTGGCGCGCTCCGGATACGCGCGCGCCAGTTGCCGCGCAAACGCGGCGACGACATCGCGCTGGCGGTTCAAAACCACTTCGCGCTGGGCGTCGACGAGATATTTCACGTCGTTCAGAAGCGCGACGTGCCGGCTGTGCGACGTTTCGTATTCGGAGAGAAACGCGCGGATCAGCTCGGCGAACGTCTCGCGCTCCGTCAGGCCGCGCCGCTGGCTCGCGCCTTCCACCTCGGCGATGATCAGCATCAGCCGCTTGGTGTAGCGGTCCAGCAGATCGAACAAGATCGCTTCCTTGCTCTCGTAGTAGTGGTACAGGCGCGCTTTCGAGGTGCCGCTCGCCGCCGCGAGATCGGACATCGACGTGCTGGGATAGCTCGTTTGCGCGAACTTCGCCGCGGCTAGTTCGAGAATCTGTTCGCGCTGACTTTCGTGGTCGGGGGCTCGGGTGCGGGCCATGGTCGTCGGTTTTATTAGTGTGAACAGGGTGCGAGCGCCGCGCACAACTCCAGCGTGCGCCATGCGTTCGCGTCGCCGCGCAACCTGACGCGCCGCGTCGCAGCCAGTTCGCGGAAGCGCCACAACAGAATGTTGTCGCTGACGAGGAACCCCAGCTCCGCGATCATCACCTCGGCGGCCACGCGCGCGGCGGGCTGCCAGTCGCCCGTGGCGTGCTCGAGGATCAGTGCGTCGAGATCGGCGAAGCTGCCGCTCGTAAATGTATTGTCGCGCCAGCGCCGCGTTTCGCCGTTCGCGTGTTTGGCTTCCTGCCATTCCAGCGCGAGGCGGCTGATGCGCAACACGGAGATAGGCGCGGCGTCGGGCAAACGCGCCTGCAAGACGGCCGGCGCGAACATGCCGACAGCCGTCGCGCGATCCTTGCGGCTGTGCGCCCAGGCGCCGGCGTCGGTGAGATCGCGAATCGACAGGCGCACTTCGTTCAGTCGCTGCGGACTGTTGCGCAGGTGATAGCACACGCGGCGCAGCATCAACTGGTCCGATGCGCTTTCGCCGTGCCACACCACCAGATTCGCTTGGCCACGCGCGACGCTGTCCAGCGCCGCCGCCTGCTCACGGAACTCGCGGACGAAATCGCGCTTCGAGTCGGCGCTCGCGCGGTCCCAGAATGCTGAACGCGCTTCGGGGCCATCGTCGATGCCGCGCAATGGACCGACCGCCAGGTCGTCGCGCAAAGCGAGCACGCGCTCGTCGCGGCCCGCTTCGCGCAACGCGGCGTGCAATGATTCCGCGGCGACATCGCCGTTGGTGAGATGGATCGTGCTCATCGGCCGTGATGGGTTCTGGGTTGCGATTGATTGACAAAAAAGCCGCTCGCGAGCCGGACACGGAACTGTCCGACTGCGAGCGGCCCCTAGTGTAAGCGGATCGCGTAACGGCTCAAAGCACGGCGGGCACGACGTTCAATGTGTGCTCAACGCTCGTCGTAGCTCACCACCACGCGGTCGCTGACCGGATGGCATTGGCACGTCAGGACAAAACCGTCGCGAATTTCGTGCTCTTCGAGCGTGTAGTTCTTGTCCATTTTCACTTCGCCTTCCAGCACTTTCGCGCGACACGTGCAGCACACGCCGCCTTTGCACGCGTACGGCAGCGCAAGGCCCGCGCGCAGACCGACATCGAGCACGCTGACGCCCTGATACGGCAGGCGCAGCTTGCGGCGTTTGCCATCGAGCACGATTTCGAGATCGGCAGCGGGCGTGTCCTCGGTGATTTCGACGGGCGGCACGCCCGCCTGCGGCAGCGGCGAACCGAAGCGCTCCACGTGCACTTTTTCCGCCGACACGCCCGCCGCTTTCAACGCGGCCTCGGCGGCGTCCATCATCGGAGCGGGGCCGCAGATGAAGGCTTCGTCGATCGAATCGGCCGGCACCAGGTCCGCGATGAAGGCCGCGCATTTCTGCTGATCGAGCACGCCATTGAACAGTTCGACGTCCTGCAAGTCGTCGGACAGCACGTGATAGAGCACGAGGCGGTCCATAAAGCGGTTCTTCAGGTCTTCAAGCTCTTCGGCAAACATGATCTGATCGACGCTGCGATTGCCGTACACCAGCGTGAAGGTGCTGCGCGGCTCGACTTCGAGCGTCGTCTTGATAATGGCGAGCACCGGCGTGATGCCCGAGCCGCCCGCAAACGCGAGGTACTGCTGGCCGTGGTCGGCGTTCAGATGCGTGAAGAACCGGCCGTCGGGCGTCATGACGTCGATCGTGTGGCCGGGTTGAAGCGTGTCGAACGCAAAGTTCGAGAAGCGCCCGCCGCGTACACGTTTAATGCCGATGCGCAGTTCGCCGTCGCGGTCGTAGTCGGTGACGCCGACGCAGATGGAATACGAACGGCGCGTTTCCTCTCCTTCGATATGCGTTTTCAGCGTGACGAACTGGCCTTGCGTGAATCGATAAAAATCGCGCAGTTCGACGGGAACTTCAAAGGCGACCGAGACGGCGTCGGCGGTTTCGGGTCGCACTTCGCGAATACGCAGCGGATGAAATTGCGGGGTGGCCATATCAGTAGGGTTTGAAATAGTCGAAGGGTTCGCGGCAGTCGAGGCAGCGGTACAAGGCTTTGCAGGCGGTCGAGCCGAATTGCGCGAGGCGTTCGGTATGGGCCGAGCCGCAGCGCGGGCACGACGGCGCGGGCAGTGCGCGCGGCACGAAGCGCACCACTTTTTCCTGCGGCGCCGTGCCAGATCCGGCCGCCGAACCGCAATTGCCGGTGGGCGGCGCGATGCCATACGCGCGGAGCTTTTCGCGGGCCTCGGGCGTCATCCAGTCGGTGGTCCACGCCGGCGCGAGCACCGTGGCGATCCGATAAGGCTTGAGTTCGGCGATATCGAGCGCCTGCGCGACGTCTTCGGCGATCTGCGACATGGCCGGGCAACCGGAGTAGGTCGGCGTGATCACGACTTCCAACGCGCCGTCTTCGGCGCGGCGGACGTCGCGCAAAATGCCGAGTTCGCGAATCGACACCACCGGAATTTCAGGATCGGGCACCGTTTCGAGCGCCGCCCACGCGCGTTCGAGCGTGGCGTCGGCCGGGCAGGTCGCAGTCGAGATCGTCATCGTGCAGTTTCCGGGCGTTTTACCAGGTCGCGCCGGGATGCTGGCGCGCGAGGCTTTGCATTTCAGCGAGCACGAAGCCCATGTGTTCCGAATGCTCGCCGTGCTTGCCCGTCGTGATGTGCTTGACCGCTTCGGGCAGCTTCAGCGTGGCTTCGTCGAGCGTCGCGCGCACGTCGTCGAGCCATGCGGCTTCGAGATCTGCGGTCAGCGGCCCGATGCCTGCCCCGGCGATCGTCTCTTCGACGGCGTCCGCGCTGAAGAACTCGCGCGTATACGGCATCAGATAATCGAGCGCGGCCTGCGCGCGGCGATGCGATTCGTCGGTGCCGTCGCCGAAACGGATCAGCCATTCGCTCGCGTGATGCACGTGGTAGCTCGTCTCCTTGATCGACTTCGAGGCGATCGCGGCCAGTTGCGCGTCGGTCGATGCGGTGAGCGCCGTCCACAGATGCGCCATCAGCGTCGAATACAGGAAATTGCGCACGATCGTCACCGCATAGTCCTTCTCGGCCTGCGCCGTGGCGGACAGCGGACCGCTATGCGGCAGTTCCGCGAGCGTGTAATTCGCGAATTCGCGCTCGGCGCGGAAGTACGCGTAATCGTCTTCCGTGCGCGCCTTGCCCGTGAGCTGCTGTTCCAGCGAGGCGGCGTGCGTGTACAGCAAACGCGCCTGACCGATCAGATCGAGGCTCATGTTCGAGAGCGCGATGTCTTCTTCGAGAATCGGGCCGTGGCCGGACCACTCGGCATTGCGCTGACCGAGAATCAGCGCGGTATCCGCGAGGCGCAGCACGTATTGGAGATGTCGATGCGTGATGTCCATGGCTGCGCTTACATGTGGTTGACTTCGTCGGGGAGCGTGTAGAACGTCGGATGGCGATAGATCTTGTCGCCCGCCGGTTCGAACATTTCCGCCTTGTCTTGCGGCGCGGACGCCGTAATCGCCGACGACGGCACCACCCAGATGCTCACGCCTTCCTGGCGGCGCGTGTAGACGTCGCGCGCCATGCGCAGCGCCATGGGCGCGTCGGCGGCGTGCAGACTGCCGCAATGTTTATGGTCGAGTCCCTGCTTGCTGCGCACGAACACTTCCCAAATCGGCCATTCCTTGTTCATTGCTGTCTCTCCTGAATCCTGGTGACGCTTCGTGACTCTGCTTGACTGTTCCTGACTCGCGCGCGGCTCAGGCGGCGTGCTGTTGTGCCCGCTGGCGCTGCTTTTCCGCGTGGGCGAGGGCGGCTTCGCGAACCCAGGCGCCTTCGTCATGGGCTTTGACGCGGGTCGCGAGACGCTCGCGATTGCACGGACCGTCGCCATTCACGACGCGCCAGAATTCTTCCCAGTCGATGTCGCCGTAGTCGTAATGGCCACGCGCCTCATTCCATTTGAGGTCCGGGTCGGGCAGCGTGACGCCGAGCACCTTCGCCTGATCGACAGTGGCGTCGACGAATTTCTGGCGCAGGTCGTCGTTGGAAATACGCTTGATGCCCCATTTCGACGACTGGTTGCTGTGGATCGAATCCTTGTCGCTCGGGCCGAACATCATCAGCACCGGCCACCACCAGCGGTTCACGGCCTGCTGAACGAGTTCGCGTTGAGCTTCGGTGCCGGACATCATTGCCATCAACGCGTCGAAGCCCTGGCGCTGGTGAAACGATTCTTCCTTGCAGATGCGGATCATGGCGCGCGCGTAGGGGCCATACGTGCAACGGCAAAGCGGGATCTGATTCATGATGGCCGCGCCGTCGACCAGCCAGCCGATTACGCCGACGTCAGCCCACGTGGGCGTCGGGTAATTGAAGATGCTCGAATATTTGGCCTTGCCGGAATGCAGCGCCGCGATCAACTGATCGCGCGACACGCCGAGCGTTTCGGCTGCGCTATATAGATAGAGGCCGTGGCCGGCTTCGTCCTGCACTTTGGCGAGCAGAATCGCTTTGCGCTTGAGGCTCGGCGCGCGCGTGATCCAGTTGCCTTCCGGCAGCATGCCCACGATCTCCGAATGCGCGTGCTGGGAAATCTGGCGCACCAGCGTTTTGCGGTAAGCCTCGGGCATCCAGTCTTGCGGTTCGATCTTGCCGTCGGCGGCCATCACGGCATCGAACTGCGCCTGCTCCGCCGATGCCGCGTCCGCATCCAGCGGAGCGACATTGCCGGGAATATCCAGGGATTGCGTGTACATGGGGACGCTCTTCTGCGGAAGTTGTCGGAGTTCGGACAGTATAAGCCAACCGACCGGTCGGTTAATAAATTTTTTGAGACGGCCTTTCGATACCGATAGGCGCGGCGCGGAGCGTGACGCCACTCGCGGTGGGCCGCTTTCCTCGGCGCTGCCGCCCCGTGCCGGCGCTTAACCTATAAAATTGCGAATTGGCCGCGATCCGCAGCCTTCCTGCATCCCCCGGTACTCATGTTACGTCTAAGCGAAATCAAACTCCCGCTCGATCATCCCGAGAGCGCTCTGGAAGGCGCGGTGCGCGCGCGCCTCGCGGAACTCGGCGTGCCTCGCGACGGGCTCATCCGATACACCGTGTTCCGGCGCGCTCACGACGCCCGCAAGCGCGCCGACATCAAGCTCACCTATATCGTCGACGTCGAGGTCACGGACGAAGCGGCGGCGCTCACGCGCATCGCCGACGTGCCGCACTGCGGAGTGACGCCCGACATGACCTACCGGTTTGTCGCGAAGGCGCCGGCGCAGCTCACCACGCCGCGTCCGGTGGTGATCGGCATGGGGCCGTGCGGACTCTTTGCCGGGCTGATCCTCGCGCAAATGGGCTTCCGGCCGATCATTCTCGAACGGGGCAAGGCGGTGCGCGAGCGCACCAAGGACACGTTCGGCCTGTGGCGCAAGTCCGTGCTGAACCCTGAATCGAACGTGCAGTTCGGCGAAGGCGGCGCGGGCACGTTTTCCGACGGCAAGCTGTACAGCCAGATCAAAGACCCGAAGCATTACGGCCGCAAGGTGCTGGAGGAGTTCGTCCGCGCGGGCGCGCCGGAAGACATTCTGTATCTCAGCCGGCCGCACATCGGCACGTTCCGGCTGGTGAGCATGGTCGAAAAGATGCGCGCGACCATCCACGAACTGGGCGGCGAAGTGCGTTTCGAGACGCGCGTGGACGACATCGACATCGATCAGGGGAAAGTGCGCGGGCTCAAGCTCTCGACGGGCGAGACGCTGCGCTGCGACCACGTCGTGCTGGCGGTCGGTCACAGCGCGCGCGATACCTTCCAGGTGCTGCACGACCGCGGCGTGTATATCGAGGCGAAGCCGTTCTCGCTCGGGTTCCGGATCGAACATCCGCAGGGCTTGATCGACCGCAGCCGGTTTGGCAAGTTTGCCGGACACAAGCAACTGGGTGCAGCCGACTATAAAGTGGTGCACCACTGCAGCAATGGCCGCGCGGTGTACAGCTTCTGCATGTGTCCCGGCGGTACGGTGGTGGCGGCGACGTCCGAGCCCGGCCGCGTGGTGACCAACGGCATGAGCCAGTATTCGCGGGCCGAGCGCAACGCCAATGCGGGCATTGTCGTGGGCATCACGCCGGACGATTACCCCGGCGGACCGCTCGCCGGCATCGCGTTTCAGCGTAAATGGGAAGAGCGGGCCTTCGAGCTTGGCGGCGGTAACTATATGGCGCCGGGCCAGCTGGTCGGCGACTTCATTGCCGGCAGGCCGTCCACGTCGCTGGGTTCCGTGGTGCCGTCGTACAAGCCGGGCGTGCATCCCACGGATCTAAGCACCGCGTTGCCGGACTACGTGATCGAGGCGATTCGTGAAGCACTGCCGCAAATGGAAAAGAAGATCGCGGGTTTTGCGATGCACGACGCGGTGCTGACTGGCGTCGAGACGCGCACGTCGTCGCCGATCCGTGTGCGCCGCCGGGACGACTATCAGAGCATGAATGTCGAAGGTCTTTATCCGGCTGGAGAGGGCGCGGGATATGCCGGCGGCATTTATTCGGCGGCGATCGATGGAATCGAAGTCGCCGAAGCGCTCGCTTTGAACATGACCCGGGCGCAAGCGGCCGCATGAGCGTGCGCGTGCTCCGTCGCGGTGGTTAGTGGCGCATCGGCCTCCATGCGAGCCGATGCGATCGTGCACAATGCCCGTTTTGCTTCGAAACCGAATCCCCGAATGACCATCCGCTCCCTGGCTGCCGCTTGCGGCGCCGCGCTGCTTTGTCAGTTTGCCGTTTCTTCGACCGTCGCCGCTGCGCCCTCCGATTCTTCCGCGCACTGGGTCACCGCTTGGGCGACGGCGCTGCAACCCATTCCGCAGCGCGCCGATTTGCCGCCTCTGTACCGTGCGCCCGACGTGGCGGGGCGCACTGTCCGGCAGATCATTTATCCGACGCTGTCAGGGAAGTCCGCGCGAATTCATCTGAGTAATGAATACGGCAAGACGCCGCTTGTTATCGAAGATCTGCGTATCGCGCGCTCGGCGGGAGGCGCTGGGGCGTCCGTCGGCGGGGAGGCGCGTGTCACCTTTAACGGTAAGGGCGCGGTGAGCATCCCGCCCGGCGGCGCGCTCGATAGCGATCCGGTCGCGATCGACATTGCGGAAGGTGCGCCCTATGCCGTCAGCGCATTTATGGGACCGGAGCAGCGTGTCGGTGCGTGGCACCGTGTTTCGAGCCAGATCAACTATGTTTCGGTGCCCGGCAATCACGCGGCGGACGCCGCGGGCGCGGCGTTTCGCGGACGCTTCACGCAATATGTGTGGGTCACGGGGCTGTCGGTCGATGCGGCGCCCGGAACGGCGGCGATTGCAGCCATCGGCGATTCGATCACGGACGGCATGCGTTCCAGCGTGAATCAGAACCGCCGCTGGCCGGATGCGCTCGCGCGGCGCCTGACCGGCGCGGGGAATCGCTCGGCGGCGGTGGTCAATCTGGGGATCAGTGGGAACCGCTTGCTCAATGATTCACCCTGCTATGGCGACGCACTCATGTCGCGCCTTAACCGCGACGTGCTGGAGCGGCCAGGCGTGAAAGCGGCGGTTTTGCTGATCGGCATCAACGACATCAATTTCGCGGCGATGCCCGCGCGCAGCGGCCTCGACTGCGATTTCCCACATGCCTCGGTGACGGCTGCCGATCTGATCGCCGGCTATCAGCGGGTGATCGCGGCCGCCCGGCGGGCCGGTGTGACGGTGTTCGGAGCAACTTTGACGCCGGCGGCGCTGCCGCCGCAGCGCGAAAGTATCCGGCTGGCGGTCAACCAATGGATCAGGTCGAGTCACGCTTTCGACGGAGTGGTTGATTTCGATGCCGCGCTGCGCGATCCGGTTGAGCCGGACCGTCTTCAGCACGGGTTCGATAGCGGCGACCACATCCACCCGAGCGACGCCGGTTATGCGGCGATGGCGCAAGCGGTTCCTCTCGACGCCTTGGCCAACTCGACGCGGAAATGAGCCGTCAAAAAAGTTTTCGTCAAACCCTTGTCATACGGCGGTGGTTGACCTACTATTCGCCTCCTCGTTTGCGAACGAGGGCCGCGGCAGAAACCAGCGGGCAGTTGCGTCAACAAGGTTTTAAGCGAAAGCGAAAAAATGTAGTTGACGAAACGAAAAAGAGTCTTCATAATCTCGTTTCTCTGCTGCTGATGCAGCGACGCAGAACGAAGCGGTGCCGGGTGGTTGAGGTGGGCGGCGCGACGTGAGCGAATGATCTTTAAAAACTAACAGCCGATAAGTGTGGGCGCTTGATGCGTGACGCGGCGGCGGGTTCTTCGGAATCTGCTGCCAGGCGAAAGTATCAAGTCTCACACAGTAATGAAAGG